>JAFRXD010000083.1 GCA_017441605.1 Thermoguttaceae bacterium | reverse complement strand
TTCAGCAATGGATTTAGCGAACCGATACTAACGGACGAACGTTTGATCGCGTCAATCGATTATTCCCAAAGACGCTTGTTGTGGTGCGACAAAGCTCTTGCGTTTAAGCCTATCTTCGGGGTTCTGAAAAGGGCCTTGGAGGTCTTCTGGCGACCATATCCAAGTGGAAACGCGCGTTCCCTTCCCGAATACGAATGCTAAGCGCTTGGAGCCGATGATAGTTGTGAAACCGCGAAAGTAGGTATCGCCAGGTTTTTTTAAAGCTCGTCCCGCAAGGGACGGGCTTTTTTGTTGCCAAGAGACCGTTGCGGGTCCGCCGCCGGACAAGCGGTTCGCGCTACCGCGCGAAGGAGTGAACAACCCGCTCCCGTTGGTCGCTAGCGTCGGTTAGAACGACCGCTAATCGCGAACGATATAGCCCGCCATTCGGGCTTTTTTGTTTCTTGGGAACTTTCTGAAGATGCGCTAACGAGAGCGGAACGTTGCGTTACGGCGTCAGTTGGGTAACGAGCCAAACGGGGAAGTTAAGACCGAGCGAGACTAGCCCGCAACGCGGGCGGGTAGTTTACTCAGGTTGCAGCGGCAAAACAAAACCCGCCCTCGGCGGGCGCGCGGTAGCGCGAACAAAAGCGCCCTCGGCGCCGCTCGCTCAAGGGGCGCTTTAATAAACGCTATTTTATGATAGAATACGGGCAAAGCGCGGTTTGGGGCGCGGTCGACGAAAGACTATGGCTTATCGTCGATCTCGCGACCGCGCTAAGTTACTGAACGGCGCGACGATAGGGCAGGGCTATCGTTGTTCGCGCTCGACGGGTTATCGCGGGGACGGAAGCGTTTCCGCGTTACGGTCGCGCCGGGGAAATTGCGAATCATGAAGCGAGGCGCGAAATGGAAAACGACGAATTGTTGGAAAAGAACGAAGAGGTTAGGGAAGAAGTTAAGGTCGAGGTAATCGATAAACCTCCGCGAACTATCGGAAAAGTGATCGCCGATATAATGATGACCCTTCTTGGGGTGGTTAGTCCCTTTCTATTGGCGTTCGCTTTGGATCCGATCAATTCGACTCCGGGACTATTTCACGTTCGCGAGAGATATTCGGTATTTGCCGTTCTTGCGTTTATCTTCTATTTTGTCTGTATCTTTTATTGGCTTTTTCGACTCGTCTTGGGAAAGAAATCTCTCCGCGAAGTTAGGTTCTCGGGGTGGTGGGTTTTCCTCTTTATCGTGGTCGTTCCGATTGGCGTTAAGTTCATTACGCTCTTTTACATCGTCCTTTCCGGACCTTTGGTTTTTCTCGCGAAAGGTCTGCGCGCGCTGATGGACAAATTCTAGTCGATCGTTCGACCGATTGGTTTCCGACCGCGCAATGTCTCGGATATTGGCGCGGTCGTTAGATCCCCCTTTCGCGCAGATCCTCGCCCAGCCTTCGCATACCCTCCTCGGTCGAGATCGCGGGGACGAAACCCAGCTCGTTTTTCGCGCGGCTCGTGTCGAACCAGTACGATTTCCCGAGTTGGGTCGCGAGGAACCGGGTCATCGGGGGCTCGGTCTTTTTGCCGAGCGCGCGGTAGAGCGTCTCGAAAAATTCCCCGACGCGCCAAGCCGTTTGGAACGAGACGCTCTTTTGAACCGGAGGCTCCCCCGCGAGCGCGAGGATCTCGTCGATCCATTTCCAGCAGTTGAGCGGCTTTTCCTGCGCGATATAGTAGACCGAGCCGGGGGCGACCCCGCCGGGCTCCAGCGCTTTCGCCGCCAGCGCGTGCGCGTCCGCCGCGTTTTGGACGTAAATTGTCGAGAGCAAATTGGTTCCGTCTCCGACGCGCGCGAGTCGCCCGGTTCGCGCGCGCTCGAACAGGCGCGGAACCAGATGCCGATCGCCGGGTCCCCAAATCAAGTGCGGTCGAAGCGCGACGGTCATTAGCGAGTCCTCGCGCTCCGGATCGCGCTTTACGGACGGAATATCGACCTTTAAGCTCAATTTGCGAAACCGCGCTTCCGACAGGTCGGCGCCCTCGAAATCGTAGTCGTCGGTCCAAGGGGCGTAGTTCGCGGCCCGGACGATTCGCTCGGAAATCGCTTTCGTCATCTGGTAGTGGCAAAGAAATCGCGGCGCGTAGGGAACCGACTCGTCGACTCCCTCTTGCGACTCGATCGTATTGGCGACGCATTGCGTGCTGGTGTGAACCAACTTGCGAACTTTGCGCTTAAGACACGCCGCCACCACGTTTTTTGTTCCGAGAATATTCGTCTCGTAATACGGCTTCGACGACATAACGATACTCGGAAACGCCGCGACGTGGAAAACGACGTCGCGATCGGCGCACGCCTTGTCGACGTCCTCGAACGAGCTCAGTTGCCCGAGGTACTGCTCGACTCCCAGCGCCGCCAATTCCTCGCGCGGACGACGGTTAAGCGTCCGTACCTCGAATCCGTCCGCGAGGAGCCGATCGACGACGTATCGTCCCAAAAAACCCCCCCCGCCGGTTACTAGCGCTCTCATTCGCTTCCTCTCGTCCTACGTCGCGTCATCGGTCAGTATTCCTCGCCGCCGCCAAAGTCGCCGAAATCGTCGAATTCCTCGTAGGTTCCCGGCTCCTCCGCGTTCGACAAATTGCAGAAGAGCGTGTACTTGCTCAGCCACGCCAACTTGACGTCCCCCACCGGACCGTTGCGCTGTTTCGCCACGATAACTTCCGCCAGTCCGCGAAGGTTCTTTTGCTCCGCCTCTTCTTTCGAGTGGTAGTATTCCTCGCGGTGCACGAACATCACGACGTCGGCGTCCTGCTCGATCGCGCCCGACTCCCGCAAATGGCTCAGACGAGGGCGATTGTCTTTCGTCATTTCGGTCATGCGGTTAAGTTGCGAGAGACAGAGCACCGGGACGTTCATTTCGCGCGCGAGCCCCTTGAGGCGCCGCGCGATCTTCGCGACCTGCTCCTGGCGCGGGTCGAGCGGGTTGTCGGGCTCGATGAGCCCCAAGTAGTCGATCACAATGAGCCCCAGCCCCTCCTGGCGCTTGAGGCGCCGCGCGACCGCCCCGATTTCCGTTACGGTGCGCGACGAGGAGTCGTCGATATAGAGCGGCGCCTCGCTCAGCGCGTTCGCCGCCATATTGAAATTCTTTTGGTCTTTTTGCGAAAGCGCCCCGCGAAGATGCTCCCCGGAAATTCGCCCCCGAGCGCAGAGCATGCGCAGCGCCAGCTCCGTCTTCGCCATTTCCAAGCTGAAGAAGAGCACCGGCTCGCGCTTTTCGACGGCGACGAAATCGGCGATATTGGTCGCGAGCGCGGTCTTGCCCATCGAGGGTCGCGCGGCGAGAATAATCAGCTCGGAGCCGTGCAGACCCCCGAGCATCGCGTCGAGGTCCATGAACCCGGTGGGCACCCCGTCGACCTCCCCCGAGGCGCGCGCGTCGATCAGGTGAAAGACGTCCTGCATCAGCTCGCGCATCGAGCGCAATTTTCCCGCCGAGCGCTGGTCGTTAATGGCGAAGACGCGCTCCTCGGCGCGCGCGACCAGCTCTTTCGGCTGGACTTCCGTGGCGTAGGCGTCGCTCAGAACGCTTTCGCAGGTCTCGATGAGCTGGCGGCGGATCGCGTTTTGGCGAACGATCTCGGCGTATCGCGCGGCGTGCGCGGTTACCTGCACCGAGGTCATTAGCTCCGCGATGTACGCCTCTCCCCCGACCTCGACGAGCTCCCCCGACTCCCGAAGACCCTGAACCAAGAGCGTGAGGTCGATTCCCGCCGACGCCTGGTTAAGTTCGAGAAGCCGACGATAGATCCGCCGATTTTGATCGAGATAGAAATCGCTCGGCCGAACGATTACCGAAACGTCGTCGCAGAGTCGAGGGTCGAGAATGATCGCGCCAATAACCCCCCTCTCCGCCTCCGCGTTGTAAGGGGGGAGGCGGTCGATCGTCGAGCCGACGCGCTCGGGCTGGGACGGCGTTTTTCGCGGCATTGTCTCGCTCGCTTAGGGGTGGGGGATTCGCCAATTTCGCCCATTATACCCCCGACCGCCGTTTGCGACAAGAGTCTTTTTGTTTTGGTCCGTCGCCGGACTTCGTGGTTCTCGTTTCCGTCCGTTTGGGCGAACGATCCGCTCCCCTTGGGCGCCGGTATTTGATTAAGATTTTAAAAGACGCCCCTAGCGCTCGCGCAAGAAGTCATAGGTTTTTGTCGGGTAAAATTAGAGCGATTATAGCGAGAAAAACGCCTTGCGAATTACGGTCGGGGCTTGAATAAACGCCCTTTTATGGTAGATTGAGGAAAGCGCGTCGTTTGGGGCGCGCCCGACAAAAACC
>JAFRXD010000082.1 GCA_017441605.1 Thermoguttaceae bacterium | reverse complement strand
TTCGAGCGTAACGAACTCCAAGTCCTCGACGTTGGAATAGTTCGTTCCGTTGAGCGCGTTGTACAACTCCAAAGCGTTGCGCTTGTTCTCGGCGCGACCGAATAACATCTTGAACAATCGGTCTTTGAATTCCCGATTGATTCGCAATCTCTTTCGCTTTGTCCGCGATTCCTCGCGAGTCCGCGTTTTGGGGCTCCGTTTGGGTCGTTTTGCCATCATTGTCTCTCCCGCCGACGCCCTGCGCGTCGGCCTTTGAGCATTATACGGGAAAACCTCGTCGAGTTCAACCCGCCCTCGGCGCCCTTCGAGCGCAATCCAGCGACCAACGAGAGCGGGTCGTTTACCCAACCGCGCGGTGGCGCGAACAAAAGCGCCATCGGCGCCCCAACCTCGCGGTGGCGCGAACAAAAGCGCCATCGGTGCCCCAACCGCGCGGCGCCGCGAACAAAAGCGCTTTTCGGCGCCTTTTGCCTGAAAGACGTTATCGACGAGTTGGAGTTTTGATCGAAAGAAAAAGAGGCGAGGATCCTTTCAATCCCCGCGGCTTTCGTTTATTCCCCGACGACTTCGAACGCGCCGACATCTTTCGGCAAACTATGGCTTGAGGGGAATTCTCGCTATGGTACAATAGCGTCTGCCGGTTGGTTTATTCGGGAAAAAATTGATAGAGGCGCAATATGGACATATCAACGATCGAAGACCAGAACGACTATATTGGATTGACGGACAACGATGAACTCGACGCGTCTACTCGGAGCCAGGGCGAGATGGAGGAGCGAGAAGACGCGGCGGAAGCGGCGGCGCGGGAAGAGCTTGAGCAACGTGTTAAACAGTATCGAAATCCTTTCTCCGCTATGCTGATCGAATCGAAAAACATCGTCTTCCACGGCGCTCCCGGAACGGGCAAGACCCATCTTGCCAGGGAGATCGCCATCGACGTCGTCAGCGACGGACAATGCGACAAGTGGGACGAGCTTTCGGACGAGCAGAAACGGAGAGTGGAATTTGTGCAGTTCCATCCGAGCTACGACTATTCCGATTTCGTTGAAGGGCTCCGTCCCAAGATGAACGACGACGGGACGATGGGCTTTGAATTGCGGGACGGCATTTTCAAGCGATTTATTGCCCGCGCCAGAAAGAACTTTGAGGATTCCCAAAAGCCGGAGGAGATTATCGAAAAAGAGGCGGCCGTTCAGGCGGCCATAGACGATTTCCGCTCTATTATTGAGCTTAACAAAACAACCTTCACAACTAAAAGCGGAGACAGCATATTTACAATTACAAGTTTCAACAACAAGCATATTCGCATTAAGATTGAGTACAAATTAAAGAAGGATAAAGTAGAGAAGGATAAAGTAAAGAAGATCAAAGTAAAGCACGATGAATTCCTGCTAAACGTGGACGATATAAGAAGAATGCTGTTATCCGATAAGGAGTTCTCGAAAGTTAAGAAAGTTGCCGCTTTTTTAGAGAGACCCAGGATACACGAAGATTCCTATTATTTCGTACTCCACAAAGAGATCAAGAAAAGAGAAAAACCGTCCTCAAAGGTAAAGATCGAACCGATAAAGCTAAAGAACTACGTCTTCATCATAGACGAGATCAACCGCGGCGAGATATCCAAGATTTTCGGCGAACTGTTCTTTGCGATCGATCCGGGCTACCGGGGTCGAAAGGGCGAGGTCTCCACGCAGTACGCGAACCTGAACCCCAATCCGGACGAAAAGTTCTATATTCCGGAAAACGCGTATATTATCGGCACGATGAACGACATCGACCGCTCGGTGGAGCCCTTCGATTTTGCCATGCGCAGGCGCTTTCGTTTCGTTGAGTTGAAGGCGAACGAGCAACTGGATATGCTGGACTCTTTGAAGGACGACGTTCGGGACGAAGCGATCCGGCGCATGGAAGCGCTAAACAAGAAAATCGCCAATAATGAGGACTTGAACGAGAATTATCAGATCGGACCGGCGTACTTCCTGAAGCTGGAAACGTTGGACTTCGACCAGCTCTGGACGGATTACCTCCGGCCGCTCCTGCGCGAGTACGTTCGCGGAGCGCGCGACGAAAAACGCGCTATGAAACAATTTGCAAAGGCGTATGGATACGAGGAGCCGACCAAAGGTAGCGCCGATGAAGGAACTGAAGATTAAGGACAACTCGCGAGTCCCAAAGGGCGACTTCGCCGAGATTGGGAATCTCGCGAACAAGATCGCCAACAAGTCGCTGGGGCGACTGGAACGAGAGGGTGCGTTTGTGTTCCCGGAATTTGTCGCCGACGCGAAAGATCTTACCAAGGATCAGATGGTTCTTCAAAGTGTCGACGACAAGTATCGCTCCGGAAACGTCATGGGCTCCCTCGGTTGCGGGAAGGAGCGCCTCGTTATCGAGTCCCGTTTCAGCGGCTCGAACGAGGATTACTTTTTCCAGTATCTGATCGAACGGGTATTGGACTTCCCGAATATCTTGGATCTGAAATCGGACGCCGACCGGGACGATCGACTGTTCAAATTCCTATTGTTCTTGTTTCCGCATTACCTGAAGAGGGCGCTGCGAAAAGGTCTCTTCAAAAAGTACGTCCGCAACGAGTACAACGACGGAAACTTAACGGGCGTCGTCGACATAGCGCGACACATTAAACTGAACACACCTTTTGTCGGAAACATTGCGCGGGTTCGGCGAGAGTTTTCGTACGACAACGATCTTATGGAGCTCGCGCGACACGCGATAGAGTTCGTCAAGGGAAGCTATGGGAACGTCCCGCTCGCCCGGGTAAAGGACGAAGCGAATCTCGTTATCGAGGCGACTCCGCGCTACGAGCCCCGCGATCGGCGAAAGATTGTGGAGGCCAACAAAAAGAATCCCGTCCGACACGCGTATTTCCGCGAGTACGACGCTTTACGGCGGTTGTGTTTGTTGATTCTGCGGCGCGAAGGGAGCTGGATCGGATCCGGCTCTCGGCAGTTGAGCGGGGTTCTGTTTGACGGCGCGTGGCTGTGGGAGGAATATGTCGGTTCCCTGATTAACGAGGCTTTCTACCATCCGATGAATAAAGACCGCAAAGGAGCGCAGTCTTTATTTGACGGAAAAGAGGGAAAGATCTATCCGGACTTCATAAGCCGCGACGCCGAAACGCGAATCGTCGCCGACGCGAAGTACAAGCGCTTCGACAACATTAAGAACAAAGACTACCTGCAGATCTTGGCGTACATGTTCCGGTTCGACGCAAAGACGGGATACTGCCTTTATCCGGAGGCGGAGGGTAAGGACGATCAAACGCTCCGGATGAACAGAGGCTCGAGTTACGAGAAGAACGTCGCGCCCCGCGACGACGTCCGACTCGTAAAACATGGGCTGAAAATTCCAATGGACGCAGAAAACTACGAGACGTTCGTCGAACGGATAAAGCTCGCGGAAAACGAGTTCCGACAAGGTTTAGTTTTGCCACCGCAACCTGAGTAAACTACCCGCGTTCCGTTGGGGCGCTAGTCTCCCTCGGTCTTAACCGCCTTATTTGGCTCCCAAACGACCAAAGCGCCCCTAAAGTCCTACTAATCAAGTAGAGTCCCCAACGGGGACTCGGGTAGTTTACCCAACCGCGCGGAAGCGCGAACCGCCTGTCCGGCTACGGACCGCAAAGAATCGCCCCCCGGCCCCGGGTCGAGCCAACTCCCAAACCCCCCGACGCCCCCGCGCTCGCTCATCTCCCGATACAAAGCCCGAATAACCCCCTTGCTCGGAAAGTCCTCCCCGAGCTCCAACCCTCGCTCCCCGAGCCAACCCCGCGCCAAAGCGCAAAGCCCCTCGTCCGCGAGTTCTTTCCGCTTAACGATCGGAAACGTCTCCATAACGTAATCGAGCGCGTCCAGCGGCATCGGAAAACGCCTCGTCAGCTCCCCGAACTCCTCCGCCGTCTCCGGTGCCTCCGTCGCCGAAGACCACTCCCCAAAACCAAAGTACAGCCCGAAATAGAGCGCGTCCAGCTCGCACCGCAAAAGGAACCGCCGAGCCTCGTCCCAAACGAACGGCTCCCCCTCGTACCCCAAACTCTTCGCGAAGCCTCGCAAGTCCGTCGCCGTGTGGCAAAGCTCCAAGACGCGCGGCGTTACGAACGATTGGATCTCGGGGGTGTAGCGCTCGGGTGGGAGGATGGGGAGTTGCTTGATAACGTGTTGGGTAAGATGTATTCCACCAATATTTTGTCGCGTAAAGTAATCGCAACAATAGGACGCGAGCAAGGCGTAAAGAAAGAGATTCTCTTGCTCGTCGCGACTTGTGTAAATCAAATTAGTGGTATGTCCAATACCTGACAAAGGAAAAAATTGTGGTATTGCCGTTCTCACGTCCGTGGCTCGGGCAATGTCCCTTATTCCCATAAGATAAGTAGCGTTTCCAACCTTAGCGACTACTTCAGTCTTCGGAATCCAATACCTTGACTCCGCAAATCGTTCAATATTCCGATGTTCTTCGTCGCTAAGCTGAACGCCCTTCCCAATACTACTCCCCCCAATGACGTCCGCCGCCCGATGGTCGAACGCGTTCGCCATCTTGGCTTCGTACAGCCGCAAATACTCCTCCCCGCTCGCGTTGACGTAGACCTCCCCGCGCCGCTCGAATCCCTCCGCTTCCAATTGTTCGCTCGTTCGGAACAAGTGAGAATCGTTCGCCATATCGAACATTCGGGAGAACCGAACCCCCCAAGGATTCTCCTCGCCCCCCGACGCGCTCTCCTCCCGAATCAAAACCGGGACCCGACGATAAATCGCCTTCGTCAAAAGCGCGTCCGCCCCCGACCTAAAGATCGGGCAAGTCCGCGTGTTCGGGTTGATCAGCGCGATCTCGCTCGGCGACAGTCGGAACGTTCGCTCCGGATCCCGAAGATCGTTTGCGCTCAAATTAAAGAACGCCAACTCCGCCCCCGACTTAGCCTCCGTTCGAGCGCCACCCATCGTGATCAGCGAGAATTTGAACCGACTATCGACGTCCCGGAAGAGCTTCTTGCGATTCTCGAAATCGTAAAGATTCTCCAAGACGTTGTTTGTCACCAAATCCTGAAAGAAGAACTTGGTCGTGTCGTCGGTCGCGATCCCGCTCGGGACAATGCACCCGACCCGCCCGTTTGGCGCGACCAAATCCCCGCGATTCAGCTCCGCGAAAACGGTGTACGTGTTCACGTCCCCCCGACCGCACAACGGGTACCGTCCCGACGTCCGCAGGAACCGGCTCGTCGCCTCCGCCTTCCGAACGTCCTCCTTAAAGAACCCCAAAAGCTCCGGGCGCTCGTCTTTTAGCGCGCGAATCAACTTCTCCCGCGCCGCCTTGTTCGGAGCCTTCGCGATTTGAGGATCCCGCTGCGCGAACCACTCCTTCTCCTGTAGCTTCACCTTCTCCCAAGGCGGGTTCCCAAAAACGACGTCGAACCCTCCGTCCCCCTCCTCCGGAAAGACCGTCGGGAACTCCAATTCCCAGTGGAAGAACTGGTACTCCTCGACGTAGCGGCGCAGTTGATCCAAAGCGCCAGGTAACGAAATAAAAAAATCGAGTCCTTTGGTTTGCAATTCTCCCAATTCGTCGTCTGTTGGGCAGAACAGGCTCGAATCCATCTTCTTCCAAACGAACGTCGCGCACCAAAGATCCGCGACCGCTTTAGAGGAATTGTACTCAATCGACTCTTTATTCTCCAAATACTTAGACTCTTTATCCTTGTAACATTTGGGGTCGTCGTCCGGGAGTTTCTCCAGATCCAGCGCGTCCTTCGTCACTTGCGCGTTCCATTTCCGATTTTCGTTCGCGCGCAAAGCCCTCTCTAAGTTTCGTTGTCCTCTTTTTGAATCCGAGTGACGGTTTTTAATAGCCTTACAAGCGTCCTTGTTATCCCCCTCCAAGGCGTCGTAAGCGGCGTCCGGAATCCCCTGGTCAATCAGAGCGCGGGTCGCTCCGAAAAGGGAGTTCCCGCATTTGATCCGGTGGTCCAAAAACAAAAGGGACTTCCCCGGCTCCATCGACTCCAACCACAGCGACACCTTGCAAAGTTCTACCGCCATTGGGTTAATGTCGACTCCGTAAAGGCACCGCGAAACGACGTCGCGAATTCCTGTCCGAATCTCGCTCGGACTCGGCTCCTCGTCCTGAGTCCGAATCTGCGCCAACCGCTTCCCAAGTCGCCGAGCCGCTCCGATTAAGAAGCACCCGCTCCCGCAAGCGGGGTCGCATATTTTCAGCGAAAGCAAGCGCTCCTCTCGCTCTTTGGGCGACTTCGCCCCCGCGAGCCGCTCTTCTAACGTCGGTTCCAGCGCCGTGTCCAGAAGGGACGAAACTAGCGACGAAGGCGTGTAGTACGATCCCGTCGTCTTCCGCTCGTTCCCAGCGACGGTTTTCAGCTCGAACGTAATGACGTCCAGATTGCTAAAGGGCTTCGAGATAGTCGGTTTCCTCTCCAAAAGGGACTCGTAAACGCTCCCCAACTCTTCCACGCCGAGATTCCGGAAGTTGATCGGTTGCAAAACGTTGTTTTGCGTCGTGTGGGAGAGCGATTTTATCGCCTTGAGGAGCGCGGAATTAGCGAGCCGCAAGTCGTCAAAAATGGAGGTCTTTGAGAAAAGCGCGGAATCAAGCGCGGGGATTCCTAACTTATCTTCGCCCTTCGCGCAAAGACTCAACGTAAGTTTAAGTCGCTCCCAAAGATCAAATCGTTCGGAACCTTGTTCGCGTCTGGCGAGTTTGCGAAGGGAAGCGGTCGAATAGTACTTCTCGTAAATCTTTTTGGCGGAAGGGTCGATCTTGTTCGGCGGAAAGAAAAGACCGCGATCTTCGGCGATCATAACGAAGACGATTCGATAGACGAGCTGGAGCAAAGCGCGGTAGTAATCGAGCGCCGAAAGCTCGCCGGAAGCGAGCTTATTCTTGAGATCCGCGTTCTTTTCATAGGGAACGGCTAGAAAACCCGCGCCGAGGGTTGTTATCGCGTCTTCGACGCGATCGCGCAAGCCGTCGAGCGAGCGAACGCCCGTTTCTTGCGCGAAGGCGCGCCACTGTTCGATCCAACAGTCGTTGTCGACTTGCGTCGATTCCGAACCGGAGTCGTCGTCTCCCTTGAGGGCGAATTCCGAGGACTTGTCCGCCCGTTTGGCAAATCGCGACGCGTGCGCGACCAAGTAGAAAAGATAGAAGTCGGCGTAAGAGTCCGTCTCGAAAATCGTTTGGAGATCGAATTCTATATAGGGCGACGTCGAAAAGGAGACGTTGTCGCGCAAGATCCGGAATTTCAGCCCGTTCGACGCGATCCCCCACAAACGATCCGGAGCGCGATTGATATATTCCTGAACCAACGAATGGGGCGAAATCCTAGCCCCGGCGCGATTTTCCAAATCGCGCGAGTCGAGATCCTGTTTGCTCGAGACTAGGTGAACCGCGACCGGCGCGTTGACTTGGTGCGAAAGTCTGTACTGCTTGCCCCCTATTTCGACTCCCTTGGGCGTATAGTCGGGAACGCCGAAGTCCAACTCGCGGAACAGCGGAAGCAGCCAGTAAGCGCGCGTCGCGCTCGTGCCGTAATCGCTCGGATCCTTGGCGAGTTGCTCTTGAAACGATCGCCAGCATTTCTTGAGCGTCGCCCAAACGTCCGCCACTCGATCTCCGATCCGCTCGCTTGGAGAGCGGTTGTAGTCCGTCGGGGCAAGTCCCGGAACCGTTGGGTCGTTCGCCGCTATCTGCGCGAGCAAATCAGGCGTGAGAAGTCCCCCTTCCAAACGAACCGTCGCGAACTCCAAAGGCGATTTTCTTACCGAGCGCGAGCGCGTTCGCTTAATCCGCGTCGGAGTCTCTTGCGTCTTTCTCTTTGCCATGTTCTTGATCTCGAACCGCGCCGGTCGTCGCAGAGCGGCGTCGGAACTATGGATTGTTGGTTTCCCGCGTAAATCCCTACCCTAGTTTAATCGCGGGCAGATAGACGTAAACGCCGACGATATCGAGCGGTAACTCGGGGCGAACTTCCGTTTTCCATTGTTTGCCCGTTGGGCGAACGCGCTCGCGCGCCTCTTTCAACTCCGACGCGCGAGCGACCGCGATCTCGTCCAAAATCGGTCGCCAGTCTGGAAGCGCCCCCAGCGCGCTTTTCGCCTTCTCGGTCGCTGTTGTCGAATCCACGTTCGCGACCGGCGCGGAGCCGAGAACCTTGTCCAATTCCTCGCGCTCGAGCCGTCTCGGAGCGCTCGGAGCCCCCTCGAATCCCGCGATTAGCGCCTCTTCGGCGAGCGATTCGTTGATCGACGCGTCGCCCTGTTTCGTCGTTGTTAAATGATACCGAAGTCGCAACAAGAAAAGAATCGTCTTTCTTTTGACCGCGTCCGTTCGGACGACCCCGCAACGTCTCGCGAGCGCTCTCAGCGACGGATTCGTTTGAGCGTCCCTCGAAAGCGCCGCGTCGACCACCGCGTCCGCGAGCCCCGAGACCAACGGGTGCGTTCTCGATATGTGCTCCGTTCCGGATGGCGCGGGCAAATCGAAAGAACATTTCCAAACGTCGTAGTCGTAGTCTCGGAGACGAGCGCGGAGCGCCTCCGGAGCGTCCGCGAGATCGATTTGAAACGCGGCGGCGTCTTTAATGGGAACGACTTCCGCCCCGACCCGCCTTAACGTCCCAACGACGAAGTCGCGAACCTCCGCGCTCGTGCCGATCGCCTCGCGCGTCGCGTCGAGCTCGCGCTTGATTTCCTCCAGTAGCGGCGCGAGTTTCATGTGCGCGAAATACGTTTGACTTTGTCGTTGAACTCGTTTCGCGTCCGCGTCCCAAGCCTCGGCGATCGTTTCTAGTCGCGCGCGAATTTCTTCGCTCCTAATTTCCCCTTCGATTTCGGGGAAAAATCTGGCTCGGTGCCCCTCGGCGACGCCCACAAATTCCTCCGACTCGACGATCGCGTTCACCAACGCGTCGAGCAATTGTTGCGGATCGCATGGGATCGGAACCGAGACCCCGAGCGACTTTTTGATCTTTTTGTGCTTGCGCAAAAGAACTTCTAAGATCTTGCCGTCGATAAAGTTCTCTTTGCCGTAAAATGTCAGCGTTCTCACGACGTCGCGCGACTGCCCGAAGCGGTCGACCCGACCTTCGCGCTGTTCCGCCCGCGTGGGATCCCAGCTCAAATCGTAGTGGATCGTCGCGTCGAAAAGCGACTGGAGATTGATTCCTTCCGACAAACAGTCGGTGCAAACCAGAACCCGCTTGGGACAATCGCCGAGCTCTTGAACGCGTCTCTCTCGCTCCTCCGGAGGGAGCGCGCCCGTGATCGCCGCGATCGTAAACGACGAACCCAACGCCTTTTGAAGCTCCTTTTGAAGATAGTCCACCGTGTCGAGGTATCGGCAGAACACGATCGGATTGTAACCGTCTTTCGCGAGTCGGTTAAGCTCCGCGATTAAACCTTGAAGCTTAAGATCCGTCGCGACTCCCTTAAGTCTCTCCGCTTCTTTCGCCAAGTCGCGCATTTGCCGCAAAATCGAGTCGGAAACGTCCTTCGATTCCGAGCCCAGCGTAAGGTCGGGAAGCGTCGCCTCGTCGTTCGCGTCCCAGTCCAAAACGTAGCGCGCGACTATTTTGCCGCATTCCTCGATTCGAGCGTTCTCGTCCTCTCCGTTCGACGAGGTCCCGTCCGTTTCGTCCCCTTCCGGAAGAGCGCAGCGTCGTTTTAGCGCCGACTCGACCGCCGCCGGCGAGGAGGACGTCGCTCGCAACAAGGAAAGCGCCTTCCATGTGGCGCCAAGTCTCTTAAGTCGGTCCCCCGTGCCCTCTTGAAACATCGACCGAACGAGCTTTTTGATCCCCTCGTAAAAGGCGCGGTACTCGGGGCTAAAATCCCAAGCGATTTCGCGATCCTGCGATTCCGGAAACGGCGTTTGTTCGTCCATGTACGCGCGAACGTCCCCGCGCCGCCTCTGAACGAACCATTGCGAAAGCTCCTCTCGCTTTCTTTGATTCGTTTTCCCGACAAGCTCGGTCGGCAAATTCGCTTCTTCGAGAAACGCCGGATTGAGAAGCCCCAAGAGCGCGCGAAACGCGTCGTCTTTGCCCGAGTGCGGCGTCGCGGTCAGAAGGAGAACGTGCCTTTCGGGATCGGAGCAAAGCTCGCGAGCCAAATTATAGCGAAGATGCCGCCGCTTCGAATCCCCCGTCGCGATCGAGCGCGCCTCGTCGAAAACGAGCGCCTCCGGAGCCGATCGAAGAAATTCATTGCGCCGCGTCTCGAGCTTAATGTAGTCGAGAGAGACGATCGTAAACCGGTGGACGTTAAAGAGCGACTCCCCCCCCGCGCAATCGCGCTCCAACGTTCTAACCGTATTGGGCGCGACGATTTTGGCGTCGAGATGGAATTTCTCGTCGAGCTCCCTTTGCCACTGGTCGACCAAATACGGGGGGCAGACGACGCAGAAGCGCCGTATCTCCCCTCGATCGAGCAGTTCGCGCAAAATCAACCCCGCTTCGATCGTTTTCCCGATTCCAACGTCGTCGGCGATCAAAAGCCTGACGGGGGAGCGCTTGAGCGCGAGCGCGAGCGGCGCGAACTGGTACGCCCGCGGCTCGACCGAGATTCGACCGAACGACCGGAACGGACCCGCCGCGTTCCGAACCGTAAGGCGAAGCGCGTCCCGAAGCGTTTGGCACGAGCGCCAATCACCGAGATCGTCGGGGGACGGCGGCGCGAACGTCGCGGGCTCGACCGTCTCCAAAGAGCGTAAAATCCCGGTCGTCTCAGCCTCGGAACCGTCGATCGGGCGAAGTACCAGCAGGTCGGGAGAAAGCTCCTCGTCCGGATTCGGAAGAACGACCCATTCCCGCCCTCTCGCCGAAACGAGAGAGCCGGGAGAAAACTTAATTTGTTCCGTCATCTTTTAACGCAAGGATTTACAAAAAGGGATTTCGTCGCTCTATTTGCCGGGAGTAATGAAAAACGAGGGGAATCGTTCGACGATCTTCTTCCATTCCTCGCGAGTCTGGTCGTGGCGGAATCGAACGAAAGTCCAACCGAAGTCGTCGAGCGCGGCCTCCTGTTCTTGGTCTTTCTTCTTGTTCGACTCGTTGTCGTGAACCGGACCGTCGACGTAGATCGCCAACCCCTTGTCGAATACAAAGTCAGGGCGCGTATTGGCGTCTTTAATGTAATATTGCGCTCTATCCGGAAGATTGAATCCCTCCTCCGAGAGGAAATCAAGCCAGGAGCGCTCGAGTTGACTCTCCGTTCGCTTCCTCAGTTCGTCGAGACGATCCGCGACCAAAATCTCCGGAACGATCCTAGCGTCCAATAATTTGAACAGTAAGTCTTTAACGTCGAATCTATTGAGTTTATCGTGATCGTGCTGATTCGAGAAACTAAGGAGACAATCGTAGCAAGCGCCCCCGCAGTCTTCCGTCGCGTTTTCGGCGCGCTTGAGATCGTTCCCCGTGTCGGGATCGAAATGACAAGCCATTATCGCCTCGCGTATTACGTCGCGGAAAGAGTCCGGTTCGAGAAGGCGGCGCAGAACTCCCGCGCCCCCTTCGGACGACTCGTAAAACAAGAAACGTTGCCGATGATCGTCGTCGGGAAGGGGAAAAACGCTGATCTCCGACTCCTCCACACTAAAGACCCTTTGAATCCCCCTATGGAGAGCCGCTTGAAACGAGGGCGCAATTTCTCTTGATACTTCCGCGTTCGGACTTAGCAAAACGCAATTCTTCGTGTCCTGAACAAACGGACGTGTGTGTATTGTGGGAGGTAACAACCGAGAATCATTTGATTTAGCCCTCTTCTTTTCGGGAAACCAATTTCCCGTGCTAATATCGAGCGGAAATCCTTTTTGGATTTCGGGCATTTGATTTCGATAGCCGTTGTTAATTTGAAAGATCGTTGCGGAGGCTCCGTACGCGAGCTTGCCCCAAGCGATCTCCTTCCCGGCGTCGTCGCTCGTCAAAATGTCTATGGAAGAATATGAAGCGGAGCTGTCGCGTTGCGCGAATCGGAACGCCGCTTGAATGTCGAATCCAGCGCGACTTCGTTCCTCCTCGTCGCAATCGATTCTTTCACTGCGCGCCGCCGTTACTTTCTTCAGTTGCAAAAGATTTTCGTAAGGCGTTCCCAATTCGCTTTCGCAGAACTCGCAAAGGTCAACAAAGAGCCCTTGCTCGTTGGGCTCGTGATAACAACCGCATTTAGGACAAATCTTCGCCGAGGAAAACCCGACGAAATCGCTCGATCCAAGCTCCTGCGTAACGAGCGCGTCAATTCGGTCTATGACAAACTTCGAGCCCTCGTGATAAACGATCGCTTTCGGACCAAACTCTCGGATCGCCAGAAAACGAGGACGCGAAAGGTAATCGTCCCTATTTCTGTCGAGCCCTCCGCCGGGAAGGAAAGCGACGACCGGAAGACGCGGGAAATTGTAACCCGGGAGAAATCCTTCGCTTGCTAGGTAACGATACGAGTAATAGTCGCTTTTGTCGACCTCGTCCTCGTTTCGCAGGAGCCTCTTTTCGTTTTCGGCTCGCTTTCTCGCGCGGTCGTATCGCTCCTTATCGCTCTTCGATATTCCTATTTGGTTGACCAACTTATTTTGAGCTATTTGTTGCGCGCACGCGAATAAATAAAGTTCGCGCCAGCGCTTGCAAGCGTCTTCAAACGTTAACGGAAGTCGGTCGAGAACTTTTTCTGCCCATCCTCTGTCAAAAGAGCTGTTGGGGATCGTTTCAAGAACGCTTACGATTCGTTTCAACGCCCTGTCGCGTATGCCCCCGTCTTTCAACGTGTCCAAAACATCCCTATAAATATCGCAGCTAGGCATGCCGTCAATGGAGCCGTTAGGCTCGTTGACGTCAATAATCTTGCTGATCGTGCCGGTTAGAAACGAGCGATTGGAACGAACCGCTTCAGAAAGCCAAATTGCGCGAACGTGCGACTGCGCCAAATCTTCGTTCGTCAAATCAATTTGAGGCGGTTGAACCGAACCCGCCACCATTGAGTATCGGTGATTGAAAAAGTAATGATCGTGTTGGTTGCGCGAAGAAGCGTAGGTTAGAACCAATGCGGGTTGACCGCTTCGTCCCGCGCGCCCGCTACGCTGCGCGTAGTTGGCGGGAGTCGGAGGAATATTCCGCATATGAACAACGTTAAGTTGCGATATATCGACGCCTAATTCCATAGTCGGGGAACAAAACAATATCGGAAGATCGCCGTTGCGAAACGCGTCTTCTCGCCGTTTTCGCTCTTCGTATTGCACTTGCGCCGTGTGTTCGCGAGCCTCGATCTCTCCCATCGACAAAGAAAAAGTCTTGTAAAAGTCTTTGAAGAACCGATTAGTTTGTTCCCCTCCAATTGGTTTGTTAGGTTGGCGGATTGGATCGTAATGATCTAATTTACCGTCGCCAAGTTTCCAAATAATACTACTGTTCTTGATTAGATACCCCTTAGCGACTTGCGATTCGCCGTCGACTTGACGTTTCGAAGACAAGGCGTTTAAATCGTATTCTACGAGAATCCCGCGCTTAGTTAACGTCTCGAGCAGGTCTTGGATTACCAGTTTAATATCGTCGGCGTTAATAAAATCGCCATTTTGGGCGAAGATGCGTTTGAGATACCTTCCAAAACCCGAACGCGGCGTAACGCTTGAAGCGTCGACGCGCGAGGGAACGTCCTTTTGGGCTAGCGGGGCGACAAAAACTGAATGCCAAAGTTGGTTAATGGTAACCGAATCGTCAAAACCGTAGCGCGATTTGAGATCGCGTCTAGCTTTGTCCAATAGCTTTTTATAATGCTTCGAGGATAAATTGACGTAGTCGATCGCGAGTTCGCGGCGCGCCCAATCGAGGAAAATGGTCATAATTTCCCGTCGAAGTGGTAAAGGAGCCAATGAGAGCGCGGAACTTCTGCGGGACCATATTTCATCGTCGGCGACAATTTCTTCCAAATCGCGATACTCGATCTTTAAAAGTCCCAATTGCTCCAAATTGGGAATAAGAACGCGCCAACCGCGTTTTAAATCGCAAAAGAGCTTGTGCCCGATCGTGTCTCGAAACGTCGCGTTAACCTCGTTGTAAGCCGAACCTGTTGATATGTCCTCGTTTAGCGCGTACTGTTCAAACTTGAGCCCCGTCTCTTCGATAACCCGATCCAATAAGTCGTCGAAAACAAGTCCTTCGTCTCCCGCTTTCAAAAGAGCTCGATAAAGCGCCCCGCGGAGCGCGCACACTTCCACGAAATCGTTCAGATGTCCGGCTTGCAAAGACGCGTCTTGACGATTGTCAGAAAAACTTAGTAACTTGCGCGCGAACTTTTGATCCTTAGCGGACAAATCGCCCAGATCTAGCTCTTTAATGTGACGAACAACGGAAAGCGCTAGGATTGTCGTCGCGCTACTGCGTCCCCCCGTCGCCAGTCCGCCCAACCGACCAAATTCCTTTAGACGTTTCCTTGCGTTTGAAGGGTCGTAAGAGGCTTCGCAATTCGGACAAAACCGAAAAGGCGTCCGCAAAAAAGCGACGTTGATACCGACTTCGTTAGGCGAAACAATCTTACCGTCCTTGGAAACGCGATACGGCTTCGGTTCGTCCGCTCGTCGATCCGATTTGATCTTGCCGTTTGGATCGAACCAGTGGTCGGGAAGAAACTGGCGATATTTCTCGGGATCGTCAAAAGGAACCGGTTTTTCTTGATTCGAGTACAAATATCCAATGTCGTCATTATTGCCCGCTTCATGTTCGTAAAGCGCGGACGCGTCCCTTGGATCGCGCGGATCGAATCGATAACCGTCGTCTCTGTCTTTAACTTTTGAAACGCAGTAAAACTCCTGACCGCAACAGCGACAAAACAAGAGCGGGTAAAGCTTACGGTCTTGTGAACCGTCCGGAGCGTAAACTTGCTTTCGCGTGTAGAATTCGCGAGCGTCGTTTGATTCGAGCGTTGCGTAAACGCTATCTCCTTCGCTTATAAACTGGTGCAATCGGAACGCGAAAAAAGGTCGTCCGGAAAGATTCAACGTTTTGTAACCGAGCATAAAGAGCGATCGTAAAACGTTCTCGCATCTCTCGACTCTGTCGGATTCTCGGGGATCGATTCCCAGCAAGTCCGCAAGTTCCTTCCCCGCTCCGTCGGCCCCTGTCAGCGACCTAGGCGTCTGACGGACAAGAACTCCCGTGCCCGGTTCGGCTCGAACGCCAAACGTTTTCTCAATCCAGGCCGCCAGCGCGCTTTGCGTCAACGCGACGTAATTGTCCTTAACTTTCAAGATCTTCGCGAAAGTGTCTTTTTCTTCAAAAAAAGCGTCTCCCGCCGCTTCGATTTTTTGGAGTTCGTCGAGCGCTTTTTCTTTAAACTCGTCCGAATCGAAATTCCATCGATCTTCCGTCGCTCGCTCGAGCGACTCGCTGATCGCGTTCTCCGGTTTGACGTTGGCGCCAAAGATTTGCGACGCCACCCGCGCGACCTCTCGCGCTTGTTCTTCGCGCGAGTCGCTCGACGCCAGCGTGGCCGACGTCCCCACGTTGATAATTGACTCGCTCCCGCTCGCCTCGCGCGTTCGACGCGCCAGCATCGCTACGTCCGCCCCCTGGCGACCTCGATACGAGTGCAGCTCGTCGAAAACGAGGAAACGCAAATTCCCCATTTTCTCGACGATTCCGCGCTCTTCCCAACGCGTGAGCATAAGTTCCAGCATAACGTAGTTCGTAAGAATAACGTCTGGTGGGTCGTCCCGAATCGCTTGCTTTTCCGCCTGGCTCTCCTGCCCCGTGTAGCGCTTGAACGTTACCGGAGAATTCTCGCCCGAAGAAAGAAACTTTTCTAGCTCTTTGCGCTGGCTGTTCGCCAACGCGTTCATCGGATAAACGACGATCGCCTTGACCCCGCCCCCAGAACCGACTCGAAGAACGTGATCGACGATCGGGATAATGTACGTCAAGCTCTTGCCGCTCCCCGTCCCCGTCGTCAGAACGTAGTTCTCCCCCTTACTGGCGCGTCGAATCGCTTCCGTCTGATGCTTGTAAAGCCGAAGGGGGTTCCCGTTCTTGTCGACGAATATCTCCGCGCACTTAGGATGAAGAACCCTCTCCTTGATCAAATCCTCAATAAGATCCCCTGTCTCGAACGCCGGACTCAACTGTACGATCGGATCGGGCCAAAGCAAGCCGTCCTTAAATTCCTTTTCGACCTTTTCGCGGATCCGCCCGTCTTTGATTGTGATGAATCCCTTGACAAAAGACTCATACTCGTCAATCACTCTGTCGCGCAGTTCGAATACGTTCATCTCAGTTCGCTCTCGTTCGCGGGGCGCCGGGTTCGACGCCTCCGAGCGAACCCGGCGGCGTCCGAATGGGGACTCGCAAAACGACGCGAGAACCGTCCGGTTTTATTGTAGAGACTTTTCGGAACTTGTCGAGACCGGGCCCCCACCTTGTCCCCCTAGAGCCCCCTGAACGACGATTTGTCCAAAAAAACCGTTTTCGGGAAAAAATCGCGAATACCTTCCCGCGGCGTCGTTATTATCTCAAAAAACCCGCGACGAGGAGTCGCCGAACCTCGATCGCCAAACTCAAAGCCGCGACGACAAAAATGACGAATCAAACCCGCCCCGAACCGATCTATCCTATCCGAGACTTGCGAACGACGAAACTCCGCGCGAAGCTGGGCGCGCGAGGCTACGGAATCTACTGCCTACTTCTAGAGCGGCTGGCAGATCTCGGCTCCGAGTACCTCCGCTACGACCCGCAATCTCTAGCGTGGTCTCTAAGAACCTCGGAAAAAACCCTGGAAAGCGTCGTCAAGGACTTCGACCTCTTCGAATTTACCGAAGACGCCGAGTTCTTCCGCCACCGAGAGGAACCCGACCAACCCAAACCCCCGACCCCGCCTACCGAACAAACCCAAGCCTCGCCTACCGAACAAACCCAAGCCTCGCCTACCGAACAAACCCAAGCCTCGCCTACCGAACGTCCTCAAGCGTCGCCTACCGGAAGTCCTCTAGAGTCGTTCGAGAAAAGTAGCGTCCCCAACGGGGACGCGGGTAGTTTACCCCTCCGCGCGGTAGCGCGAACAAATGCGCCCTCGGCGCCGCGAACAAATGCGCCCTCGGCGCCCTGTCCGGCTACGGACACGACTACGGATCGGGTTTTGGATCCGATTATGGACCCGGAGATCGATCTGGCGTTGGGCGCGGCGGTGGAGAAATGCACTAGCGATCAATTAATCGAGGTAATGAGCCTCGTTAAAGAAGCGCGCGAAGACGTCCGGAAAAAGCGAGCGAGCGCCAGAGGCGATCCATAGTCCGGAGACAATGCGACCGCGGATCCAAGAAGGGAAGTTAAGACCGAGCGAGACTAGCCCGCAACGCGGGCGGGTAGTTTACCCAAGTTGCAGTGGCAAAACAAAAGGCGCCCTCGGCGCCCGCGAGAAGACATTAGAAGAAAACAAGCCGACGCCAGGGCCGCCCCCTAGCAGCCGCGTTGTAAGTTGCGGCGCCCAGAGCCAAAAAAGGAAGTTAAGACCAAGCGGGAACTAGCGACCAACGGGAGCGGGTAGTTTACCTAGGTTGCAGCGGCAAAACAAAACCCGCCCTCGGCGGGCGCCCTTGGCGGGCGGGAAAAAAAAGGGACGGTATTGTCGAAACTCGAGAATTGTAGTAAAATGAAGAAAAGTGGCGCGGGCGGCGCGAGCGAAAGCCGCGCGCGCCGATAGCAATAAAAAGTTTTAGACGGAGGGTTAATACCACATGAAACGCGCGAAGATCACCGTTATCGGCGCCGGAAACGTTGGAGCGACTTGCGCGCAGTACTGCGCGATGGCGGGCTTGGGCGACGTCGTTCTGCTCGATATCCCCGTGACCAAAGACATGCCGAAAGGCAAGGCGCTCGACATGTTCGAGGCTTCCCCGGTGCTCGGGTTCACCGCCAACGTCGTCGGAACCACCGACTACGCCGACACGGTCAATAGCGACGTCGTCGTCGTTACCGCCGGAATTCCCCGAAAGCCCGGCATGAGCCGCGACGACCTGCTCGCCACCAACGCCAAGATCGTCGGATCCGTTGGCGAGCAAATCAAGGCGACCAGCCCCAACGCCGTCGTCATCGTCGTTTCCAACCCCGTCGACACGATGGTTCAGCGCATGCTCGACGTTACCGGCTTCCCGAAGGAGCGCGTGATCGGGCAAGCGGGCGTTCTCGACGCCGCGCGCTTCTGCTCCTTCATCGCGATGGAGCTCAACGTTAGCGTCGAAGACGTTCACGCCATGCTCCTCGGCGGGCACGGCGACTCCATGGTCCCGCTCGCCAGCTGCTCCTCCGTCGGCGGCGTCCCCGTGACCCAGCTCATTCCCGCCGATCGGCTCGCCGAAATCGTCCAGCGCGCTCGCGTCGGCGGCGGCGAAATCGTCAATCTGCTCGGAACCGGCTCCGCCTACTACGCCCCCGCCGCCTCCACCGCCAAGATGGTCCAAGCGATCGTTCGCGACGAAAACCGCGTCCTCGCCTGCGTCGCCTACTGCGATAAAGAGTACGAAGTCGGCGGTTACTACGTCGGCGTCCCGGTCGTCTTGGGCGACGGCGGCGTCAAGAAGATCGTTACCGTCCAAATGACTCTCGAAGAGAAAGCCCTCTTCGCCAAGTCCTGCGAGGCGGTCAAGACCAACGTCGCCAACATGAAGAAACTCGTCTGAATTTGAAAAAAGGCGGCGCGACGACAATCGCGCTACGGAAGATCCCGAGTCGATGCAAACGCCGCGCCGTCGAAAATTCTGGCTTTCGCTGACGACGACTATTTTAGTCGTCGTCGCGCTCGCCCTCTTTCTCAAATACAAGCCCCCCGGGCTAAAGCTCCCCGGCTGCCCCTTCCGCGATCTCACCGGGCTGTACTGCCCCGGCTGCGGCTCCACCCGCGCGATTCGCAAAGCGCTCCAAGGCGAATTTCTCGACGCCTTTCGCTACAACCCGATTACTCTGCCCTTCCTTTTCGTTATACTGTACCTCTACGCCCTTTACCTAATCGACCAATGGACCGGGAATTACAAATACCGCCCCTCGAGATACTGGATAGGGCTCGTCGCGGTCGTCCTCTTCGTCGCCCTCATGGTTCTGCGCAACGTCCCTTGGTCCGCGCTCGATTTCCTGAGACCCCCCGGGACGTTTTGAACGCGCCGAATCCCCGTGTTGCGGAGTTTTGTTACGAACGAATTGAGTCAATGCGACAACGCGGTAAAAACGATTAAAACCGCGATCCTCCAAAGCCAAGCCGACGCCGTCCGCGCGACGAACAAGAGACTCCTCGCGCTCTATTTCGGAGTCGGAAAATACCTGTCGATCAACTCGCGAACGGGAACGTGGGGAACCGGCGCGATCAACGCGATTAGCGAGCGCTTGGATCGAGAATTGCCGGGACTTCGAGGATTCTCGCCGCGAAATTTGCGCAATATGCGCGTCTTTTACGAAGAATGGTCGTTTCTCGACAAATTAACTTTACCCGCGACCTCAAACGGCAAATCTAATTTGGCAGACGCGTCCGCAAAATTACAAGACGACGCGAGCGCTCCAAAAACACGGACGATTCCGATCTCCCAACCCAGAGCGCCGACGTCGTTATTTGGCGCGCAACCACGAACGGTTGACGTCGAACGCGACTTTGGATACAATAAAAAGGTCGTCCGAAAAGGGCGACCTCGAGAAGCCTAGGAGAAGTCGGTATGCCAAATCAACGAAAAACCAAGTCCCCCGCAAAGAAGCGGAGCGACGTCGTCGCCGAGTTGACCGAACTCTTCCGGGATCCGAACCGCGTCTTAACGGACGAGGAGTCGAGCGAGATTCGATCCCTATTCCGCGCCGCGTCGGAAAAGAAACCAAAATTTATCGAATCGATCTACGATTTGTATTTCTTGGCGCTGCTTTCCGATCTCTCCCTAATGATCGAGGCGCTGAAGACCTATCTTTCGGAATGGGCGGAATATCTCGATTTCGACCGAGCGCAATTTGAGCCGACCGTTCGCGCCAACCGTTCTTTGAGAAAAAAGGTCGCGGACATGATCGTCTCGGTTCCCTTCAAAAAAGGCGAGCGCCCCGATATGAAGATTTTGATCGTCGTCGAGCATAAAGCCCAAAGCGGCGGGCAAGCCGACGTCGAGACGATCGCCAACGTCGTGGAGTACGTCGTCCTAACGACGACCGAGCAAATGCGAAACGCCAAGGCGAAAAACGGCGAGCCTCGCTCGCGTCCCCAATCGCTCGTCGTCGTTTTCTATACGGGTCCGGATCCGAATTACAAGGCGCCCGAGTGGTCGAAAGCGTTTCCGCTGCCGGAACCGTTCGCGAAATTCGCGTTCAAAATTAAAATCCCCCGCGCGAACGTAACTCGCCTGTACCTCGATAAAAAAATAAAGGGAACGCCGTTGCTTCGCGCGGGGTTTTCCGCGCTGGCTTGCGCGGGTCGGAATATCCTGACGAGCGCTTTCGCCTCGCTGGTCGACATATTCCGAGAAATCAAAGACGCCGATTACGACTATCGCGCGCGGCGTCATTTCCGTAATTTTCTCAATATTCTTCTGGGGCTCTTTGGCGAATCGAGGACAAACGTTCTCGAAAGAGGCGTATTTTAAATCGCTTTGCGGACGCAATACGAATATGGAGGGCGATATGGTTACTTTGTGCGGGATACTCGCCGAAGAAGAGGCGAGCGCCAACTTCCAAAGGGGATTTGAAAATGGCGTTGAAAACGGAGTTGAAAAGGGAACGATCAGAACGTTGATTAATCTTGTCAAAAATATAAAATTGACTATCAAGGACGCGGCGGAAGAAGCGAACCTGACCGTTTCGCAGTTCAAGCGGAAATTCGCGGCGCTCGCGTAATACGCGGATCGAACGAAACGCGCCGAACGGGCTTTTTCGTTCGTCTCCTTGAAAGTCGTTCCAATAAGGAAAACAACGTTGTACTGCCAACATTGCGGAACCAAACTACTTGAAAACGCGCGATTTTGCGCGAAATGCGGAGCCCGAGTCGAAGAGGAATTCGACCCGACCCCAAAGGAATATCGCGACGCCTATTCCTTCTACAACTACCCTTATCCCTACAATTACGACTACGAATACGCCCCCGAGCCGGAACCGGGAACGCGAATCGAGTCGTACCTCGGACCGAACCTATTTCTCCTCTTCTGCTGCTGCCTCCCGTTCGGGGTCGTCGGAACGTTCCACTCGATCCAAACGCTCCGTCTCCAGCGCGCGGGGTACCTCGAAGCCGCTTGGTTCCGAAGCCGAATCGCCCAACTCCTCTTCTGGTCCGGGCTCCTCCTCGGCTCGATCTACTCGATCTATGCCCTATGGAAAACCGGACACGACCCCGCGTTTCTCGACGCCCTTCAACGGGCGATGACCGCCGGACCGGGAACCGTCAAATGATTTGCCCCGACTGCGGATACCCGTTCGCGAGCGAGGACGAGCCCTGCGCCAAATGCGGGCGGCTCCCCGTCCGCGCCGTTCGGAAAAAGGACGACCTCGATTCCAAAGAGCGCGTCGGATTCCGATCCCAATTGATTAAGGCGACGATCATGGACGTCGTCCTCGGAGCCGTAACTTGCGTCTTCGCGAGCGAGTTCCTCGGGGAAATCCCGATTGCGGGAACCCTTGTTCTCGTTCAATACTTCGTTTGCGCCGCGGTCTGGTGGACCCTTTACGCCCGAGGTTTCCATATCGCCGCCTACAATTCGGTCGTCGTCGCCTTCGTCCTATGGGCGGGAATCGGCGCGTTCCTTATATTCGGAACGGAGCTTCCCGCTCGCCTCGGACTCCTACATTTCGCCCCCCTTTTCGTCGTCGCGTCCGCCGAACTCCCCTTCAGAGACTCGTGGAACTCCCTGAGCGACTGGTGGTGGAGCTAAAAAACGCGACCGAGCTTTCGAGCGCCTTTTTCCCTTTTTTCGCGCTCGGCGCGCCCTTTTTCCTTGTTTCCCGCCCCGAAATCGTTTATACTAGGAAAAAAGAGCGTTTTTCGCTCGTTCGACTCGCGACGCCTGTGAGGTCGGCGGACGCGACGGAGCGTCCCCCGAGCGCGAGCGGCCCGAGTCCTCGCTAAACGGAGAGTTTAATGTTTTGCGGTAGATGCGGCGCTTCGGTAGTGGAAGGCTGGAGATTTTGCAATAAGTGCGGGGCCCCCGTTCAAGGAGAGAGCGCGGATTCCCCGATCCCCCTCGCCGAGGAACAGTTCCAAGATTCCAATCCCTACGCGAGCTACGACAAAAAAGTTCGACCGACGGCGTTCGAGAGCGGGCGACCCCCGAAAATCGAGAGCTTTATCGTCGGCAACGCCCTAATGTGCGGGATTTGCCTCCCCCTCGGAGTTATCGGGCTCGTTTACGGGGTCGGAGCCGAGGACGCCAAAAAGCGCGGCGATTGGGAAACCGCCGCGCGAAAGGCGAAAGTCGCCAGATCCCTCTATTGGTCGGTATTGATTATTCTCGTCCTTGGAATTATCGGGCTCGTCGTCGCGGGGTCCACTGGAGCGCTCGACTAAATACAGGGGGAAAAAACAATGTTTTGTCAACAGTGCGGGGCGGAAATCCCGAACGATTCGGTCTATTGTCCAAATTGCGGTCGGAACGGGATCGGGGAGATGGCGTCGACGTCCCCCTATCCAAACGCGCCTTACGCGGGGCCGGAAATCAAGAGCTACCTGACCCACAATATCGTGGCGATCTTTTTCTGCTGGCCCTTGGCGATCCCGGGAATCATAAACGCCGTCGGCGTCAATAGCGCGATCGGCGAGGGCAACTACCAACTCGCCCAAGAGAAGTCCGAAAAGGCGAGAAGCTGGTTCGGCTGGGCCCTGGGGCTTGGTATCGTCGGCATTATTATTCGGATCATTTTAACGGCGGCGCGAGCGTCGATGTAAAAACGAACCGAAACGCGCAATTTTTGCGCGTCAAACGCGATATTTTGTCGATAAGAACGTTGAGCGTCGCGTTTTTTGCGAAACCGACGAGCGTATCGAGAACCTTTATTCGTTGTTGTCATCTTAATAGGAGAAACGCGATGTTTTGTAAACAATGCGGCGCGGAGTTGCAAAACGGAACCCAGTTCTGCCAAGCGTGCGGCGCGAGCCAGGGCGGTCAAGCCCCGAGCGGGTACGGCGGAGGATACGGCGGAGGTTATGGCGGAGGTTATAGCGGAGGCGGGAAAATCGAGTCCTATCTCGTTCCCAACATCATCGCGACCCTCCTGTGCTGCCTCCCCTTGGGCATTATCGGGATCATTTATTCCTCCGGAGCCAATAGCGCCGCGTCCCGAGGCGACTGGGCGACCGCCGAACAGAAGGCGTCCACCGCGAAGACGTTGTTCTGGGTCTCCTTCTGCATCGGGTTGGTCGCGATTATCGCTCAAGTCGCGATCGCCGTGAGCCAGCAAGGCCTCGCCAACTAGCGAGTCCCCTCGCGTCGGCGCCTCCCGCGCCAAGTTTCCGCAAAAGTCCGTCGCCTCCGCGCGCCGGACTTTTTTAACCCTTGATAAGAGCGCGAAAGAAAGCGCGCTCGAACGATTTCGGAGAAAGAATGTACTGTTCCAAATGCGGCGGTCTCGTTACCGGCGAAGGCGATTTGTGCGAGTTTTGCGAATACAATAAGAAACTGGCGGAAGCGGGTATAAAACAACCGAAAGGGTCGTCGTTTGGCGGTAGCTTCAAAACCGGTTATGGCGGAGGCGCTGCGTCGTTCAACAAGCCGACCGAAACGTACCTAATTCACAACATTATCTTCCTTTTTTTAGGCGGTGGAATACTGAGCATAGTCGGAATAGCGAGCGCCATCTCCGCTAAGGTCTCCTTAAAGAAGAGGAATTTCAGCGCGGCCGAAAGCTCGGCTACGGTCGCTAAGATCTGCTACAAGATCCCCCTTTACATCATAGTCGTGGCCGTTTCGCTCTCGGCGATCGGCTTCGCGATAGGGTTTTTTACGGCGATGGTAAAATCGTTAATGGGGGCGGAATAGATTAGAGCGCCGCGCCCCTACTCCCGCGAGAATCGCGCGAGCGTCCAAACGAGAAAAATCCCCGCGCTCGAACCGAGCGTTATCGACCAATCGATTTGCGCAAAAAAGGCGGCGGACCCGCAAAGGTCCGCCGCTCGTCCCGCTAGAAGTCCCCAGCCTCCCCAAGCGATGCTCGACATTTGAACTCCGTTCCCCCTTTGGTTTCCCCTTAGTTATTAGGCGAACTTTTAATCCCCTTCGCTCGCCCTTCTTTTCCCTTTCGCCCCACTAAGGAGCGCGGTTCGTTTTCGAGAAAAACTTTTTCAAAAAAACGAAGATTTCTTCAACTTTTCCCGCCCGACCCCCGCGAAGGCGCCTATTCGCCCCTCGATCCGCGAAGAATTAGAATCCCCTAATTTTTAGGGCAAAAAATCCTGAATTATCGGGGAAAATAGGGCCAAAGTAAGGAGGTCGCAACTTGACGAATCCCGTTTAAATGATAAATTTTTATCGATTGAGCGACGCCTTTGCGGGGCGATTAAACCAAACGCGATCGCGGGGCGTAGGTAAAAGAACCTTGCGCCGAACATGGCGCGCAATTGTTGGAGATTTACTAATGGCTAAGATTATTGTCCTCGACCCGTTGGCGGAAGACGGCTTGAAAATGATGGAAGAAGCGGGCGTCCAGTACGACGTTCGAACCGGTCTCAAAGGCGAAGAGCTTCGCCAAGCCCTGACCGAATACGACGGCGCGATCTGTCGCTCCGGCGTCAAAATCACCGCCGAATCCCTCGAGGGCAATACGACGCTCAAAGCGATCGCGCGCGCCGGCGTCGGCGTCGACAATATCGACCTCGAAGCCGCCAAGCGCCTCGGAATCGTCGTTATGAACACCCCGGGCGGCAACACGATCTCCACCGCCGAGCTCACTTTCGCCCACATGCTCGCCGTCAGCCGCAATATCCCCGCCGCGAACCGAACCCTCGCCGAGGGAAAATGGGAGCGAAAAGCGCTCGGTAAAACCTCCCATCAGCTCGCCGGCAAAACCCTCGGCGTCGTCGGAACCGGTCGCGTCGGCGCTAGAGTCGCCATGTACGCCCAAGCGTTCGAGATGTCCGTGATCGCCTTCGACCCCTTCCTGACCGACGAGCGCGCCAAGGAAATGGGCTGGAAGAAGGTCGAAAGCGTCGCCGAAATGCTCCCCGAGATCGACTACCTCACCGTCCACGTCCCCCTCACCGACGAGACAAGAGGGCTGATCGGCGACAAGGAAATCGCCGCCATGAAGCCGGGAGCCTATCTTATCAACTGCGCCAGAGGCGGAATCTACGACCTCGACGCGGTTCAACGCGGCGTCGAGTCCGGAAAACTCGGGGGCGTCGCGATGGACGTCTACCCCGAGGAGCCCTGCGTCGACCTGCCTCTCTTCAAGATGGATCGCGTCTGCTGCACCCCGCACCTGGGAGCCAGCGCCGTCGAGGCCCAAGTCTCCGTCGCGCTCGAGGCGGTCGAGATCATGATCGACTACCTCAACAACGGAGTCGCGCGCAATCAGTGCAATAAGTAGCCCCCCGTATATGTAGTCCCCCGTAGACAAGGGGGCGACAGGGTCTTCCCTCCGGATCCCGCGCTCGTTGGAAGTTCGTTTCGTTTCCTTTCTTCGCTTCCAACGGCGCGGGGTCTCTTTTTTTTACCGCGCGTATTGAAACGAGCCTCGAATCGCGTTATAATGCGCGAAAACCGACGCGCTTCGCGCCGGAACCGATCAACGCGTTTGGAAAGGACCCGTTATGAGCGAAAACGCCGCGCTTGAAACTAGCTCGATCGTCGCCTCGACCGACGTCGACTCCGAAATTTGGCAAACCGTCGTTATCGGAGGAGGACCCGCCGGGCTCGCCGCCGCCATCGCCGCTTACGACGCCGGAGCGACCCGCGTCCTCGTCGTCGAGCGCGAAAAAGAGCTCGGCGGCATTCTGAACCAATGCGTGCACAACGGGTTCGGGCTGCGCCGCTTCAACGAGGAGCTCACCGGGCCGGAATACGCCGGGCGCTATATCGACGAGCTAAACAAGCGCGCGATCGCCGTCGCCCTCGAGGCGACCTGCCTCGAAATCGCCAACGAGCCCCAAAACGCCGAGGCGCCTCTGGTCGCGCGCGTCGTCTCCCCGACCCTCGGCTTTAAGCAAATCCGCGCCAAAACCATTATTCTCTCCACCGGATGCCGCGAGCGAACCCGAGGCGCCATCGGTACCCCGGGCGATCGCCCAAGCGGCGTCTTTACCGCCGGCGCCGCCCAAAAGTACGTCAATCGCGAGGGCGAGCGTATCGGAGACCGCGTCGTGATCCTCGGCTCCGGCGACATTGGGCTCATTATGGCGAGGCGCCTGACCCTCGAGGGAGCCAAGGTCCTCGCCGTCGTCGAGCTTATGCCCTACTCCAACGGACTGACGCGCAATATCGTCCAGTGCCTCGAAGACTTCGACATTCCGCTCTATCTCTCCCACACCGTGACGAAAGTCGTCGGAAAGCGGCGATTGGAGAAGATCGTCGTCGCGAAGGTCGACGAGAACCGCGCCCTCATCCCGGGTTCCGAAATCGAGTTCGAGTGCGACGCCCTCCTACTCTCGGTCGGGCTGATCCCCGAAAACGAGGTCGCGAGAACCGCCGGCGTCGAGCTCGATCCCAAAACCCGAGGACCGGTCGTCGCCCAGAACCGCGAGACCGAGATCCCCGGCGTCTTCTCCTGCGGAAACGCCCTGCACGTCCACGACTTGGTCGACTTCGTCTCCGAAGAGGCCGCCGAGGCGGGTAAAGCCGCCGCCGACCGAGCCTTGGGACGAACGAGCTCCGGAAAGATCGTCCAAGTCCGCAACGGGAACCGCGTCAACTACGTCGTCCCCCAGCGCGTCGATTTGGGAAGCGCCCCGGATGAAATCCCCTTCTTCCTCCGCGTCTCCAACGTCTTTCGCGACAAGCGCTTGGTCGTCTCCGACGGGAGCGGTCGCGTCCTCAAGGAAATCAAGCGGCTCCGCGTCGCCCCCGCCGAAATGGAGCGCGTCGTTCTCCCCCGCGAAAAGTTCGAGGGCGTCGACGAACTGGTCGTTTCGCTAGAAGACTAAGACTAATCCCCAACGCTAGATAAGAACGTTAAACGAGGTCCGTCCATGCCTCCGGTGATTCGCGCGCTCTCGAAAAGCATGATTAACAAAATCGCGGCGGGCGAGGTGATCGAGCGCCCCGCCAACGTCGTTAAGGAGTTGGTCGAAAACGCGATCGACGCCGGAGCGACGAGAATTACCATCGAGGTCGAAAAGGGCGGAACCGAGTCGATTCGCGTGATCGACGACGGCTGCGGCGTCCCCGCCGATCAGCTCAAACTCGCCCTCTCGCCGCACGCCACGAGCAAACTCTCCGAACCCGACGACCTCTTTCGAATCCACACCCTCGGGTTCAGAGGAGAGGCCCTCGCCTCGATCGCCGAAATCTCTCGGCTCGCCTTTACCAGTCGCTCCGCCGAGTCCCCGGAGGGCGCGCGCATCGAGAGCGACGGGGGGCAAATCTCCGAGCCCCAGCCGGTCGGGCGCTCCGTCGGCACCTCCGTCGAGGCGCGAAATCTCTTCTTTAACGTCCCCGCGCGCCGAAAGTTCCTCAAAAGTTACCAGACCGAATTCGCCCGCGTCCAAGAGGCGACGACCTGCATCGCTCTCCCGAATCCGAACGTCGCGTTCGTCTTAAAGCACAACTCGCGCATTATTTACAATCTGCCCCCCAACGAGAGCTTTCTCGAGCGAATCCGCCGGATTTTCAAGGAGGACGTCGCCTCGCGCCTCGTCCCGGTCGAGACGACCTACAAAGAGGTCAAAGTCGAGGGGTACGTCGGAAAGCCCGAGCTGACTCGCGGCACCAACGCGATGCAGTATCTCTTCCTCAACGGGCGATATATCAAAGACCGCTCGTTGAGCCACGCGATCCAAGAGGCGTATCGCGGTCTGGTGACGAACGGGGTTTCCTCCGGGGCTCGCGCCGCCGCGCGCTACCCGGTCGTCTTTCTGAACGTCCGCGTCCCCGCCGACTTCGTCGACTTCAACGTGCACCCGACGAAGATGGAAGTCCGATTCGTCGACGCGCAAGGGATTTACGCCGGGCTGCTGCACTCGATACGGAACCACTTCCTCAACGCCGACGTCTTCGACCGCCCGAGCGAGACCGAGTTGTCGACCGCCGCCGAGCGCTCGAGCGAGCAAATCGCGCGCGAGAACCCCGCCCCCGAGAAATCGGCGGACCCCAAGCCCGCCCCGAGCGATTCCAAGACCGCCGAGGCGTCCGACGGCTACCAAGTCGTTTACGACGTCCCCAACGACCCGGAAAACGCGCTCGACGAAAAAGTTCTCGAAAACCGGCGCGAGAACTACTTTAAGACGATGGTCAAGAGCCCCGGCGAGCCCAAGCCCGCCGAACGACCGCCCGCGTCCCAAGACGCGCCGAAAGACGCCCCGAGCGAGGAGTCCGCGAAGCGCGTCGCGCAAGACGCGCGCGCCGCCTTGGTGGAAGCGGCGAGCCGAACCGCCGCGAGCCGCGCCTCGACCGGCGCCACGTCGGGCGCTTCGAGCGAGTTCCGCAAATTCCCGCCCCTCCCCGGCGCCGCGCCGAAAGCGCCGGAGCCGCAAAAGCCCGTCGCCGCGCCCGAACCCCCGAAATCGCCCGAGCCGTCCAAGCCGGCGCCCGCCAAGAAGCCCGCGCCCAAGAGCGAGCCGACTCCGGAACAAACCCTTTTGGATCGCGTCAAGGCGAACAATATCGACGAGTTGCGCCCGAACGTCGCGACCGCGAAGCAGGTCGCGCGAACATCGAAAGGGCTCCCGGTCGTGCAGATGTGCGATCGCTACTTGGTCATGGAGGCGCCCGACGGAATCGCGATCGTCGACCAGCACGCGCTGCACGAGCGAATTTTGTACGAAAAACTCAAAGCCAACCTAGAAAAGGGTTCGCTCGACGTCCAGCTCCTCTTAATCGCCGAAACCGTCGAGTTGACCCCGCGCGAAAAAGCGAAGGCGTTGGAGATCCCGGAAGTCTTTGAGAAGCTGGGGCTCGTCTGCAACGACGTCGGAGGCAACGCGATCGCGATCAGCGGCTACCCCGCCCTGCTCCGCGATCTCCTCCCCTCCGAAATCTTCCTAACGATCCTAGAGACCTATATCGAGCGCCGAGGCAAAGTGGAGCGCTCCGACCTAGTCGACTTCGCCCTAAAGCAGACCGCCTGCAAAGCCGCGATCAAAGCGGGGGACCGCCTAACCCCCGACTCGATTATCGCGCTGGTCGCCGCCGCCGAAGGGGAAGTCTACGCCCACCACTGCCCCCACGGGCGACCGTCGACGCTTATCTTTACGCGGCAAGAGCTCGACAAACTGTTTAAGAGGACGTAAGGCGCGGCGCGATCAACAAAATAAAGCGCTCCGGAGTTTGTCCAAATTCGCGCGGGTTTTGCCTTAGTTCGCGAAGTCAAGACAGAAGCGAACTAGAACAGCCCCTCGAGCCACTCCTCTTTCGACCGATAGAACCGAGGCGAAAAGCAAAGCGCGCGATTCATGAGTCCGACCGAACCTTGAAACCCCGGGGGCGGGCCTTGCGCGAATTGCTCTTTGGTCGGGTAGTGCTCCAAATCGGCGGGCCACGGGGAGAACGGCTCGTACCCGAGGAAGCGCGCGAGGGCGGAGGAGTCGAGCCCGCAGTTGCGAACGCGCGGGGGGACCGGGCAATATTCTTCGGCGAGCATGCCGAAAAGCAGTTCCGAGTCGAATCCGCCGGTCCAGTTAATCGACCGCGCCATCTGATAGAGCGAGACTTGCCGCGGTCCCCCGCAATTGAGGAGCCCCGCGAAATCGTTTCCGAGAAACGCGCGATAGACCCTCGCCATCTCGTCGACGTACGTCGGGGTTCGAATCTCGTCGTAAAAGAGCGAGGCGCGGCGATTCCCGCGAAAGCGCGAGGAAATCCAGTCGACCGCGCCCGCGTGGCCGTTAAAGCTAATCCCCATCGGCATCGATATGCGCAACGTCGCCGCGTATGGGTCGAGCTCCGCGACCGATTCCTCCCCCGCCGCCATCGTTTGACCGTAGACGTTGACCGGGCAAGTCGGCTCGCTCTCGACGTACCCGCCCCCCGGGCGCCCGCCGTAGACCATATCGACCGAAAGATGAACGAGCCGAATCCCGCGCGAGCGCGAGTACGTCGCGAGATTCCGAACGATTTCGACGTTCAGATCCCAAGCGATTTTCGGCTCCAACTGGCAAGCCTTCAAGGCGCAGTTCCCGGCGCAGTCGAGTATCGCCGCGATTTTCTTCTCGTCGAAAAGCCGCTCCAGCGCCGCGTAGTCTCGAAGATCCAAAAAGAGCAAGTCGGGCGCGGGAAAATCGACGTCCGTCTCTTGAACCGCCGCGTAGACCCGACCGGGAAACCGGGTCTGAAAATAAGCCAGCGCCGCGTACCCCGCCACCCCGGTTCCGCCCGTTATTAAGAGCGGAAGAGGAGGGTCCGGAAGGGTCGTTCCCGGGAGCGCGTCGAATTGCCGAAGCGATTCGCGCGCGATTTTATCGTACGTCGCCGAGTTTCTTGACATAATCGCCCATTTTAATCCCCGGGCGCGATTTGAAAAGTCCGCGTTTTTTACCCTTTTTTTAACGATTGAACCGAGATTTTTTTAAAAACGCTTGACGCCGGGGCGCTCTTGACGGTATTATATAGGGGAGTAGCGTCGGTGCGTTGCGTCGACGCGCCCTCGTTATTTGTTACGTCCGAACCCCAGCGGAAGCGGAGAGCGTATGAAAACCTTGCGGCTTAATTTGACGACGGCGAAAAAATCGCTCGTCGCGGCGTGTTGTCTTTTCCTATTCGTCGGCGCGGCTTTCGCGCAAGAGTACAAAGAGGCGAACGTCGACGAATCGCTCAAAGATCAAAAAGCGACGGTTCTCGCCAGCGCCGACTCCGAGCAGATCAAGAACTTCCTGTCGAAGTACTACCTCGCGCGCTGGACCGTTCCGGGGAACATGCGCGAATTGCACAAGTACCGAGAAGAAGTCGAGAAAGACGCGGTCGAACTCTCCGGCGACGCGCAAAAGACGTTCCTGAAGGAAGTCGTCAACCAACTGAAAAGTTACGCGGGGTCGGCGAAGTGCTTCCCCGCCTGCCGCTACAACGCCGTCCTAACGATCGGCTCGCTCAACGTGAAAGCGTCGACCGACCGGAACGTTCCCCCGAAAACTTACGCCGAGGCCGAGTCGGTTCTCAACGCGATCGTCAAGAGCGACAAAGAAGTCCCCGACTATGTTCGCTACGGCGCCCTGATCGGCTTGGTTCGGCACGCGCAGTGCGGTATTGAAGACGAAAAAGCGCGCGCCGCGATTAAGTCGACGTTCGCCCAAGTCCTCGATCCGAAATACGCCGAGGCGCACAACGTCCGCGACGAAATCTTCGAGTGCTTCCAAGAGAGCGCGATCGCCGGGCTCGCCAGCTTCAAGAGCCCCGAGGGAACCAAGGGCGGCACCGGAACTCTCGACCTGTTCCGCAAAATGATCGAAAACAAAGACTCCGCCTTCGAGTTGCGCTGCACCGCCGTCAAGGCGATCGGCGATATGAAGTTGGAAGGCGTTAAGTACGATTACGTCGCGCTTTCGCGCTCGCTCGTTACCCTCGCGCGCGACTTCTGCGTCGAGGAGTCCGCCTACATCGACTCCGAAATCGTCCGCGACCAAGTCAAGAGCGCGGCCGGCGGCATGGGCGGAATGGGCGGCATGTCCGGCGGGCCCGGAGGTATGGGCGGCTCGATGAGCGGCGGGCTAGGCGGCGGTATGGACATGATGGGCGGCGGCATGCCAGGCATGGGCGGCGGGCCCGGAGGCATGTCCGGCGGCATGGGCGGCGGTATGGGCGGAGGAATCCAGAACCAAAAGACGATGGAAGCGATCGTCGCGCGCGTTCAATACGGGTTCGAATGCATTCAAACCGCGATCAAGGGCAAGAAAGACGGCGGCGAGGGCGTTTTGGCGAAGCTCGACGCCAACGACGAAAAGCAAGCCGATTCCGCGCAAATGCTCAAAGACGCGCTCGACGAGTTCAAGTCGACCAACGAGTTCATCGCCGAAGGTCCCAAAAACGGCGGCAATATGATGAGCATGGGCGTCTCGATGGACATGGGCTACGGCGGGGCCGCGATGGGGTCCAATATTAAAGTCGACGCCTCTTCGATGAAAGACCACCTCCTCGAAAAGAAGCTCAAGTTCAACGAGCTCCTCGGGATCGACTCCTACTGATATAGCCAGCGCTCCCTCGTTGGGAGCCCCAACTTCCGGCGCTCGGACGGGTCTCTCGTCCGAGCGCTTTTTTATTTCCCTCGCGCGCCGAAATCGCGGAGCGAAAACGGGTCGGTCGAGCGCGGAGCGCGCCGAAAGAAAAGCGCGGGGGACGACAAAAAACCTCGCCGGAAGTTCCCGACGAGGTTCGTTTTATCTCGGTTTCGCGCAAAGCGCGAACGGAGGCGCGATCAGTTGGCGTTTTCGTTCTTGCGAAGGACGCCCGCCTCGACCAGCTTGTCGATGAGCTGTTGCATGCTGTTGAACGCGGCCAAGAAACCTTGCGGCGGCATAATCACGCGGAAGCAGTTTTCCGGAGTCGGCGCGGCTCCGTCGGCGCCCGGTTGAAGCGTTACGAAATCGAAGCGAACCATATTGCCCGCGAAGTGGATTTGACCGACGCCGTCGACGTAGTACTCTTGTTTCATTTCTTTCTTTCTTCTTTTCTATTCGCGTTTCCGCGACAATCGTGTCTCGCGCTCTTCGTCGAGGGCTTCCGCCTCGCTCCCGGCGCGTTTGCCGGTCGATTATATCGCGCCGACAAGGTTCTTCAACCGCTCGAATTTCCCAAACGCCCCATTTCTCCCGGGCGCCAAATGGAAAAACGCTCAAATTGGTTAAAATAGATAGACGTCGTTTCTTCAAATTGGTTCCCCAAGAAAATGCCTTCGCGCTCTTCCAGCGCCCCCAAGAACCGGCCTTTTCGATTTTCTCGCCAAAATCGCCACATTTGATAAAATCAACAAACAAAAACGTTTTTGATTCGACGGGGCGCCGAAATTCTATTGACGAGCGCTCGCGTCTTTTAGTACAATTCGCTAACGATATTCCGCGTCTTCGAACTCGCGCCCCGCGGGCGCGCGACGGCGCGCCGTTTTCCTTCAATACGAGAGCGACCCAGCCTATGACTATGAAACTCGACCGTCGAACGTTCCTCCGCTCGTCCGCGCTCGCCGCCGCCGCGACCGCCCTTCCCTGGACCCAAACGACCAAGCCCGTCTGGGCGCAAGAAGCCAACGACCGACTCCGCATGGGCTGCATCGGGGTCGGGAGCATGGGGCGAGGGGACGCCCATGGGTTCAACCATTTGTGCGATATCGTCGCGATTTGCGACCTCGACGAGGACTACGGGCTCGGTCGAACGCTTCGCTCCGGAATCGGCAAAAAAAACGAAAACGGCGAGACGATCGCCCCCGACGCTTACAAGGATTACCGCCGGATTCTCGAGCGCGACGACATTGACGTGGTAACGGTCGTAACTCCCGACCATTGGCACGTTAAGATCGCGGTGGAGGCGCTTCAGGCGGGCAAGCACGTGTTCTGCCAAAAGCCGCTGACGCTGACGCTCGAAGAGAATCAAATCATTCGCAAAGCGGTCGAGAAGTACGGCAAAACGTTCCAAGTCGGGACGCAACAGCGCTCTCAACGCGACCAATTCGCGCTCGCGACGCTCATCGTTCGCGCCGGAATGCTCGGCGATATTACGAAGGTCGTCTGCGATATCGGAACCCCGCCGATCTGCGACTCCGACATTCCGCAAATGGATCCCCCGGAGAATTTCGACTGGAACACATATCTCGGGCAAGCCCCGTACACCGAATTCCTCGGCGACGGCGACTTCCTCGCGTCGAACAACAACGACAACCGCTACGGGCGCACCCGTTGCCATTACGAATTCCGCTGGTGGTACGAGTACTCCGGGGGCAAGTTCACCGACTGGGGCGCGCACCACATCGACAGCGCGCTCTGGGCGATGGGGCTCGACAAATTCGGGACCGGTCCGACCAAAATCGACGGAACCAACGCCAAGCACCCGGTCCCGTTTAAAGACGGCTACCCGACCGTCAATAATCGCTACAACACCAGCCACGAGTTCGACGTCGTATTGCAACTGACCAACGGGTGCGAGATGCACGTGGTCAACGACTCTCCCGACGGCAACGGAATCCTCTTCGAGGGAACGAAGGGCCGCATGCACGTCAATCGCGGTCGCTGCAAGGGCAAGATTATCGAGGAGCTCTTCCCGCCGAAGCCGGAGCCGCAACCGGTTCCCGAAGGGGAAAACGCCGCGCAACAGCCGGTTCCGGAACCGGAGCCCCCGTTCTCCCAAGAGCAGTACGACGCCCTCTACAACGGCAAGCCGTTCGAGGGGCACAAGGAGAATTTCATCCGCTGTATTCGCGAGGGCGGCAAACCGGTCTCCGACGTCTGGTCGCACGCGCAAGCGCTGAATTGTTGCCACTTGGCGGCGATCGCCGCGCGGCTCGGTCGCGAAATCGAGTGGGACGTCAACGAGGAAAAGATCGTCGGCGACGAGCAAGCCGCGTCCTTCTTCGCGCGCGTGCAGCGAAAAGGCTTTGAAATTCCTCGCGATTAAACTTCCTTTCGGAGCCCCCGAGCGGTCGGAGGATCGCTCGGGGCGCTCCTTTTCACCGTTCCCAATTATCTTGTATAGAACACAAATAGAAAGACGCGCGATGGACGCCCCGAACGTTCCGAACCCCAATCCCCAAAATCCTTTGCCTCCCCAACGCCCCCCGTTTCGTCCCCAGCCTCCCAAGTTCTGGCAGATCGTCTTGAAAGACCTCGCCTGCACGGTGGTCGGGGTCTCGCTCTTCTGCGTTCTGTGCTTTACCCTGCTTCTCGTTGGATTCGGAGCCTTGGCGGCGGCGGTCGGCGGAATCGACAAGTCCGGAATCGCCTTTACCGAAACGACGATTCGAGGCGACGAAAAAATGCCCGACAAGGTCGTCGTTCTTCCGATCGAGGGAATCATCGAAACGGACGAAACGGGTTTTATTCCCGAGGCGCTCGAGGCGATTCGGGACGACGAGAAGGTTCGCGCGGTCGTTCTGCGCGTCAATTCCCCCGGCGGCACGATCTCCGGAAGCGACTACTACCATCACCTCCTCTCCGAACTCAAAAAGGACTTGGATATTCCGATCGTCGTTAGCATGGGAGATATGGCGACCAGCGGCGGGTACTATATTTCCGCGATGGCGGACAAGATCTACGCGGAGCGCTCCACGACGACCGGCTCGATCGGGGTGATCGTCTCGATGTACAACGCCGCCGAGTTGTGCCAAAAGCTCGGGGTGCGCTCCAACGCGATCACGAGCGGCCCCATGAAGGGAATGGGCGACTTTATGAAGGAGCCGACCCCCGAGGAAACCGCGATTTGGCAAAAGACGGTCGACGATTCCTACGAGCAGTTCCTGAGCGTCGTTAAAGAGGGTCGCGCGTATTATCGCGGCGAAGAGGGCGAGGCGGCGAAACCGACCCGCGAGCGCCTTGCCGGGGTCAAAGTCGAAACGGTCGACGAAACCGCGAGCGAATCTAGCGACGCGGAAGCGCCCGCCGCCGAAGAGACGACCGAAGTCCCGAGCGAAGAATCGACGGAAGAAACGGTCGAGGTCGTCGAGACGACCGACGCGCAAGTCGAGCTCTCGCTCAAAGACGCGCGCGACGCGGAGCTTCGAAAGCTCGCCGACGGACGGATCTACTCCGCCGCCGACGCCAAGGAGCTTCGTTTAATCGACGAAATCGGATTCCTCGACGACGCGATCGACGCCGCGATCGAGCTCGCCAAGCTCTCCAAAGAGGAGGTCGAGGTCGTTCGGTACGAGGAGGAAGCGGGGCTCTTCGACGGGCTTCTCGGAAGCGTCAAGTCGAAAGAGGAACCGCTCAATAAGGCGATGAAGACCTTCTCCACTCCGAAAGGCTACTACATTTGCCCGAGAGTTCTTCCCTAATCGCCGGGAATCGACCCTCGCGCCGAGCCAAGCCGGCAAGCGCTCGCGAGAAAAGCGAACCGCTTTCCGGCTTTTTTCGCGACCGTTCGAATCGTGGAAAAGTTGTCGAGATTCTGTATTAAACTTTAGGCTTTTTTTAAAAATTTTTTGATTATTTTACCGCGAATCGTTCGGATTAATTCGATTATTTTAATTAAAAACGCAAATAAAAACCCCGGAGGAGGCAAAGAAGAATTTGACAAAACGGCGGCGAATTGTAGAATAGCCGATAGTCGAGCGACGCTCGCGCCCGCGTTGTTGGAATTATCGCAACTTCCGGAAACTCGGAGGATAGATTATTTGAAACGACCCGCGAGCTCGGCGATTTCCAAAGAATCGTCGTTTTCCGCGCGAAGCGTCCCGCGACCGTTTGACGCCCGCGGTTTTCGCCTCTTCGGAGCCTCCATTTTGGCGACGTCTTATCAACGCGAAATCCACAAAAACGTCAAAGTCGTTCCTCCCCCTAGGATTGACGTAATTAATGGTTAGAAATCGGCAAACGGATCTTGGAATCCTATTCCAAGAGGCGTTAAGGGATCGCATTGGCGAAAAGCGCTACCAGACGTGGTTCGCTCGCGACGTCCGCTTCGTCTTTGACGGCGACGCGTTGACCGCGGTCGTCGACACCCCGTTTATGGCCGATTGGCTCAACGTCGAGTATCGCCATATCTTCGAAATCGTCGGTCGCGAGATCTTTGGTCGCGATTTGAAAGTCTCTTTCGTCACCGACGCCTCCGCTTCGGGAGCCTCCGGGTTCCCCCGTTCGCAATCCCGCGCCGCGTTGCTCGAGCCGTCCGAGCCCAAACCCGCGTTCGACGTTCCCGTCCCCGAGCCGGTCGCCGAGCCCCCCAAGCGCAAACGAGGACGACCTCGCAAGAACCCCTTGCCCGAGCCGGTCGCGGTCGCGCCGATCGCGCCTCCCGCGCCCGAGCCGCTCTTCGATCTCCCGACCGCGTTCGATCCCCCGGTCGCGACCTCCGACGCGCTCGCGAGGCTTCCGCGCGCGCCTTTCCAAACGGATCCCCCCAAGCGGAAGCGGGGGCGACCTCGCAAGAACCCCTTGCCGGCCCCGGCGTCCGAGTCGATCGCGAAGCCCTCGTACGTCGGGTTCGACGGCGCCGCCCCTCCCCCGCTCGCCGATCCGCGCTCCTTCTTCGACGCGTTCCAAGCGGAGCGCGAGCGGGAGGTTCGCGAGCTTCCCGCGTCCACGTACGCCGAGCTTTCGGAATCCGAGCGCGTCGCGCGCGCGCTGGGGGAGTTCGACGTTCCCGCGCCGAGCCCCGCGAATTTGCTTTCCCCGTCGGCGCCGACCGAGATCGCGACCCCGAGGCGTCGCGGTCGACCTCGCAAAAACCCCGTCCAAACCGCGACGCCCCTGTTCGACGAAAGCGACGCCGTCTTTCGCGACGAGCGCGGCTATACCGTCGTAACGCGTCCGAAAGAGCCGACGCGGGTCAAAACGCCGGTCGGTCGGCTGGAGCGGTTCGCGTCCCTCGACTCGTTCGTCGAAGGGTTTTCGAATCGTTTGGCTCTGCGCGTCGCGGGGGTTGCGATCGCCGAGCCGGGCGCGATGAACCCCGTCTTCGTGAGCGGTCCGACGAGCGTCGGCAAAACGCACTTACTCGAGGGGGTCTGCGACGCCTACCTGCGCCTCCCGGACGCGAAACCGCCCCTCTACATGACGTCGGAGCAGTTCACCTCGGCGTTCGTGCAGAGTCTTCGCGGAGGATCCCCGTTCCGAGATCGATTTAAGAACATATCGCTGTTCGCGCTCGACGACCTGCACTTCCTCGAAGGGAAAATTTCGACGCAAACGGAGTTGCTCAACGTCGTCGACTACCTGCGCGTCCGTCGCGTTCAGATGATCTTTACCGCGAATCGCCCGTTGCGCGAGCTCTCGAAACTGCGAGGGGAGCTGGTCGCGCGGCTTGAAAGCGGCATGATTTGCAAGATCGACAACCCCGAGCGCGAGACGCTCGCGAGGATTATGTCCAGAATGGCGCTCGAGCGCAATATGAGCTTGCCCGACGAAGTGAGTCGCTACGTCGTCTCCCGTTTCGCGACCCACGCGCGTCAAATCTCCGGGGCCCTCAATCGCCTGCTGGCGGCGCAACTTGCGACCGGCGCCCCGATCGATCTCGACTTGGCGCGCGAGGCCCTCGCCGACTTGGCGGAAGCGAGCGTTCGAACCGTCAAATTGGACGACGTGGAGCGGGTCGTCCAAGAGGTCTTCGGGCTGGAGCCCAATTCGCTCAAATCCTCCTCCCGCGCCAAGCGCTGCGCCGATCCGCGCGCGGTCGCGATGTGGTTCGCGAGGAAACGAACCCGGCTCGCCCTCTCGGAAATCGGCAAATTCTTCGGCGGGCGCAAGCACAGCGCGGTTCTCTCCGCCCAAAAGAAAGTCGACGAATGGATTCGTCTCAACGCGCCTCTCGACGCGGGGGACGTCGCGCTCAACGCGCGCGACGCGATCGACCGCGTCGAGCGCGAGCTGGCGCTCGCGCGATAGCCGCCCTCGCGGCTCCGGAGCCAATAAAAAACGCGGGACTCGGCTTTTCGCCGCCCGCGTTTCGCTATGCCGAAGAAAGGACTCGAACCTTCACCCCCAGTTACGAGGACTAGGACCTGAACCTAGCGCGTCTGCCAATTCCGCCACTTCGGCTTTCGACAACGCATTATAAACGAGCTCCGCGAGTTGAAAAGGGGGTATTTTTCGAATTTCTCTTCGCGGGGGCGCGCGTTGGAGCCGGTTCGGCGATTCGAGCCGCGAGACGCTTGGGGTCGCGAGCCGACAAACCAACGGCGTTTCTTGACGCGGAAGGAGCCCATGGGTATAATGGGGGAGCGCCGGGCGCTCGAGGCTCGGCAAATGAAGGAGGGACGAATGGCAAAAAGAAGCAAAATCGAGAGCGAGACGAGCGAGTCTCTCAATCGGGACTCGAGGGCGAAGAAACGCGCCCAAAAGGTCGGTGCGTCCAAGAGGACAAATAAAACCGATCGCGAGGAACAAGTCGAGCAAATCGATAAGGAACTCGGTTGCAAACTTTCCGACGAGGTCTGGATCGACCTACACTACGACTCGGCGTTTCGCTCGATTTTAGGTCGCGAAGACGCAAAGGAAGCGCTAATGGGGGTCCTCAACGCCGTGCTCGCGCAAGCGAAATTGCCGCCGATCGTTAGTCTGACGCATCTTAGTCCCGTTCAACTCAGGGGGAAGAACGAGGGCAAGGAAACGTTTCTCGATCTCCTAGTTGAAGATCAGACTGGAAAACGGTTCGTCGTTGAAATGCAATCGTACCACGACAAACTCTTTTTCAAACGCCTTTCCTATTACGGTTGTCGCGCCTACGCGAATCAATTGGACAAAGGGCAAGGGTTTGAAAATCTCGATACGGTTCTTTGCGTCGCGTTTATTCGCGAGCCTCTTTTCCCCGGTAAAAAGGGTAAAGAGAACGTTTGGTTTTCCTGTTCGCATCACTACTTTGACGCCGACGATAGCGAGGAACTGGGTCCCGTAAAATATCTTCTCGTCCGTATTCCAAGGGACGGGGAAACGCCGACCGGGGAGTTGGCGCCCGAGTTGAAAAACTGGCAACGAGTCATTGGAAATTATTCTAAAATGAGCAAAGAAGAGCGCGACGAGCTTGAAGCCGTCACGCCAGGTTTAAGGAATTTGAGGGAAGTTATGAGCACATTTACGAAGGGACAACGACGCATTATTCGTCAAACCGCGCTCGAACGAGCCGCTCAAGAGATCGACGAGCGCAACTCCTTGCGCCGACGAGCGCTAAAACAAATTAAGGACGAGGTTCGCGACGAGGTTCGCGACGAGGTTCGCGACGAAGTTCGCGACGAAGTTCGCGACGAAGTTCGCGACGAAGTTCGCGACGAAGTTCGCGACGAAGTTCGCGACGAAGTTCGCGACGAGGTTCGCGACGAAGTTCGCGACGAAGTTCGCGACGAGGTTCGCGACGAAGTTCGCGACGAGGTTCGCGACGAGGCGCTAAGCGCCGGCAGACTCGGAATTCTCTTTGAGCTCGTTCAAGACGGCGATATAACCATAGCCAAAGCCGCGAAACGCGCGCATATGACCGTCCCGCAATTCAAAAAAGCGACCGCGGCGCTCGCGCTAGATTGATCGGTTCGCGCCGGGCGAGCGATTCGCGCTTCCGCCGCGGTCGGGGCGTCGAATGCTCTTTTGTTCGCGCTTCAGCTCGGTCGGTCAAACAAATCGGTCGCGCGAAGTTTGTTATTCAAAGGATCAATGGGCGCCGTTAAGACCAATAGAGTCTAGCGACCAACGGGGGAGCGTCGTTCGCCGCGTTGCGACGACAAAACAAGACCCGTCCTCGGCGGGCGCGCGGTTTAAAAGAAATTGAGAGACGTTATGGCCCCGCTTATCAAAAGTCGACGACGCATTATTCGCCAAACGGCGCTCGAGCGAGCCGCCCAAGAAATCGACGAGCGCAACGCATTGCGTCGACGGGCGATAAGACAAATAAAGGACGAAATTCGGGACGAAGTCCGCAAAGAGGTTCGCAACGAGATTCGAGACAAAGTCCGCGAAGAGGTTCGCAACGAGGTTCGGGACGAGGCGCGAAGCGCCGGCAGACTCGAAATTCTCTTTGAGCTCGTTCAAGACGGCGATATAACGATAGCCAAAGCCGCGAAACGCGCGAAAATGACCGTCCCGCAATTCCAAAAGGCGACCGCGGGGCTCGCGTTGGAGCGATAGCGCCGTTTAGCGTCGGGCCCCGGCGACGCGCGCCTCTTCCCCGTTGAGCGCGACGACCCTGCCGCGATCGTCGTCATAGGCGACGAGCAGCCTGAAATCGTCGTCGACGCCGAGGGCGGTCGCGAGTCGGGGCTTGGCGTCGGGGTCGAGTCGCTCGGCGACTTCGATTCTCTCGCCGACGAGGAGCTGGCGGTCGCGGTACTCGCGGAGGAGCGACTCCCTCGCCTCGGCGCGGCGCGTTGGATCGTCGGAGACAAAGAGAGGGTCGTAGAGGGCGCGGAACTCATCTAGAAACGCCGCCAAAAGCGCGGCTCGAGCGCCGGGGGGCGCGGGAATCGGGAAAAGCCCTCCGACGCGGTCGACTAACTCGGGGGGAAAGTCTTTTGGATCGACGGTCAAGTTGAATCCGACCCCGAGAATCGCGCGCTCCATTTTTCGGGTCTCGGCGGAGACGGTTCCCTCGGTGAGGACGCCGCAGATCTTTTTGCCGTCGAGATAGAGGTCGTTGACCCACTTGATTTTAACGTCACCGGTCGCGCGATTCGGAGCGATTTTTTCGCAGGCTCTCGCTCCGGCGACGGCGGCGACGGCGGTAACGAGAACGGCGGCCTCGATTTCGCGATTCGGTCGCAGGAGGAGGCTGAAATAAAGCCCGGAGCCGCGAGGGGATTGGAAGGTCCGCCCGTAGCGCCCCCGACCCGCGGTCTGGCGCTCGGCGCAAACGACGACGGCTTGGGGGGTCGCGGCGAAGCGCTCCTCGCGCAAAACGTCGTTTGTCGAGGTCGTCTCTTTGAGAAAGATCAGCTCGGAGTAAAAAGGGTTGGCGCCGGAGGACAAACGGGGTCGAACCGCGCCCTCGGCGAGGACGTCGGCGGCGGGATCGAGGAGATACCCCTTATTGGAGGCTCCGTCGATCGGAACGCCTTCCTCGCGCAGCTTTTCGATCGCCTTCCAGACGGCGGCTCGAGTAACGCCGAGAGAGTCGGCGAGCTCTTGCCCGGAGACTCGAGCGCCCTTTTCGCGCGCGAGTTCGGAGAGAACGCGAGATTTAACGTTGTCGCCGCGCATTTTTCTATCCTCGATTTAGTTCAAGGTTGGCAAAGGTTTGAGGTCGCGCCCGAGCGAGTCGAGAACGGCGCGGTCGGCTCGAATCGAGGCGCAAGCTTCGGTCGAAAGCATATCGCCGACGATCGCGGCGGAGGCGCCGGCGCGAAAGGCGGGCTCGCCGGAATTGGGCAAAAGGCCGCGCCCCGCCGCCAAGCGTATATCGGCGCTCGGATTAAGCCAGCGAAAGATCGCGACGGTTCGTAGGATATCGGGCTCGGTCATTCTCGGAAGATTCTCGAACGGGGTCCCCTCGATGGGGATCAGAACGTTGATCGGGATCGAGTCGACGCGATACTCCGCGAGAGTCAGGGCCATATCGATTCGGTCTTCCCAAGTCTCGCCCATGCCGACGATTCCGCCGGAGCAGAGCCGCAATCCGACCTCCTTGACGCGCTCGAGAACCGCGAGCTTTTGGTCGAACGAATGGGTCGAGCAGACGCTCGGGAAATAGCGGCGCGAAGTCTCGATATTGCAGTGGTAGGAGGAAACCCCGGCGTCGCGGAGGCGCTCCAATTGTTGTTTCGTCAGAAATCCCATCGAGGCGCAGCGCTTTACCCCGCCTCGTTTTCGCATCGCCTCGCAAGCGCTCAGGGCGCGCTCGAACTCCTCTCCGGTAAGCGCGCGACCGGACGCGACGAGGGAAAACCGATCGACGCCGTTTTTCGCCGACGCGTCGAACGCCGCGAGAATCTCGGGTTCCGAACGGAACGGAAAAGGCGCGAAGTTCGCGCGATTCCTCGCCGATTGCGCGCAGTACTTGCAGTCCTCGGGACATCCTCCCCCTCGCGCGGCGATAATCGCGCAGAGATCGACCCTGTCGCCGACGAGCGCGGCGCGGATCCGATCGGCGCTCTCGCAAAGCGCGCGGAGGTCGGTTTCCAAAAGCAAGGCCAAGTCGTCGGCGCGAGTTAAACGCCGTCCGGCGATAATTTCCGCCGCGAGGGAATTCAAGTCGAGACTCATAGTTCGCTCCTTCTTGCGCCAGTCGATCATATATCGTTTGCTTTATTGTAGCGCGGAGTCGACAAATTGTCAACTTTGAATCGTTTAATAGTTGACAAACAAAGAGTCGCCCCGAGGAATCGCGGACTCCCCGGGGCTTTCTCGCTTACTTGGACAAGTTGGCGACCTGCTCGGGGGTCAGGGCCCAATTAAAGACGCTGGCGCGGAAAATCTTTCCGTTAAAGCAGTTGCCGCCTCTTCCTCCGGAGGTTACGTCGGCTCCGACGCAGAACGCTTGAAGATCGGGCTCGGCGGGATGCTTCAGTTTTCCGGGGGCTTCTTGTCGCGCGACCTCTTTGCCGTCGAGGTAGAGAACCGCGACTTTTCCGTCGTAGGTTCCGAAAACGTTATGCAAAACGCCGGGCTCGACGGGGGTCTTCAAAATGGCGTACTTTCCGTCGACGTTCGCCCAGAAGCTCAAATGCTTCGTCGCGCGGTCGATTTCAAAAGTGATTCCGGCGTTTTGGGTGTTCCCGATAATATCGGCGTTGTCCTTGACGGGGTAATCGTCGAGAATAAATTTCGCCGCCAACGTCGCGCAAGATAATTTCTTGTACTCGCGAGCGCCGAATTGGACTTTGCAGTACTGCTCGTCCCCGTTGAATTTCATCGCGAAAGCGCCGTCGGCCTCCGGAACGCGAACGATTTTCGGCTCCCCGAACGTTTGCGGCTCGCGCTGTTTTTTGAACCCGTTGACGGGAGCGTTGACGGGGGTCTCGCCGTCGAAACGGAAGTCGAGGAAGTTCGGCTCGGGACAAGGGGCGTTTTTATCGACTTGCGCGTACTCGTCGGCGAGGGTTTTGAACTCGGCGGTTAATTTTTGCTCGCTCTCCCTAAAGAAGGGATTGAGGGCGACGATTTCCGCCTTGTACTCGGTCTCCTCGGCGGGGAGCGCGAGTTCGATTTTCTTCTCCTTCGCCGGATACTTGCGAACGTAGCCGGACCAGAAGTACTGCGAGGGGATCGGCTCCCAGCTGTCGAAGTACTTCTTGCGCAAGTCGACGCGATAGCTGTGCAAGGTATCTTTGCAGGTCGCTTGCGGGAAGGTCAGAACGGCGCCGTCGGAGTAGATTTCCTCGCAAACGGCGTCGGCGCCCTCGCCCCAAACCGGTTTCGCCGAGGTTCGATAGCGCTCGTCGGTATAGGTATATTTGTCGATCGCGCCCGGCTCGGCGACCATATAGACGAAGTCGTAGAACTCGTCGCAACTAAGGTCGTACGGCTTAAGAATAACGCTATTGTCGCGGCGGACTTCGACGACGTAGAATTGCGCGGTCTCGAGATACCCTTTCGGGAATTTCTCGTATCGACCGCCCTCGCTTCCCATCTCGATATAGGTGAGCGCGCCGGTTCCGAACGCGGTGAAGCGCCCCTGCCACGCGGACCGAGGGTCGTTGAGCGGGTAGTGGGAATGCCCGGAGAAATTAATTGCGCGCGGGTAGCGCTGGAGAATCTCGTAGAGATCTTTGACGCCCCAAGGGTCGTCGGCGCGACTTCCGTAGACGGTGGAGGTTACATGGTAATGCTGGAAAGGGAAGACGGGCTTGTCGGGGGACGCCTCGCAAGCGGCTTTGATTTCGCTCTCGTACCAGTCGCGGGCGTAGAAGTAGTCTTGGTCGTGTCCGATATCGTCCTTCCAAACGCCCCAGTCGGGGGAGAGCCCGATGAAACGGAACCCGTTGACTTCGTGGACTTTGTTCGACGGGCGCTCAAAAATTTCCTCCCACGTCTTTTTATTCCCGCCGTAGAACTCGTGGTTCCCCATGCACAGAACCGTCTCCGTGCCCGGCTTGATCTCCTCGTCCATAATTCGCTTGAAATTATGAAGCTCCTCCGGGTAGCCGTGGTCGGAGAAGTCTCCCGCGAAAAGCATCGCGTCGTATTTATCGTATTTCTGACTCTTGGAGTACTCGTACATAAACTGAATCATATGACGAAACCGAACGCCCTCTCGCGTGTTCGGATCCTTTTTGAAGTGGACGTCGCTGGCGGCGGAGAAACGGAGAACGACGTCGTTGTCGGCTTGGTCGGCGCTCGCCTCGTAGGCGAAGAGCGTTTTGCTCGGTAGACAAAGCAACGTCGCGCCCACCAGTCCGTTCCGAAGAAAAGAGCGGCGAGAGAGGGTCGGAGACGCGGAGAGCGAGTTCATAGGGAGCCTCGAAAGTTGACGAAAAATGGACGCGATAAAAAAAACGGGCTTTTCCCAACCGAAGGGAAAAGTCCGTCTTATTGTAACGCGTCGCGCTCGAAAGCGCAAGCGCGGGGAAAAGAATCGACGCGAGAGCTTATTGCTTCTCTTTGACCTCGGGACCGACGTCGAGATCGAACGTCAAGGGGCCGGATCCGGAGACTTCGATCGTGAGATCGGTGGTCGCCTCGGTCATATATTTTTTATCGACGAGGGAATAGAAATCTCCCGGGGGATCGTCCTCTTTCAGTTGGGGATTCTCGATCAAAGTCTTCATCACGGTAACTTTGAACGTGTCGGCGACCATGCCTTTGTATTTTCCCATCGTCATCACTTCGATGACGCCTTGGGCGTCGGTCGTTCCTCCCGCGACCCATTTCTTGTTCGCCTCGGTTTGGGCGAAGAAGGAGACGTTGGCGTCGGCGAGCGGTTTTCCGTCCTGTTTAATCGTTACGGTAACGGGGGTTAATTTCGGTAGACCGTCCGGTTTCTTCTCGCATCCGACGAGGGGAGCGACGAGGCAAAGCGCGACGACGGCGCAAAAGAATTTTTTCATCGTTCGATTCCTGTTCTCGATCGAGTTTTTTCGGAAAGACAAACGGAACCGCCGAGCCTCGACGGTTCGACGATTCCGCTCTATTTCATTTAACAAATGGACTTAGAATCACATGCTCGCGGTGGTTTCGCCGCCGGCGCGGGATCCCATCGCGCCCCAAACGCCGTAAGGCGAGGCGCCGATCGAGGAGGCGTTGCCGTATCCGGGAGCGGGCGAGGAGGTGTTGCCGCAATCGATCGTGTCGGAAACGAAACGAACCGAACCGTCGCACATGCACACGTTGACGCCGCCGCTGTGGTTACTGGCGGCGGAAGCGATACCGCCGGAGTAGTACGGAGAAACGCTTCCGACCAAGCAGGAAGGCGAGTTCGGAGGCAGAATCGTCGTGAAGGAGCAACCGTCGGTGAGACGACCCGCCCAACGAGTGTGGCCGCGCCAGTTGTTGAAGTAGTTCCCGGTCAACATGCGCTGATCGTTCGGGTTTCTCATGTTCAAGCAGACGGACGGATTGGCGGAAAGGGTCTCGTAGTTGTGCCCAAGATAGAAGGACCCCTTAACGAGCCCGTTGTTCGCGTTGGTCACTTCGGCGATCGCGGGATCGGTGTGGGTGACGAACTCGCTAGCCATCGCCGTGTTGCTCGTCCCGTCGACGCAAGCGGCCATCGTGTGCCACGTCTTGGTGACGAACATGCCGCGCATGCCGGAACCGTTCGGCTGATTGTTGTAGTAGCAGGAGTCGCCGTTGCAGAAGCCGTAGTTCGCCTTAACTTGGCCGCTATTGCTAGGCGTGCGCGCGGTGGAGTCGGACGGGCAGACGTAGCAAGAGACGACGGTGGTGTACAGGGGGCGGAGATTGGTCTTGTTCGTGTTGCCGTTAAGCCACGGAACGGGCCAACGCCCGTCGGAGCGGGACTCGATCTCGCTCGTGAAGATATCGTAGAGCGGTTGTTGTTCGAGGAACGGGGTGATAAAGAAGCTGCAGCTCCAAACGAAGCTGTGCCCGATTCTTTCGTCGCCGCTACCGCAGCAGGCGCAGACGCCGCCCCAACGACCGGCGGGGAACGTCCCGTGCGTGTCGTGGTAGTTCTGCATACCGAGCGCGAGCTGCTTTAGGTTGTTCGTGCACTGCATACGGCGAGCCGCCTCGCGAGCCGCTTGAACAGCGGGAAGAAGTAGACCGATTAGAATGCCGATGATCGCGATAACGACCAAAAGTTCGACGAGGGTAAAACCGTTGCGATCCTTACCCCCCCCCCCAGTTTGACATTGTTCTCATCCGAAGGACCTCCAAAAAAACGTTGCGCGAAGTCGAGGTCGACTTCCAAAACAAACGAAAGGAAAACGGCGGCGATTTAGCCGGGACGCGCCAAAAACGCAAACGTCGAAACGACAAAAAAATGACGCCTCGCACAGTTAAAACGCCGAACGCTCGTTATTGTATCGTCGACAATATTGAAACGCAAGAAAAATAATAAAAAAAGAATATTTTTTTGGAACTTGCGAAGGCGATAGAAAAAGCAAAGACCTACAAATTCCCCTTCCTTCCTATTTTAACAATTCAAAATTAGTTCAAGAGAATCGACGTCGAAAACAAAAGAGCGCGAACCGAACTTTCGCGTTCGATTCGCGCCTTTTTCTTTATTTGGACGCGCCTAAGCGCTCGCGATTAGTACATTCCGCCCATATCGGGATTGGCGGGCGCGGGCTTTTCCTCTTTCGGCATGTCGGCGATGAGGGCGGCGCTAGTGAGCATCATCGAGGCGACGGACGCGGCGTTTTGGAGCGCGGAGCGAGTCACCTTGGCGGGGTCGATGACGCCGGCGGCGAAGAGGTCTTCGTAAGTATCGGTGAGCGCGTTGTATCCGAACGCTTCCTTACCCTCGAGGACTTTCTCGGCGACGACGCTGCCGTCTTTGCCGGCGTTTTCGGAGATCTGCGCGATCGGGGCGCGGCAGGCGCGGAGGACGATGTTATACCCGACCTTTTCGTCGTCGGCGAGCTTGCCCTGCTTGACTTGGCTCGAGGCGCGAAGGAGGGCGACGCCTCCGCCGGGTAGCACGCCCTCTTCGACCGCCGCGCGGGTGGCGTGGAGGGCGTCTTCGACGCGGGCTTTCTTCTCTTTCATCTCGGCTTCGGTGGCGGCTCCGACGTTGATCTTGGCGACGCCGCCCGCCAACTTGGCGAGGCGCTCTTCCATCTTCTCTTTGTCGTAATCGCTGGTGGAGACCTCGATTTCGCGACGCAGTTGGGCGATGCGCGCTTTAATGTCGGAGGCTTTTCCGCCGCCCTCGACGATGGTGGTCGTATCTTTGGAGACGGTGATCGTCTTGGCGGTACCGAGGTCGGCGAGGGTCAACGATTCGGGGGACCGACCGAGCGATTCGAAGAGGACTTCGCCGCCGGTGAGGATTCCGATATCTTCGAGCATCGCCTTGCGACGATCGCCGTATCCGGGCGCCTTGACCGCGCAGATCTTGAGCCCGCCGCGCAGGCGGTTGATCACGAGGGTGGCGAGGGCTTCGCCGTCGACGTCTTCGGCGACGATGAAGAGGGGACGCCCGCTATTGACGACCGCCTCGAGGACCGGGATGTAGTCTTTGACGTTGGAGATTTTTTTCTCGACGAGGAGGACGTAAGGATTCTCGAGAACGCACTCCATCTTCTGCGGGTCGGTAACGAAATACGGAGAGAGGTATCCGCGATCGAACTGCATGCCCTCGACCCACTCGACTTCTGTCTTGAGGGACTTGCCCTCGTCGACGGTGATGACGCCGTCTTTTCCGACCTTTTCCATCGCGTCGGCGAGCAGCCCGCCGATTTCCGCGTCGTTATTGGCGGAAATGGCGCCGACTTGGGCGATGCTCTCTTTGCTGTCCTTAACGGACTTCGACATTTTGCGCAATTCGGCGACGACGTCCTCGACCGCCTTGTCCATGCCGTTCTTCATGTGGAGCGGGTTGACGCCGGCGACGACCGCTTTCATGCCCTCGTTGAAGATCGCTTCGGCCATAACGGTCGCGGTGGTGGTGCCGTCGCCGACGACGTCGCTGGTTTTCGAGGCGACTTCGCGGACCATCTTGGCGCCCATGTTCTCGTACGCGTCTTCCAGATCGACCTCTTTCGCGACGGTCACGCCGTCTTTGGTGACCAGCGGAGAACCGAAGCTCTTTTGGATAATGACGTTGCGACCTCGAGGTCCAAGGGTGACCTTGACCGCGCGCGCCAATTTCGAAACGCCGCGACGAAGAGACTCGCGAGCTTCCTGATTGAAAGCGATCATTTTCGGCATTGCTATATTCCTTTATCTCTTTTTGATCTATCGTTTTATTTTTGATTCGATTCGGCCGGGAGCGCTCACTTAATAATGGCGAGAATGTCGCTTTCGCGCATTAGGAGAAATTCGCAGTCGCCGAATTTGAAATCTTCGCCGGCGTAGGAGAGGAAGAGAACGCGATCGCCCTCTTGAACGGCGGACTTGGCACGGGTTCCGTCGTCGAGGATTTTCCCGTCGCCAACGGAAACGACGACGCCTCGCGAAGGCTTATTCTTCGCGGAGTCGGGCAAATAGAGCCCACCGGCGGTCTTTTCTTCGGATTCGTCGCGTCGAACGACGACGCGATCGCCGAGGGGTTGAAGTTTCATACCGCAGGAGCATTTGCATTCCGACGCGGCGTCGCACTTTTTCTTAGCCATTTTAAAACTCCTAATCGATTGTTTCAGTCGCAACGCGACGTTCGATAAATCGCGAGCGAGCTCGCAAACGCGGCGCGATCGCGACGTTGGCAAAAACCCCGGTTACGACGAGCCGAAGGTTTCGACTTGTCGCCGCGTCGTCGATTCGCGGTACGCCAAAGAACTATGCAAACGCGGCGCCAAACAATCCGATTTATTTGGCGCCCCAACGCGCCGCGAGAAAGCCGGGGCGCGTTTTGTTCGCAATTGAACGAGAAAAACGACGGCGCGAAGAAAAATCGCGACGTCGTTTTCGTTCTGTTCGCGGGAAAAATTCGCCGCGGAAAAGTCAAATTGGCAGTTGCCGCGCTATTCGCTCTTTTCCGACTCCTCGGGGGGCTCTCGCTGGAGATAGCGAGAGGGAACCGGCAGCTCGAACGTTTTGTATTGTTCGAGGAAGGAGTCGAAATCGACGTAGTGGATCGTTTGAAAGCCGAACTTTTTCGCGCCTTCGACGTTCGGGGCGAGGTCGTCGATAAAGAGGACTTCGCTCGGTTGGAGGTCGGGAATTTCCTTTTTGGCGTCGTCGAGCGCGATTTGGTAGATCTCGGGGAACGGTTTGAGCGCGCGAACGAGATGGCTCGCCAGTTTGTGCTCCGGGAAGCAGTCCCAAATGCGCGGAAACGCCTCCTCGACGTATCCCCAGTGCAACGGGTTCGTGTTGGAGAGGATCCCTCGCGGGACGCCGAGCTTCGCCAGTTTCCGAACGATCGGCAAGACGGGGTCGTTCGCCCAGAAAATATCGTTGATCGCGCGAACTAAATCGTCGCGGTTCGGTTTCGTCCCGACCGCGTCGCAAAGGGCGTCGAGAAATTCCTCGGTCGACGTCTCGCCAATCTCGTAACCTCGGTACCGCCCCTCGTCGAAACAAAGGGTTTGAACGTCCTCTAAGGGAAGCCCCGTCGCTTCGGCGAGCTGAGAGAGCATTCGGTGAACGCTAAAGCGCAGAAGCACGTTTCCAAGATCGAAGTAAACGAATCGTATCGACATAGCGCGTCCTTCGGCGTCGACGGCGAAAAAGGGCGTCGAGAGCCGTCTAAGGGAACGACGGAGCGAAACCGCGCGGGGCGGCGCGCTCAAAAATTACCTCGGGTTTGATTATACGCTCGATTACCGATTTTGAAATAGAGGAGGAGAAGAAAAAATACGGTTTTTGTTTTTTCCTCAAATTGTGAAAAACGACTCGGAAAGGGGATTCGGCGCTTGAAACCGCGCTCTCGAGCCTTTATGATATGGGTCGGAGAATCGGAAATTCGCCCCCTTCGAGCGCGATTTTCCCGATTCCCGACGATCCCCCTTCCCCCTATAAATTAGCGAGCGAAATTTATGAAACGTTTTGCCAACGCGCTTGTCGTTACGGTCGGCCGACTTCTCGTCGCGCTTGGATCCGTCGCGCTCGGATCCTTCGCGAGCGGCGCGGACGCGAGCCGGGTCGATTGGCTCTTGAATCCGGCTCCGTTCGTCTCCGAGGTTCGATTCGACGAATCGGCGCGAGAACTTACCCTAACGAACGGCTTGGTCGAGCGGCGAATCGCCCTCGAGCCGAACGCGGCGACCGTTTCGTTGCGAAATTTGACGTCCGGCGAGGAATTCGTCCGGGCGATCGCGCCGGAGGGGCGGATCGTTCTCGACGGGGAATCGTTCCCGATCGGCGGGTTCGCGGGCGCCCCGGTCGCGAACTATTGGAGGGAGGAATGGCGCGACTCGGCGAAACCGCTGGACGGGGCGTATCGATTCGATCGCTGGGAAGTCGGGGAAATCGAGGAGCGATTCCCTTATAAAAAGCGGTCCGAATGGCTTTCGCGCGACGTCGAGTGGCCTCCTAAAGGAAAGCGCTTGAGCCTGTTCTTCCTACCGCCGATCGAGATTCCCGCCGTAACCCAAGGGGAAAAACTGTTCGAGGAGCCGTTCCTCGAGGAGCTCGACCAATCTTGGACCGAGAAACTGAGCGCGCTCTCGCCGAGGACTTCCGTTAAAAACGAGGGGAAACCGGGCGAAATCTACGCGCCTATCGAGACTTGCGCGTATCTCGAGCGCGAGTGGACGCCGGGCGCGGCGGGGCTTCGCGTCGCGCTCGACGTCGGGGACGACGAGCGAACCAATTCTTGGGGGCCGGGGGTGGCGCTGGTTTTCGAGGACAAGCTCGTCTCGGTCGTCGCGCGTCCGTTTTCGCGGCAATACGAGCTTTGCGTCGACGGGCGCGAGAAGCTCGTCGGCTCGTTCGAACGGGAAAAGGACGCGTTTATCTCGCTGCGCTTGGAAGGCTCGACGCTAATCGCGGTCGGTTCCCAGCCGGGGGGGGCGCCGATCGAAATCGGTCGGGTCGAGGTCTCCGGAGCGCCGAAGCTCCTTAGGGTCGGGCGAGTCGGCAAGGCGGGGCGAGGGGAGGACTATCCGAAAGCCTCCCCAGACGCGCCTTTTACCCGGGTTCATTTGAAAAACGTCGCGCTCTACGGTCCGATTCCGGCGAGCGACCCCAATAAGCGCCGGGAACTGCCGGAAGTCGAGGTTCGCTACGAAATATACGACGGGGCGCCTCTGATTTCGAAAAAGCTCGTCGTTAGCTGCCCGGAGTCGTTGGGGGACAAGGAGTTCGTCGTCGACTCGTTCGTCAACGAGGAGCTGCGATTGGTCGAGACCGAGTCGATCGTCGAGACCTATACCCCCGGCGCGCCCTATAACCTAATCGCCATGAGCGACTACGCCTACCACGGAATGAGCTCCTTGACGCTTCTGGAGAATCCGGCGTTTCGGCTCAAGATCGATCCCGATTATCCGACGCAAGTCAACTACGCGCGCAAGACGCTCTGCCTGCTCGAGGGCTCGCCGCAACACGGTCCGGCGCAAGTCGTTTCGAGCGCCAAACCGTTCGTTTCCAGCGCGATTTACGAGCTGCTTTACGAAAACGGGGAGCGCGAGCGGCGGGGTCTGGCTTTGCGGCGCGCGATGAGAATCCTCGCCCCGTGGACCGCGGAGAACCCTCTAATGTTCCACAAGGTCAAGGCGTCCCCGGAAGAGGTCCGCGACGGAATCGAGCAATGCCGCGAAACCGGGTTCGAGGTCTTTATTATGAGCTTCGGCTCGGGGTTCAATCTCGAGAGCAAAGACGCGAGCTATCGGGAGTTGTATCGTCAACTTAGCGCCGAGGCGAAGGAGGCGGGCGTCGCGCTGGGCGGCTACTCGCTGACGTCTTCGCGAGGCGCGGGGACCCCGGACGACAACGTTCATAATCCGCGACCGATATTTGGGAGAGCGCCTTGTCTCGGCTCCGCTTGGGGTCAAGATTATCTCCAAAGTCTCAAAGATTTTATGGAATACGCCGACTTTGGGGTCTTCGAAAACGACGGACCCTATCCCGGGGATTTCTGCGAGGCGACGAACCACCCCGGCCATCGCGGAAAGGAAGACTCCGTTTGGGTTCAGTGGCGCGCGCAAGCGGATCTGTACCGATGGTGCCGCGAGCGCGGAATTTACGTCAACCAGCCCGACTGCTATTTCCTCGAGGGAGGGAACAAGACCGGGATGGGGTACCGCGAGACGAACTGGTCGCTCCCGCGGGCGGAACAGGTTATTATCGAGCGCCAAAACGTTTACGACGGGACTTGGGAGAAATCGGCGTCGCTGGGTTGGATGTTCGTTCCGCTCAGCCAGTACCACGGCGGAGGCGCGGCGGCGACGATCGAGCCGCTCAAAGACCACCTCGACCACTACGACGCGCGATTCGCCAACTTAATCGGTTCGGGAACGCAGGCTTGCTGGCGCGGGCCAAGGCTTTACGACTCCGAGGAAACGAAGAAAGCGGTCGTCAAGTGGACGTCGTTCTACAAGGCGAATCGGCGAATCCTCGACTCCGACATCATCCACCTTCGCCGCGCGACCGGGCGCGACTGGGACGGCTGGCTCCACGTCGACCCCGACCCGAGCGCCGAAACCCGAGGGCTCGCCTTCTTTTACAACCCGACCCGCGAGGCGATCGTTCGCGAGATCGCGGTTCCGCTCTACTACTCGGGACTGGTCGGAAAAGCGACGGTTCGACTCGGCGATTCCAACTTGCGCTTGGGCGAGCCGTTCGAGATCGAATTGAACGACAAGCGCGAGGGCGTCGTTCGCGTCGAAATACCCGCCGAATCGTATTGCTGGGCGACCTTTAACCCGGTCGCGTCGGACAAGTAACCCGCTCCCGTTCTCTCAACTTTCGAGGTCGCAATGAAACGGTTCGTTATTCGGGCGCTCCTTTGGGGCGCGATTTGCCTAGTCGCGCCAAGCGCGTTTTCGGAAGACCCCGCGCCGGAGCCAAAGCCGGTCGACGAAACGATCGCAGAATTTCAAGAGGACGGTCTGCCCGACGAGATCCTCTTCGCGATTCGCAAGCCGAGCGTCGACGGACACTGGTACGGCAATATCGGGTACTACTCCTACGACGAGAACAGTTTTACGTTCCCGAGGGGAACGGGAGGCGCGCTGCGCGTTTACAATCTCAAAACGAAGGAAACGCGAACCGTCTTCGAGGATCCGAAAGGGAATATTCGCGACCCGCAACTCCACTACGACGCCAAAAAAATCGTCTTTTCCTACCTCCCGGAAGGCGCCCGGCATTACTCCCTTTACGAGATCAATCTCGACGGGACAAATTTGCGACGCTTGACCGGCTGGGAAAAGGAGCTTGAAGAGCCCGGCGGACGAGAGAAATACGGCGCTCGAACCGACGGGTGGGACGATATCGAACCGTCCTATTTACCCGACAACTCGATCGTCTTTTGTTCCTCGCGCGTCAACCGTTACGTGCAGTGCTGGCTCACCCAAGTCGCGACGGTTCACCGCTGCGATCCCGACGGGACGAACGTACGGGAGCTGTCGTGCAACGTGGAGCAGGACAACACCCCCTGGCCCCTCGCGAACGGGCAAATCGCCTATATGCGCTGGGAGTACGTCGATCGCAACCATTTGACGTTCCACCACCTGTGGACGATGAATCCGGACGGAACCAAGCAGATGGTCTACTACGGGAACCAAAAGCCCGGGGGAGTTTTTTTGGACCTCAAACCAATCCCCGACTCGGAGAAAACGGTCGGAGTCTTCTCGCCAGGACACGGAATGAAGGAGCATTACGGTCGAATCGCGCGATTCTCGGCGCTTTATGGTCCGGACGATCCAAGAGGCGTCGAATTCGTGACCAAAACGAACGATTTCACCGACCCGTGGGCGTTCTCCGAGGATCGTTTCCTCGCCGCATCCAGGCAAAAAATCGTTCTGATTGACGGAGACGGAAACGCGACTTCGATTTACGAGCTTTCCGACGACGAAAAGAAGGCGGGATTCTGGATCGGCGAGCCGCGACCGGTTATGGAGCGCGACCGCGAGCCGATCATCGCCGACCAAACGGACGAAAGCAAAAACTACGGAACGTTCGCCCTGAGCAACGTTTACCGCGGTCGAAAAATGGGAGGACTCAAACCGGGAACGGTCAAAGAGCTGCTGATTTACGAAGTGTTGCCGAAGCCGATCAACTACTCCGGCGCCATGTCGGAAATGTCGAGCGGAGGCGCCTTCGCCGTCGAGCGACTCCTAGGCCGCGTTCCGGTCTCGGACGACGGCTCGGCGTACTTCAACGCGCCGGCGCTTCGCTCGCTGTTTTTCGTCGCGCTCGACGAGAACGGGCATTGCGTTAAGCGGATGCACTCCTTTACTTCGGTAATGCCCGGGGAGAAGAACAGCTGCATCGGGTGCCACGAGGATCGCGGCGAGGCCCCGACCCAAGACGACGGAATCCGGCTGGCGCGGCTAACGCGCTATTCGAACCCGGTCGATCCCGAACCGGTCGAAGGGGTTCCGGAGATTATCGACTACGCGCGCGACGTCCAGCCGATTCTCGACAAGCATTGTCTCGAATTCCACAATCCCGACCGCGAGGAGGGCGGGTTCAATATTTCGGGACACTGGGCGCCCCTCTATACGATCGGGTATCAGCAAATGTCGTGGCGAGAGCTATTTGGGGACAATCGCGTGATGTTGCCGTACGCGGAGCACGAAAAGAGCAACTTCGCGCCCTACGAGATCGGGACGGGGTCGAGTCGGCTCCTTAAACTGATCGAAGAGGGGCACGAGGGCGTCGATATGCCGGAAGCCGAGCGAAAGATTATCCGATACTGGCTCGACTCCGGCGCGACATACGCGGCGACTTACGCCTGCAATTCCCGCGGCTCGATCGGGCATTACGTCCAAAACGTCAACTCGCGCGACGACAAGGATTGGCCGGAACTCGCGGAGTACGAGGACGTTTTGAAGCGCCGTTGCGACGAGTGCCACGCCCCGACCGAGGACTCGAAGAAGGTTGGCTCCTATAATCAGCCCGCGCAGTTTTACGTCTTGTACTATCCTTACGAGGTCCATCAGAAGAACATGTTTATCGCGCGGAGCATGGCGCAGGACGGGGGGCGGTTCAATCGACACGTTATCTTCGATTTGTCCTATCCGGAACAATCGAAAGTCGCGCGCGGTCCTCTCGCGAAAGAGGCGGGCGGTTTGGGGGTTTGCGAGGAGAAAAGCGGTAAAACGATCTTCGCCGACAAAAACGACCCCGATTATCAGAAAATCTTATCGTACGTCGCGCGAGGGCGTCGATACATACTCGAGGAGAACAATCGCTTCACGATGGTTCTCGACTCCCCGAACAACGGGGAGAATTGTCCAAAACGATTCGTTCCTCGCGCCGATTACGCGCGCGAGCTTAAACGGTACGGAGTCCTGCCCCCAGATTGGGATCTCAAGGCGCCACTGGATCCCTACGAAACCGATTTGAAGTACTGGAAGACGTTCGAGCTCCAAGCGACGAAACCCTAATCCATCTGCCTTATTCCACTTATTTATCCAAGAGGATTTGTATGGAAAATCCCGTCAAAACGACGAACCCGAACGAGGACCTGCTCGCGGTCGTCGCCTCGCTATCGCGGGGCGAAACGCTCGTTCTCGCGCCGGGCGTCTACGAAATTAAGAAGCCGCTAACGATCGACAAGACGATCTTGCTCAAGGGCGCGACCGGCAAATATCAAGACGTTCAAATCGTTCGTCGAGGCGGGACCGCGCTGGCGGTAACCGGAGACGCGCCGCGATTCGAGAATATTTCGTTCGCGTCTTCGAAGCGGAAGCTCTTGAGTTCCTTAACGGGGGGCAAAGACCCGTTCGAGTACAAAAGTTGCGTCGCGGTTCTCGGAGGCGCGGCGACGTTTATCGGCTGCGGGGCGCGGTCCGAGGATCAAAGCGGTTTTTCGGTTCGCGGGGAGGGCGTCTCGGCGAAGCTCGGGCGCTGCGTCGCGAGCGAGTGCGGAGTGGCGGGAATATTCTTCGACCAAGGGGCGACGGGGGTCGTCGCGGAGTGTCTTTTCGCCGACAACGGGCACGCGAGCGTCGACTGCGAGGGCGTTCCGGAAGGGAAACGCGTCGAAATACGGCGCTCGCAACTCGTTCGGGGCGGCTGGACGTGTCTCTTCGTTCACGACGGGGGGCGGGTCAAAGTCGTCGATAGCGAAATCGTCGCGAACGGATCGGGGCGAGGGCTCGGGGTCGACAACGGTTTTCTTAAACTGCGGTCGACGAAGGTTCGAGGTCTGCCCAAGGGCGAAGGTCAAGACAAACCGACTTACGGAATCCAGATCGGGGGAGGCGAGTTGGACGCGGAGAGCGTCGAGGTCTCCAACTGCGACTTCGGGGTTCTCGTCATGACGCCCGAACCGACGAAAATCAAGCTAACGCGCTGCTCCACCGTCGATTGCGTTATGTCCGTCGTTCCTCGTCCCAAAACGACCGAGCTCGCGATGGAGGACTGCGATTTGAACGTCCCCCCGAGAGATTATCCCGAGGATTCAGACGAGTCGAAACCCGCGCCCGTCAAGAAGAAGCGCAAGTTGAGCTCCAAAGAGCACAAAGCGGCGGTCGCGCGGTATCGGGCGATTATGGAATCGGAACTAGGTCCTTGTCTCCCGCTGCAAGTTACGTCGGTGTTTCCGGAGGTCGGGGGAATTTTCTTCGGATACTATTTCCCCGACTCGAAATACGAAGGGACCTTCGTCGCGTCCCAAGAATATTTCGATCGCGACGACATTTGCCCCGCAAACTCGACGTTCAATACGTTCGAAATCGTAATGGCGACGCGACTTCCGCTCCCGAGATCGTATCGAGGCGAACAAAGACCCGAGAGCGAGGGGCGAGAATTCGCGGAGCGCGCGAACGATTTCTCGCGCGCCATTATGACGCTCAACGGCTACAGTCGCGACGTCCGCCCGGTCGACCGATACGAGTCGCTCGGATTCTCCCCCGACTTCGGCGACGCGAAACTCGCGGGCAAGCGCTATATTTTCGACGCGCTCGGAGCGCCCGGCGAGTTTGGGATCATTATCGCGATCGAGGTCTTTCCGCAAGAAATCGAGCGCGCCACGAAGGTCGGGGTTCCCCAGGTAATCGCCGAGCTAAAACAAGCGGGGTATTGGCCCTATTCCGATATGAACCGCCCCCTGTTGCCGAGCTGCCGCAACTGAAAAGCGACGCGGGCGCAACCCATTTGCCACTTTAAGGATCAATATGGAAGAGAAAGTAAAAACGACGAATCCCAACGAGGACTTGCGCGCGGTCGTCGCGGCGCTGGAGCCGAACGATACGCTGGTTCTCGCCCCGGGAATCTACGAATTAACGAAGCATCTGACGGTCGACAAAGACGTCGTGATCAAGAGCGAAACCGGGAATCCGCAAGACGTCGTCGTCGTTCGCTACGGGGCGACGACGCTGTTGGTCTCGGGGGGCTCGCCTCGTTTCGAAAACCTGACGTTCGTCTCCCCCTCCGGCGACGGCTCTTCCTTAACCGACGCGGACGACGATGTTTCGTATCAGAGCGCCGTCGCGGTTCGCGGGGGCTCGCCGACGTTCGTCGGGTGTTGCGCGACGTCGGCGGACCAGAGCGGCTTTTCGGTTCGGGGCAAGGGCGTTACCGCGCGCTTGACCCGGTGCGTCGCGCGAGAAACCCACGACGGGGGAGTCTTTTTCGACGAGGGGGGCTCGGGAATCGTCGAGGAGTGCCTCTTCGCGGACAACGGGCTGGGCTGCGTCGACTGCGAGCAAACGGAGGAGGGAACCTGGGTCGAGATCCGGAATTCGCGCCTCTTGCGGAGCGGGTACGCCGGGATTTCGGTGCACAACGGCGGGCGCATGAAGATTTCCGACAGCGAGATCACGGGTCTCAACGGGTACGCCGGTTCGGTTCGGGACGGGGTTCTGGAAGCGCGCTCGATTCGATTCCGCGCCCACGCTCCGATCGGGGAGCGAGACTCGGAGTTCTCCAATTTCGGACTGGAAGTCGGGAACTCCGATATTCTTATCGAGGACTCGTCGTTCTCCGATTTCAACGTCGCCCTGTTCGTTGGCTCGGACGCGGAGATGGCCGTTAAATTAACGAAAGTATCGTTCAACGACTGTCCCAAGACGATTCTCTGCGCGAACGACAACGCGAATTTCGTCGTTCGCGATTGCGCCCCCAATCTCGTCCCGGAACTTATCGGACGCGACGACGAAGAGGAAGTCGAAAACGGAGAAGTCAATAACGAAGAGGGCGAATCGAAAGACGAGGATATCGATCTCGACGACGCGATTAACGACTTCGCCGCCGATTTGGGAATCCCGCTGAGCGACGACGAAGACGACGAAGAAGAGGACGACTACTACAAAGCCCCCGACGATTTTTCCGACGAAGAATGGGAAGCCGCCGACAAACGGAAAGACGAGATCTACGAGAAGTGGTTCGGTCCTTCGGCTCCGATCGTTTCGCACTCGGTAATTCCTTACGATATGGGCGGTCTGTTTGACGCTTACTATTATCCCGACTCGAAATACGGCGGAACCTTTATCGTCTCCAAAGAGCTGGTCAATCCAAGTTTCTCGGGTCCGAAAAACCGCACGTTCGACGCGTTCGAGCTCGCGATGGCGACCCGCCGACCTTTGCCGGAGCGGTATCGCAAGGGCGAGAGCGTCGAAGACGACGAGCTCGACCCCGAGTTCGAGGAAATCGTTCGGCGAAATATTCTGGCGATGACGATGATCGGGCGATACGTCCAGTACCAGCGAACGATCGATCGATACGAAACCCTCGAATTTCCGCAAGATTACGACGATCCCAATCTCGCCGGGCGATGCTTTATGTTCGACGCGATCGGGACCCCGAAAAAGTCGGCGCGCGTCTCGCTAACGAACGCGGTCGACGGGTTGTTCCGGGACTCTGAAACGCCCCCGGAGAAAGAGACGAGCGCGAGCGTCGACGAGGAGGACGCCGCCGGATTCGGAATTATTCTTATTATCGAGGTCTTCCGCGACGAAATGAATCTCGCGCGCGAAGAAGGGGTCTTCAACTTTATCCCTCATATGAAGGAAAAGAAACATTGGCCCTTCTCCGATCTCGATCGCCCGCACATGGACGGGCACACTTCCCGCTAGTTTTTTGAAATCAATTAGTTTCCACAACGAAAAAAAGGAAATTGCGCAATGAGAGAATTCACCGACGAAGAATGGGCGATCGCGGACGCGCGCAAAGACAAAATCTTGGAAAAATGGTTCGGGCCTTGCGCCCCGATCTGCCAACACGCCGTCATTAACTACGAAATGGGCGGACCGCTGGACGCGCATTTCTACCCCAGATCGCGATACGGCGGAACGCTCGTCGTTTCCAAAGATTTGGTCGACCCCAAATTCTCGAGCCCTAAGAATAAAACGTTCAACGCGTTCGAACTCGCGATGGCGACGCGCCGTCCCCTGCCCCCGGCGTACTTCAAGAACGGAACCGACGTCGAAAAAGAGAGCGATCCCGAGTTCGAGAAATTTGTCGAGCGAGCGATCGCGGCGATGACGACGATCGGGCGGTACGTTCAATACCAATGCCCGATTAATCGCTTTGAAACGCTCGAATTTCCGCAAGATTACGACGAGCCGGAGCTCGCGGGGCGCTGTTTTGTGTTCGACGCGGTCGGGACGCCGAAGAAGTCGGGGTTCTCGCTGGGCCGCGCGCTGAAAGGGCTGTTCGGGAATCCGGAAACGCCCCCCGCGCCCCAAGGCGGAAGCGTCGACGTCGACGACGTCGGGTTCGGAATCCTTATTATGATCGAGGTGTTCCGCGACGAAATGAATCGCGCGCGCGAAGAGGGCGTCGAAGGGTTCCTCCAGCGAATGAAGCAAGCGGGGCGCTGGCCCTTCTCCGATTTGGATCGTCCGCAAATCTAAGGGCGGATCCTAAAAGACGCTCGCGAAGAAACCAAGCGGCGCGCCGACTCGTCTCGACGCGCCGCTTTTTGCTTTGGCTCGCGAAAGCGGGACGACTAATCGTCGAGCTTGAGAACGACGAATTGTTCGTTCTTATAGACGATATCGTTCTCCTCGAACTCTTTCCAGCGCTTGAGCGCCTCGGGAATCGTCGCGACAAGATAGGGAGGGGTCTCGACGATCGCGTACTGGTACCCGAATTCCTTCGCTTCTTTGAGGATCTTGCCGCGCCCTTTGTTAATGAATATCCCGACCAGCGGCTGGTTCCACCGGGTCGAGGAGTCGGGATCCTCGCCGGGATTGGCGTAGAAGCGCTCCATCTTCTTATGCCACGCCACAATCGACTTCGCGTCTTGCGGGATTTCTTTCCACGAGCCGACTTCCGCGCGCCTCGCCTCCCACTTGAACGAATCGCATCCTCTCGGAGCCAAGAAAATCGCGTTTTCCGGGGTATTGTCGCGCGCCCAATGGCAGACGTCGAGCCAACCGTCGGCGATCGACTCCTTTGGGGGAGCGCTGCGCGGAATCACTTTCGTCCCGCGCAGATCGACGAACTTGGCGAGCCGCCACCCGGGCGCGGCGACGAAGAGGACGCACGTCCAGACGGCGAGCCCCGAGACGAGCCAAGTCGGGGCGTTTCCTCGCTTTCGAGCGCGGGCGACGAGCGCGAAACCGAGCGCGAGAATCGCCAAAAGAATCCCGACCGCGGCGAGGGCGACGGCGAACGAGGGGGCCTCGGTCGGCTTGGGAAGGGGAACGAGCCCCCCGACCGCGCTCGATAGGGCGATCTTTCGCGCGGTTCGCTCGAACCAAAAGCGCGCGGCGAAGTGGGCGCCGAATCCAAGGGCGAGCCACCCGAGGCAGGCCCCGAACCAACCGGAGGCGCGAGCGCGGTCGAATTTCGCTCGCGCGAGCGCGATTAGCTCGTCGGCGCAGCGCCCCAGGGCGAAGACCAGCCCGAACGGAACCGCCCAGTCGGAAAGTCGATACCAGTAGTATCGCAAAATTCCGGCGGCGAACAACTTGCGATCGTCGATTCGCCCGATCTTTTCGAGATAAATCGAGCCCCAGTCGACGGTCGCGCCGACGAGCGCGAAAAGGAGCGCGACGCAGACGAACAGGTTCGCGCGGAATCGTCGGCGCGACGGCGCGTCGGAAGTTTCCAAACCCTCGGAGGGGACGGAGTTTGGGGTCGCGAGCTCCCCGAGGGACGCGGCGATAATCCAAGCGAGGGCGAAGAGCGCGACCAGCCCCCCGAATCGTACGAGAAACGTCCAAGGCAGGGACGAGGCGACCAAGTGGTGCGAGAGTCGCTCGAAGACGTAAATCTTGCGCGAGGCGAGAATTTCCGCGGGAGTCGCGCCCGCGTCGAGCCGAAGCGCGGGAACGAGCCCGAGCAGCGAGATCGCGCCGCCGACCAAGAGCCCGGGCAACGTCTTTAACGCGTTGCGAAACAGCGCGCTAAACCGAGAAACTTTCTTCGGCGCCTCGGGAGTTGGAATCGGTTTGCGAAGGGAGTCGAAAAACCAAACGACGAGCGAGGCCAAAACGACCCAACCTCCGACCAAGACGTGAAACGCCGACCCGATTCCGTATAAAATCCAGGCGCGATTGTATTTGCCCTCGATAAAACAAGCGAGTCCCCAGAAGACGAACGGGAACGAGAGCGCTTTCCCCTCGATTCCCCCGATAATCCACTCCCCCGCTAGGTGGAACGATTCGAGACAAAACGCGAACGCGGCGGCGGTTAGAGCGCCGACCCATCTAGAGCGCAGGAGGGAGCGGCTCAGGCGAACCCAGGCGGCGGCGGTGGCGAGCCAAACGAGGCAGCGCCCGACCCAAACGAGCGCGTTTTGCCGAAACGCGAACGAGAGCAGCCCGAAGACCGCGTAAAATAGCCAGTGGGAGTCGGGCGTGTTGAGGAACGGATCCTCTTTTAGCCAATCGGGGTTCCAGAAGTGAATCGCCTTGCCGACGTAGTACTGCTCGTTGACGTCGGGCACGGGCCACGACCCGTAGGCGGCAAAAACGCCAAAGATAAGGGCGACCTCCAGGAGGGTCGCGAGGGCTCCGGCGAGGGAAAGGGGGCGCGCGGGAAGAATCGGCGCGTCCGGTCGGTCGTCGATTTGTTCGTTCGTCATCGTTCGGATCTCCTATCTTCTCGCGTCGCGGAGGTTACGGAAGAAGCAAAAAGCCGACGGCGAAAATGCCCGCGTCGATTAAGCCGTGGCCGAGCCAAGCGCCGTAAATCGAGTCGGCGCGGCGATAAATCGTCTGCCAAACGACGCCCCCGACAAAGACGCCGAGGGCGCAGATCCACGTTAAATAGTTGTCGAGCCCGAAGTAAACGCTCAGCAGAATAACGTGGTGCAAAACGAAGGCGAGATTGGCGACCAAGGCGGCGGGAACGAAAGAAAGCCGCTCCGAGAGCCGCCCGAACGCGAACCAGCGCCAGTAGTACTCTTCAAGTCCCGAATGAAAAACGGAATAGAAGACGAGCAAGACGAGAAACGCGCCGCGACTCGCGAGCCCCATCGGCTCGAGCCGCGCGAGGAGCTCCTCGCGAAGTCGAGCGAAGAGAGGCTCTAACGAACTTCCCGACGAAGCGCCGTATCGTCCGAGGAAAAAGATCGCGAGCCCGACCGCCAGCCCGAAAAGCCCTCCGACGAGCAGTCCGCGCCGATTCGGCTTGCGAACGAGCCAGCGAATTTTGAGAACGAGCGCGGCGATCGCGACGGGGAAGACGAATTGCAACCCCTTCCCGAACGCGAAGATATACTTGGAGACGCTCGGATCGAGCCCTTTGCCGTAAACGAAGTACGCCCAGGTCAAAAGGCTCGGGAAGAAGAGCGCGAAGAGAAGAATCGCGGCGTCGCGAATCGGTCGCTTGGCTCGGGTTTCGTTCTCGGAGGTCATAAGTCGTCTCCCAACTCGGTTCGTTAAATCGCCTTGAGCGCGTCGGCCGCGATCGAGACGACGCGGTCGATCGTCGCGTCGTCGTGCGCTATGCAGGTAAACATCGTCTCGAACTGGCTACACGGAAGATAGACGCCGGAATCGAGGAGTTTCCAGAAGAACTTGGCGAATCGCGCTTTATCGCAGCGCGACGCGCTCGGCCAATCGCGAACGGCGTCGTCTTGTTCCGAGAGGAAGAAGATCGTCGCCATGCCCCCGATATGCGGAACGGCGATTTTAACCCCCGCGTCTTTCGCGACGCGCTCGATCCCGTCGGCGAGCCGGGTCGTGATCCGGTCGATTTTCGCGTAAAACTCCGAATCGGAGCGAATCGCCTCGAGAGTCGCGATTCCCGCGGCGGTCGCGAGCGGATTGCCGCTAAGGGTGCCGGCTTGGTACACTTTCCCGACGGGGGTCACGGCGTCCATAATATCGGCGCGCCCTCCGTAGGCTCCGACGGGGAGCCCTCCGCCGACGATCTTGCCGAGCGTCGTTAGGTCGGGAACGATTCCGTAATACTCCCCGGCGCCACCGAGCGCGACGCGAAAGCCCGACATCACTTCGTCGAAAATCAGCAGGGACCCCGACTTGCGCGTTTCCTCGCGCAGGGTTTCGAGGAACTCCCGGGTTCCGGGAACGCAGCCCATGTTCCCCGCGACCGGCTCGACGATAACGCCCGCGATTTCCGAGCCGAATTTCGCGAACGTCTCGCGAACCGCGGCGACGTCGTTGTACTCGACGAGCAGCGTGTCGGCGGCGGTACCGGCGGTAACGCCGGGGGAGTTGGGAACCGCGAGGGTCGCGGCGGCGCTCCCCGCGGCGACCAAGAGGCTGTCGACGTGGCCGTGGTAGCAGCCGATAAATTTCACGATCTTGTCGCGCCCGGTGAATCCGCGCGCGAGGCGAATCGCGCTCATCGTCGCCTCGGTTCCGGAGTTCACGAGCCTAACTTTTTCGATCGAGGGAACGGAGTCGATAATCATTTCCGCCAAAACGTTTTCCGCTTTTGTCGGGGCGCCGAAGCTGGTACCCTTGGCGACCGCCTCGCGGAGCGCGTCGCAAACGCGAGGATCGGCGTGCCCCAGAATCATCGGCCCCCAAGAGAGCACGAAGTCGACGTAGGCGTTGCCGTCGACGTCGAACATTTCGGCGCCTTTCGCGCGCTCGAAGACGACCGGGGTTCCTCCGACGCCCCCGAACGCTCTCGCCGGACTATTGACCCCGCCGGGCATAAGGGTCGTCCCTTTTTCAAAAATTTCGCGGCTCTTTTCGCGATTCATTTTCGCTCGCTCCTTGTCTCTTATAAAGCTCGAGTCGATCGGCTCGAAAACCGGCTTCAGTATAGCGCCGAGGGAAGAAAATCTCAAGAGCCGGTTTTTTCCGGTTTTCAAACGCGGGATTCGCGATACAATAACGCTCGCGCGCCGGGATTTCCTCGACGCCTATTTTTTCCGAGGGTTCTATGTCAAGTCCGCGCGAAGCAAACGTTTCTCTTAAAAATCGAGCGCTCGAGGCGCTGGGAGCCGAAATCGACGATCCGACCGTCTCGTCCGCGTTTTCGGAAGACGGCCAATACCTTCTTCTCGCCGATTCGCTCGACGACGGAAAAGGGGTCGAGCTTTTCGTCGAATTTTCGGCCGCGCTCTCCGAACCCCCCGAGTCCCTCGACTCGGAACTCGCGCTCTTCGCGAAAAACCGGGCGCTTTTCGAAGGCGCGCTGACGACGCGGCTCTCGGTCGACGGGGAGCCGCTCCGCCCGACCGCGCCCGCCGAAATCCTGTGCCAAGATTTCGACTCGGACCGCTCGTTCGTCGAAACGTCGGTTCCGCTGACCGGCGGTCGCCGATTCTCTCGGCGATTCCTTCTCGCGCGAAACGAGTCCCTTCTCCTTATTCTCGACGAATTTTCCGGAAGCGAGGCGGATCGCGAAAACTCCCCGGCGATGGAAAACCGCGCGTTCTTTCCGTTGTCGAGCGAGGTCGAGGTTCTCGAGGACGAGGAGGCGCGGGAGCTAGCGCTCCGTCGTCGTCGAATCGAGGAAAAAGCGGCGAAGAAAACGCGGGTCGCGAAAAAAAAGCTCGACGACCTCTCCGAAGAGGAGCGGCTTTTCGCGGAGCTCTACTCGGAGGAGCCGACCGAGGCGGAAACGTTCGAGAATCTCGCGGGGATTTTCCCCCTGGCGCTTCCGGAATGGAAAGCGGACAAATCGCGAGGGGAGTTGGTCGCGAAAAAGCGCCCGTTCGGTCTGGAGCTAACGTCGCGTCGCAACGGGGGTTCGCTCGTGTCGGCGCTCCTGATCGACCTGAACGCGCGGCGCGTCGCTCGACCCCGCTCTTGGCGCCCTCTGACGGTCGGCGAGAATATGGAGGTCGCCCCGGAAGACTCCGCGGTCGGCTATAAAATCCAACTGGGTCGCGAGCAGTACCTGCTTTACGCGTCGACCTCGCCGCGCCCGGCGATTCGGTCCGTGCTGGGCCGCAATTTGCTCTCCGATTTTATGTTCGGCAAATTCACGGCGAAACGCGGGGTCGAGCCGATCGTCGACGTGGAAATCGACCAAGAATAGCGCGAAACGCTTGCGCGCGGCGACTCCTTCCGGTATACTGAGCGAAATCCGTCGCGAGGCGGAACTCAAACTCGCTCCAACCCGAGGGAAAATTATGCGCGCAAAACAAATCGCGCCGACCATGGCGCTCTTGCTTCTTTGCTCCGCTCTTCCGTTCGCGACCTCCGGCTCCGCTCGAGCCGACGTTCGCGAGGGAGACGTTCTCTTCGCCGATTTTGAAGGCGAAACCTACGGCGACTGGACCGTCGAGGGAGACGCGTTCGGTCCCGGTCCCGCCAAAGGGACGCTGCCCGGTCAAGTGAGCGTCGACGGCTATTCCGGCGAGCGGCTCGTCAACTCCTACTACAACGGCGACGGAACGACCGGCAAACTGACGTCTCCCGAAATCGAGCTGACCAAGCCTTACGTCAACTTCTTAATCGGAGGCGGCGGCCATCCGGGGGTTCGCTTCGAATTGCTCGTCGGGGATCAAGTCGTCCGAATCGCGCGCGGTCCGAACGTAAATCCCGGGGGTAGCGAGAAATTGGACTGGGGGACCTGGGACGTCTCCGATCTCCAAGGGAAAAAGGCGCGGTTCCGAATCGTCGACGAGGAAACCGGCGGCTGGGGGCACATTAACGTCGACCAAATCGTTTTGGGCGACAAGAAAAAGTCCGGAATCGCCAACGAGCGCGAGCTAACGATCGAGAAGCGCTATCTTTGCGTCCCGATTGGTCAAGATCGTCCCCGGCGCTGGGTTCGCGTCGAGGTCGACGGGCTCGTTCGCCGAGAATTTGAGGCGGGGCTGCGCGAAGAGAACGACGCCCCGACCTCCCGCGATTTCGTCGCGCGGATCGATATGGGCGACTGGCTCGGCCAAAAGATGAAATTCGTCGTCGAAAAAGCGGACGAAGATATCGCGTTCGCTCCCCTGACGTTCTCCGACGACGCCTACGGAGAGGACGACGCCTACAACGAAAAGTATCGCCCGCAGTTCCACTTCTGTCCCCGCTACGGCTGGACGAACGACCCGAACGGGCTGGTCTACCACGACGGGATTTACGAGCTGTTCTTCCAGCACAATCCTTTCGGAACCCAATGGGGCAATATGACTTGGGGTCACGCGACGAGCCCCGACTTGCTCCATTGGACGGAAAAAGGGGACGCGATCTACGCCGACCGGCTCGGAACGGTCTTCTCCGGTAGCGGCGCGGTCGACGTCGCCAATTCGACCGGTTTCCAAACGGATCCGAACGGCCCGGCTCCGCTCGTCTTTATGTTCACGCAAAACGGTCCGAACATGCGCTACGGGGAACAGGCGTCGCAGAACCTCGCCTATTCGCTCGACGGCGGAAAAACGCTGATCAAATACGAGGGGAATCCGACGATTCCGTGGATGATCGGCGGCAACCGCGATCCCAAGATCTTCTGGGACAAGAACAAGGAGCGCTGGGTGACCGCGCTCTATCTCGACGGAGAGGACTACGCGCTCTTCGCGTCGAAGGATCTCAAATCGTGGGATCAACTTTGCAAAATCGAGAAGCTCGGTTGCTCCGAATGTCCCGATATCTTCGAGCTTCCGGTCGACGGGGACGAATCGAACAAGCAATGGGTCTTTTGGGGCGGGAACGGGAAGTACCTGCTCGGAACGTTCGACGGCGAGACGTTCGTTCGAACGACCGAGCCGCTCGACGCCAAATGGGGCGGAAACGACTACGCCGCGCAGACTTATTCCGATACCCCCGGTCGCCGAATCCAGTTCTCGTGGATGAGCGGCGGCGAGTACCCCGGCATGCCCTTTAATCAGCAGTTCACCGTTCCGCGCGAGCTAACCCTCCGAACGACGCCCGAGGGCGTCCGGCTCAACACCTACCCGGTCGTCGAGCTCGAAACGTTGCGCGATCGCGAGTTGGATCTGACGAAAAAGGTCGGCGACAGTGGGGTCGAGTACCTCGCGAAGTCGAGCGACGCGTCGAGCGTCGATCTGCTCGACGTCGAGGCGACCCTGAAAATCGAGGGGGACGAGACGATCGTCGTCGCGATTCGCGGGCAAGAATTCGAACTCAACGCGAAGGAAAAGACGATCAAATACGCCGAGGTCGTCGCGCCGCTGGCGGTCGTCGACTCGAAAGTCGCGCTGCGTCTCGTTCTCGACCGGACGTCGCTGGAAATCTTTACCAACGGCGGACTTTCCCAGATCGCCAAGTGTTTCGTTCCCGCCGACGACAACGAGAGCGCGGTCTTAGAGGTCTCGAAAGATCGCGTCGAATCGCTGAAAGTCTGGACAATGAAGAGCGTCTGGAATCAATAATCCCCTTCCCCCACCGATTCGTCGCGAGCGCTCGCCTTCGCGCGAAAGATCGAGGGCGAGCGCCTTTGCCAACGGAGCGTTCGATTTATGAAATATCGATTCACTACAACTTGTTTTTTAATCGCGTTTTTCATCGTTTCTTTCGCGACCCTTTCGCGCGCGGACGAGCCGTTCGAGAAAGCGTCGGTCGCGTTCCGGATATCCCCCGCCATTTGGGCGGACGACGCGCGGTTCGAGCAATTGCTCGACCTTTTTGAGAAGTATCCCGAGGCGACCGACGAGGTTACCTACTTCACGCAAACGATTCACTCGCCGGTGACCGACGACGAATTGGCGCGACGGTGCGTCGTTCTTAAAGATCGAATCGCGAAGACGCGCGCTCGCGGTTTTCGCGCGGGGATCAATCTTCTCTGCACGTTCGGGCACCACCCGGAGGACCTCCCCCACTCGATCGGCCCGGAGTTTCCGCGCGCGATGACGATCGACGGAACGATCGCCCAAGGAACCCTTTGCGCCAATCAAGAGATCTTTAAAGAGCGGATTAAGCGAATCTTTACCGATCTCGCCAACGCCGACCCGGACTATATCTGGATCGACGACGACGTGAGAACTTGGCACATGCTCGACTCCGCGGGATCGGCTGGCTCGCTCTGCTATTGCGACGAGTGCATGAAGCTGATCTCGGAAAAGTTGGGCAAAGAAACGACTCGCGAGGAGCTGAGGAACGTTCTCGCCGACCCGAAGATTCTGGCGAAAGTTCGCGAGGCGACCTCCGACTCCTACGACCGACTTTTCGCCCTAATCGAAAAGACGGTCCATGGCTTAAAGCCCGATATGCCGCTTGGATTTATGACCGGCGAGCGCTACGACGAGGGCTACGACTTCGCGCGTTGGGCGACGGCCCTCTCGGGTCCGAATCGCGACAAGGAGGTCTACTGGCGCCCCGGGGGCGGGTTCTACGACCAATCGTACATGGACGGGCTGTTTGGCAAGTCGCACGAAATCGGGCGTCAAATCGCGCTCCTTCCGGCAAGCGTTCGGGTAATTCAATCGGAAATCGAGAACTTTCCGTACCAACCGCTGGCGAAATCGGCGAGCGTCACGACCCTCGAGGCGGTCTCCCACATCGCGGCCGGCTGCACCGGCGCGGCGTTTAACGTCCTAACGATGAACGACGAGCCGCTCGACGAGTACGAGCCGATGATCGCGACGATCGCGAGCCGCCGCGAGTTCTTTAATCTCGCGGTCCAAAAACTCGGGCGCGCTCCGAACGTCGGCGTTCTTCCCCTTTGGATGAAAAACGACGGCAACTGGGCGTACCGAATTCCTGTCCAAAATCTAACTTGCGGGATCTCCGACGTCGGAATTCCGATCGCTTACGACTGGACCAAGAAAGACGCCGACGTCTATTTAATGTCGCGCCCCTTCGTCGACCATAATCCTCCGGAGACGATCAAGGAATACTTCAAACAGGGCGTCTACACCGACAACGACGCGCTCGGGCTTCTCAACGATCCGGGAACTTACGCCCTCAACGACCTGACCGGGATGGAGTACAAAGACGTCGTAACCGTCGACGGGATCGAGAAATTCGAACCGAACCCGCTGAACGGAAAGTTCGCCGGAAGAACCCGAGACCTGCGCCAATCGTTCTGGCGCGAGCCGATAATCTCGCTCGCCAAGACCCGCGAGGGCGTCGAAACCCTCTCGAGCTGCGTCGACTACGGCAACGAAACGAAGGCGGAAACGATCGTCGGGATCTACGAGAACCCGCTGGGCGGAAGGGTTTGCGTCAACGGCTATTTCCCGTGGAGCAATATCCTCAACTATCCCAAGCAGTCGCAAATCCGCGCGATTATGCGCTGGCTTTCCAAGGATCGACTCCTCGGCTACGTCGACTCGTTCGCCAAAGTCCATCTCTGGCTCCGACAGCCGAACGAAAAGGGACAGTTCGCCGGAATCGCGATCAACTCGACCTACGACCCCGCGACCAACCTCGCGATTATGCTAAAGACCGAGAAAAACTCGATTAGCGTCTACGGCTACTCTTGCGAGCGACAAGTCGTCGAGGCGTCCGAAACGGACGGCTCCGGTTACAAGCGCTTTGTTATCCCCGAGATCAAGGCGTGGGAGCCCGCGCTAATCGTCGTCGAGTAACAAAAAACGAGCGCCGAGCGCGACGCCTTTGGGTCGCGCTCGGCGCTTTTAGAGCGAAGTCGTTTCTCGCGTTAATCGAACCGCTAGTCGCGACGGAACCCCGGGGTCGGTCCCGGAAGGTACTCGTCGTCGAAGCGCTCGCGCTGGCGAGGGGTCAGCAGACCGCGAAGTTTCGCGTCCCGCTCTTCCTCGAGCCGCTCGATCCGCGCTTGCAACAGCGCGATCTCGTCGTAATAATCTTTCTGGATTTTATACGCCTTCTCGATTTGAATATCCGCGACGTCGAGCTCGCGCCAATGGGGGGGCAGTCTTCGAACGAACGGTTTCGGGCGCTTGATCCCGAACGCGACCTCGGGGGTCTTCGCGCGCGCGTCGCGCTCGCGCTCCAAGTAATCGATTCGCTTTTTGGGCTCCGGACGCGGCGGGGGCGGGGGCGCGGGGCGAACGACTTTCGGCGCGGGTGGAGCCGGTTTGATCACAATCGGTTTCGGCGGAATCGGCTTGGGACCTTGCGCGAAGCTCGGCGCCGTCGCGAAAGCGAGCCCCAAAGCGATCGCCGCCAGCGAATAAATCTTCTTCATACTTCGTCTCCTAAGGATTTGGACGTTTCCTAGTTCCGTCTCTCGACGAGTTCCATAAATCGCTCGGCGATCGTCAAGTCCTCGCCGGTCGTTATCTTCAGGTTCAAATTCGAGCCCTCGACGATCGAGACCTCGACGCCGAGGCGCTCGACCAGCCCGCAATCGTCGGTCGGGGCGAAGTCGCTCGGGCGCTCTCGATACGCGCGCGCCAAGAGTTCGCGCTCAAAAACTTGCGGGGTTCTCGCCTCCCAGAGTCGCTCGCGCGAAACCGACTCGACGACCCTAGCCGGGGAATCGGAATCGTTGGAGCACTTGAGCGAGCCGACGACTTTGGTCGCGAGAATCGCCGCGCCGGAGCGCGCCGCCTCGGCGAAAACGCGATCGATCTCGGGCTCCGAGACGCAAGGTCGCGCGGCGTCGTGAACCGCGACGAACTCCGCGTCGGTCGAAATCGCCCTCAGGGCGTTTTCGACCGATAGGAACCGCTCCGCGCCCCCGTCGACCAATTCGACCCCAAATTGCGCGATTTCCTCGGCGTATTCGCGCTCGACCGCGCGCCGATCCTCCGGCGAAACGACGAAAATCGTTTGCGCGACGTCGGCGCGGCGAGCGAACCGCTCGGCGCTATAAAGCCATACGGCGCGCCCGTTCAACAAGGCGAACGGTTTCTTAATCGACCCCGACCCAAAGCGTCGGCTCCGACCCGCGCCCACGATTACGACCGCGAAATTCGCCATGCGTCTCGACTCCGATTCGGTTCTTGAAACGTCGAACGGTCCGCCCGTCGACCGCGTTATTATAATAGAGTTCGCGGCGGGAATCAAGAAAAAGAAATCGAAACGTCGCGAAAAGCGCCCTCGAGAACCGAGAAACAATAAAAAACGCGAGCCCGAAAAATCGAGGCTCGCGTTGAATTCGCAAAAGCGCTAGCTAACGGCGCCGACTCACTTGGCGGCGGCGGGAGCCGCTTTGAATTGGAACGGCTTGCGGGCGATGCGCTTGACGACGGCGTCGCAACGGAGGCATTGGGTGCAGACGCGCATCGTTTTGTTGGTTCCGTTCGGCAGGGTAACGCGAACGTTTTGGAGATTCGGCTTAAAGGTTCGGCGGGTGATGCCGGTCACTTTGGTACCGACGCCCTTCAGGCGCTTCGCGCGACCGCGAGTCGTAACGTGGTTACCAACGATTTGGCCTTTGCCGCAAATTTCACAAACTCTCGACATATCAAATCCTTCGCTTACCTAAGGGGAAACGTCGCAAATGGGAACCTAGGTTCGCGAACCCCCCAACGCATGTTTTATATTGTAAATCGGTCGCTACCGGCGCGGTGGGAGCGCCTCGACCGACTCGCTCGATTCCAACGAGCGCGAACGCTTGGCTTGGAGGAAAAAGCCCTTCGCGGTCGCGAAACCGACTCCCTCGCGCCGCGCGGCGAACGAACGAATCGGCAATATAACGCGCAAGGCGTCGATTTGTCATTATAAAAAATTTCGCGCATAAATCAAGGGGACGCCCGCAAAATTTTTTTGTTCTTGAAAGAGCGTCCGATCGATTGGCGCGAAAAACGGCGAAAAGTCGCGAAAAGACGAGGCGCTACGCCCCGACGGTCGGTCCGGCGGAGCCTCCGCAAAGCTCGCTCGCCGCTTTATTGTCGGCGTCGGTCAAAATGCGCGCGGCCTCGTTCACGTCGTCTTTGGTGATCCAAGGCTCCTCGCGTTTCGGCAAATCCTCGATTTTAACGAACCCGAAGGTCTGCAGAAATCGCTTCGTCGTCCCGTAGAGAAACGGTCGCCCCAGATCTTCCGAGCGCCCGACGATTTTGATCAGTCCCTTTTCGAGAAGCTGTCGCAACGCGTCGCCGCAGCGGGCGCCGCGAGCGCGCTCGACGGTCGCGCGCAAACAGGGCTGCTCGTAGGCGACGATCGTCAGGGTTTCCATCGCGGAATTGGAGAGCCCCGCCTCGCCCGGCGATTGCTGAAGCCGCGAGAGCCAAGGGGCGAACTCCGGTAGGGTTCGCAGCTGGAATCCGCCCGCCGCCTCCACGACGCAAAACGCGGCTCCGACGCGCGCGTAGCGGTCGTTCAATTTCTTCGCCAGGAGTCTCGCGCGCGACCCGTCCTCGATCCCCGCCAGTTTCGCCAATTTTCGGCTCGACGTCGGCTCGCGCTCCGCGAACAACACCGCCTCGACTCGCGCCAGTTCCTCTCGCAAATTCGCGTCCATTTTGAATTAGAACCTCGATTTCTTCGCTCGTTTGCCCCCGATTCTCGAGTCGATCTTCTCCGCGAGCGAGGCGGCGGCGAGCTCCGGGGTCGCGCCGAACGACTCGTAAAAATACGCGCTTCCGTCCTTTTCGCGGATCATCCCCGTCGCGCGGAAATTCTCCGCGTTCCAAAGCTCGATTCTCGCTCCGAGTATCCCTTTCTCGCGAAGATCCGCTCGCGAGCGCTCCGCGCGCTCGAGCTCCTCGGGGGTCGCCTCGCGCGCGCGCTCCGGCGCGGGCTCGACCGCTCGGTTCTCGACGGGAGCCTCGGGGGTCGCCGAGGGCGCGACCGGCTCGGAGTACCCGGCGAGCGTCGCTCCGGAAGGAGCGCCCTCCGGCGCCGCGTAGCCGACCGTCGAAATGTTTTGACTCGCGATCGCGCGACTCGCTTCCGGAATCCCTTCGATCGCCGACGATGCGCCCAAACGCCGCGCCTCGCTCGCCTCGCGCGCCGCCTCGGTGAACAAATTGGGGCTCGCCGCCTCGTCGAGCTTCGCGACGTTCGCGGCGCTGGCGAACCTCTTGGGCGACGGTTCTTTGGAATCGATTAGATTGGCCGCTCTCGCGAAATTGCGCGACTTGGCGCGCGGTTTGGGCGCGGGGGGAAGCGCCTCGCGGGAAAACCCGACCGGTTCGCGCTCCCGAGCGCTCGACGGCTCCGGCGCGGGAACGTCGACGACGCCCGCGGGCTCGGCGGAGTCGCTCTCTTCGAACTCCAGGGCCTCGACCGGCTCGAGTTCGCTCGAGACCAAATCGTTTCGCTCCGGCTCGGTCTTCGGCTCGGAGTCTCGCGCGGCGGAGGCGAGACTCTCGGACTCGGATCCGTCAAACTCGACCTCCTCGACGATCGAGCGCGTCGTAAAGAGCCGTTTCCATCCTCCCGACTCGGAGAACGGGGCGCGAATTTTATCGCCGAACAGAACTCCGAGCGCCAGAAGAACCAAAACGGCGAGCGCGACGAACAGCCGGGCCTTGCGCGCGAGCGACGCCCCGCGCAACGCGTCGGCGATTTCGTTGGAATCGCGATTCGATTCGACGTTCATCTTCGGAACTCCTTTCCCGAGAACACATTGCAAAAACGGCGCGGCGAAACTACTCGTTCGCGGCCTCGGCTTCCGACTCGGGGGCTTGTCCCTCGTCCGGGTCGTAGTTCAAATCGCTAAAATCGGAGGGAGCGCTCCCGTCGGCGGACGATTCCGTTCCGTCGGAGTAGCCGAGCTCGCTCGCTTTATTGAAGTCGACCGAAGAGTTCATCGAGTCGCCGATGTGCTCGTAGATTTCCCCGCGATGATGGTACGCGTCGGCGCGTTGAGGGTCGAGCGAAACGCATTGCGAAAACGCCTCGATACCGTCCTCCCACCTGCCCTGGTACTGGGCGACGACCCCTTTGAGAAAGTGAGCGTCGGCGAATTTCGCGTCGAGCTCGAGAACCTTGTCGCAGTCGCTCAGAGCCTTTTGGAAGTATTCGTCCGCCTTGCCGGCCTCGGTTTCGCCGGTCTTGACGTCTTGATTCGTCGCCGCCGCTTGCGCTAGGCTGTAGTGCCCGCGCGCGATTTCCAAGGCGGCGGTCGCGCGACCGTAAAACGCGTCGACGTCGGATTCGCCCTTCGCGATCGCGTCGGAGAATTTATCGTAGGCGCGAGCCCAATCCTTCGACTCCAGCGCCGCGGCTCCCTCGTCGACCGCCCCGGTTTGACCCGATTCGGCGGAACCGTCCGGATTCTCGGAAGGTTTGCAGCCAAAGGTCAAAAACGCGACGACGCAAATCGCCGCGAAAGACAAGAAAAACGCGCGCGTTGAGGTCCGTTTCATTTTCGGTTCGCCTTTCGATTTGTTGCGCTTCGATCTCGTTTTACCCGGCGCGCCGCGTAGCGCGCCCTTCGCGAGTCTAGCAAATCCCGGCGAAATTGTAAACGGCATTTTTCGAGCGAAGAGCCCCGCCCCGATCCAAAAGGAAACGCCGTTGGCAACGCGAGGTTCCCAACGGCGGACTCTATTCGATTTCAGAGGGGGTCAAATTCAGACTTTGCCCATCTTCTTCATGTTCTCGTAGCAGTCGGCGACCGCGTCGAAGAGATCTTGCCCCTCGGCGCAATCCTCTTGCTCGATAATGTACCACTCGACGCCCCCGATATTCTCGGCGATATCGAACATGCGCTTCCAATCGACGGCGTCGCCCTTGGAACCGACGGTCGCGCCGCCTTTGCCGGGCTCGTTTTCCGCCTTAACGTGCAGCAACTTGCCGCGATTCGGGAATTTCGAGACTTCCGCGTAGGGATCGGCGCCGCCGTGCAGGCAGTTCCCGACGTCCATTTGCGCGATAATGTCCTCGCGGGTGCGGCTAAAGAACAGCTCCCAGGCGGTCTTGCCATTGACGTCGGTAAAGTCGTTGAAGTGGGCGTGGAACCCGATCTGCATCCCGACCTTCTCCGCCTTCGCGGCGATTTCGTTGAAGAGATAGGCGGTCATCTGGTTGCCGGCGTCGGTCGCGCAGGAGGCGGAAAGCCCGCTCGCCACGATCAGGCGCTTGTTGCCAAGCGTCTTCTCGAACTCGACCGTCTTCTCAAATTGCCCCTCCAAAAGGGAGGGGACGCTCAGGTGCGTGCTAATCGCTTGCAAACCGGCTTCGTCGAGCCACTTGCGAATATCCTTCGCATCGTAGTCGTAGTATCCGGCGAACTCGACGCCCTTATAGCCAATGTCGGCGATGCGCTTCAGGGTTCCGCGCATATCTTTCGAGGCGAACTCGCGAACCGAGTAGACCTGCAGCGCGATCGGAACCTTTTTCTTTTCTTCAGCGGCGAAAAGCCCGGCGCCGTTGGTCGCCGAAAACGCTCCGAACGCGCCGAGCGCGGCGGCGCCAAAGCCCGATTTCAAGAAGGATCGTCTGTCCATATCGTTCTCCAAATGTGTTGCGCGGTCAAAGGCGAGTCGCTCGCGCGGTCGCCCAATTCAAAAATTATACGTCTTCTTCGTCGTCGATATCGGAGTAATCGTAGTACTCGTCGCTAACCTCGGAGTCGTTGACCAACGTGGACGCCTCGATAAGGGTCGAGTTCGGGACGCTCTTCGAGGCCTCGATTTCCTTGGAGCGAAGCGAGAAGGTCTCGAAGGCGACGTCGAGGGCGTCGCTGAACGCCTCCTCGGGGAATTCCTCGGCTTGGTCGGTTTTTTCCGGTTTCTCCGGGGCTTTCGCCGGGGCGGTTTTCGAGAAAGAGTCGCTGAGGGAGGCGGCTTTCGACTCCAGCTCCGCCTTAATCTTCGCCTTCTCCTCTTTCGCGGCGATCTCCTCTTTCGTCAGTTTATCGACGACCATCAGGAGTCGCTTCATCGAAATCGGCATACCGACGGCGAGCCGCTTCTTGGATCGCTTGGCGAGCGCGCCCCATTTCACTTGGTCCTCGTTGAGGAGCAAAATGGCGGGCAAGTCCCTAGTGATCGGGGAGTCGAGCAGTTGGTTAAAGGCGACGACCGCGGTCTGCCCGAGGGTCTGGGCGTTGAAGAGCACCGCGTCGACCTCGAAGTCTTCGAGGCGCTGCAGGGCGTAGGGCGCGTTCGAGATCACGAGCGGGCGGAAACCGGCGCTCTTGAAAAACTCGCGGAACGTCTCCTGCAAACTCGAGTTCGCCTCGACGATCATAATCGTCTTGGTCGGAAGCTGCTTTTCGGCTTTTTCCTCGACGACCTCGAGTTCCTCGTCGGTATCTCCTCGCTCGAGTTGGGCGGAAACCTTCTCGAGATCCGCCTTGAACGACTCCGCGGTCTGGTAGCGCTCCTCGGGCGCGAATTTTAGCGACTTGTCGACGACCGTCGCGACGCAGCGCGGTATATTTTTCGCCACCTGACGGATCATTTTAACGTTGTGGAAGCGCCCCGCGTCGAGCCGACGGGATCTCTCTTTGATCTCCCCAAGGGGCGCGATTCCGGTGAGCGCTTGGTAATAAACGGCCCCGAGGAAGTACAGATCGCTTCGCTTGTCGTCGCGCCCGACGTGAGTCGCGCGCTCCAGCGCCGCGTACTCGATCGCGCGCTGGGTTTTGAACCCGGACGTTTGGTCGGTGAGCAGCCCGAAGTCGAGTAGCACGGCGCGGCCCGAGCTGGCGACCATAATATTGGACGGCTTCATATCGCGGTGCTGGTAACCGCGCTTCTGGGCGTACTCCAAGGCGCTGCAAATATCGTAGACGATGCGGGTGGCGCGCTTGGGATCGAGATAGCCGTTTTTCTGGGCGGCGAGCATTTCGCGCAGGGTGTTGCCCTCGATGAACTCCATGACCATGTAGTGGTCGTACTTGGTCTCGTGGGCCTCGTAGACGGCGGCGATATTGGGGTGGCGCAATTCCATGCCCATCTCGCCCTCGCGAACGAACTCGTCGATCGCCGTTTTGTCGTCGCGGAAACGCGCGCGCAAGACTTTGACCGCCACGACTTTGCCGGTGTCTTTATGGACGCAGCGAAAAACCCGCGCGAACGAACCCGCGCCGACGAGGTATTGGATTTTGTAGTCGCCGTAGTAGTATCCGGTCGTCTCTCCGGCGGTGAGGCGCTCCACTTGGTACTTCGTCAAGTAGCCCATCCGCTGCGCGACGCGAAGAAACTCGTCCGAGGAAAAGAGCTTGGTTCCGAACGAAGTTTCGACGACGCGAATCTTGTCCAGATCCATCAGATCCAACGATAAAAGCTGCTGATTTAAGTCGTCGACCGAAAAGTTGGCCATGGCTCCGACCTTCGCGTTAGTCGAACGATTCGCCGCGCGCGACGACTCGCCGAACAAGTTCGGTAAAATACAACAAATTTAACGGCGTTTAGGCGCGTTCTAGAGCGCCCCCTTCCCCATATTATAACAGGTCGCGCTTGAAAAGTCATCAAAAAAACGACGAAACGAAAGAATATGGACGAAAATTTTTCGCGGCTTGTTGAACCATCGCGAGATTCCCTATATAATAAACGGGGTCGGTCGCCGAGAGCGATCGTCGCGATCGCGGTTATTTGTTCAATGAACGCAAAGAGATTTTCAATGTCGAGACATTATTTTACGGCGCGCTCGCTCTTCGGCGCTCGCGTCGCGTCGGTTCTTGTCGCGTCGGTTCTCGTCGCGTCGGCGCTCGGTTGCAAGGAAAAAGCGGAGCTCGAGTTCTCCGAGTACGGCGAAACGATCGATCATCTTCCGGTGATCGAGGATCTTCCGAGAGCTTTCCCGATCGCCGACGAATTGGAGTCGAGAGAGTGCCATATTCGCGAGGAGGCGGAGGAGCACGCCCATCGCAATCTGTTGATCTCGCAAGGTCGCGAGCAAACGCTCCGCCTCGAGGAAGAACAACGGCTTGAAAAAGAGCGTCAAGAAAGAGAGCTCGAAAAAGCCGCGAAGCAAAAGGCGCTGGAAGAAGCGGCCGCCGAGAAAGCCGCCGCGGAAGAGTCCGCCGTCGAAGAGCCCGCGGCGGAGGAACCCGCTTCCGAAGAGCCGGCCGCCGAAGAGCCCGCGGCGGAGGAACCCGCTTCCGAAGAGCCGGCCGCCGAAGAACCGGCGGCGGAGGAACCCGCCGTTGAAGAGCCGGCGGCGGAGGAACCCGCGGAATGACGCGCTCGCTTCAAATCTCGACGCTCGTTCTCGCGCTGGCGTCGGCCCTTTCGCTCGGTTGTTCGAAGAGTTCGAACTTTGTTTCCATCGACGACGAGCCGGAGGCGAGCGCGCCTCGATCGACTCTCGAAATACCGGAGGCTTCCCCCGTCCCCGAGGCGCCCGTTTCCGCGGTTCCCGCGCCCGAAACGCCGGCCCCGGAGCCGGTCGCGAGCGCTCCTCGCCCCGACGAGGGGATCGAATTCAACGCCGAGAAGGCGTCCCTCGATCTTACGAAAGTCGAGCGATTCGAGGGAGAGCCGAAATCGGAAATCGCGCAATGGCTAGAGGTTAAAGTCGTTCGCGGTCGCGGCGCTTTGACGCGAAAAGCGTTGGAAACGCTCGCCGCCCTTCCGAAACTGACCGAACTGCTTTGGGTCGAGGCGACGATCGACGCGGACGCGGGGGACGCGTTTCGCGCGGTCGTTTCCAAGCCGACGCTCAAAAAAGTACGGCTCGCGGGGCTGACCTTGACGGGCAAATCGGAATTCCCGCCGTTCGCGCTGGAGGCGCTGTCGAGCGCGCCCAAGTTGGTCGACCTGGATTTGAGCGGTTCGGCGCTTAAGGGGGGCGATCTGTCGGGCGCATTCCAAAACGGGTTTAACTCGCTGACCAAATTGAACCTGTACCAAGCGAAGATCGGCGACGAGGGGGTCGCGGCGCTCGAGCCGCTCGCCTCGAAACTAACGTCGCTCAACGTCGACGACGCGGGAATTACCTCGAAGTCCGCCGACGCGATCGCGCGTTTCGCCAATCTGACCTTCCTGCACGTCGGGCGCTCTAAGCTCGACGACGAGGCGATCGCCAAGTTCGCCGCCTTAAAGAAATTGCAAAAAATTCACGTTACGCGAAGCGACGCGACCGAAGAGGGCGCGCAGAAACTGCGCGACCAGTTGCCCGGCTGCGTCGTCGTCTCGCAACCGGAAAACTAAACCTCCCTTAAGGAACCCGCTAATGTCCAAATCGACCATTCGCACACTTTTCGCCGCGGTTTTTCTGGCGGCGCTGGCGACCTCCGCTTTCGCGCAAGACGACGACGGTTTCGTCTCCATTTTCAACGGGAAAGACCTGACCGGCTGGGCGGGCGACTCGAATCTTTGGAGCGTCGAAAACGGTTGCATCGTCGGGCAAACGAACGACACGGACAAGAAAATTACGCAGAACCAAGCGCTGTACTATACCGAAGACCAAGAGATTGGCGACTTTGCCATCAAATTCGACTATAAAATCAGCAACTGGGGCAACTCCGGGCTGTACTATCGCGGCTGGTTCCTCGAAGGTCCCGAAAAGTTCCGCATGGGCGGTTACCAAGGCGACTTCGACGGTTCCGCGACGTACAGCGGCATCATGTACGGCGAGGCGTTCCGCGGGATTCTCGCGAATCTCGGGACGGTGAGCCGCGTCTCCCCCGAGGGCAAAATCGAAGTAATCCAGCGCTTCGCGACCGAGCAAGAAATCCGCGACAACGTGAAAATCGAGGACTGGAACAGCTACGAAATCGTCGCCAAAGGGTTCGTCTTCGTTCACAAAATCAACGGAAAAGTAACGAGCGTTTTCGTCGACGAAGACTCCGACGACGTTCGCCGCAAGAGCGGCGTTCTCGGATGGCAACTGCACGTCGGCGACGGCGGCATGCGCGTCGAAGTGAAGAATATTCGCCTCAAGAAATTCTAATATTTCCCCAAATCAGAAGACGACCTCCGTTCGCGACTCCGTCGCGATTCGTCGAACGGAGGTCTTTTATATGAAATAGGTTATGAAACCCGTGCGATTGGGAACGCGTCCGAGCGCGCTGGCGACGCGCCAAGCGAACTGGACGCGCGAAGCGCTGGAAAAGCTGGGAACGAAGGTCGAGATCGTAAAAATCGAGACGACCGGCGACGTCGATCGCTCCGAATCGATCGCGAATCTCGGCGCCCAAGGCGTTTTCACCAAAGAAATACAGCGCGCGCTTCTAAGCGGCGAAATCGACGTCGCGGCGCACAGTCTCAAAGACCTTCCGGTCGAGAAAATCCCGGGGCTGCGTCTATCGGCGGTCCCCGAGCGCGAGGATCCGCGCGACGTTCTGGTCTCGAACAAATACAAGTCGCTCGAGGAGCTTCCTCGAAACGCGATCGTCGGCACGAGCAGCGCGCGTCGCAAAAGCATGCTGCTAAGACGCGCCGCCAAACAATTTCCCGACGCCGAGCCCCCCGCTTGGGACGTCCGCGATATTCGCGGGAACGTCGAAACGCGCTTGCGGAAACTGGACGACGGGGAGTTCGACGCGCTGGTTCTCGCCTCCGCCGGTTTGAACAGGCTGGGGCTTGGGGATCGCGCCGTCTCCTTCTTGGAGGCTCCCGATTTCCTCCCGGCGGTCGGTCAAGGCGCGCTGGGGCTCGAAACGCGCGAGGACGACGCCGAAACGATCGAGCAAATCGAGCGCCTCGTCTCTGAGCCGACCTTTCTTTGCGTTTTGGCGGAGCGCGCAATGCTCGCGGAATTGCGGGGCGGCTGCATCGCTCCGATCGGCGCGAAGGGCTCGTTCGTCCGGCTCGACGACGGGACTGAACTGCTCGCGCTCGAGGCGCAAATCCTCTCGTTCGACGGGCTTAAATCGTTCCAGACGACCTCGATTCAGACGCTGGATCCGAAGAAATTCGGCGGAAGTCTTCCGTTCGAGACGCAAAAGGGACTCGCCGAACTGCTCGGAAAAGGCGCCGCGCAAGCCCTGATCGAACAGGGCGCCTCGGAACTGGTCGAAGAAATTGGGCGCGCTAGAATCGAGCGCGACGAAAAGTTGCGGAAGCGCTCTCGAGCGCCCGAGCGATAACCGCGATCGCAAACTTACTCAAAGGATTTCAATATGCTGTCAATGACGCCCACCGAAAAGAAAACGATCGACGCGACGCGCGCCCTCGCTATGGACGCCGTCCAAGCCGCGAAGAGCGGGCACCCCGGAACCCCGGTCGCGCTCTCCCCGATTACCTATCTCCTTTACAACGAGCGGATGAAGTACGATCCGAATCGTCCCAATTGGCAAGGTCGCGATCGTTTCGTTCTCTCGATCGGGCACGCCTCGACCCTGATCTACGCGACGCTCCACGTCGCGGGGGTCAAGTCGCTCGACGCCGACGGTAATCCCGTCGACCGCCCCGCCGTCTCGATGGACGACCTTAAGTCGTTCCGACAGCTCGGTTCGCGTTGCGCGGGGCATCCGGAGTACGGACGCGTCGACGGCGTCGAAATGACGACCGGTCCGCTCGGCGCGGGCGTCGCGACCAGCGTCGGATTCGCGATGGCGAACAATTGGCTCGCTTCCCGCTATAACAAGCCGGGTTACGACCTGTTCGCGTCGAACGTCTACGCCCTGTGCGGGGACGGTTGCTCGATGGAGGGGATTTCCTCCGAGGCGGCCTCGCTGGCGGGTCATCTTAAGTTGTCGAACCTTTGCTGGATCTACGACCTCAATCGGATCACGATCGAGGGAGACACGGAACTGGCGTTCACCGAATCGGTTCCGGATCGTTTCAAGGCCTACGGCTGGAAGGTCGTCGAAGTCGACGACGTCAACGACTTGCCGGCGCTTCGCCGGGCGTTCGACGAGTTCGAGGCGACGACCGATCGCCCGACCCTAATCGTCGTCAAGAGCAAGATCGCCTACGGCTGCCCGACGAAAGAAGGAAAAGAGTCCGCGCACGGCGCCCCGCTCGGCGACGAGGAAATCGCCGGCGCGAAAAAGTTTTACGGCATGGACCCCGACGCCAAGTTCGCTTGCGACGACGAGGTCTATCGCCAATACGCCGACAATCTCGGGGTCAGGGGTCCAAAACTCTCCGCCGAATGGGACGCGAAGTTCGCGAGCTATCGCGCGGAATATCCGGAGCTTGCGAAAGAGCTCGACGCGATCTTCTCGGGAGCGCTTCCCGAGGGTTGGGACGCGGGCCTGGTTCCCTTCCCCGCCGACGAAAAAGGAATGGCGAGCCGCGCTTCGAGCGGCAAGGTCTTGAACCAACTCGCCGAAGGTCTTCCTTGGCTGGTCGGGGGCTCCGCCGACTTGGCGCCCTCCAACAACACGTGGCTCAAGAGCGAGACCGCCGGGGAGTTCGGGCCGGGCAAAGCGGGCCGCAATATCCACTTCGGCGTTCGCGAAAACGCGATGGGCGCGATTACCAACGGTTTGGTTCTTAGCGGTCTTCGCGGATACTGCGCGACTTTCTTCGTCTTCGCGGACTATCTCCGCCCGATGATCCGACTGGCCGCGCTCATGGAAATCCCGACGACGTTCGTCTTTACGCACGACTCGATCGGCGTCGGCGAGGACGGACCGACCCACCAGCCGGTCGAGCACCTCGCCTCCCTGCGCGCGATTCCCAACCTCTTGGTCTTCCGCCCCGCCGACGCGAACGAGGTTTCCGAATCGTACAAAGCCGCGATGAAGGCGACGAAGAACCCCTCGGCGATCGTCCTCACGCGCCAAAATCTCCCGACCCTCGATCGCGAAAAATTCGCCCCCGCGGGAAACGTCGCGAAAGGGGCCTACGTCCTCGCCGACGCCGACGGCGATCCCGACGTTATTCTGATCGGAACCGGAAGCGAAGTCGGGCTTTGCCTTAAAGCCGCCGACGCTTTGGCCGCCGAAGGGATCAAAGCGCGCGTCGTCAGCGCCCCTTGTTGGGAACTCTTCGCCAAGCAATCCCCGGAATATCGCGAATCGGTTTTGCCCAAACGAATTAAAGCGCGGGTCGGGGTCGAGCTCGGGGTCGAGCTCGGATGGGGCAAAATCGTCGGCGACTCGGGTCGCTTCCTCGGCATGACCGGTTTCGGCGATTCCGCCCCGGCGGCGAAATTGATGGAGCATTTCGGGTTCACCGTCGAGCGCGTCGTCGCCCTCGCGAAAGAGACGATCGCGGAAAGCGAGTAGCGGCGGTCGCTTAGTCGATCGACACAAAAAGAAAACCCGTCGAAACCGGCTTCTCGGGCTCGGTTCCGACGGGTTTTTTTACGCGAGGTCGCGATTCTCTCGAGGGACTACTCTTTTCCGTCGACGAGAATCGCGTCGGAGATCTCGTAGCTTCCCCTTTGCCACCCGTAGAGTTTAAATCTCGGCTCGTCGTCGAGATATTTGAGGAGTTCGGGGTTGTCGATCGTCGTCGAAAGCGCTTCCTTTCCGTCGACATAGCCGGTCAACGTCGCCCCGTCGCGAACGAGTTTCAAGCGATAACTCTTGCCCGGCTCCCACTTGGGTTCGGGGACTTCGGCGAGAACGATTCGCGGCTCGTCGTTCTTAAAGGCGACAAATCGGGTTCCGTCGGAATTAACCTCCAACTGAACGGAGCGCGCCGATCTGGGAGCGTCGGACGAACCGAGAATAATAAACGCGTAAGACTTCTCGCCAAAACTGCGGAACGTAAGTTCGAGCGAGCAGTTTCTCCCGAGGGCGCGCTCGATCGTCGGGAACGTTTCCCGATAGGCGTCCGGACCGACGGAAACGGCGCCGTAGCGAAAAACGACGTTTTTCGCGCGCTCGCCCGCGATAAAACGCTCGAACTCTTCGACGGGCGCGCTTCGAGCGTAGAGATAGTTCTTGTTCTCCGAATCGGAGAATTCGCAGGAAGTCGCCCAAACGCGGTCGTCGACGACGGAAATGGCCCAAGCGTCGGCGGTCGTTCCGCCGTCGCGTTTCGGATTGGCGCCGTCGTTGGAACCGATCGACCCCGGGACGACGCGCCAAGAGGTCGGAACGAGCGGATCGTTCAAATCGATCTCGTAAAGACGCTGCTGCCCGTTCGGATCGTTAAGCCAAGGAATTTGCCATGTCGAATAGTACCCTTTGTCGCCGAGCGCAAAACCGCCGCCGCCCTCTTCTTGGTTATGAACGAAGACGGGCGCGGAACTAATCGCGTCGTTCGGGATCGTATCCGCCAAATCCTTGACGACAAGGGCTCTTATGTCCATATCGAGCGAGCCGTGGTTCCAAACGACGAGGTAGTCGCGGGTTTTCTCGCGAGGAAAGACGCGAACGCAATTCGCGCGTCCCGCCGTGGTATTGTCGTCGGGATACTGGGGATAGTCTTTCCAAAGAACAAGGGGTTCCTCCTCCCAAGGTCCCGCGAAACTATCGGTCTTGGAGCGAACGATGCGAGTTTGGAGAACGGTCCATTGAGAAAAATCGTTTCCGTCGAGCGAAGTGTACAAAATGCAAGGAGTTCCGTCGAGATCGCGAAAGACGAAGGGATCGCCCGCGTACGACTCTCCCTCGTTAAGATCGACGACGACCCCGAGGGGCTCCCAAGCGTCGGCGCCGGGGGCTTTTTTATACCCGAAAATTCGCGAAAAGGAACCGCCTCGACCGCCGCCGTATTGCTCGTCGACCGAGTAATAAGCGCAGAAAATATAGACGGTTCCGTCCTTATCGCCGATAACGGACGAGTTGTTCTGGGGCGCGCAAAGCGGATCGAATTTCTCTCCCGATCCGACCGCGACTATCTCGGGTTCCGACCAGGGTATCGAGCACACGGGACCGTTCGTTCGACACTCGCGAAACGGCGCGCGAAGCGAGCTCAAATCAAATTTCCCTTGAAACTGCAGCCCGGCGACGACGTCGGTTCGAACCTTGGCGCCGCAAGAAGCGACGACGACCTTAACTTCGTCCCCCGGCTTTAATTGGATCGGCTCGATCGCGCGTCGATACTCGCGTCCGACGTCGACCGGAGGAAAGGTCGTCGATCCGAATCCGTAAGGGCGAGCGCTAATTTTCATCGGATATTCGAATCTGGGGATTTCGACCGTTCGCCCGACGCGCTCCCCTTTAACGAACAACATGGCGACGATCGAATCGTCGCGCGGCGGAAGACAATTCCCCATGCGGAGATAGTACCCGCTCAGCGTTGTCTCCGACTCGGCGGTCCACTCCAGCGCGACCGCCCCGGGGGCGACGTCTTTCGCGGGCAGGGAGCGCTCGACGTCCTCCGCTCGACAGAGCGACGCGACGAAAAGAATCGCGAGCGCTAGGATAAGTTGTTTCTTCATAAGGATCCTCCAAGGGAAAAGTCCAAAAGCGTCGGGATCCGCGAGGCGCGATTTCGGCGCGCTTCGCGGGTCGTTGGGGTTCATTTTCCGTCGACGAGGACCGCGTTGGAAATCTCGTAGCTTCCGCCTTGCCATCCGTAGAGTCTAAACCGAGGCTCGTCGTTGAGATAGCCAAGTAGCTCGGGATCGTCGATCGTCGCGGAGACGACCTCTTTTCCGTCGACGAAGCCGGTCAGCTTCGCGCCGTCGCGAACGAGCTTTAAGCGATAGCTCTCGCCCGGTTTCCAGGTCGCGGCGGACGACTCGGCGAGAACGATTCGCGTCTCGTCGTTCTTATAGGCGACAAGTTGCGAGGCGGTCGGATTGACCTCGAAGTAGACCGAGCGCAGTTGAGCGGGGGACTCCGAGGAACCGAGCGCGATAAACCCGTAGGAAAGATCGCCGAAACTCTTGAACGTCAACTCGAGGGAGCAGTTTTGCCCGAGCGCGTATTCGATCGTGGGGAAGGCTTCGCGATAAGGCCCGACGCGAACGGCGCCGTAACGGAAAACGACGTCTTTGGATCGCTCGCCCTTAACGTAACGATCGAATTCCTCGACCGGGGCGCTCCGGACGTAAAGGTAATTCCTGTCCTCGCTGGCGGAGTACTCGCAGGAAGTCGCCCAAACGCGATCGTTCGCGACGGAAATCGCCCACGCGTCGGCGGTCGTACCGCCGTCGCGCTTCGGGTTGGCCCCGTCGTTACAACCGATCGACCCCGGAACGACGCGCCACGACTCGGGGTTCGTCGGATCGTTCAAGTCGACTTCGTAAAGGCGCTGCAACCCGTTCGGGTCGTTGAGCCACGGAATCTGCCAGGTCGAGTAATAACCCTTGTCGCCGTAGGTAAATCCGCCGCCCCCTTCCTCTTGGTTCTTGACGAAGAGAGGGGCGTCGCCGAGCTCTTTGTGGGAGACCTCGGTCGTCAAGTCCTCGCGAACCAAGCCGCGAACGTCCATGTCTTGGCCGCCGTGGTTCCAAACGACGACGTAGTCTCGGTTTTTCTCGCGAGGATAGATTCGAACGCAATTCGCGCGACCGCCCGTTTTATTGTCGTCCGGCTCGCGCGGATAATCTTTCCACAAGTAGAACGGCTCCTCCCAAGGTCCCGCGAAACTGTCGGTTTTCGAGCGCATAATCAGCGCGCTCTCGAAGAACCAATCGGCGAAGCCGTTCGTGCCGTCGCAGGAAGTGAAGAGCATACAGGGAGTTCCGTCAAGGTCGCGGAACACGAAGGGGTCGCCGGAGTAGGTCTGGCCCTCCAGCAAGTCGACGATCAGTCCCATGGACTCCCAAGCGGCGGAGTTCGGGGCTTTTTTGTAACCGTAAATACGAGAATAGGAACCGCCGCGCCCTCCGCCGTACTGCTCGTCGACCGAGTAATAGGCGCAGAAAATATAAAGGGTTCCGTCCTTGTCCGCAATGACGGAGGAATTGTTTTGCGGGGCGCAAAGGGGATCGAACTTCTCGCCGGTTCCGACGGCGACGATCTCGGGCTCCGACCACGGAATCGAGCAAACGGGACCGTTCGTCCGGCACTCGCGGAAGGGGTCGCGCAAGGACGCCAAATCGATCGCCCCTTGGAATTGAAGCCCCGCGACGATCCCGCTTTCGACCTTCTCCCCGCAAGACGCGACGACGACCTTGACCTCGTCTCCGCGCCTCACCGAAGTCGGCTCGACCCCGCGCCGATACTCGCGACCGACGTCGAGGGGCGGAAACGTTTGGGGATCAAAGCCGTAGGGTCGCGAGTGAAGCGCGAGGGGATATCCGAACTTGGGAATCGCGACCGTTTCGCCGACGCGCTGTCCGCGAACCCAAAGCTCGGCGACGATCGGCTCGTCCCGAGGCGGAAGACAATTCGCCAAGCGGAGATAAAAGCCGCTCAGGGTCGCGTCAGAATCGGCGGTCCATTGGAGCGCGACCGCGCCGGGGGCGACGTCCTTCGCGGGAATCGCGCGCTCGACGCCCTCCGCTCGACAAAGCGCCGCGACAAAGAAAATCGCCAGCGCGAGAGCCAGTTTCTTCTTCATATCGACCTCCTATTTGGAAACGCTCGCATCGTTTCGCAATTTGTTAAAAACAGGTTTCAACTCGTGTTCCGACGCGATCGGGGGAAGATCGAACTCGCGGTCGATCGCCGCGCGAACCACTTCCATCGCCGCGTCGTCGTACGTCAGCTCGCAATTCGCGAACATAAGGGAAGCGCCGTAAATCAAGGATCTTACGACGTACATCTTAATCCGCGCGACCTTCGCCGACATGCCCGACTCCACGCAGTACTCGCGAATCAACTCCTTCGAGCGCGCGCTCAGATCCGCCTTGATCTGCAAGTACTCGGAGTCGAACGTCTCGTTCCGTATCATCATAATCGAGCGATACTGCGGGTTTTCGACCATAAATCGAATAAACTCCAAACTGACCTCGACGAGCCGCTCTCGCAGGGATCCTCCGGCGAGACGATTCAGCGCCTCGTCTTGGCGGCGGCGCCACTCGGCGTTGATGTGCCGCAAAATCGCCTCGATCAATTCCCGCTTGTTCTTGAAGTGCTTGTACGGCGCGGCGGTTGAGACTCCGCAAGCGTTCGCGACCCGGCGCAACGAAAACCGCGCGAATCCCACTTCCTCCACCTCGTCGAGCGCCGCCATAATCAAGCGCTCCCGAGCCGACGGCGGCGCCTCTTTTTTCGCTTCGTTCGGCGCGAGCTCCTCTCGATCCTCGATTTCGGCGAGATCCGTTTCGTTCTTTTTCATTCCGAATCGTCTCCTCGCCCCTCGGAGGGCCGGTCTAGCCGCGCGCGAACGGCGCGCGCGACTTGTTCCGGATCGGTTCCTCGCGGAAGCGCGATCGTCTCGACGCCTTTCTCCGCGGCGCGCGCGAGCAAGGCGGTCGCGCGCGCGCGAGGGGTCCAGGGGAGATAGACGAGCGCCAATTTGACCTCGGGATCGTTAAGAAGCTCTTCGAAGCGCTCGGAGGCGTCGTCGCGACTCGGATCGAACCAAATCGTTTCGACCCCCAGCTCCGCGTCGAGCCGCTCCCGAACGAGCTCTTTGGGGGATCCTCCGACAAAGGCGATTTTCGAGCCCTCGAAGCGGTCGCGAAACGCGCGAACCTCCTCGGAAACGCGCGCGTCGTCCGCGCGCGCGAACTCGAACTCGGCGCACTCGCGCTCCTCTTCTTGGATTTTGAGCCAATCGATCTCTTGAACGACGCGACAAAACGCGTCGGACGTCTCGAGCTCTTCGGGAACTCGCGCGACGACGTCTCGCAAAAGGTCGCCAAGGAAAGGGGACGAGGGTTTTTCGCCGTAGTTTTCGCACAGTTCGGTCGTCGCCTCGACGATCCTATTCCAGTCTCTTAACTCGGCTTTTTCCAGGCTCTTGCGAACGAGTCCGAGATGGTAGTTCAACTTGCTCTCGAGCTTCTTGCGGTCTTTCGAGGCGGAAACGAGCTCGCCGATTTCCTTCTCCAGGGCCGCGCTCTCCTCTTTTAGCGCCCCGAGCTGGGAAAAGTCGAGCTCGTCCTCGATCCTCATGCCCCTCAAAATGTCGCGCTCGTAATGCGCTCGACGAAAATCGGCGAGCCGCTCGAACGTTTCCTGTTGCGTTCGATCGAGATTGAGCGGAACGCCCAACCGGCGCAAACGGGTCTTGACCGCGCATTGCGCGCTCGCGAGAAGCTGCATCGCGCGAACGACGAGCGGGGTTCCAATAAGCTCCCTCGTTCGCGCCGCGACGTCCATAATCGACAGGGCCTTTTCCAGGGTCTCGTAAAGCTCCGCGGTCTCCTCGAAGTCTTCTCGGCGAACCACGATATCGGTTCGGCGCTGCCACAAATACTCGCTCGCGTCCTTCGCCTCGCGATTAAGCTCCGCGTCGGTCGGCCTTATGTAATCCTCGTACGAGGCCCCGCTCTCGATCAACTCCGCGCGGCGCGCCGACCACGCGCTCTGTCGCTTCATAAGATCCGCCTTGACCGCGAGATCCGCGAATCCTTCCTCGGTCCGCGACCGGTTCGAGTCGTCGGGGGGGGCCTCCGCCTCGGGCTCCGCGGCGCCCTCGAGCGAAGGCTCCGCGCCCCATTTGAGATCCGAGGCGCTCGCCAACCGCATCTCGGGGTGATTGACGTGATAGAGATACGTTACTCCGTCCGCCTCGACGATCAGTCGCAACCGGTCGGACAATAGTTTCTTAAAATCGTCTCGGTTATAGAGAAAGAAATTGCTAAGCCCGGGAAAGCGCGCGTCCAGGAACTCGGTCGCCTTAAACGCCGAGCATTTGAACTCTCGCTCGAGCGCCTCCCTTTCTAGCGCGGCGTTCCATTCGCGAGCGGAGGCCTTAAACTCCGAATAAACGTCGACCGTCGCGATCAACTCGTCCTCCGGCGCGACGGGCGCGGGAGCCTCCGATTCCAACGCGGGCTCCGGTTCCGCCGGCTCGGCGCCGCTCTTCGCGGGCGGTTCGGCGGAGTCGGGGTCGACGTCAATCGGCGGTTCGGTCGCTTCCGGCTCCTCGCTCGGTTCCTCCGGCTCCTCGGGGGAATTCTCGAGTTCGCGCGACAAAAGCGCGTCGAAGCGCCGCGACCAAGAATCCCACGAGCGCGCCTCGAGCCGATTCCAGTTAACCCCTTCCTTCGAAAGCAGTTCGCGCAAATCCAAAACGCCCTCGAGGGCTCGGGCGAGCGACTCGGAGAGCCCGAAATCGTCCCCGGGGCTCGGAAGGCGCAAAAGAACCCTTCGAGTTCGCCCGGCGATCGAGCGCGCGAGATTCGTCGGCTCCTCGACTCCGGTCGCGAAAACGATTTCGTCGGGGGGATTTAGAGAAAAGGCGGCGGCGCAAACGATCGCGGCGGCTTGAACGTCCTCGTCGTCGGAGGGCGCGACTTCGAAACCGGCGCCTAGAAAGAACGGGGCCGCGAGATGGCGATCCCCGCAAAGCGTCGCGATCCGGCGCGTTACCACGACCCCTCGATCGGACAGATTCTTCTCGACCGACGCGCGAACGTCGTTTAGCGCCTCCAACGGGAAAGGACGATCCAGGATCTTTCCCGACAACACAAAAAGAGCCGTTTCGCTCATTCGCTCCTGCCTCTCGCGCGAGAGTAAAAACGTTCAAAACTATTCGCGTCAAGGCTATAATAGCCCGATTTGCTTGCAAATCGACTGCGCGATCGCCTCGGGATTCGTCCCTTTCGGCTGCCGGACGTAATCCTTGTTCATACTCTTTAAAACCGCGGTGAACTCCTCGGAGTGCTTGTGGCTGCACCAAGGAATGTAAATGACGAAAAGTTTCACGTCCGGATCCCGAACGTAGGGCGACAACCGATCGAGCGAGTCTCCGTGATCGAATTGCGACCAAAGGATTTCCATCTGAAATTGTTTCTCGAGTCGCTCTCGGAGGTGGTCTTGAGGCGTTCCGCCGATAAAGACCATCTTGCTCCCCGCGTAGCGCTCGCGAACCGCGCGAAGCTCCGGCGATATCGTCGCCTCCTCCCCGCTTTCCGGTTCCGAAAGCGCGCTTTCTCGCTCGCGCTCGACAAACTCGTCGATCTGCTGAACGACTTGGCAAAAGGCGTCGGTCGTCTCGACTTCCTCGGGCACGTCGGCGATCAAGTCTCTAAGCGCCTCGCGCAACCTGACCGAAGAGCTCTTTTCGCCGTACTCCTCGCAAAGCTCGGTCGTCGCCTCGACGATCTTCGCCCAATGGCGCTCGGCCCCGAAAGTCGGGGCGTCTTTGAGCTGTTCCGCGTGGTAGCTCAATTTGCTCCAAGCGCGTTTTCTTCCCTTCGCGACCTCGAGGAACTCGCCGGTCTTGTCGACGATCGCGTCGAGTTCGGCGAAAAACCCCTCGCGCGCGTCGAGATCCACGAGGTCCTCTTTCCGGAAATTCTTAAGAATCGTTTTCGGATCGTAGCTCGCCAAAAAGTCGCGAAGCATATTTCGAGCCGAGCGCTGCGCGTCGTCGCAACCGATCGACACGCCGCGTTTTACCAAGGTCGATTTGACCAAGCACTGCGCGTTGATCGCCAACTGGGCGGCGCGCGCGACGAATTCCGTGGGAAAGGAGTCGAGCTCTTTGGCGACCTCGTCGAAGGCGAGAATCGATCGAGAAAGCAAGTCGAAGCAGTTGGCGAACTCGCGCAAGGCGGGCTCGTCCAAATCGACGTCGGGGCGCGCTTGCCAAAGGCGAAGTCCGATCAGCGCGGCGGCGTCGGCGAAGCGCGCGTCTCGCTCCGCGACCAAATCCGCGGACTCCGGATCCTCGACCAGACGCGCTCGCTCGACCCGCCAAAGACAAAACCGCTTCGACAAATCCGCGAGCTCGGCGACCTCCCGAAACGTCTTCGGCTCCGCGCCCCAGTCGAACCGCTTCGGGCGCTCGCGCTCCGGTTCCTCCGCCGCTTGGGATCCCACGTCCAATCGGCGCGCCGCGTCGCGCGCGTCGAGGAACGTCATATCGGGATGCTCCTCGTCGTACAGCCACATCACCCCGTCTTCCACGAGGAGACGAAGATTCCCGCAAAGCAGGTTCGCGAACTCGTCCCGATGCGTCATACTGAATCCGAAAAGCCCGGGAAAACGCCCGTCCAACTCTTCGGTCGCGACGTAAGCCTTGAGACAATGGCCGCGAGCCGCCAGAAGCTCGGCGAGCGCCTCGTTCCACTCGCTCGCCGAGGCGGAGAACTCCTCGACCGCGCGACGTTTGATCTCCTCGTCCACGTCGACTTGGGGAACGGGTTTCTCGGGCTCGGGTTCCGAAACGGGGACCTCTTCGGCGGGGCCGGGGGAAGCCTCGGTTTCTCGTTCGAGAGTCGGAATCTCGCCGCCAAGTCGGGGGGGCACGGGAGAAGCCGCGGCGAACGGATCGAAAATTTGCTCGAGCCATTCGCTCCAAGGGCGAGATTCGAGCGCGCTCCAATCGACCCCGATTTTAGACAAGTCGGTCCGAACGTCGGCGATCTCCTCGGTCGCGCCCAACAAGTCGCTCGACGGTCCCGATTCGTCCTCGCTCGGAAAACGCAGCGCGATCCGACGAACCCGACCCGCGACCGAGCGCAATACGTTCACCGGCTCGCTCTTCATGCCGAACGCGACGACGACCTCGTCCGGAGGATTCTGCGAAAACGCCTCCGAAAGCAAGAGCGCCGTCGCCTGCGAGTCCTCGTCGTCGGCCGGAACGACCTCGAACCCCGCCGCCAGCCAGAAAGGAGCCGCCAAATGTCGCTCGCCGCAAAGGGTCGCCGCGCAACGAGATAAAACGACGTCCCGATCCGCCAAACGAGTCTCGATCGCCCGGCGTATTTCCTCCAGCGCGTCTATTGGGAAAGAGCGCTCCAGGATTTTTCCAGAAATAATTAAAATCGCCCGCTTTTTCATTGCGTCCGCTCCGTTTCGTTAGAGACGATCGCCGGCGCGACAAACGCGCCGATTCGCGAAAGTTCCGACGAAAAAACCGCTACGGAGCGGGAACGGTCGCGAGGGCGCGCTCGACGAACGATTCGGCCGCGCGGCGCGAGTCTTCGCGACGATCGTTTTTCGGAACGAGACGGTGCGCCAAGGCGCGAACCGCGAGCGCCTTGACGTCGTCCGGAACGACGTAGTCGCGGCCCTCGATCAGAGCGTAGGTTTTCGCGGCGCGCGCGAAGGAGAGGGACGCTCGAGGACTCGCCCCGACGCGCAGCTCGGGGGAGCGGCGCGAGGTCTCCACTATATCGAGCAAATAATTCGCGACCGGGGGTTCGAGCCGAACCTCGCGGGACGCTTTTTGAATTTCCAGAACCTCCTCGACGGTCAAAACCGGCTCGAGAGCGTCGAGCGCGGTTCCGTCCCCGCAAACGTCGAGAATCGAAAGCTCCGCCTCGCGGTCCGGGTACCCGATCGAAAGGCGCAGCATAAAGCGGTCGAGCTGGCTCTCGGGCAAGGGGTAGACGCCCTCGTATTCGAGCGGGTTCTCGGTGGCGACGACGAAGAAGGGATTCGGGGTCGGATAGGTTCGTCCTCCGGAGGAAACCTGTCGCTCGCTCATCGCCTCCAGGGTGGCGCTTTGGGTTCTCGGGGGAGTTCGGTTCACTTCGTCGGCGAGAACGACGTTCGCGAAAATCGGGCCCGGCACGAACTCGAACTCGCCCGTCTTTTGGTTGTAAACCTCGCCCCCGACCACGTCGGACGGAAGCAGGTCGGAAGTGAATTGTATCCGAGAAAAACTCGCGTCGAGACTGCGGGCGAGCGCTCTTCCGAGGAGCGTTTTGCCGACCCCCGGCGCGTCGTCGAGAAGGAGGTGCCCCTCCCCGAAAAAGGCGGTCAACGTCAAGCGAAGCGCTTCCGGTTTGCCTATAAAAACCCGACTTATATTGTCCTCTAAAAGACGAAGTTTAGAAGAAACGGCCTTGGCGTCCATCGTTTCGCTCCTTATCGCGCTCGGTTCTCGTGTTATCGCGAAATCAACCTAGATTTTGCATATTATCTATTTTAACTCGCTCGCAAAAAATAACAAGATTTGAGCGCAAAAAACGCCAACTTTTTAAGAGACGGCCAAACGAATCGACCGGGGGACGCGGCTCGCGAAACTCGGGGGGATTTCGGAGCTACGCGTCCAGTTCCGATTCGCCGGAATTGTCGCGAGGCGCGGTTGATTCGTCCCCGTTCCCAACGACGGAGTCGTGGAAAAACCGAGCGTACAGTTTGAACTGGTGCCTGAAATACTCGGCCAAATCGCCGGAAACGCAATCGGCGATCGACAGGGATTGAAGAACCCTGCCCGAGTTAAAAAAGTTCGCGATGGAGGCGACGTTTCGCGTCAAATCGAGCCAGTACTCCTCGCGCCCCGCGACCACGCAGTCGACGTAGTTGCGGCAGGGATCGGCGAGCCCGGTCAACCCGAGCGGGGTTTTTTGCTCGACGAACCGATAAAGATAGTGCAAAACGCGATCGTAGCGGCTGTAGAAATTGCAGAGCGGCGCGACGACGCCCTCGGGGGCTTTGGCCAAATCGGGATCGTCGACGTCGATCGCCGCGCCGAGCAAAAACGCCTGCGCGACGCGATTTAGCGGTTTTCTGGACCACAGCGATTTCTTGATCGGCTCGTTCGCCAAACGGGTTAGAACGCGAACCGCCAAGCGAGCCCCGAGCGAGTGCCCGACGAGCGCCAAGGTTCCGAGCTCCCCGGACGAGCGGAGAAACTCCTCCAATTCCCCGGTTCCCGCGCCGTCGACCCAATCGCGCGCCTCCGACCACGAGACGTTCGACTTCCACGGAAACCGCTCGAACTCCGCGTTCGGGAAAATGGGGGCAAGGACGTCGATTTCCGCCTCGCAGTCGTCGTTTTCCGTGAGCCAGCCCGGGACGAGCACGACGCGTTTGACGTCGGAAAAATAAGGCAAATAAGAGGCGAGCGCCGATTTCGCCGTTTTCAGGCGCTCCCAAGAGCGAAACGTCGTCAGCTCGTCGGCGAGTCGCTTGACCGCGAGCGAAAGAACGAACGCGTCGTCCAAAAGCCCGACGACCGGAATCGCGTCGGGAACGACGTCGATCGGGGAAACGCAGTAGAGGAGCGCCCCGATCATGCAGGCGAGCGTCTGCTTGGAAAGACCCTTGTACTCTCCGGAGATCGACGAGTTCGTCATGCGAAAAATCGTCGTGAGACTCGCGAGGGAATCGGAGTTTAATTTGCGGGAAAACCGGCGAGTCCAGTTTTTCGCCGCGTCCAAAAGATCCTCGACCGATTCCGGACGATCGGCGAATTCCTCCGCCTCTTGGATCTTGAGGTCGAACGAGCGCGCGGCGCTCTCTCGAACGTCCGAATCGAGCGCGTCCTCGGAAGGAGCGTCGGGAGTCGAGGAGGAGATCCCGTTGGCGGCTAGGTCGGCGACGAATTTACCGATTCCGCGAAGCGATAGTTTCTTCGAGGTCGCGTCGTCGCGAGGTTCGACGGGGGACGAACCCCGCTCTCCGTCGGATATGTCGGACCCGTTCATTTTGGCTTCTCCGGATAAAAAACGACCCGACGCTCGAGCGCTCGCCGCGTTGAACGTCGGGAAAACGCTCGCGCGGTTAGACCCCGCGCGAGGAATATGATACGAGCGCGCGAACGATCATTCGACCGTGATCGCGCCCGCCGGACAAGCCCCGGCGCAAGCGCCGCAGCTAACGCAAGTATCGGCGTCGACGACGGCGACGTCTTCGACGGTGATCGCTTCGCAGGGGCACTCGCCCGCGCACGCGCCGCAACCGACGCAGGCGTCTTTATCAATGGTGGCTGCCATTCTTCTTCTCCTATGAAAAACAACGTTTCGACGTATTCGCGGTCGCCGTCTCTTGGGCGGCGGACGCGACGGTCGTTTTAAGGTTCCGAACCCTTCGCTCAAAGTCTTTCTTGCGCGGGGCGGATCCCCGAATTTCTTTGAGCGAGAGCCCCGAATCGCCTCGGATTTTCGCGCCAAGGGCGCCCCCGGTCGACTCGATTGGCGTAATGATAACCGCCACTTTTGAAAAAATCAAGCGTCTTTTTCCCTTTGGCGGTTTCTTTTCTTCAGTTTCGTCCATTTTTTAGAAAAAAAAGGCGCAAATTTTGGCGCCGAGGGGCGGTTGGGGCAACTCGTTTGGGAATAATCGCCAAAACCCTCTTTTTTAATTCGCGTCGAGACGTAAAATTTAGGAAAACAACGGCGTCGTTGGAGTGTAATAAAGAAAGATGTCGACCGAAACGCCAGTCTCCGTTCAAATCTTGCGCGAGTCGGAAATCGACGAGCGATTGGACGCCCGACTGCGCTCGTTCTTAATCTCGATCTTCCCAAATTGGGAGTCGATTTTCCGAAAAAGACGAGCGTGGCACGACGCGCCCCCCGTCTTTACGGTTCTCGCGACCGAGCCGAGCGGGAAAATTGTCGGTCACGTCGCGGTCGTCGAGCGAACGATCTCGACGGAGTGGAACGCGCGATTCGCGATCGCGAGTTTTCAGGGCGTCTCGGTGATTCCCGAGCGCCGGGGCTCCGGTTTGTCGACTCGACTGCTCGACGTCGCGCTCGAAGAGTCGAAGAGGGTCGGCTACCCGTTCGCCGCGCTTTTCTGCAGAGAGCCTCTCGTCCGCTTCTATCAGCGAAACGGATGGAAATTGCCGTACGATTCGATGATTATGTGGCGAGATCGCGAGCTGCCGATCCACATGCAGTCCGACTACCCCATGTATCGCGAACTCGGCTCGACCCCGTTCCCCGAGGGCGCGATCGACGTCCACAATCCATTTTAAGCGCCGCGGCGCCTTTTCTCGCCGCGCGATAGACTCCCGATCCTCTTATTATCAAGGCGCGAATCGCGCCGCAAGGAGATTTCTATGGCTCGCGACGCTCGCTTCGCGATCGGTTTGTCCCTCGCGATTTTGCTCGTTTCGGCGGTCGGAACGGCGGAAGAACCGGTTCGTCCCGATTTTCCAACGACCCTCGACAAATCGTCGCTCGTCTCTTATCAAGAGGCACTGACCCAATGGTCGAACGCCGTTTGCAAAACGGAAAAGGAATTTTGGAGCGCGACCGGAGACGACTTCTATCGCTCGACGAAAGCGCTCCTCGACCTGGACGACCTAACGGCCCAAGAACGGGCCGAGTACGACGCGCAACTCTCGGGCATTCTCGGAAACTTCGCGCTCTCCGAGGCGGAAAACGGCGGCTTCGGCCCCAAATTCGAGGAGCTTCGAGCGCGAACCGCCGAGGCCCTTCAAAAGAATAAACTCGACCCGAGCGACGAATCGCGCGACCTCCTGCTCGGCCGGGCGACGCGGCTGTTCGACGTCCGCCTGAGCGCGGCTCTTGGCAAGTCGGAGGAAGCGCGGGAGGCGGAGTTTGTCGCGCTCGTCGGCGACGCGATCACCTTCGCGCTCTCGGTTCCGGAATTTGGCGAAACCGCGAACAATATCGTCGCGACGATTCGCGTCCACTCCCCCGATTTGGGCGAGGAGGCGCTCGACGCGATGTGCGAGGCGTTCGAGGCGTCGGAAAACCCCGCGCTCGTTAAGCCCATTCAAGAAACGCTCGGAAAGCGCCGTTTCGCGAGGCTCGTCGGAAACGAGCTCTACTTCGAGGCGAAACAATTCGACGGAAAAGATTTCGGCAAAACGTTCGAATGGGGCGATTTCGAGGGCAAAGTCGTTCTCGTCGAGATCTGGGCGACGTGGTGCGGCCCGTGCCGACGCGAAATTCCGCGACTCAAAGAGGCCTACGCGCGCTATCGCGACGCGGGGTTCGAAGTCGTCGGGTACTCGATCGATCAGGACGTCGAGTTCTTAAAGAAGTTCGTCGCGGACAACGAGATTCCCTGGACGACGACCTCGCAAAAACGTTCGGTCGAGGCGGGCTATAAGGGACTTTACGAGTATTACTCGATCAACGGGGTTCCGGAAATGATCCTCGTCGGGCGGGACGGAAAAGTAATCGAAACCGACTGCCGAGGCTGTAAATTGGCGGAGCGGCTTAAAGAGCTCTTCCCCAACGTCGAGCCGCTGGGCTGGGATCCCGCCAACGATTTCAGTCAGCGCGTTTCGAGCCCCGAGAAATAACCGACTCGCGCTCGCCCGACGCCGTTCGATACCAAAACCAAAAAGGTCGCGCTTCCACGAAACGCGACCTTTCGTCGTTTGCGAGCTCGATCGGGCGAAACCGCCGGGTCAGCGGCGAGGGCGCATGTAAAGCCGCGCGTCGACGACTGGCAAATCGTCGTCTTCAGCCGGCCGGGAAACGACTTCCTCTTTCTGGGCGGAAGTCGAGGGGATCGACGAAACGCGCCCCTTGGATTTCTGCGCGGAATAGGGTCGAGTTAGTTTTTTGCGCGCGTTGCCGGAGACGGGAACGAGCTTTTCCCCTTGCTTTTCCCCTTGCTTTTCCCCTTGCTCCCCTTCGACGTACTTGGGGCGCGCGGCGGACTTGAATTGCGCGGTGGATCCAGAGCGCCGTTGCGAGGCGGGCTTGATTTGAACGGAGCTTCCCGGACGGGGTCGCGCTTCGACGATCGTATCGTCCCAGTCGCTCTGATCGACGCCTCCGTCGCTCGACTCGGCCTCCTTCGGGGTCTCGACCGGAGCTTGGGTTCCGTTCGGCTTATTGGCGGAATGCTCGTTCTCGGGCGAGTCGGTCGACTCGTTAGAATTCGGCTCGCTCGCCTTTTCCTCGGCAACTTCCTTCGCCGTCGACTCGTTCGGCCGTTCGCCGATCGTCTTATCGTCGAGCGCCTCGTCCGCTTTGGAAATGGCCTCGGAGGTCGCCGAGGTCGCGGGAATCGGTTTCGACTCGGGAACCGCGGCAATTTGCGGCTTCGACTCTTGCGCGGGCGCGCTCCTGGGCGCGGCGGCGGACGGCGCGGGATCCAATTCGGGTCGCAGGGACGCGGGATCCGGCTCTAAGGCCTTGATCGTCTCGTCGACCCGACTGTCCAAACTCTCGAGCGGCGCGATCTCGACGTCTTGAGCGCGAGTCGTGGCGGAACCGGAGGCTCCGGCGTTCGGAATGCCGGCGACGGTCGAGGTTTTGGTCGATTCCTTAGTCGTCGCCTTGCTAGAGTCGACCGACTGAGCCGCTTGCTTGGGAACGTCGGAATCGGGGGAGTCGGGATTTCCGCTTAGTTTTTCGCAGAGGGAGCAACGCCGCGCGCCGTTAGTCGACGCGCAACCGGTCGACGCGACCAGAGGGGCCGCGACGAGGAGCAAAAAGAGGAAAACTCTAAGGTCGAATGTCGTTCGAGCGGGTCGTCGTCCAGACGAAGCCGCCCATCTTGCGCTATCGTTCCGCATGGTAAGCCGTTCCTTGTGCAAACGCGTGCGCGAGCCCGACGCTTTCAAATTCCAGACCGAAAACCGGAACCCGCTACGCCTAATTGTAAGAAAAAACCGCGCGACGGCAATACGAGAACGGGAAAAAGTTCGGGTTTTTCGAGATTTTGCTAAAGTTTTTACTCAAAAGATCCGCAAAAGGTGGAAATTCGAAGAAAACCGTCGTCGCAACTCCTTTCGGCGCGACAACGCGAACCACCGTCCGAACCCATTTGACAATCACAATCGTTACTCGCGGACTTTGCGCTACACAGCGCATAACGCGCCGCAAAACCTTGCGATTTACCGAGCGAACCGCGATTTTTATGATACGATTTTCTCGGGCGGGTCGATTACAAGCCTATCGGGCAAAGCGCGCTCGATCGGGGTCTTTTCGCGAAGATCCCGACGAACGGCTCGTTAAACCTTGCCCAGTCGATTCGTTCGTTTCGTTTGCGGAACGCGACGGAGGAATAGCGAAAAAAAAATTGAAAAACGACGCTCGTTTCGAGTTTTTTTCGCGTATTCTTCAGCGCGTCGAGCGACCGGGTCTCGGGGGCTTCTCCCGAGGCGAAAGACGGCGAGGAGATTGGCGGGGGCGGCGAGCGCTCGCAGTCGACCGCTCAATCCGGCTCGGGGTTGACGCGGATCCTAAGGACAGGACGCCCGAACATTGCGATATAGTACGAGAAGGAGCAGTTACTATGCTTGTTTTGTCGAGATATAAGGATCAGAGCATCTATATTGGCGACGATATAGTCGTAACGATCGTCGACGTGAGAGGGGATCGGATTAGGCTGGGAATCGAAGCGCCCGCCGACGTTCCCGTTCATCGTCAGGAAATCTACGAGGCGATTCAAAACGAGAAGGCGGAAGCCGCGCTCGGCAGAGGGGTCGATTCGTATTCCTCCGGTCGCTACGTTCCCGACCGTCCCGCGCGCGTCGGGGCGAGTTCCGCCGATTACGAAGTGAAATTCAGGTAACGATCCCGCGTTCCGGCGCAAGACATATGAACGCGCGACGCTCTTTTTCGAGAACGTCGCGCGTTTTCTTTTGGACGCCGAGAGCTTTTTGGCGTATAATGTCGGAGTAGCGCGGCGCCGGTTCGCGCTCGACTCGCGCCTTTCGACCCCCTCGGAACTTCGGGCTTCCCATGGAAAAACTCTCGAAAACCTCGATCAATAGCTATCTCGCCGATTATCTCGAAGACTTGGCTCGCGCCGGCGTTCGCGACTTGCGTTACTCTGAGAGCGAGGAGGATTACTCCGCCCTCCAGAACCGCATCGCGGAACTGCGGGGGAAGATCAACGAGGCGAAGAGGCTTTACGCGGAACAGCCGGGGCTGACCTCGCTGAGCACCATCCCGGAGATCGAGACGGCGGTGCGCAACAGCACAGCCGCGCTGGAGAAGGTCGTCACCATGCTCCGCTCCAAGAAAGCCTCGGTCAAGACGCTGGACGAGAGCATCAACACCATCTCCAGCCTCTTCACGGACGTTATCAATATCCAGTATCAGCGGAGCTTTGAGGAGTTCCAGAAGCTGAAGGGCAAAACCGCCGGCGACGCGGAAGTGGCCCAGCTGACGACCAGTGCCGAGCGTCTGAGGACCGTTGAAAATCTCCAGGCGCGCCTGCTGACCGCCGCCTGGCAGTACCAGCAGGGAATGCAGTACCGCGACGTGCGTACCCTGAACAATGTTATGACCCAGCTCAACGAGCTGGAAGACGCCTGCTCCCGTTTTGCCGAGGTTGCCCGCTTCCAGGACGTGAAGGAAAAATTGCTCAGCGGGCGAGGGGCCTTCATGGCTTTCAAGACGGCGTTTGCCGATGTGCTCAAGGCCTACACCGAGACGGATCCGCTGTTCCAGGCGGCGCTGAAGGACTGCCTTTCCCTTGTCAATGCGGCTGACACGATCATCAACACGGCGATCAGAAGGGTCACCAACCTCACCCAGGAGGGGCACGACTCCCTTAGCAGCGCGGTTTGGCTGCTGATTTCGCTGACCGTCGTGGCGATTGTGGTGGGTCTGGGCATCGCGTTCATCATCGCCGGGGCTATCCGCAAACCGCTGGCCCGCGTGGTGGAGCTTGTTCACCAGGCCCGCGACGGGGATATGTCCATCACCCGCGAGGATTTCAACTACAATGGGCACGACGAGCTGGGCAAACTGGGCGACTCTCTGTCTGAGATGTTCAAGGCCATGCGCACGGCTATCATCGAAATCCGCGACAACGCCGACGCTTCCTCCGAGAAGGCCACGACCCTGCACGAGGACTCGGCGGTTAACCTGGAGGGCGCCAACAAGGTCCGCAAGGCCGTGAACGAGACCGTGAAGCTGATGGAATCCAACTCCTCATCGCTGGAACAGAGCAACGCGGGGACGGAGGAGATGTCCGCCGCCTCCATGACCTCCGCCCAGGCCGCCACGGACTGCGCTGAGTTCATCGCCAACGTGACGCACGTGGCAAACGAGGCCAC
>JAFRXD010000001.1 GCA_017441605.1 Thermoguttaceae bacterium | reverse complement strand
TCTCCACTGTTTGATGCTGTAACGACAAACGAAGCTGAAAACGTAAGCCTTATTACCATAAGAGACACTTTGCTTCCCAAACTAATGTCCGGCGAGCTCGACGTCTCGGACCTCGACGTTTAGCCGTTAAATTCTCGTTTATCGGCGAGCGCCAAGCAAAGACCAAACACCCGCCAACCAACGATCGCACAACCGCAAAGGAGCGCGGAACGCATGAACGCATTCGACGAAGATCAATACGAGAAATCGTTGCTCGAGCTTTTCGAGGGCATGGGTTACCGCCGGGTCTACGGACCCGACGTCGACCGGGATTTTTCGAGCCCGCTCTACGAGGAGGAGTTGGAGGACGCGTTGCGGCGCCTGAACCCGACGCTTCCGGAAGAGGCGATCGCGGGCGCTCTTTACAAGCTCAAGAACTTTGAGAACGGGGAGTTGGCGCAAAAGAACGCGGTCTTTACCGAATATCTCCAGCACGGAATCGAGACGAGTTGGCGCGAGGACGGGGAGGAGCGCTCCGGGCTCGTTTATCTCGCGGACTACGAGACCCCCGAGAACAATTCGTTCGTCGTCGCGAACCAGTGGACGTTTGTCGAGAACTCGCAAAAGCGCCCCGACGTTTTGCTGTTCCTCAACGGACTCCCGATCGTCTTGATCGAGTTGAAGTCCCCCTCGCGCGAGGAGACCGGCGCGTCGGAGGCTTACGCGCAGATACGGAACTATATGCAAGAGATTCCGTCGATGTTCGTCTATAACTGTATATGCGTTATGAGCGATATGTCCGTCTCCAAGGCGGGGACGATCACCTCCGGGGAAGATCGCTATATGGCGTGGAAGACGAAGGACGGCGAATACGAGGATCACTCCGTCGTTCAGTTCGACACGTTCTTCGAGGGAATGTTTCGCCAAGAGCGCCTGCTCGACATAATCAAGAACTTTATCTGCTTTTCCAACGAGGGATTGAAGCGGATCAAGATCCTCGCCGGGTACCACCAGTATTTCGCGGTCAAGAAGGCGATCGAGTCGACGAAGCGCGCGGTCGCGACCGACGGGAAAGCGGGGGTCTTTTGGCACACCCAGGGGAGCGGCAAGTCGCTCTCGATGGTCTTTTACGCGAGGCTGTTGCAAAGCGCGCTCGACAGTCCGACGATCGTCGTCATTACCGACCGCAACGACTTGGACGACCAGCTCTTCGGGCAGTTCGTTAAATGCAAGGAGTTCCTGCGGCAAGAGCCGGTTCGCGCCGAGAGTCGCGAGCATTTGAAGGCGCTCCTCGACGGTCGGCGCGCGAACGGGATCTTCTTTACCACGATGCAGAAGTTTTCGGAGACCGAGGAGCCCCTTTCGGAGCGGCGCAATATCGTCGCGATCGTCGACGAGGCGCATCGAGGGCAGTACGGCTTGCGCGAGAAGGTCGACGAGAAAACCGGCAAAATCAAGGTCGGAACCGCCCGGATTATTCGCGACTGCCTCCCGAACGCCGCCTACATCGGGTTCACGGGAACCCCGATCTCCCTGAAAGATCGAAGCACGCGCGAGGTGTTCGGCGACTACGTCGACGTCTACGATATGACGCGCGCGGTCGAGGACGGGGCGACGCGCCCGGTCTACTACGAGAGCCGCGTCCTTAAGTTGGGGCTCGACGAGGACGTCCTGAAGCGAATCGACGCGGAGTACGACCGCATGGCGGAAAGCGCCGACCCGGAGACGATTCGCAGAAGCAAGCGGGACCTAGGAAATATCGACAAGATTTTCGGGAACGACCGAACGCTCGCCTCGCTCGTCGACGATATCCTCGACCACTACGAGAATTACCGCGCCGACTTGCTGACCGGCAAGGCGATGATCGTCGCCTATTCGCGCGAGATCGCGATGAAAATTTACTATCGGATTCTAGAGCTTCGCCCGACCTGGCAAGAGAAAGTCGCGGTCGTCATGACCGAGAGCAATCAGGACCCGGAGCCGTGGCGCCCGATTATCGGGAACAAGACGCGCCGGGACGAGCTCGCGAAGAAGTTCAAGGACGTCGACGACCCGCTCAAAATCGTCGTCGTGGTCGATATGTGGCTGACGGGGTTCGACGTGCCGTCGATGGCGACGATGTACGTCTACAAGCCGATGCGCGGGCACAACTTAATGCAGGCGATCGCGCGCGTCAATCGAGTCTTTGGGGACAAGGAGGGGGGACTGGTCGTCGATTACGTCGGGATCGCCAACGCCTTAAAGGAGGCGATGAACGACTACACCGAGCGCGACAAAAAGAATTACGGCGAAATGGACGTCGCGAAGGAGGCGCTCCCGAAATTCCTCGAAAAACTGTCGATCTGCCGCGATCTCTTCCACGGGTTCGACTACTCCAAGTTCTTTACGGGAACCGATCTGGATCGCTCGAAGACGATCGCGGGCGCGGTCAACTTTATCGTCGCGCCCGACAAGGAGCGCGAGCGCGACGATTTCAAGAAAGAGGCGCTCCTTCTGCGCCAAGCGCTCTCGCTGTGCTCCTCGATCGCGGAAAAAGAGGATCGGATCGAGGCGGCGCTCTTCGAGTCGGTTCGCGTTCTCCTCTCGCGACTCGCGAATCAAGGGGAGGGCAAGAAGATCTCGCTCTTCGAGATGAACGCGCGAATCAACGAGCTGCTCAAGCAAAGCGTGAAGAGCGACGGGGTGATCAATTTGTTCTCCGACGTCTCCGAGGAGTTCTCCCTGTTCGATCCCAAGTTCCTCGCCGAAATCGCCAAAATGAAGGAGAGGAACCTCGCGGTCGAGTTGCTCCGTCGGCTGATCGACGAGCAAGTTAGGATCTATAAGCGCTCCAATCTAGTGAAATCGGAAAAGTTTAGCGAGTTGTTGCAGAGCGCGATGAATCGCTATCTCAACGGGATGTTGACGAACGAGCGGGTAATCGAGGAACTGCTCGGGCTCGCCAAGCAGATCGCCGCCGCGCGCGAGGAAGGAGAGAAGCTCGGACTGTCCGCCGAAGAGCTCGCTTTCTACGACGCGTTGACCAAACCCCGCGCGATTAAGGATTTCTACGAAAACGAAGAGCTTATCGCCATTACGAAAGAGCTCGCCGACGCGCTCCGGAGAAACCGAACGATCGATTGGCAAAAGCGCGATTCCGCGCGCGCCAAGATGCGCATGATGATCAAGAAGCTCCTCAAAAAGCATCGCTACCCGCCCGAGGGGATGGAGGACGCCGTGCAAACGGTCATGACCCAGTGCGAGCTGTGGGTCGACGGCTCGGAGATAGAATAGATCCCCGATCCGTAGCCGGACTGGCGGTTAGCGCTACCGCGCTCTTGGGTAAACTACCCGCCCGCGTTACGGGCTAGTCTCCCTCGGTCTTAACTTCCTTTTTGGGCTCCTAAACCACCTACCAACACATAGAGTCGTTCTAACGAAGTAGAGCCCCCAACGGGGGCTCTGTTAGTTTACCCAACCGCGCGGCTAGCGCGAACAAAAGCGCTTTTCGGCGGGCGCCGGTAAACTTTTCGTTACGCGCAAAGCCGAATCGACCGCTAGCGCCGTTTGTCTTTCTCCGAAAAATTCCCCGGGTTCTCGCCGGAACGGCGGATTTAAGGTGCCAAACGCTCCCTTTTTCGATACAATAACGACGCGCGCGAGCCGCTTTGTCGGGCGGTTTCGCGGCGCGCTAGTCGAAACGCGAATTGGAGACGAGAGGTTTTTATGTCGAGCGCCATAACAAAAACTCGGGTCGCCCTTCTGGTCGCGGCGATTTTCGCATTGGTTTTCGCGTCGTTCGCGCGAGCTTTCGCGGACGACGGGGAGTACCGCGAATGGAAGGACAAGTCGGGCAAGCGAACGATCAAGGCGGCGCTGATTTCCCAAGGGGGAAAAATGGTCGAGCTGCGCCGCGAGGACGGCAAGACGATCGCCGTCGAAATCGCGAAGCTGAGCAAAGAGGACCAAGAGTACCTGAAAGGGGGCGCCAACTCCGCGTCCGACGGCGCGAAGGGCTCCTCCTCCGCGTTCGCGATGAGCGGTCCGACGCTGCGAGTCGACGCGCTGGGGCGCGACGTCTATTTCCCCGACCCCAAAGCTCCGAAAGAGATCGTTCCGACCGATAAAAGAATGCTCTGGCGCGTCGAGCCGACCGAAATCGAGCCGAAGAAGCTCGAAAACGGCGCGAAATTCACTCTGTTCCGAGGTCCGAAGGGCGCCAAGGGAACCAAGAGCAACCGGAAAGTCTTCGCGCTCCGAGACGGCGGTTTCGTTTGCGGGCTGACCCTCGGCGCGCCCGAGGACGCCGGTTGCGATTCCTATCTGGAATACGTCGGGGACGACGACCAATCCGTCGGCGCGTTCCCGCTATCGATCGGCGATTCGCGACTAATCGACGTCGACCCCGACTGCCGCGTGGCGATTTCCGTCGCGCCTCGGCTCGAGGACAAAGCGAAACGAAGCGGCTTTCTCCTCTTTACCGACGTCGCCGGACTTAAAGAGGGGCGCCCCGTCTCCCCGATCGCCGCGTTCTGCCCCTACCCGCGCCGGGGTCAAAAGGGGATCGAAGGGTGCTTCGACGTTCGTTTCGCGCGCTATCTCGGCAAGGGCCTTTTCGCGACTTGGAAAAACGGCGACGGTCTAACCGTCTGGGACGCGGACGGTTGCGTTCCTAAATACGCGATAAAAGCCGGATCGCAAAGCGCGTTCGCGCTCGAGCCCTCTCGCAAGTATTTCGCGATCGCCGAGAAATGCTTTATCGTCTTCTATCGCGCGTCGAGCGGCGAGCCGATCGGGCGATACCCCTACGCCGACCCCAACTATCCCGAGGTTCAAGCCCCGCGAATCGCGTTTTCTCCCAACGGGTTAAAACTCGCGGTCGCCACCGAGCGCCAGACCAGAATCGTCGACCTGAAGACCGGCAAGACGACCGGCAAGCTCCCGACCGGGCTTTTGAACGGCGGGGAGCTCCTTTGGTCCGACGACTCCCACGTTCTCGTCGAGGGGATTTGCTACGACCTCGAGAACGAATTCCCGCTGTGCCTCTACGCCGGAATTAGAGGCGCGTTCTCGGCGCGAGGCGCGATTTGTCGCGTTAAGAATTCGGTCTTGACCGCGTTCGAACTCCCCCACGAAACGGTCCGCGCGATCGACGTCAAAGGGCTCAATTTGAGCGACGAGTTCGATTTGTACCCCGGCGCCGACGTTCAAGTCAAACTCGACTTGGGCGGAAATCAAACCGAGGACTCGACCCTCTCGAGCTTTAAATCAAAGGTCTTCGAGCGAGGGTTCAACTACGTCTCGAAAGCCGACGTTACCCTGAGCGCCACCTGCGAGGTCGTCGACCATGAAAAGATTCTTTTGGACATTACCGAAGTCGAATCGGATCCCGAGAATTTAATTCAAATTAAGAAACGCGAGTCCGAGGTGACCGTCAACGTTTACGAACAGCGCCTAGCCGTCGAAAAGGGCGATCAAGTTCTCTACGAGCGAAAAAATCGACAGAGCGTTTCCAGTATTATTAGCGTCCGAGGGGACCAAACCCCGGAAGAGGCGATCCTCGCCGACAATAAAGTCAGATTGGGCTTCTTTATCTCGGTTCTTCCCAAGTACATCGCGAAGAACGGAACCCTCGGCGCCTATGTTCGCGCGACCCTTATGGACGACGGGACGATCGTCGACGGCAAGTCGCTCGAAGAACTGGGGATCTTTACCGACGGCTCGGCCGACTCGGTCGGAGACAATTCCGAAGAATAGGCGGAGCGCGGCGCGACCCGTCCCAAACCAACTCGATTCCTTATTCCCAACTCATTTAGCGAGGCAACGATGCGCTCCGATCAAACGACGCTCCAAAAGCCGCGGCGCTCGGCGTTTTTTCCAATCGCGCTTTTCCTTTTCGCGGCGTTTCTTTCCGCTTGTCCCTCGGCGCTCGCGCAAAGCGGCAAGCCGCGGATCTGGACCGACATAACGGGCAAGCACAAGATTACCGCGACGTTCGTCGCCCAAAAGGGCTCCAAAGTGAAATTGGAGCGCGAGGACGGCAAGACGATCACGATGGAGATCGAAAAGCTGAGCAAGATGGACCAAGCGTATCTCAAGGATCTCGAGTCGAATCCTTTCGAGACGGGGGTGGTCGACGACTCCAAGCCGAAGTCGAAGTCCAAGTCGAAGAGCAAATCGTACGGCCCCGAAGACTTCGCGCCCTTTAAAACGAGCGGGAAGACGACGAAAGTTTCCGGCTGGAAGGGGGACGTTTACGTCGGCGACGACTTTTCCGCTCAACTCAAGATCCCGACCCCGATCGCCTCTTGGTCCGTCTCTCCCAAGCCGGTTACCGTTAAGGAGTTGAGCAAGACCCAATCGGTCAAATTCGCGAGCGATCAGTACTTGCCGAAGGACCAAGATCCGAAAAACGTCTCGCTCGTTTCGGCGGGAGACGGTAGATTCCTCGTCTCGTACACGCTCGGAAACTTCCACGACGCCAAGTCTTATATCGAGGTTTGCGACGTCGAGACCGGCAAGGGCGACCTCGCCGAGCTCGGCGCGGGAGAGACCCAATTGACCGACGTCTCCCCCGACGGCAAGTTCGCGCTCTCGCTCTTCGCGATCGTCGAGGACAAGACGTTCGCGATGAACGCGTCGAAATCGTTCGTCGCGATTACGCGCGTCGCGCCCTTCCCGAGCGGGTTCGCCGATCCCGACGTCGTGTTTTCGCCGGGCGACACGGACCATTTCGGCGACGATCCGGAGCCTCCGCGCGCGAACGATCCCTTTAACCGACCGGGATTTGGAAACGTTCATCGCCCGAACTTTCCGCGCCCGAACTTTCCTCGCCCGAATCTGCCCGCCGGTTTTTCTCGTCGACAAACGACGTTGGACGGCAACGAGCTAAAAGACGCGCGATGGCTGACGAACGATTCCTTCTACACGGCGACCTCGAGCCAGTTGGTCGCCTGGGACGCGAGGCGCTGCGAGCCGATCTACCGAATCTCCTTGGACGGAGTCGCGCCGGCGCTCTCCCCCGATCGCTCCCTGATCGCGATTTCGTCGGGACCTTGGGTCGATATTTTCGACGCCAAAAGCGGCGACCCGATCGGGCGCGTCGACTTGAAAAAGGCGGCGACCGAGAACAAAGGGAATCCCCCGGTGGAGAATTCGAAGGGAATTTGCGGGTTCTCTCCGGACGGAACGAAACTCGCGGTCGCGCTCTCGCCGGTCCCTTCGGTCTATTTCATCGATTTGAAAACCGGCAAGGCGATCGGCGCGATTCACCAAGGAGGCTTTAAGCGAGTCCTCTGGACCTCGAACGATCAGGTTATGCTCAACGACGATTGCTTCGACGTCGAGCGCGGCGTTTCCATTTGCCACTACTACGGGCTCGACAAGACGAACTTGGTTTTCGACGGCGGAAAAACCTGGACGGTCGGCGAGAAAACCCTTTACGGGGCGGCGCTTCCGCAACAAGAGGCGCTCGACGCGCTGAATAATATGAAGGACGACGACGTTTTCGCGGCGCGCCCCGGCTCCGGGCTGTCGATGAAGACCGAGCTCAACGGGCTGCTCAAAGACGCCGAGGTCTTGGAAAACCTTCGCAAGACGATCGAGAAATCCGGGTTTAAATACGACCCGAAAAGCGAGGTCGTCGTGGTCGGAGCTTGTCGCAAGACCGGCAAGACCGTCCCCGACACGTTCACCGAAACCGAGGAGAAGACCAAGAAGGTTACCGCCGAAGTTACCGTCAACCTCGACGTTTACGAAATGTCCATTACCGTGGAGAGCAAGGGCAGAATATGCTACAAAGCGACGGAAGAGGGCACGGGGGTCGATTATATTAACGCCAAACGAGACGAGAGCAAGACGATCGAACAACAAGTGAAGGACGAGTATAACAAGCCGTGGCCGGGGTTTTACCTCAATACCCTTCCGGCGTTCATCGGCAAAGGAGGGGGCGCGAGCTCGCTCACGGTCGCGACGCTCGAGCCCGACGGGCTTAAGTAGTTCAAAAAGCGCTCGCGGCTCGCCGAGGAAACCGTTTCCGCGAACCGCGCTTCCTTTTATTACGCGTTATTATTAAATTAGTTAGCGAGGCAAACAATGAGAAACGAACGAACGGCGATCGTCGCGATCGCGATTTTCTTGCTCGCGGCGCTCGCGCGCTTTTCTTCCCCCGCGTTTTCGCAAGAGGGGGAGTCGCGCGTCTGGACCGATAAGTCGGGCAAACACAAGGTTACGGCGGTTCTCGTCGCCCAAGAGGGCTCCAAAGTCAAACTGCTGCGCGAGGACGGCAAGACGACCGTTCTAACGATCGACAAATTGAGCGAAGAGGACCAAGCGTACCTCAAAAGCCTCAAAGAGGACAACCCGTTCGACGAGGGCGTCGTGGACGACGACCAAGCGGCCCCGAGCGCCTCGAGCGCGTCGTCCGGCGGCGCGAAGGGAAACGGTCGCAAAGAGCGATTCCCCGGCTGGGACGACGAAATCAACGTCGTCTCGTTCCAAAACGTTCAAGTAGTCTCCGCGTCCGGGGTTAGCTCGGACTGGAAGGTCGTTCCGAAACCGATCGAATCGAAGAAGTTGGACTCGTCGCGCTCGGTTCCCATTTTGAATATTCCGAATTTGCCGAGATTCTCTCATCCGCAAAACCAATCGCTCGCCCCGTTGGGGGACGGCAAGTTCCTGCTCTCCTACACGATCGGTATCTTGGACGCCGAAAAGGCTTATTTCGAGCTGTGCGACGTCAAAAAGGGAACGGCCGCCGCGGTCGAGACGAATCTCGGAACCTCGGTTTTCTGCGGCGTTTCGCCCGACGGCAAGCGCGCGCTGTCGATCAACGGAATCAAATTGGACGGCGGGTTCGCGAAGAAATCGTTCGTCTCGATCACCCCGATCGACCCGTTCCCGAAAGGCGTCGTCAAGGCGGAGGCGACTTACCTGCCGATCAATCGCGCGAACGAGCGAACCCCTCGAATTGGATCGCGCGTCTCGTATTCCCTCCTCGAGGAGCTCGTCTCGGCCCGCTGGCTCGGGAACGACCGAATCATGACCTCGATTCGCAATGAGCTAACCGTTTGGGACGTCGCGAGTTGCTCCGCGATTTACTCGATGAAGTTGAACGGGGAGTCGGTCGTCGTCGCTCCGACGCGCGATTATTTCGCGGTCGCTAGTGCCAAAGAGGTCAATTTCTTCGACGCGGAGAGCGCCGACCCGCTGGGCTCCGTCGAGTTGACGGTTCCCGAGGGCGAGTCGGAACCGAGCGCGTACCAATCGGTTAGCGCGTCGTTCTCTCCCGACGGAACAAAGCTCGCGGTCTCGATTCCCTCGACCACTTGGATCGTCGACTTGAAGTCGGGTCAGATCGCGAACGTCCTCAAAAAAGGGTGTATTGGCGCGGTTATTTGGACCTCGAACGACTACGTCCTGCTCGGAGGGCTCGGCGGCGTCTGCTGCGACATTGAAAAGGGAATCCCGATCTGCTCCTACCTCGGTCTGAGCGCCGGCGCCGTCTACGCTTACGGCAAGCTCTGGTCCGCGAACAACGAGCAGCTCTTCGGGGTCGAAATCCCGCACGCCAAGGCGATCGAGGCCTATAAGAATTTGAACCTCGACGAAGCGTTCGACGTCCACCCGGGAACCGCGGTCTCGATCAAGACCGACTTGAACGGGCTGGTCGATCAAAAAGAGGTCGAAGGGTATTTGCAAGAGTCGATTAAGAAGGCGGGGCTCAACTACGATCCCAAGAGCGATATCGTCGTGGTCGCGAAGTGCGTCGACACGGGCCAGACCGAGGAGATCACCGGCGCCGAGTTCGAGGGTCGCGGTCCCCTAGGGCTCCTGCCCCCGATCGGAATCCCGGGCCGCGGGCGCGTTAAGAACGCCGCCACGATCGATCTCAAGATCTTCGCGGAGACGATCTCGATCGAAAAGAAAGGCAAGGAGATCTATCGACACACACGACAAACGACCGGGCCCAATACGATCGAAAAAGACCCCGACAAGACCGTCGAGCAGCAAATGCGCGAGGAGAACAAACCGGAGCCCGACTTCTATCGCTTCCCGTTGCCGAAATACGTGCGCAAAGACGGCGGCGGGGACGCGCTCATGAGCGCGATGGTCGGGCCCGACGGGATTCGATAATTCGCTAGTTCTTTTGTAAAAGCCGGTTAACGAAAAGAGCCGACCCTCGCGCCTCGCGGGGGTCGGCTTTTCTTGCGCTCGCGCCAAATCGCGCGGTCGGCGCTACTTGCTAAGATTGGCGACTTGCTCGGCGGTCAGGCCCCAGGAGTAGAGCTTCGCCCACGCGATATCGCCCTCGAAGTAGTTCGAGCCCTCGCCCCCGCCGGCGATATCGGAGCCGACGCAAAACGCCTGAACCGCCGGATCGGTCGGATGAGTCAGACGACCGGGAGCCTCGACTCGAGCGACCTCTTTCCCGCCGACGTAAAGGACGACCGATTTGCCGTCGTAAGTTCCGAACGCGTCGACAAATTCGCCGACCCGAATCGGGGCGGAGACGATTTGATATTTCCCGCCGACGCTCGCCCAGAATTCGAGGCGCTTCGTCTTCCCGTTGATTTCGAGGGAAAGCCCCGACATTTGCGTGTTCGCGAACACGACGGAGCTGTCGTCGCGGAACTTATTGAGCTTGAACTTCGCAGCGATCGTCGCGCGACCCAATTTGCGCAACTCCCGACCGTCGAATTTGATTCGATAGCGATCGTCTTTTCCGTTGAAGCGACCGACCATCGCGCCTATTGTCGCCGCCCCGACGATTCGCGGATTTCCGAATTTCTCGAGCTTCTTTTGCTCCTTGAGCCCGTTGACCGGAACGTTGACCGCCTCGCCGTCGACGAATTTGACGCACAGGACGTTCGCCTTCGGCTCCGGCGCGTCTTTATCGGCGGGCTCGAGCTCGTCTTTCGGGGTCTTGAACTCGACTTCGAGCGCCATCTCGCTCTCCTTGAAGAACGGGTTGAGCGCGACGATCTTCGCCTTGTACTCGGTTTCGCCGTCGACGCCGAGCTCGACGCGCATCTCGTCCGGGCGGTTCTTGAAGTAGTACTCGGACCAGAAATACTGCTCGCCGGCGCTCTCCCACTTGTCCTCGGCCTTCTTTTGAAGCTCGACGCGGTAGCTGTGAACGACGTCTTGGCAGGTCGCTTGCGGGAAGACGATAACCGCTTGGTCGCATTCAACCTCCTCGCATTTCGCGGCGGAGCCTTCCGACCAAACCGGTTTCGCGGAGGTCTTGTAGCGCTCGTCGGTGTAGAGGTACTTGTCGACGTCACCCGGCTTCGCGATCATATAGACGCAATCGAAGAAGGAGTCGGAAATGAGGTCGTAGGGCTTGAGCGCCACCGAGTTGTCTTTGCGAACCTCGACAACGTACATTTGCGCCGCGTTGGTATAGCCTTTCGGGAACTTATTGAACTTGCCCCCTTCCGAGCCCATTTCGAAGTAGCTCAGGGTTCCGGTTCCGAACGCGGAGAACCGACCCTGCCACGCGGAGCGCGGGTCGTTCATCGGGTAGTGGGAGTGCCCGGAGAAGTCGATAACGCGCGGGTACTTCTGCAACGTCTCGAACAGGTCGGTCGTACCCCAGTTGTCCTCGCCGCGGCTTCCGTAGACGGTCGGGGTAACGTGGTAGTGCTGGAACGTAAAGATCGGTTTGTCGGGATCGGCGGCGACCGCTTTGTCCAACTCGCTCTGGAACCATTCGAGACCGTAGAGGAAGTCCCCGTTGCGGCACGTCCCTTTTTCCGGGGAGAGCGCGATGAACTTGAACCCGTTGACCTCGTAGACTTTGTTCGACGGGCGCTCGAAGATCTCTTCCCAACGCGCCTTGCTTCCGCCGATGAATTCGTGGTTCCCCATGCAGATAATCGTCGTCGTGCCCTCTTTGATCCCCGCGTCCATGACCTCCTTAAAGAAAGTCAGCTCCTCGTCCCAGCCGTGGTCGGACATATCCCCGGCGACGAGCATTCCGTCGAAGTTCTTGTACGGTTGCTCCGCGGAATATTCGTACATAAACTCCATCGAGCGCGCGAATCGCTTCGCCTCGACGCAGTCCCGGTTCTTTTTGAAGTGGACGTCGCTGAGCGCCGAGAAGCGCAGAACGACGTCGTTCGACGCGGCGTTCGCCTCCGCCTCGTATTTCGCGAAAAGCGCGCCGGGAAGACAGAAGAGCGAAGCGCCCGCGGCGCCCCGCGCTAGAAACGAGCGACGAGATAGTTTGTTTTGCATTGAAGCGAGTCCTTTGCGTTAATTGTACGGGATTTGCGATCGCGACCGATTCGACGACGCGCTCGTTCGCGAACTTCGCGCCGACGTTGCCCGATCGGCGCTCTTCTCTATTGTATCGCGCTCGAAATCGGTTCGCAAGCCGATTCCGCGACCGAGGGGAAAAAAGCCCGTTCTATTGTCCGAGTCGGGAACCGAACCTAACGACAAGGCGCCGCGAAGTCCCAAAACTCCGCGGCGCCGCCCGAATTTCTCGGTCAAGCCGGGGAACGTCGCCCAGACCCTCGCGATTCGTCTCGTTCGGGAAGTCGCGCCGCGCTAGAGCTAGACGAGCGACTCGCTCTCTCGCGATTTTGGCTCGATCGCCTTTAAATTGGTCGCCAGTTGCTCCGCGCTACTGACTCCGACGAGCGCGCTCGTTACCCCGGGTTGGTCGAGAACCCATCTCAGGGCCGCCTCCGCCAAGCTCTCCCCTCGCGCCGCCGCGCGACTATTGAGCTCGCGCAATTTCGCCAGTAACTCGGGAGTTAAAGCGCTCGGTCGCAACGAGGAAGCGCGAGCCATTCGGCTGTCGGAGGGAACGCCGTTGAGATAGCGATCGGTGAGCAGGCCTTGCGCCAAGGGAGAAAAGCTAATAAACCCGATCCCTTTCTCTCGACAAAACTCCAAAACGCCGTCTTCGACGGGGGCGCGATCGAGCATGTTAAGGCGCCCCTGATAGACAAGCAAGGGAACGTCGCGCTCGCGAAGATAGCGCTCCGCCGTTTTAAGAGCCTCCAGCGGCCAACGGCTAACGCCGACGTACAGCGCCTTGCCTTGCCGAACGACGTCGACCAGAGCTTGCAACGTTTCTTCCAACGGAGTTTCGGGATCGTATCGATGGCTGTAGAACAAGTCCGCGTAATCTAAGCGCGTTCGACGAAGACTCTGATCGAGGCTGGCCATAAGATATTTTCTCGATCCCCAATTGCCGTAGGGACCCGGCCACATATCGTAACCCGCTTTCGTGGATATAAAAAGTTCGTCGCGATACGGTCGAAAAATATCGTCCATTAGTCGTCCGAACGTTTCCTCTCCCGCCCCGTAGGGGGGACCGTAATTATTCGCGAGGTCGAAGTGAACGATCCCGCGATCGAAAGCGTAACTCGCGATGGAGCGACTTCGCTCGTAGGAGTCCGCGTAACCAAAATTTTTCCAAAAACCGAAGCTAATTTTAGGAAGCAAAAGCCCCCCGCGCCCGCATCGACGATACATATGTTCCGAGTTGTCGTATCGTTGAGGGTTGGCGACGTATCGCTCTTTTAAATCCATTGTCGATCGTCCTTTCTTTTCAAACCTATTCTCGGTCGCGCTCGTTTCGACAAGGGAGCCGAACCAACCTCGGTCGGCGAGGAAACGGTCGAGAACGATCGAGTTCTCGCCGAGCCGGGTCGAGCGCGACGCGGAGTCGAGCCGCTAGTCGAAAAAGAGATCCGAGTCCTCGTTGGGATCGCCGAAAAACAATTTCGAGCGATCGACGGGCTCGTCGAGCAACTGAATCGTTGTGGACGGTCCCAAATCGATCGGGTCTTCCCACGCGCTCAGTTTCCAAACGACCTCGCCGTCGGGGGTCGTTTCGATCGCCTGAATCGCGGGGGCGAGCGGATCGGAAGTTTCGCGCCCCCACATATTTAGCCAGTTGGTAATGATGGTGTCGCCGTTCTTGAGCCGGAGCGCTTTCTGCCCGCTGAAGTTAGGTCTAAATTTGCCGTCCACCTTGACGTAGGAAGGAGGTCCCTGCTTGGCCCAATCGAACTCCCACGCTATCTCGCCCTCGCGAGTAAACTCGAACGTTTTGCCTCGATTGCTCGCCGCGAGAATATTCCCGTTCTCGAGTTCTTCGACGCCCCAAGCTCCGGGACAGTCCCAGCGTCGAAGCTCTCTGCCTTTGGAGTCGAACTCTATGACGGCGTTGTATTCAAACGAGCCCATCAGCATCGTCCCGGCTTTGGTGAGACGAATGTTGCGCATCTGTCCGTGGGAGCCGCCGTTGTTAAAAGGTAGCCGAACGCGCTTAATTTCTCTCAAAGACGGGATTTCCATCACGATGGCTTCCAAGGGATCCCCGCATTGAACGTACAAAATCTTGTCGGTCCCGATCGGCTGGAGACTGTGAATCTCGCGCCCTTCCGGAGCGTCCTTCTTCCAAACGACGGACCACCCCTCCCCCGACTCGAAATCGGGAACGATCTCGCGAATCCCGTATTGATGCGCCATCAGAATGTGTCCGTCCGTAAGTAGAATCGCGTCCGATATTTCGCCGCGTCCCTCCGGATCGTCGTAGCGCCAGACGATTCGACCGCCTTTGACGACGAACATCTTATGTTCCGGACGCTCGCCCGCGTAGAGGAAGTCGAACTTGTCGATTCCGGAGTCTCGCTTCGCGACTTGAAGATCGGTCGCGATCGGCGTAAACCTAAGTTTGAAACTCAGTTCGTCCGCGCCCTGATAATTGCCCGGATACGGCGTCTCGTACTGCGGCAGGCAGCAATCGGAGAAACAACTGTTGTTGCCTATCCCGCGCTGCCAGTAGTCGAAATGCGCGAAAAGCTCGGGACGAGGGGTCAAGTCGGACCAGTGGAAACGAGTGTAATGGAGGTCGCGGTTCCATTCCAATTCGTCGAAACGCGAAACGGAAAAGCTTACCATGCCTTCGGTTTGAACGCGCAAATTGACCGGCGTAAGGTTGTTGATAAGAAGCAAGTCGCGAAGATCCTGACGATCCCCGTAGGTCTGAGGGTGAACGTTCTCGTCGACCATATCGCGAACCGAGGTCGCGTAGCGCCCGAGATAGGAGCCCGTCTTGCGATCGCGATAGTTGCTTTGCGGACCGCGCGCGTAATACTCGATATCGTCGAATCCCGGCGCGAAACGCATTCCAAGCCCGAGCCGACGAAGACCCCGACGTCGCGGCTCGAACGTCGTCTTCATCTCGACGACCCCGTTGGCGTAAACCGCGTAGGCGACGGTATAGTTCGTCTTGTCGCCGGTCGCGCTCATCGTAAGCGTCGCCTTGGAGCCTCGAACCCGCAACGGTTCGACGATCTTATGCTCCCGGATCTGCGGATCCGCGTAATCGTAGCCGCCCTCGCCGTCGTTGACGTCCCGACGCGCTTGTTTTCCTTCGTTGTCGTTGTCAATGCGTCGAAAATCGTTGTATTCGGGCGCCCCCGCGAGCAACTCGACCCCTCGATAGACGTAAGAGGCGATCGCGCCGTCGTCGTTGAAACAAACCGAGAAATCCTCGCCGGTAACGACGTTGCCTTTGACCTCGAGCGCGCCCTCGGCCTCGACCGGGGGCAAAGGCCCTCTTTCTTTCAGGACGAATTGCTCGTCGGCGAGGCGATACCCCTCTTCCGCCCAAAGAGTCTTCTCCTTCAGACAAAGCCCCGCGATGAGAACGAACTCCGCGTCGTCGCTCGTCTTCGTTTTGAGGTTCAACTCGCGGTCGACGGACTCGCCGGGGGGAACGTCGACGTCCGCGCGCCCTTCCTCGACGTCGACCCCGTCTTTGCGAACGACCCACGAAAGATAGAGAAAGTCGCCAAGATTTGCGAAGGGGTATTTGTTGCGAATCGTCAGCTTAGTCCCGTCGAGCGAAAACTCGACGAACTGATAGACCTTCTTGACCTCGGCAAGTTTGGCGGTAAAGGCGCGATCGGGGGTTACGATTCCATTGTTGAGGTAGTTGCCCTGGAACGATTTGTCGTTGCCGACGTGTCGGTCGAACCACGGGTCGTAGTCGTAGCCGCCGGTCCAGGCGCGGAACCCGTTGGCGTCGACTAGCTTGCCGTCCAGGATACGCGCGGGATCGTAGATCGCTTGGTCAACCCAATCCCAAACGCACGCGCCGACAATGCCGGAGCTATTCTCGATGACCCGCCAGTAGTCGACGAGATTGCCGACCGCCTGACCCATCGCGTGGGCGTATTCGCAAATAAAGAACGGCTTGCCGTTGTTTCCGCGCTCCCGGTTCTTCGCCGAGCCGACGCTAGTGTACATTTCGGAATACATATCGGAAGCGGAATCTTCGCCGTGACAATGGATAAAGCGATCGTCGAGTCGCTTGACCGCCTCGTAACATCGCCGCATATTGTCGCCCGAGCCGTTCTCGTTGCCCAACGACCAGAAGACGACGCTCGGATGGTTGCGGTCTCGCAGCGCCATGCGCTCGACGCGATCCACGAAAGCGCGCGTCCAGTTCTTGTCCCGCGTTAGACCTTGATTTCCATGACATTCGAGATCCGCCTCGTCCATAGCGCTCATGCCGAAGGCGTCGAAAATCGCGAGCATTCGCGGCGAGCGAGGATAATGGCTCGTTCGAACCATATTGACGTTCGCTTGTTTCATCAACGAGACGTCTTTAAGCATCGTTTCCGGGTCGACGTAACGACCGTACAGCGGGTGCGCGTCGTGGATATTGGTCCCCTTAAAGAAAACGCGCTTGCCGTTGAGGGTAAAGTAATGGTCGTCCCCTTTGTTCACAACGGAAATATTGCGAAACCCGTATTTTGTCGTAAAGATCGCCTCCAAATTGCCCGACGCGTCGCGTTGCGAGAAGATCGCCGAGTAAAGGGTTGGGCGATCCGCGCTCCAAGGGGAAAGCCCCGAGAGTTTCGGCGTCAAAAGTTCGACCGTTCCCGCTCCGTTGCCCTTAACGGAGACCGTCTTTTCAACCGTCGCGACAACCTCGCCGTCGGGGTCGACCAGTTCCGCGCTCAACTTCTTAACGACGTCGACGCCCTCGCGATTATCGAGCGAGACGATCGCGCGAAGTCGTCCCGAAGTCGCGTCCGCGCTCTGGTCGACGACGGTAAGATAGTGGTCGCTTACGAACGTCTTCGGTCGAGCGATGAGATAGACGTCGCGATGAATCCCGCTCAGACGCCACATGTCCTGCCCTTCGAGATACGAGCCGTCGCACCAACGATACACCCGAACCGAAAGCTGGTTTTTGCCCGGTCGAACCGCGGAGGTTACGTCGAATTCCGCGTCCGTGTTGGAGCCCTGCGAGTACCCGCGGAATTGCCCGTTGACCCATACGGCGCAGCAACTATATACCCCGTCAAAATGCAAGAATATCTCTTTGTTCGACCAATCTTCCGGAAGATCGAAAGAGCGGCGATAGAACCCCGTCGCGTTGTGATCGACTATGCCGTGATCTTCGTGGCCCTCCATCGCGTAAGGAGGACGGTTATGGAACGGATAACCGGTGTTGTTGTAGGTCGGGAGATTGTACTTGCCCGCCATTTCCCAATTCATTGGAACGCGTATGTCGTCCCATTCGGAATCGTCGAGATCCGGAGCCTGAAATTCGCTGGGACCGGGCCCTTCCTTCGTTCCCTTAACCCAACGGAATTTCCACGTTCCGTTGAGATACATAACGAGATCGCTTTTACAGTCGAGCCACGGCTCGTTGTAAAAAGCGTCCGATACCATCGCCTCGCGAGTGGAGTAAGGAAAGTAAGTGGCGCGCGCCGGTTCCTTGTTTACTCCGATGACTCGTTGGTCGCTAATCCAACCGACGTCGAATTCGGTCGGGGTCCGAACCGCGGAGGAACCTCCTCTAGGCTGTTGACCGTAACCGGCGTCGGGAGCTTTGGCGACGAGCGCGAGCGCCAACGTCAATCCCGTCAGAAGCGAAAACAAACGTTTTGTCATTCATATGTCCCTTGAAACAAATGGACTCGACGCGCCTATCGCAACGCGTCTTTTTATGGAAATTCTTTCTTGTCGCGTCAATCCTCCGGAAAGCGAGATCGCCTCGCGCGGCGATTCCTTGAAAGCGCGAGGAATACGAGAGCGCCAACCAAGCCCGACGACGCTCGATCAAACGACCGAAAAGCGCCGAACGAACCGTAACGCGAGCGAAAAAGATGAACGGATCCGAGAGGCGGAAAAGAAAAGCGCTAAAAATCGTCGCATAAAAAGCGCAACGGAGCGCGATGTATTTTTGTTCGGGCGACTAACATTTCGTTACTCCAACTGCGAGACGCTCGCTCGGTAATCCGGCGCGATCGCGAGAACGACGAAAATCGAGGTTTTTAGCCGTTCGCGTCCCAAATCGCGCCTTTCCCTCATTATACCCGAAAACAACCTCCCGTCAACCGTCCTCTGCGGTTCGTTGCCGGACGGCGCGGATCGCGAGGTCGAGCTATCGTTCTCGCCCGTCGCGTTAAAGGAGAACTCGCTTCTCCCTTCCCCCCTACGTCCCAAGAGGATCTTGAAGGGAGACGGACGACGAAACTATTCGTTGGGAGTCGAGACGAGCGCGAGACGAGCGCCCACGTCGTCGAAGCGCTTGGTCGCGAGGAGCCCGTCCCGGAAGGCGGAACGGCTAAAGGCGGCGGGGTCGCCAAATCCTCCCCCGCGCCTAACGCGGAGCGAGCCCGAAACCTTCTTCCATACCAACTTACCGTCGTCGTCCAAGCCAATTTCGTCCCCGGACGATAGGCGCGCGGGATCGACGACGTCCTCCTTGGGATACTCTCCAAAAAAGTCCTTACACCATTCGTAAACGTTGCCGCACATATCGTAAAGTCCCCAATCGTTCGGGGCGTAACTCCTTACCCGCGAAGTCTTTCTCAAAAACTCGCCCTTCAGGGACGTTCCATAAGGACAAATGCCGGCGCAGTTCGCCTTGTCGCCGTTTAGCGCGCTTCCCCAAGAAAACGGCGTCTCCGTTCCCGCTCGGCAAGCGTATTCCCATTGCGCCTCCGTCGGCAAGTCAAATCGCCAACCGGCGGGTTTTGAGCTAGCGGCGTTCAACTTCCGAATCAACTCTTGGCAATCGTCCCAACTAATCCGTTCCGCGGGGAGCTCGTCCCCCTCGAAGCGGCTCGGGTTCTCGCCCATGATCGCCGTCCATTGCTTCTGCGTTAGCTCGGTCTCCATTAGCCAGAAACCCCGCGTTAGAGTAACTTTATGCCGCGTCTCTTCTTGGGAAACGAGCGCTTCGAGGATTCGCTTCTCTTTATCTCCCGCGAATCCGGAATAGTCGATTTTACTCCTCTCCTCCTCGGGGCTTCCCATCAAAAACTCGCCCGCCGGGCAGTATCGAAACGCGAACTCGACTCCGTTGATCGTCAGCGTCGCGCGATCCCCGGCGAGCTCGCCTTCGTCAAAACCCGAAACGTTACGACCGACGGCGTTCGACGCGGCGCTCGTCTCCGTTTCGTATTTCGCGAAAAGCGCGCCGGAAAGAAGGAAGAGCGAAACGCCCGCGGCGCCCCGCGCTAGAAACGAGCGACGAGATAGTTTGTTTTGCATTGAAGCGAGTCCTTTGCGCTGGGTTTGCGAGCGGCGCGAGCGCCGAGGGCGTTTTTATTCGCGCTACCGCGCGGTTGAGTAAACGAACCGAGCCCCCGTTGGGGGCTCTACTTGGTTAAAACGACTCTAGGAACGGATTGATTGTTGGGGAACCAAAAAGGTTGTTAAGACCAAAGGACACTAGCGACCAACGGGAGCGGGTAGTTTACCTCTCCGCGCGGTAGCGCGAACAAAACCCGCCCTCGGCGGGCGCGCGGTTGAGTAAACGAACCGAGCCCCCGTTGGGGACTCTA
>JAFRXD010000081.1 GCA_017441605.1 Thermoguttaceae bacterium | reverse complement strand
GCGCCGTCTCTCGGCGCGGCGACTCCGTCGGGTTGTCCGCGTCGGTTCGCGAACCGGCTCGCGCGCAAAGTTACCGCGAGGCGTTCGCCAAGGCGATCCGGTAAATAAGAGCGTTATACAAACTCCTCCATTAGCCACGCTCTAGAGAAACAAATAGAAAAAGCAAAGGCGGCGAGAAAATACGCGACGCGCGCGTCGAGCGAAAAATCTCCGACGCGCGCGCCTGTCGCGAACCAGATCTCGCGCTTTATGGCGTTGTAACGCTTGTTCGCGGCGTTTAGATATTGGGCCGCCGCCGCAACGTCCGCTGCTCTTTTCTCCGCTATCGCTTTTTCGTACATTTCGTTGCAGAAAAGGAGCTCGCTCGCGGCTTGTTTGTATTTCTCCCCCAGTTTTTTTGAAAGTTTAAAAGGTTCTTGTCGCGCGCGCGGAAGGGTTTTTAAGCGAGTCGACGCCGCGAACTGCGACGTAACAATGAGAAACAATGCTAAGACGATCCAAAGGGCAACTAGTATTCCCCAACGCTCGTCGTCGAGTTTTGTTGACCCCCAACGCTCCGCCGCGTTTAAAAGGCGATGGGCCCCATAATCCCACGCGCCTCCGATTAACGACCCAAGAAGGAGGGAGCGCCAATATCCGAATCTGCCAATCCAATACAAGCCGAGCGAGACTAACCAATAACCGGCGGCGGACGCGATTTTAAAAATAACGAGTTCGTTCATTTGCGCGAGAATCCAATGACGTCGTTTAATAACTTTAACAACAATGGCGTAGTATACGCATTACAAATCAATATTAACGACTTTAAAATCAACTTGCAAGAGGCTGCGCGCGCATTTTCCTCTTTTAGCTCGAACGCGAGAACCGGACTTAACAATCTAAGGATTGAATCGGACAAAGCGTCCGAAGAAATTGCGTCCAATGTAAAAAAAATAAACGACGCGGCGTCAAAAGGCGCTCTCACGTTTGGTTCCGTGCTTAAAAGTTTCGGCTCTTACGAGTTATTTAAAAAGGGCGCGCGCGAACTTTGGACGGACGCGTTAAATATTGGCGGCGCTTACGAGGACGCGTCGAGAAGAACCGGTCTTTCTATCGAGACGCTCTCAACGTGGTCGCTCGCCGCGTCGCGGGCGGGAACCGACTCTAACGGTCTTGCCGACGCGCTCGCTTCTTTGACCGAAACTCTATCGCGAGGCGGATCGGAGGGAGGCAAGGCGGCAAAAGCGCTCGAGGAACTTGGCGTCGCGCAAAAAGACGTCGCCGTCGATCCGTCCAAGGCATTCGAGCGGATAATTAAAGCGCTACAAGCGACGGCGTCGGAAAGTAAACGAACGGCGCTAGCGTCGAACTTGTTCGGAGATTCCGTCGAAAAACTCGGCGACCTGCTCGAACAAGGGCGCGACTCGTTTGAATCGTTTAATAAAGAGGCTAAACGATACGGTATCGCAATCTCCGACGACGCGGCGGAAACGAGTCGCGCCGCGCGCGAAGAGATAGAACGATTAAAACAAACCGCTCAAAATCTCGCGGCAACGTTCGCCGTTGCGCTATTGCCGCCGGTTGAAAATCTCGCGGGATCGCTCGCCAACGGGATAGGATCCGCCAACGCGTGGGCCGCCCAACACCGCGCGGTCGTTAAAGTTATTGTCGCGCTAGGCGAGGCGATCGGTTCACTCTACATCGCCCAAACGGCGCGCGCGGCGCTGTCGGCTCTGACAACCGCGCTTAAGACGACTCTGTCGTCAATTAGAACCAACGCCGTCGCCACATATAAACTAATGGCGGCGCGGCTCTCGCTCTCGAGCGCAAATAGAAATGCGGCAAAATCGGAACTTGAACTTGACGCCGCCGCAAAAAAAAACTCGGCGCGGCAAAAGGTTCTAAGAGGCGCGATTCTCGGAGTCGGCGCCGCGCTCGCGATCGCCTACGCGGGAGTTAAGGCGTTGTTCGACGAAGAAACCAAAGAGGCGGAACTCTCGGACAAGATGGAAAAAGCGAGAGAAAACGCCGACGCGGCGCGCAACATTGACGCGCAAAAATTCTCCTTTCTTGAAAATGTGGCAAACCAGACCGGTCTCGCGAACGACGTTTTCAGTAAGGCGGTCTCTTGCGTCGAAAGCCTGTCTCAAAAATACGGCGACTTGGGCGTAGAGGTCGACGAAGCGTCGCGATCGATTTCAATGGCGGCGGACGCGCAAGGAAGATTTAATAAGGCTCTAGCGAAGGACTCGTTGGAAGCGCTGGACAAACAAATCGCGGAGGAGAGCGAAAACTATCAAAAGTTGCAAGACGAGCAAAATCGCAAAATCAATGCCTATACGTCGTGGCGAGGTCGGTTAGTGTCGGCTCCTCGCAATACGCTCCACGCTATATTCGGCGATTTCGTAAGAACGCAGGCCGACGTCTGGGAAGAACAAGTTGGAGACGTTGGGAACCGAATTCTCGATCAACAACAAAAACTTCACGAACTACGCAAACGTCGCGCTCAAATAGAGCAAGGGAACAAAGACGCGATCCTTGGAGAAGACGGTTTAACGTGGAGCGCGCTAGACGCGGAAGCCGCCGCGAAACAAATCGAGGATCTCGACAAGAAAATCGCCGACGCGGAGACGAAAGCTCGGCGCGCTTCCCAGACGCGGATCCAAAACGCGATCGAGGACGCGCGCGCGGAGGAGGCGGCTTACGTCGAGGCGCTCAAAGCGCGCCTCGCGCTGGAAAAGGCGAAACCGGACGCCGAACGCGACGAGGAGGCGGTCAAGTCGCTCAATAAAAGAATCGAGGAGTCGAGCGAGCGGATCTCGGTCGTCGTCGACAAAATCAACTCCGAGGAGTTTCAAAAGCTCCAAGAGCAAATCGAGCGGACCGAGGACAAAATCTCCGGCGCGGTCGAGTCGGAGGTCGCCAGGCGCGTCGCGGAGATCGACAAGGAGACCGAGGCGTATCGAAAGCTCCTCGAAGCGGCGAAGGAAGTCGCCGACGAGGAAAAGAAACGCGAGCTCGAAACGAAACTCCAAGGGCTCGACGCCGCCGCCAAGGAAAGAAAGGACGCGATCTACGATGAACAAATCGCCAAGACTCCGACCGAGGCTCTGATAAATTTAGAGAAGAGTTTGGCGAGCGCTATTAAGGACGCTATGGCGGACGGGGCGCTCTCCGGCTCGGAGCGCGAAAAGATCGCCAAAGCGCGCGAGGAGTACGAGGCGCAAAAGCGGAACGACGAGTTTGAAAAGACGACGCAACGCTACGACGACGCGCTAGAAAAACTCAGGCTCGCCGCCGATAAGCTCGCGACCATGTCCGACGATATGTTCGACAATTACGACAAAGAGGAGCGAGCCCTAGCCTCCGAGGAGTACGCGCGAGCCGCCGACGAGCTCGCCGAGGCGTCCGCCGCGCTCGCCGACTTCGGACAGAACGAGGAGGAAAGTCGCGCCGATATGGTCGACGCGATCAACGCCGCGACCGACGACTCGACAAAGGAGTTTATCTCCTGCGTTACGACGTCGAACGCCGACGCGTCGCAAGCGGCGATGAAAGCGAGTCTCGGCGTCCAGTCGCGACTCGATCTCGGCAATCAATACGCGGACATAACCGCCGACGCGACCAACTCGGTCGACCGAATGATCGCTAATTCCGGCGGGACGTTCGGGAACATCGAGCGGCTTTTAACCGGGATTCTTAACAAGGGCGGTCAAGCCCAATTTGGTTAAGTCCGTAGCCGGACTGGCGATCGGCGCTAGCCGCGCCAATGGGTAAACAAACCGAGGCTCCGTTGGAGCCTCTCGTTGGTTAGAACGACTTAAGAAGCAATGGAGAATAAACGATGGCTCGACTTGGTATCGACGCTAATTTGACGTTTGGATCCGGATCCTCCGCGACCGCCGGAACCGGGATTAAGGACTTGACGTGCGAGGTCTCCGCGAACGAAGTCGCGGTCGAGTCGCGCGGGTACGACTTCAAGCGCTACTTGGCGGGGCAGAAAGATTTCCCGATCGACTTCGAGGTCGAGGCGGACGCGCCTTGCGTCGCGACGCTCCGAGAGGCGTTTTGGGCGGGGTCCGATATTCACGTGTCGTTCTCCGACGCGGGCGGGCAGACCGTGTCCGGCGAGTTCGTCGTTACGAAGTTCGGCGCGAACTCTCCGATCGCGGGCGAGGAGACCTACTCGGTCTCGATTCGCCCGTCCGCCAACGCGAGCTCGTCGAGCCAGCCGTCCCACTCGACGACGACGGGTTCCGGGACTTGATAACCAAGAGGAGAACGTCCAATGAGAACTTTTATCGATAATCGCGGCGCGACGTGGGCGGTCGAGCTGACCGTCCTCTCGTTCAAGCGGACGCGCGCCGACTTTGGCGACTTGCTCAATCCGGAGTATTTTCTCGAAAAGACGGCGGATCCCGTCTTTCTGATCGACCTGCTGTTCGCGCTCTGCTCGGACAAGGCGAAGGAAGCCGGACTAGACGCCGACGGATTCGCCGAGCGATTCTCCGGCGATCGCGTCGACGAGGCGCGCGAGGCGCTGACGCAAGAGTACGTCGATTTTTTCCCGACGCTCGAGCGCCAAGTCTCGCGCCGCGTCGATCGGCGAAAAGAGATAGGCGTCGCGGTCGTCTTCTTTCTCCATCAGATAAGGGACGAGAACCGCCTGCGCTTTGGGGCCGAGCGGTATTCTTTTGAAGTCGCCGATCTCGCGCCGCCAGTCGGTCTTGTCGGTTCGCGGCATATAAACGAGAACTTCGCCGTCGCGGGCAAAATCGCCGACGCGCATTGAGCACACTTCGCCCGGTCGCATCCCGGTGTAGCGCTGGACGCGAACCATCGCGCCGACCGTCGGGGAGAGCTCGGCGAGGGTTTTCTCCACGTCGTCCGGGTGGACGGGTCTTATCGGGACGCGCTCGCGAGCGCAAGAGCGCCCGCGCTTCAGCGGCGAGATCGCTTGGAGCGCTTGGAGCGTTTCCGGACGGACGAGCTCTCGCTCGACTCCGAACTTAAAAACGCCGCGCAAGCAATTTACCAGGGTGTTTATATACTGCCTCGCGAAGCGACCGGAGCGCTCCATCGCGTCGCGGCACTCGAGCGCCTTTTTAGGCCCAAACTTGTCGACGGGGAGGTCGGGATACAGTAAGAGCGGGTATTCCAGCGCGGTCTTAAATCGCGCGAGCTGGTTGGTCTGCTTTCCGTTCTTGACGTAGTAGTTCTTTCTCGCCTCGAAGAACTCGACGGCGAGCTCCGCCAAGGTCGGAGGCTCGCGCTCGTCCGGCTCGGACGGGTCGGCGCCCGCGTCGAGTTTCGCGAGGAACGAGGCGTAGCGCCTCACTGTCTCCGGCGCGTTCCATTTTCCAAAGTAGAATCGTCGACCGTTGTGGTCGACGAACGCGAGGTCGCGGCTTTTCAAGCGCCGCAAGGTCGGTTTTTTGCGAGTCAACGCTCGCTCGGAGAGTTTATTTTTAGACAAACGTTCCACTGTCGGCTCCAAAAACGATTTTCGTATACATGTATACGTTTTTCGAGTTGACCGACGAAGCGAGAACTTTTTACCATTCGGCGCTCGCTCGCAAATTTGCGGGCGAACGACTAATGGAGCCTACCGGGATCGAACCGGCGACCTTCGGCTTGCAAAGCGTTTAACGCCAGTCCGCGCTCTTTGCTCTTGCCCCGTATTTTCCCGAGTCAAACGGGGTTTTCGCGCTTTCGGCGATTTGGAATTTTCCACGCCT
>JAFRXD010000080.1 GCA_017441605.1 Thermoguttaceae bacterium | reverse complement strand
TCGGCGACTACTTCGTCTGTCGCATCTTCGACGTTCTCGTCGTCCGATTCCTCTGATGCTTCTTCAACAACATCTTCTTCTGCGGCTTGCGCGTTTTCCTCGGCGACTACTTCGTCTGTCGCATCTTCGACGTTCTCGTCGTCCGATTCCTCTGATGCTTCTTCAACAACATCTTCTTCTGCGGCTTGCGCGTCCTCTTCGGCGACTTCTTCGCCGGTTGTCTCGTCGACGCTCTTGTCGCCCGAATCCTCGGATGCTTCTTCAAGGACTTCTTGTTCCGCGGCTTGCGCGTCCTCTTCGTCGACTTTCTCGTCTGTCGTCTCTTCGACGCTCTCGTCGTTCGCGTCCTCGGAAGCTTCTTCAACGACTTCCTCTTCCGCCTCTTGCGCGTTTTCCTCGGCGACTTCCTCGTCGATCGTCCCTTCGGCGCTCTCGTCTTCCGAACCCTCGGAGACTTCTTCAAGGCTTTCTTCTTCCGCCTCTTGCGCGTTCTCTTCTGCGACTTCCTCTTCGAGGGACGCCTCGTCGCCCGATTCTTCGGAAGAAGAAGTCTCGACAACGACTTCCTCTTGCGCGTCTTGGACGCCAACTTCCTCGACCGGCGCCTCTTCGGTCAATTCGTCTATCGTTCCATCGAACGCGTTCCCAAGGTCTTCCTCGTCTCGTTCTCGCGCGCCTTTGTCGCCAACTTCTTCCAAAATTTGCTCGCTCGAGTTCGATTCGTCGTCGACCTCGTTCGTTTCGGCGTCGGAACCGCCGAGAATTTCTTCCAACGGTTTTAGAACGGGGAATTGGGCGTCCGCGCAAAGCCCGTTCGTTGCGGATCCTTCGCTCGATTCCTCCGGCTCGGGAGCCTCGTCGAATTCCTCCATTTTAGAGATTTCTTCGTCGAGTTTCTCAGATTCTTCGTCGGTCGATTCCTCGGGTAAACAATCGGAATCATCGGACTCCTCTATTCCCTCGGGCTCTTCCAAGCGGTTCTCGTCGTTTTCCTCAGTCGAGAAATCGGACGCGTCGTCGACGTTCTCGAACTCGACCTCGGCTTCTTCGACCGCCTCGATTTCCGAGATTTCTTCCTCTAGCGCCTCTTCTTCAGTTTCATCGAAATCTTCTTCCTCGTTCTCGTCTTCCGGAAGTTCTTCCTCTACAGGAAGTTCCTCGTCAAAATCTTCGTCTTCGTTTTCGTCTTCGGAAACTTCCTCGTCGAGTTCGTCGAACCCTTCTTCTTCCTCGGATTCGTCAAAATCTTCGTTTTCGTCTTCCGGAAGTTCTTCCTCTACCGGAAGTTCCTCGTCAAAATCTTCGTCTTCGTTCTCGTCTTCGGAAACTTCCTCGTCGAGTTCGTCGAACTCTTTCGCGACAGGTTCGTCTTTCACAAATTCTTTTGAGTCCGAAAGTTCCTTTTCCGACGAAGCGACGTCGAAATTGTCCGAAGGGGCTTCTTCCTCCGCTTCAACGTCCTCGTTGGACGCCGCGGCGTCGCGGTTTTCGCCGACTCCTTCGACGCGCTCGACGATCGGTTCGAACGGCGTTTCGTCGAGAGGGCAATTCTCCCGCAAATCGTTCGCTTTGCCGACGAGAAACGCGAACTCCCAACTGTACTCGTACTGTTGGCGCGTTATGCGAGACCACAAATCGGACAAACTAAAATGTCGGCTCGCGTTGTCGCGTCCATCGGTCGCGATCGCGAAAAGCACGCGCTCCGGACGCTCCGATTCGGGCGTCTCGCTCAATCGATACCCGAGATCGTCCACGACGACGCAAAGGGCGTCGTTAATCGCCGACGCGCCGCCGGGTTGGAATTCGATCGTTCGGAACAAATCCTCGCGCGACGCGGAGTTGACGTCAAAGTCGCTCGCCGTTTGAACGACGCGCTCGGAAAAAAGGAAAACGTCGAGGCGCTTGATCGGTCGAAAATCGGCGCGAAGTCGTTCGAGGAACTCGCGCGCCGAATTTTGAACGACGTCGTTGAGCGCGGACGTCGACTCCGAGGCGTCGACGACGAGGCAAACTCGCAAATAACCCTGTCTCATAGCTGTTCCTTCCAACTCTTAGTCGCGACGACGCGTCCGAACGACACGTTCGTTTAAAACGTCGCCTTTTCCCATATTTTCTCCAAACGAACCGGCGAAACTTTCATCGCGGTTCCCAGTCGTTGCGCGAACAACGACACGCGGTATTCTTCGAGCGCCCAGCGAAACGTCTCCAATTCGGGGACGATAACGCCCGCGGCCTCCGCGCGAGCCGACGCCTCTTCGAAACGTCGCCAGTAGTTTTCCAACTCCTCCGCGAATTGGGGGTCGGTTTGCGAGCCCCCGTTCGTCCATTTGTCAAATCGAAGGACGATCGCTTTGAAATATCGAGGATATTCTTTAAGTCGTTCCCAGGGAACCGTTAAATAAAAACCGGGCTCGAGCAGGCGACCGATTTGTCGATCGACGTCCGCGCAAACGGCGCTCGCGGGACCTCCCCGACGGCGCTCCGTCGCGAGTCGAGCCTCGTGATACCCGTCGAGGAATCGCGAAAGCCATCCGGTCGCGTCCTGGGTCGCGAGGCCGATTCGCTCGCGCCCTCGCGCCGCCGCGCGGTTATAGTCGCCCTCGTCGCGAGGAAGTTCGAGAACGTTCGCGTCCAGGGCGATTCGTCCGATCAATTCCGCCGCCCCTTCGTCGACGTCGAAACCGGGAATCGAACGAGAGATCGCTCGCATTTTCTCCATAAACGGAAGATGGCGCGCTTGGGTCTTCAGATCGCGCCAGTTGGCGATAACGAAGAGACGCTCCACTCCAAGGAGCCCCGCGCGCATCGCTTTGTCGCGAGAGTCGAAGAGCCGGAGCGAAACCGTCTTGGGCCGACCCGCGTCGGGCGCGAATTTGCCCGAGGCGAAACGCGGATCGATCGGCGCGGGGTACGCCGAGACGGTCGCGCCGCCGCGGGTTATCGACACGGAGTCGGGCAGGGCGGCAAAGTCCCACTTAACGATCCCGTCTCGCGTCCACTTAGGGTCGATCGTCGATTCGAGCGACTTTTTCATTTCGACGCCGAGCCGCTTTCTCAGTTCCTCGGGGTCGCGGCCCTCGTCGAGAACCTCGCCTTTGTCGTCGACGACCTTCACGTTAAAGCGCAGTTCTTTGGGAAGTTTGGACGCGTCGAAGTCGTCGACGGTCGTCCTTTTGCCCGCGATCCGCGATACTTCGCGCGCGAGCGCCTCCTCCAAGGAGCCGGTTCCGTAGCGCAGGTCGCGCAGTATCGTTTTTGCCGTTTCGGGAACCGGCACGAGTTCTCGTCGAATCTCTTTCGGCAACGACTTGAGAAGCGCGACCACTTTTTGCTCGAGCAGTCCCGGGACGAGCCAGCCGAGTTTGCGCGAGTCGAGCTGACGAAGCCCCTCGATCGGGGCGACGATCGTAACGCCGTCGTCCTCCTCGCCCGGTTTGAACGCGTATTCGAGCGGATAGCGGGTCGAGTCTTGGCAGACGAGCGCGTCGGGAAACGCCTCCATCGTCGTCTCGTCGACGTCCTCCGCGGCGCAAAAGTCGGGAAGGGTCGCGAAGAGGGCCTTGCGCTCGGGGGGAGTCGCGGTTCTGTGCCACTTCTTTAGCGATTCCCAGTCGTAAACGCGCTCCGGAAGTCGCGCGTCGTAGAAGTCGTAAACCGCGTCTAGGGATTTGACAAAATCGTGTCGCCGCATCTTGTCCCGAAGGTCTTCCGCCTCTTCGCGAATCTTGCGATTGTGATCGAAGAAGGGGAGCGAACAATCAAAATCCTGATTGACGAGCGCTTCGTAAATAAAAATCTCTCGCGCCTTAACCGGATCGATCGGTCCGTAGTTGATTCGTCGTCTCGGGATCAGCGTTAGGCCGCGAAGGGAGACTTTCTCGTAGGCGTGGACTTTCCCCGTCTCGCGATTCCAGAACGGATCGCGCCGCGTTCGGTCGATAATATGCGCGCCGAGTTCCTCGATCCAAGCCGGGTCGATTTTGGCGACCGTTCGCAAATAGGAGCGCGTCGTTTCGATACGCTCAGCTCCGACGAGCCACTCGGGCTTTTTCTTAAGTCCCGAGCCGGGCCAAATCAGAAATTTGCCCGAATTCGTCGATTTGTACTCGCTTCCAGTTTCGGACTTTAGCGCGATTCCGTAAAGGAGCCCCGTCAAAACGGATCGGTGTATCGCGTCGTAGTCGTCGCGGCGCGGGCGCGACTCGAATTTCAGCTCGCGCGTCAGTTGCGACAACTGCAAGTAAACGTCGGACCACTCGCGCATCCGATTGTACGATAAAAAGTTTTCCCGACACGCTTTGCGGAGCTGATTTTTCGACAGCTTTAATTTCAGTTCGCGCCAGAAATCCCACAGCTTCAAATAGGAGAGGAAGTCCGAATTCTCGTCGAGGAATCGCTCGTGTTTCAGATCGGCCGCTTCTCGCTTCTCCCTCGGGCGCTCGCGCGGATCGAGTATCTCCAGCGCCGACGCGATAACGAGGGTTTCGCGCAGCGCGTTTTCTTCGTTCGCCGCGAGCAGCATGCGCCCGATGCGGGGATCGACGGGGAGTCGGCTTAGCGTCTCTCCAATTTTCGTCAGTTCGTTTCGCTCGTCGACCGCGCCCAACTCGAAGAGGGTCTTGTACCCGTCCTCGACCGACGCGCGACTCGGAGGGTCGATAAAGGGAAACAGCGCGACGTCCCCAAGGCGAAGCGCTTTCGTTTGCAAAATGACCGAGGCGAGGTTGGATCGCTGGATTTCCGGAGTCGTGTATTTGGGGCGCTGAAGATAGTCGCGCTCGTCGTACAGACGAACGCACACGCCGGGACCGACGCGCCCGCAACGCCCCGCGCGTTGATCCGCCGAGGCGCGGGAAATCGGCTCGATCGGGAGACGTTGCGTCTTTGTCCTCGCGGAATAGCGACTTATGCGCGCGGTTCCGGCGTCGATGACATATCGAATGCCCGGCACGGTGAGGGACGATTCCGCGACGTTTGTCGCCACCACGATTTTCCGATGCGGGGTCTTGCCGAAAATCTTCTGTTGCTCGTCGGACGATAGCCGCGCGTAAAGCGGGAGAATCGTCGTTTTGCGAACGGCGTCGTCTCCCGGGATCGCCCGTCCTTTGAGCAGTTTCGCCGTTTCGAAAATATCGCGCTCGGTCGGCATAAAGATTAGCATGTCGCCGTTTCCGCGTCGCGCCATTTCGTCGACCGCGTCGCAAAGGGTCGCCTCGAAGGCGTCCTCGTCGTCGAGGTCGCGCGTCTTGCTCGGCGACTCGCCCCTTTCAAGGGCGGCCGCCTCTCGCCGAAGCTTCCATTCGTCGACCGGTCGGTAAACGATTTCTATTGGATAAGTTCGACCGGAAACCTCGACGATCGGCGCCGGCCCTTTCGCGCTGGCGAAATGCTGGGCGAATCGCTCCGCGTCGATTGTCGCCGAGGTTACGATCACTTTCAGATCGCGTCGGCGCTCCAGAACTCGCCTGAGCATACCCAAAAGAAAATCGATGTTGAGCGAGCGCTCGTGCGCCTCGTCGACGATCACGACTTCGTATTTGTCGAAATATCGATCCGAGCGCGTTTCCGCCAGCAACACCCCGTCCGTCATTAGTTTGACGAGCGTCTTGTCCGACGTCTCGTCGGAGAACCTAATTTTGTAGCCGACCTCTTTGCCGAGAGGGACGCGAAGCTCGTCGGCCACGCGCGACGCGATCGAGCGCGCCGCGATTCGGCGAGGCTGCGTGTGCCCGATAAGCCCTCGCGTTCCTAGACCGAGCTCTAGACAGATCTTGGGAAGTTGCGTCGACTTGCCGCTACCCGTCTCTCCGCAGACGATCGCGACTTGATTTTCCGCGATTAGTTTCTTAATTTCCTCGCGGCGCTCGACGACCGGAAGCTCCAAATCGTACTCTATTTTAGGAATCGACTCGCGCCGCTTTTCGACTCGCTCGATCGACAAATCGCAATCGAGGGAGAGCTCGCTCGCTCGTTTGTTCCAGTCGTCGAAATTGGCGTTTTCTCGCGTTTGGAGGCGCCCCAACTCCTTTCGCAGACCCGTTAAGCGACGACGCAACGATTCCGCGTCCCAGAGAAAGACGCGGTTTAATTTGGCTTGGATCTGTCGAACGAGGTCGTTCGTCGCGAGGGGGCGCGAGGAGCGACCTCTCGATCGTTTGGGGCGCTCGGAAGGCATAAGCGATAAGCGCCGGATCCGCGATCCGACGCGCTTTTGGCGTGAAAAACGCGCCGACGCGAGCGATTATTCGCGAATCGCGCCGTCGCCGTAAACTACGTATTTATAACTTGTTAATCCGTCGATTCCGCACGGGCCGCGGACGTGGAACTTATCGGTGCTGATCCCGATTTCCGCGCCGAGTCCAAATTGCCCGCCGTCGTGAAGACGCGTGCTCGAATTGACGGTGATCGCCGCGCTGTCGACTCCCGCGACAAAACGCTTGATCGAGCCGAGATCGCGAGAAATAATCGCCTCGGTGTGACCGGAGCTCGTCTCGTTAATATGGGCGATCGCGTCGTCGAGGGAGTCGACGACTTTCGCGGAAATGATCGCCGCGAGGTATTCGGTTCGATAGTCTTCCTCGGTGGCCGGCTTAATCTCGACGTCCGGGGAAAGGGCGCGAAACGCCTCGTCGCCGCGAATTTCCACACCCTTGTCCGCCAAGGCCTTAGCCAAGCGCGGGATCGCCTCGCGCGCGATCTTACAATGGACGAGCAACGATTCGGCCGTGTTGCAGGTTCCGAGTCGTTGGCACTTTGAGTTGATCAACACCTTTTCGGCGACGTCCAAGTCGGCGAACTCGTCGACATAGACGCAGCAGTTGCCCGCGAAGTGCTTAATCACCGGCATTTTCGCCTCGCGCGCAACGCGCTCGATTAGCGCGGAGCCTCCGCGAGGAATCGCGACGTCGACGTATTCCGGCAGATGGAGGAATTCGTCGATCGCGTCGCGATCCGTCGTTTCGAGCAGTTGCGCGGCGTCCTCGGGGAGCCCGACTTCTCGCGCGGCGTCGGCGAGAACTTTCCCGAGAATCAAGTTCGAGCGAAACGCCTCCTTGCCTCCGCGCAAAATGACTGCGTTACCGCTTTTAATACAAATAGCCGCCGCGTCGGTCGTTACGTTGGGACGCGACTCGTAGGTAAAGAAAACGACTCCGAGCGGCGCGCGGACTTTTTGGACCTCGAATCCGTTGGGACGAACGTTCGAACCGATCACCGAGCCGATTGGCTCCGGAAACGCCGCGATCTCGCGAAGCGCCTTGGCCATCTCGCCGAGCGTCTTTTCCGAGAGCGTTAAACGATCGATCATCGAAGGCTTTAGGTTCGCTTCTCGCGCGGCGCTCAGGTCTTTGGCGTTTTCCGCGAGAATCTCGTCCTTGCGCTCGACGAGCTCGCGCGCGCAGACCTCGAGCCATTCGTTCTTCTTGGAACCCGAAACCGAAGCGAGCGCTCTGGAAGCCTTCTTCGCGCGCTTTGCGACGTCGAGACAGTAATCTCGCAAATTAAATTCCGACATATTTACAAACCTCGATTAGTCAAATTGTTTCATTGGTAGCGTTCCGTCGGCGACCAAGTCGACGAGATAGGGGACGAGAATCCGAGTCGCCTTCGCGCGATGACTTATTCGCGCTTTGATTTCGGGCGAAAGAATTCCAAACGTTTCGGAATACCCGTTCGGGCGGAAAAGAGGATCGTAACCGAATCCCCCGTTTCCCGTCTCCTCGAAAAGAATCGTTCCGCAACAGTATTCCTCGACCTCGAATTTTACGTCGCCCTTCGGATCGGAAAGGACCATATGGCACGCGTAATAAGCGGTTCGCTTTTCGACGGGAACCCCTTCGAGTTTTTCCAACAGCAGTTGATTGTTGCGCTTGTTGTCGCAGCGATCCATAAGCGCGAAGCGCGCCGAATGAACGCCGGGGGCTCCGTCGAGATAGTCGACGCAGATCCCGGAATCTTCGGCGAGCGTCCACTCGCGCAAATGTCGCGCTTGTTCGCAAGCCTTTTTTCGAGCGTTTTCGCCGAACGTCGAGCCGTCCTCGACGACGTCGATCGCGTTTGGAACGTCCGCCAACGTAACGAGGCGGACTCCGCTCGGCGCGATCACTCGCGTCGTCTCGATCCCTTTGTTTCTATTGCCGGTACCAAAAATTAAATAGGGCGTTAGCGCCATTTCTTCAATTCGTAAATTAAGGTTTTGCGAGCGTCAACGACCAAGCTCGTCGACGAGTCGCGGAAATTGATAAACGTCCCGAATTAGGTCGACGATCGCGCGCGAATGAACGAGAACCGCCCGCGTTCGTTTCGGATCGAACGAGTAGTTCGCAGCTTGCATCGGGAAATTAATATCGAAAATCAAGCCGACGACCTCGCCGTTCGCGTTGACCGCCGGACTCCCCGAATTGCCCCCCGTTACGTCGTTCGTCGCGATGAAGTCGAGCGGCGAGTCCATTGGCGCTCGACCTTCTTTTTCAGCCTCGCGCCACCTAGGCGACAGGTCGAACGGCGATTCCCAACCGCGCTCGCTCGCATGGTCGTAAGCCCCGCGAACGCTCGTCGAGAAACGTTGGACGTTTCCGTCGTTCCCCAAACAGTCGGCGACGGCGCCGTAGGTCAGGCGGAGAGTGAAATCGGCGTTTGGAGCGACCCCACCGGCTCCGTAAACCGCGAAGCGCGCTCGGTCGATTCTGGGATATTCTCGCGCTTTCGCCTCCTCGACCAATCTCGCGGCTTCTTCAGCGCGCTCGCGAATCGGTCGAAGCGCCAGCGCGATTTGAATCGCGGGATCGTCTGACGACTCGAGCGCTTCAATTCCTCCGTCGAGTAGGGAAGCGACGAATTCTTTGTCGAAAATCTTATCGTCGCGGGCGATTTGCCCGGCGCGGGCGCGAGGCGAGACCCCCGCGAAAATCGCGTCGAAACTCGCACGCGGGACGACGACTCCGCCGATCGCTCGACCTCCTTCGACTTGGCGCGACTCGACGAACAGCGCGTTGAGCGCGTCGCTCAGTCTCAGCTCGTCGAAAGCGCCGAACTCGCGCCGGGTCTCGACTTCCAAGCGCTCGCGTTGCGCGGCGATCTCGTCGTCGTCGACGTATCGCTCGCGTTGATCGACCGGTTTGGACGCGTCTTCGATCAAGTCGACAATCGTTTCCGCTCGCGAAAGAGCGCGTCCGGACAACTCGAATAGCGAGTCGACTAGGTCGCCCGCCAAATAGGTTTCGGAGCGCTCTCGAAAGACTTCCTCCAGCTTTTCCCAAGGATCCCCTTGCGAGAAGTCGAGCGCGCCGCGCTCTTTGGCGAGTCGTCTCAATTCTTCTTCCGCCGCGATTTTGGCTCCCATAACGGAACCCGCTTGAAGACTTTGAAGCGTCGCCTCGTCGTTTCGTCGGCGACGAGTTGGAAACGCTCTCGGATTCTCGACCGATCGCTTGTTTTCCTCTTCGATCGCTTTGTAAAGCGAGTAAGTCGCCTCTTCGCGCCGATATTTGTCGATTAATCGGGGATAGTAAACGTCGCGCAGGAACTTCCATTCGGCGACCGACTTATATCGATCGGTTCGAGCCGGATGTCCGGAGACGAGAACAAACTCGTCCTCCGACGCGCCGTTTTCGCTCCACTTTAGAAAATGTTCGGGACGATACGGTTCGTCGTTCTCGTAAACGCGGAAAAACGCCGCGTCGAGATTGTACCGCGGATAGCTGAAATCGTCCGCGTCTCCGCCGAAGAATCCGACGTTCTTCTCCGGCGAAAACACGAGACGAACGTCGTCGAACTCTTTATAACAATAAAGCAGGTAAAGCGAACCGGCGAAATAGCTTTGAACTTCGCAAATTAGTCCCTTTTCGGAGCTCGCGCTCTCGGCGATTTGACGACTCGCCTCGCGCTCCGCTCGATTCGCCGACTCTTCGTCCTCGGCGCTCGCGCTCGCCTCTTTGACGCGATCCGTAACGTCGATAAGTTCCGATAGCATACGAAGTTTCAAACGAGGACATTTGATTTCGTCCTCAAGTTTTTCCGCGATAAATCCGTCGCGCGCCAAGTTGTTTTCCTCGGAGCTCAACGAATTGACCGTCATCTCTCCAACGTGATGGTTCGTCATAACGAGCCCGTTGGACGAAACGAACGACGCGCTTCCGTAGGTCGCGAAGCGCAGACTCGATTTTCTAAGATGGTCGAGCGCCTCCGGCGTTAGTTCGACGCCGTATTTCTCTTTGATTCGCTCGACCGGAGGATTGAAATAGAGCCACATTCCCTCGTCGGCGGGGGCGAGGCGCGCGACGAAAAAACCGGCGAAAAGCGCCGCGGTCGCGACGAGCGCGAGACGAACGGAAGTTGTTTTCATAAGCGTTCTTTAAACGGTCGGGTCTCGTATTTAAACCAAAAGCTCGAGCGCCGAGTCGACCGGCGCTCGAGCGAAACCAGGAATTAGCGCCCAAGCTCGTCGGCGAGTTGGGGAAGTTGGTAGACGTCGCGGAGGACGTCGCGAATCGCTTGCGAGTGCACCAACACGGCGCGCATTTGGACGTCCTCGTAAGCGAAGTTGCCAATGAGCGATTGAACGTTGCCGTCGAAAATCAAACCGATGATTTCGCCCTTCGCGTTGACCGCCGGACTGCCGGAGTTGCCCCCGATAATGTCGTTGGTCGTAACGAAGTTGAGGAGCGACTCCTTCGGCGCGCGACCCTCTTGGTTCGCTTTTCGCCACGATTCGGAGAGATCGTACGGATCCTCGTAGTTGTGCTCCGCGGCGTGTTCGTAAGCCCCCGCCACGTTCGTCGCGTAGGGAACGTCGGCTCCCTCGTCGGTCTTGTACCCGCAAGCCTTGCCGTAGGTTAGGCGCATAGTGAACGTCGCGTCCGGATAGACCGCGTCCCCGTAGATCGCGAATCGCGCCTTGGCTATTTTGGCGTACTCGATTCTCTTGATTTCTTCGACCTTCTTATTGAATCGACGAAGATTGGAGCAAATCGGCTCGATCGCGAACGCGATTTGGATCGCGGGGTCGTCCGACTTTTCAAGCGCGTCGACTCCGCCGTCGATTACTTGTTGAACGAATTCCTTATTAAGAACCTTCGAGTTTTTCAAGATTTGAATAGCGCGCGCTTTGGGCGAGACGCCGCCGTAAATCGTCTCGAACGCCGCGGTCGGCACGACGACCGAACCGATGGCCCGGCCTCCGTCGCAAGGTCGCGACAATTCGTACAACATCGACAAAGAATCGCCGAGTTTCAGGACGTTGATCTCGTCGTACTCGGACGAGTCGTCCGAGAGCAGTTCGTTCTTTCTCTTTTCAAGCCCCTCGCCCTTATAGGCTTCTTCGCGCTCTTCTTCCGGCTTGGCGGCTTCTTCGACGTAACGGACGATCGCCTTGGCGCGACCGATCTGTTTGGAGCCAAAGAACGCCTCGTTCGCCTCGAGCAGGTCGAAGGCGACGTAAACCGTCGACCACTCGGAAATCGCGCTCGCGATCTTGTCCCAGGGATCTCCTTGCGAGAAATCGATCGTTCCGCGCTCTTTCGCCAACTTGCGAAGTTCGTTTTCCGCGTCGGTCTTCGGCTTCATAAGCGTTTCCGTTTGCAAGCCTTGCAAAATCCCTCCGCGGTTTTTGCGAGAGTTCTGAATCCCGAAAAGATCGGTCGCGATCCGGCGCGCGTTTTCCGCGCCGATCGATTTGTAGACGTTGTACGCCGTCTCTCGACGTCGATACTTGCTCATCATGTGAGGATAATAGACGTCGCGTTGGTATTCCAAGTCGGCGATCGTGTTGAAACGATTGGTTCGCGCCGGGTATCCGGAGACGAGAACGAAATCCCCGTCCATCGCGCCCTTTTCGCTCCATTTCAAGTAGTGTTCCGGACGGTAAGGCTTGTCGTTTTCGTAGGCGCGGAAAAGAGTTATGTCGAGATTGTAGCGGGGATACTCGAAGTTGTCCGGATCGCCTCCGAAGAATCCAATGCTCTCTTCCGGCGCGAAGACTAGGCGCACGTCGTTAAATTCTTTGTAGCAATAGAGGTGGTAAAGCCCGCCTTGGTAAAGCGCGATCACTTTGCAGGAAAGTCCTTTTTCCTTGTTCGCGGCTTCCTCGATTTCCTTGATCTTAGCGACTCGCGCGGCGTTCGATTCTTCTTCGTTTTTCGCGTTGGCGACCGACTCTTCCACTTGCGCCGTTACGTCGACGATTTCTTGCAGCAAAACGAGCTGAAGCCCGGGGCACTTCAGTTCGTCCTCGAATTTCTCCGCCTTGAAACCTTTCTCGACGAGATTGTTCTCTTTTGTGCTGAGAGAGGAGACCGTTCGCAATCCAACGTGATGGTTCGTTAGAATGAGTCCGTCCGCCGAAACGAACGAAGCGGAACCGTACGTCGCGAAACGAAGACACGATTTCTGAAGGTGTTCGAGTTGTTCCGGCGTTATGTCGACGCCGTATTTCTCTTTCATCTGCTTGACGGGGGGATTCGTGTAGAGCCACATGCCCTCGTCGGCTCGAGCGCCGTTCGCGGCGAAAATCAAACCGAGCGCGAGGAACGCCAGTAGCGCGGTTTTCTTGGACATAAGGAAAGCCTTTCTCAAGGACGATAAAATCGCGATATAAAGTTGGGACGGAACTTAGCTTTTCTGAAGCGCGTCCGCCTTTTTCGAAAAACTGAGCGTTTCCTCCACGCTGGACGGGTCGACGTCTCTGCAGCAGGCGACCAATCGCTCGGCGACGTCGGTTAAGTCGGCGCGCCATTCGAGCGCGGAACCCTCTTTGGGATCGAGAGGAATAAACTCTTGCACCAAGAGAACGAGGCGCAACAAGTGTCGGAAGACGACGCCCTCTTGTTTTTGCAAACTCTTGGATAAAATAAACTTATTAAAGTCGCCGTTGAACTCGCCGATCAACTCTCCCGCCGCCCAAATCGGCGAGACTCGAACCGAAACGCCGGGATACTGGTAGTCGAAGAGTCGACGCAATTTTTCGGCGAACCCGATTAGATAAATCGGTTCTTCGTAAAAATCTCCAAAGCGTTTTCTGCGCTCCCAAAACGCCTTTTCCTCTTCTTCTGAGCGAGGAAACAGCTCTTCCGCCGAGGCGAGCCCCAGGCGCAACAACTCCTTGTCGAGTCGCGCGCTCGCGAGCGCTCCCGCCGGGAGCTCGTCGTATTTCGGAACGCGCAGAAAGCGCGCCACGGTCGTCGGCGTCTCCAAGAGGCTTTCGAGCGCTTGCAGGCGCTCGTTGCGATCCGCCAAACCGAGCTGCTCGAGCAAAAACGCCCCGTAGATCGGATTGACTCCGCGCAAACTCGTCAGTATTCTCATCTTGGGCGTGGGATACGCGCGCTCCGCCTTGTACGAGGCCGCGAGTTGATCCCGAACGTCCTCGCGAAGGGAGTTGAGATCGAACTTCGGTTTCGCCGGTTCCTCTTTGGCCGGTTCGGCCCCGGAGCCCAGGCCCGAGAGGATTGAAAAAGTTCCGAACGTCGGAGTTGAAGATTCGGACTCTTCCTCGCTTTCTCGATCTTCCGATTCCGCGTCGTCGTTCCCCGATTGTTCGGGACTTGGATCGAGGGAGTCGAGGTCGAATAAGTCGTTCCCTCCGAAAAAATCGAATCCCTCGGGGACGTCGATCCCCTCCGGCAACTTCCATTCGGGCGCCGGAGCCGATTCCGCGATTTTCGCTTTGTTTTCTTCGTATAGTTTTGGATCGAATCGTTCGTCGCTCGGGGCGTCGTTGAGGAGAGAGACGTCGAAAATTCCCGCCCCGAACGGTTGCGAGCGACGTTTCTTTTCCTTCAGCCTGCGCCTATGCTCCAAAAGCGCCGCGGTCGCTTCCGGCGTCTCCGGGATCCCGTACGACGCGGGATTGGGCGCGAGACGCGCGAATCCCCCCCGCCAAAGAGTTAGAAGCGCCTGGTCGAGCGACTTTTGCATCGCCGCCAGCCGTTTCGCCCCCATGAGCCGCCTCGCCACGAGCGTTCGAACCGGGCGCAAGTCGGAATTTGATTCGATCATGTGCGCAAGCAGTCGCCAAGGCAGCGGACCGCGGCTAGTAAGGCGCCCCGGGGACGACGTTTGCAACTGCTCGAATTGCTTTTCCGACCAATATTGCTCCGTGGTTCTGCGCTTTAAAATTTTCTTCTTTAGCTTCTTTTTCGCCTCCCGCAGACGCGGATCTTTCGTATCTTCCGGGATCTTGTCGTACTCTTCTCTCGATCGCGCGATTTTTACGTCGTCCTCGTGCGCGAGCGCGAAAATATACCCCCTGACGTCGAATTGCGGACGACCCGCGCGTCCGAAGATTTGATGAGCCGTACTGGACTCGACCAATTTTTTGTCGCCCGACGGCCCTTTCAACAACGTTGGCAGAACGACCGAGCGCGCCGGGAGGTTGACGCCGGCGGCCAACGTTTCGGTGCAAACGCAGAACGAGAGAAGTTTCTTCTGAAAAAGGGACTCGACGATTCGGCGGTACTTCGGAAGTATTCCCGCGTGGTGAACCCCGATTCCGCGTATCAAAAGGGTTCGCAATTTGGGCCCCGCGCCCTTCGACATATCGTATTGCTTCAGTTCCTCGTCGATTAGCTTTTGTCGCGCGGAATCGATAAGACTCTTGCCCTTCGCCACTTCGGCGACCGCCCAGCACTCGTCTCGATTAAAGCAGAACACGAGCGCCGGAACGAGCCGTTCCTCTTCCGTTCCGCGACACATATCGACGAGTTGTTCCGGCAAGAGTTTGTCCCCGACCCATTCGTAAACGAGAGGGACTTTCCGCTCCGTCGATTGCACCAAATCGAGCGAGCGATTCGCCGTGGTTCGAAGCCAACCGACGAACTCGTAAGCGTTCCCGACCGTCGCGGATATCAAAAGGGTTCGGACGCTCGGGGGAAGAAGCCCGAGCGTAAATTCCCACACGACCCCGCGCTCCGGATCGGCGAACTGATGGAACTCGTCCATTACGACGACGGAAACGTCGTCGAACGAAAACCGCGCGTTGGTCAACCCGCCCATTCCGTCGTCCTCGAAATCTTCCGGATCGACGGGGACTTGCGGCAGCGCTTCTCCTGGCGGTTCCGGCTCTTCTTTTTCGACGTATTTGTCGCCGAGGCGATCTCGTTCGATCTCGCGCCAAGAGATTCCGACCGATCGTTTCGCGTTGAGCGAGGCCGCGGAGATGACCGGCGCGCTCGAATTCGAATCGCTCTCTTGACTCGGAGACGCCGAGGTCGCTTCGCGCGCCCCGTTTTGCGCGGAGAAATGATCGAACGCGTCGGAGGAGAGTAGGCGATTAAACAAAATCTCGGCGACGACCACGAGTATCGGCGCGTCGATGTTCTCGCGTCGATTTCCCGTTACGAGCCCCACGTCCGATCGATCGAATCCCCAGCGCTCCGCCGCTTGTTGCAGTTCGACGTATTTTTGTTCGGTGAGCGCGATAAGAGGCGTCGTATAGTAGGCGCGTTTGCCGGTTTTTAGCGCCTCGTAGAGCCCCGCTTCCGCGATGAGCGTCTTTCCCATGCCGGTCGGCGCGCAGACGAGAACTCCCTGTTTCGAGCCGAACCAGGAGAGTATCGCTTCCTCTTGGAACGGATAAGGCTCGTAGGGTAGGCTTTCAAGATATTCCAGCGCTAGCTCGTCGCGCGAGATTTCCGCGCTAGGGGCGACGACGCGCGCCGCGTCGTCGCTCTGTCGATCGTTCGACGTCATGGAGTGTCCGATTCAATTGTCCGAGGGAAACGACTGATGATTTAGGGAGCCGAATCGACGCGCTTTTAATTAACTTTGTATATTCGCTATTTTACCGAACTTTACGAGCGAGAATCGGCGAGCGCGCGAATTTGTCGCGGTTCCATTCGGGCGCGACGAGTCCGCAAAACGCTTTACTTATCTTATCTTTTCGCCCGCGACCGTCAAGAGGGCCGCGCCGGTCGCGATTTTTTCGCGCCCAATCCCTTCGCGAACGGCGTCGAAATTGCTATAGTTCTTTCCGTAAGTATCGAGAGTCGCTTTCGAGGGGGTTTTTCCGCGGTCGCGATTCGGTATAATATACCGCGCGAACGAGCGTCGTTCCCGTCGCGAACTTTAAGAAACGCGATTTTTCCCGTCGAATCCCGCTGTTGAGAGAGTGTTTACTATGGCGATAGAGCTTACCGAACGCGCCGTCGAGGAAGTTAAGAGCATTATGGAGGCGCAAGGGCTCGATCCTAAGACTTTCGTTAGGGCGATCATCGTTGGCGGAGGTTGTAGCGGAATGCAGTACACCCTTGGCTTCGACACGGAGTTTGACCCGCTCGTCGACGCGAAATACGATAACGACGGCGTGATCGTCGCGACCGAAAAGAAATTCGCCCTCTTTTTGGACGGCGCTAAAATCGATTTTGTCGACACGCCGACCGCGAAAGGGTTCTCGATCGAAAATCCGAAATTTCCCGCCGGCGCCGGGTGCGCCGCGTGCGGACACTAACGCGACGTCGCGTCCGACGGGGATTCTTCGGAGACGTTCTGAGAAAGGACGGCGAGGCGCCAGAGCGACTTCGCCGACGTTACTATTATGGCGACTGACTATTATAAAACATTAGGAGTTTCAAAGACCGCGTCGCAAGACGAGATACAAAAGGCGTACTTGAAATTGGCGCGAAAGTATCATCCCGATCTGAATCCCGACGATCCCGAGGGCGCCAAGAAAAAGTTTCAGGAGTTGCAGGTCGCGTTCGACACGTTAAAAGACCCGGAAAAAAGAAAACAATACGACCAATTCGGAGACAATTACGAGCGGTTCGCCGGGATGAACGGCGCGGATTTTGACGGGTTTAGCGGATTTAGCGGTTTTTCGTCCGGTCCGGGCGGGTTCCATACGAGCGCCAGCTTTAATATGGACGACATATTAAAGGCGTTCGGAGGTTCGATGGGCGGAGCGGGATTCGGGGCCGATTCTCCGTTTGGCGATCGCGCCGCCGGTCGTCGGCGCCGAGGTCGTCAAACCGGCCCGACGAAAGGACCGAACACGACCTCCAATCTGACGATTCCGTTCCGCGTTTCGATTTTGGGGGGCGTTGTCCCCATTTCTTTGCGCGACCCCAAAACCGGGGGGATCAAGTCGGTGGACGTTACAATCCCCGTCGGTATCGAGTCGGGCAAAAAAATCAAACTGCGCGAACTCGGCGACCCGAGCCCGAACGGAGGTCCGAACGGCGATCTCGTTCTGACGATTCAAGTCGAAAAGCATCCGTTCTACGATCGAGACGGGGATAATTTGCGAGTTCGCGTTCCCGTGTCCTTGAAGGAAGCCGCTCTTGGCGGCAAAGTCGACGTTCCGACTCCTTACGGCGTCGTTGTCGTAAAAATCAAGCCCGGTTCCACGAGCGGCGAAAAATTGCGGCTTAAGGGCTACGGCGTCCGAACGGGGAAGGGAACCGAGGGCGATTTGTACGTCGTCCTCGAAGTCGCGCTCCCGAAGAGCTGGACTCCCGAAGACCTCGCGGCGCTTGAAAAAATGAAGTTGGACAGGTCGAACCCGCGCGAAAAACTTCTGTTCTAACCCCCCGAGGCGACCCGCGTCGCTTGGAGAAAGGATCGCCGTTGTCCTCTTTATTCGAATCCGTCGAGCGTCAAAATCGCGAGCGCGCTCTTCCGCTCGCCGCTAGAATGCGTCCTAGGAATCTTTCCGAATTTGTCGGGCAACGGCGCTTCTTGGGCGAGGGGAAGTTGCTCTCTCGCTTACTTAAGGCGGATCGGCTCGGGTCGATGATTTTTTACGGTCCCCCGGGCGTTGGCAAAACCACCTTGGCTTTCCTTATCGCCAAGGAAAGCAAAGCGGTTTTCAAGCAGATCAGCGCCGTGTCCGACGGCGTCAAAACCTTGCGCGAGATCCTCGATAACGCGCGGGAGAGGCTTTCCGTTTCCGGTTCGCGAACCCTTCTGTTCGTCGACGAAATCCATCGCTTCAATAAATCCCAGCAAGACGCGCTCCTTCCCGACGTCGAGCGGGGCGTCGTCGTTCTCATTGGCGCCACCACCGAAAACCCGTTCTTTACCGTCAACAACGCGCTCCTGAGTCGCAGTCGCGTTTTCCAATTCGAGCCGCTCGGTCTCGACGACGTGAAGGCTCTCGTTCGTCGGGCCGCCGCCGATCCGGAGCGAGGACTCGGCGCCTACGACGTCGAACTGCGAGACGACGCGCTCGACTACCTGGCCGCCATCTGCGACGGCGACGCCAGGCGCGCCCTGTCGACCCTCGAGGTCGCCGTGCTCTCCTCGTTGGACTCGGACCCCGACGCCGAACGCCCAAAAATCGTTTTGACGAAGGAGCTCGTCGCGGAGTCCGCTCAGCGAAGAACCGTCGCCTACGACCGCGATGGCGACGAACATTACGATTCGATTAGCGCCCTAATAAAAAGCGTTCGAGGAAGCGATCCCGACGCCGCGATTTACTGGCTCGCCAAGATGCTCGAAGGGGGCGAGGACGTCCGATTTCTCGCTAGGCGCCTCGTGATTCTCGCGAGCGAGGACGTCGGAAACGCCGATCCGAACGCGCTGCCCCTCGCCGTCTCTTGCGCGACCGCTTGCGAAATCGTCGGACTTCCCGAGTGTAAATTGAATTTGGCGCAAACCGTTTGCTATTTGGCGTGCGCTCCGAAATCCAACGCCGCGACCGAGGCGATTTACGCCGCGATCGCCGACGTTAGGGAAAGCCGGATTTTGCCGGTTCCGCGGATTTTGCGCGACGCGCATTTTAAAGCGGCGAAAGATTTGGGGCATACCGGTTACCAATACGCCCACGACGCTCCCGGCGCCGTCGCGGCTCAAGACTACTTGGGCGTCGAGCGCGAGTACTATCGACCGACCGATCGCGGCGCCGAGCGCGAAATTGGAGCGCGTTTGGAGAAAATACGCGAGATTTTGCGGTCCGCGAAGGGGAAGCCCGACTCTGTTCGGCCCGAGTCGGTCGACGGTCGATTCGTTGAAAAAGAATGAGATCAAAACGCGACGCTCTTCCTCGCTACTCTTTTTTCTTTTGAGGAACGATAGAGCGCAATTTGACAAATGTAGCAATTGACCCGGAAACGACGGGGACAAGTTTCGCCGAAAAATCGTAATTTTGCTAGAAATTGTTTGACGTCGACTCCCTCGCGACTTAAAATAATCTACAAGCGTTATAGCGCGTCGGTTACCGGGGAGCGCCCGTTTCTTCGGCGGCGCCGCTAAGCGCGACCGCGTCGATGGTCGTCGCGCGTCGTCCGTTATAGAGGAGTGCCACATATGCGAAATGAGCAGGGAGTCGTTATCTCTCTTATCTTGTTTATCGTTTTGACGCTTGTTTTTGGCGTCGCGACATATATGGGCGCCAAAAACTACAAGGAGCGCGCCGCGGCGCTGAGCGAGTCCAAAAGCAAGGTCGCGACGGCGTTAACCGACAAGCAAAAAGCGGTCGAGAATCTCAAGAATCTCGTCGATCGGCTGGGGTACGGTTCTAGACCGGCCGGCGATATCGTCGAAGCGATCGACGTCGATATCAAGGGCGCTTTGGGCGACGCCGCCGGAGACGTTACCGTCAAAGACGCCGTGGCGAAGCTGAAGGGGCTTATCGAGCAAAAAGACTCCGCCATCGCCGCTCGGATTGATTCTCGCGACGGTAATTACGACGACGCGAACGGGCAAATTAAGACTGCGGAGGGCGCTAAAACCGATTTCGAAGACAACGCCAAAAGCAACACCGACACTTTGCTGAGCGCGTTGGCCAGAAAAAGCGAAGAGTACGCGGATCTCACGGGGCAGTTCAACGAGCAGACTCTCGAATTTGATAAGGTTCGTCGCGACGCTAGAAAGGCCGTCGAGGTTTCCCGCAAGGAGGCCGAGAAAGAGAAGAACGCGGCCGACAATTTCGCGGAGATCAATATCGATTTGAGTCGGCGCATCGATTTGCTCACCAACGCCGATTTCGACCAAGCGGACGCTCGCGTCGTCGCGACCGATCAAGCCGGGCGTTTTGTGCGCTTGGACGTGGGAAAACTCGACGGCGCCAGACCGCTCACCAAATTCAACGTCTTTTCCAAGGACGCCTTGGTCAAGGGCGGCGTTAAAGCGAAGGCCAGCGTCCAGGTTACCAGAAGCCTCGACGACCATCTTTGCGAGGCGCGCATTCTCAGCGACAGCAACACCGATCCGATCGAGCCCGGCGACGTTGTCTTCACTCCTCTTTGGCGGCCGGGCGACGTCTATCGTTACGCTTTGGATTATCGGCTCGATATAAACGGCGACGGAATTAGCGACTTCGACGAGGTCTACCGCGCGATCCAAATTTCCGGCGGGGAAGTCGCCGCCTATATCGACGACGACGGATCCGTTCGCGGCAAAATTACTCCCGACGTTTTCCGGATCATCGTTTCCGACGAGCCGATTGAGGAGCGAATCGAAAGCGCGGATCGGATGACCGAAGAAGCAAAGGCGAAGTTGCTCGAGGATCAGAAGGCGTTTCTCGAATCCGCCGAATCCAACGGCGTTCCGAGAATGTTCTTGACCGACTTGCTCGTTCAACTCGGCTACAAGAAAACGAACGACTTAGAGCGCTATAAGGACGAGACCCTCGCCGCCAAAGAGCTCGAGCGCGCGTCTCGTCCCGACGTCGAGAGCGCCGGAATCGTCCCCGCTTTTAATAGTTCCAAGGGCGCCCCCGGCGGAGCGCTGCCTTTGTTCGAAGAGGGCGCGGACGCGACCTCCAAAGACTCCGGAGCGACGGACGTCGGGTTCCGTCGCCGCGTTCCAAGAGGATAAGTCGAGAATTCGCGCGCCCAACGGCGCGCAGTTGCAAAATCTCGGTCGACTCCGATCCGGAGATCGGCTTCGGCGGGTAATTTTCGCGCGGTCGCTTGACCGCGATCGTCGCGCGGGAGAATATCAATGCGAAATCAAGGCGTCGTCATAACCAACGTCGTGTTTATGATTCTGGCGTTTTCCTTGGGAGTATCGAGCTATTTCCTTTGGAATGGGGTCGCCGAAAAGACTCAGCAAAAGAAATTCGCCGACGATCAAGCCACCAAATTGGACGGCGAAAAGTCCAATCTCGTCGCCGATTTGAAAAAGCTAGCGACCAAGCTTGGGTACGACGAGGTCGCGGACGAAGAGATCGCCAATCAAGTGGGCGAGGACGTTCGAAACGATCTGAGCGAGTACGTTGAGAATTCTTCGTATCGCGACGTTCTTTTGGAGCTTGGAGAGTGTCTTAAGGCGAAGTCGGCCGAATACGACGGCGCTTTGCAAGAGCAAGTCAACGCCTCCCAGAGCGCTCTTGATTCCGAGACCGCTAAGACCGATAATCAGAGCGACGAATTTGACGAAGTCAGTAATTTGATAGCCAATGGAGCTCAAACGACTTCCGAGAGAGTTGAGTATCCACGAAAGGGGCATAATCAAGCGCTCGCGGACGCCGACGAGGTTCACGCCAGTCTGAAATCTAGCTACGACGAACAGACGGGCGACTTGAATAAAACCAAGAACGCCACGAACGCCGAGATCGAACTCGCCAAGCAAAACGCGGTCGACTTCCGCGAGGCCAAGGTCGCTTTCGCTAAAATCAACACCGAACTCGCCGCTAAGGTCGACGAGCTTTCCAACGCTTCGTTCGAGCGCGCCGATTCCGAGATTCTCTACGTCGATCAAGCGCTCAAGATCGCGCGGATTGGCGTTGGAGAGCGCGACGGCGTTCGACCTCTCACTACGTTCAACGTCTTCTCGCCCGACGTTCTCGATATGGACGGCGAAGGCGTCACTCCCAAGGGGAGCGTGCAAGTTGTTCGCGCCATTGGCGATCACATGAGCGAGGTTAAGATTCTCGAGGATCAAATGTCCGATCCGATCAAGTCGGGCGATTTGGTCTACACGCCGCTGTGGCGGCCCGGCGAGTCGGTTAAGTACGCGCTGGATTATTGCCTCGATATCGATGGCGACGGACGAAGCGACATCAATAAGATCATGACCCTCGTCCAAGCCGCGGGCGCCGACGTCGCCACTTATATCGACGAGTTCGGCAACGTTCAGCACGAGGACAAGATCGGTCCCGATATCTATCGCGTCGTCTTGGCGAGAGATTCCGCCGCCGAGGTCGTCGATCGGGATTCCACTCTTGACGACGAGACCAAAAACCGCATTAAGAGCAACGAACAAGATTTCTTGGAAGCTCTGGCGAACGCGGGCGTCAAGTCGATTTCTCTGGACGAATTCCTCAAGAAAATCGGTTATAAAGAGACCGCCACCATCATCGACTACAGCACCGATAAGACCGTCCAGTTGCAAGAGAACGGCGTTGGTCGTCAAGTTGTTTCGCCGGGCGTCGTCGCCCCGATTTACGTCGACGGCGCGGAGTCCGCCGAGGTTTCCGACGGCGCGGTCGCGCCCAAGTACGGCGGAACCAAGAGCAAAGCCCCCGTCTCGCCGGGCGTCGTTTCCCCCGTTTACGACAAGGAAGCCAAGAAAGCTCAAAAGTCGCCGGGCGTCAACAGCGATTACTATTCGCGAAAACGAGGCGACAAAGAGTAGAGCGTTTTGAATCGAACGCGAGTTCGAGGGCGAGTCGGCTCTCCTTCTCGATCTAGGCGTCGGCGATACAACGAGCCCGTTTCGCGTCGCAGGAACGGGCTTGTTCGCTATAGTCCCCTTCGTTCAATTTTTCTCGTCGGCGAAAACGTTTGTAGAAACTAGAGGAAGAACCAATGGACGTCGATCTTTTTTTCCGCGTTTTCATTTTGGCGATCGTTCAAGGGATTGCCGAATTTCTTCCAATTAGCTCTTCGGGACATTTACTCGTTTTGGGAAGATTTTTAGAAATTCCCGACGTTTTTACGCTGACGATTTTACTTCATTTGGGAACCCTCTTCTCCGTAATCGTCTTCTTTGCCGCGAAATTGGGAGACGTCTTGACGCGGCATTTTAGAGCGATTTGGTTGGTGTTTCTCGGCACGATTCCGACTGTCGCCATCGGGTTGTTTGTCCACGAGCGCTTTCCTCAAATTGAGACGAGCCGTTTGACCGCCGGCGTCTGTTTCTTCGTTACCGCCTTGCTTCTACTGACGATTATGCGGAGAAATAGTCGCACCGAGGACGAAGAGTATTACGAAAAAATCGCCTGCGAAGAAGAGGGGTTTGAACCTCCGGTGATCAAAACCGTCGAGAACACGACTTGGTGGGACGCTATCGTCGTCGGAATCGCCCAGGGTTTCGCCGTCTTGCCGGGACTGTCCCGAAGCGGCGCCACGATTTCCGCCGGCGTGATGCGCGGAATGCGAAACGAATGGTCCGCCGAATTCTCGTTCTTCCTGTCGATTCCCGTGATCGCCGGCGGCGCCATTTTGGAGATAATCGAACAGGTTAAAGCCGTTGGTTTGGAGAACGTTGGAACGTTGATTCAACCCGATTCCAATTTACTTCTTTACTTTTTCGGCGCCCTTGTTAGTTTTGCCGTAGGGTGGATCTCGCTTTTCTACCTTATGCAGATGCTGAAAGCCGGCAAATTGCACTACTTTGCCTTTTGGTTATTCCTTATCGGAACCGCCACGATCGTTTGGACTTGCGTCGATCATAAAGAGCAGGTTATGGGCGCGGTCAATTCCGTTTGGAGCTTTCTCCAAGCGCGATTTGGCGGCGCGGGACAATGAGAAGGCGCTCTTTGCGCCGACCTTTTTTCGCGGCGTCCTTGGTTTTTTTTCGAGGCGCGAAGAATAATCGTTCTATAAACGCGGAGCTTCGGCGACGCGATTCGAATTCCAAATAGAGGCGATATCAATGAACGTTTTGACGTTGGGTAGCGGCGGACGCGAGCACGCGTTGGCTTGGAAACTCGCGCAAAGTCCGAAGGTCGACAAGGTTTGGGTCGCGCCCGGCAACGCCGGCACCGCGATCGACGCGGAGAACGTCCCGATCCCGGAAAACGATTTTCCCGCGCTGATCAAGTTTTGCAAGGAAAACGACGTCTCTCTCGTTGTCGTTGGACCGGAAGCCCCTCTTTCGGCGGGCGCGGTCGACGCCTTTGCCGAAGCCGGAATTCGAGCCTTTGGACCGAGCAAAAAAGCCGCCAGAATCGAAGGAAGTAAGATCTTCTGCAAAGAGGTCTTGAACAAAGCCCTCGTGCCGACCGCTCGCGCGAACGTCTTCGATTCCGCCGAAGACGCCTATCGCTATATCGACGAAAGCGAGCCCGGCGGGTTCGTGATCAAAGCCGACGGCCTCGCAGCGGGAAAAGGCGTCGCCGTCGCTTCGACCAAAGCGGAGGCGAAGGAAGCCGTCAAGCGCATCGCCGAGGACAGAGCCTTTGGCGACGCCGGATCGCGTTTCCTTATCGAAGAGCGGCTCTCGGGACAAGAAGCGAGCGTTCTCGCGATCACCGACGGTCGAACGATCGTTACTCTCCAACCGGCTCAGGATCACAAAGCCGCCTACGACGGCGATAAAGGACCGAACACGGGGGGAATGGGCGCCTATTGCCCCGCCTCGCTCGTCGACGACGAAAAGCTGGCGTGGATCGAGGAAAAGGTTCTGCTCCCGACCGTCGTCGAGATGAACCGCATCGACGCCAAATTCAAAGGCGTCCTGTACGCCGGGCTTATGATGACCCAGCAGGGACCTCGCGTGCTCGAGTACAACGCCAGATTCGGCGACCCCGAGTGCCAGCCGTTGCTCTCGCGCCTTAAGACCGACTTAGTCGATATCGTCGAGGCGACGGTCGACGAAAAACTCGATTTGCTTGAGCCGCTCGAATGGGATCCGCGTCCCGCCGTCTGCGTCGTTATGGCCAGCGAGGGCTACCCCGGCTCCTATAAAAAGGGCGCCCCGATCTCCGGGCTCGAAGAAGCCGCCAAACTGCCCGACGTCAAGGTGTTCCACGCCGGAACGAAGCTGGTCGACGGAGTTGTCGTCGCCAACGGAGGGCGCGTGCTCGACGTCGTCGCGCTGGGAGACACGGTCGCCGACGCCAAGCGCAAGGCCTACGAAGCCGTTTCCAAAATTAGTTGGGAGGGCTCTTGGAGTCGGACGGATATCGCCGACAAGGAAATTAACGCCGTTCGCAATAAACGAGTCGAATAATCGAGTTTCGAGAATTTAATTTCCTCGAGACCTTTTCGGAGTGTTCGTATGATTGAAGCGTTGGAAAGAAACGTTCCTCGGTGGGATTACCCAGAGTACAAGGGCGAGCCAGTCGCGCTCTTTATCCCTTGTTTTATCGATCAATTTTTCCCCGAGGCGGGGACGGCGACCGTTAAGGTTTTGGAAAAGCTCGGCGTTCCTCTAGAATTCCCCGAGGACCAAACCTGTTGCGGTCAGCCCGCTTTTAATTCCGGCTATTGGGAAGACGCGAAAAAAGTGATGAACCATTTCGGCGAGGTATTTCGCGACTATCGCTGGATCGTAACCCCTTCCGCCGCTTGCGCCTCGATGTGTCGCGTTTTCTTCAAAGAGGCGGATCCCAATTCCCCTGCGGTCGAAGTCGGCTCGCGCGTTTACGAGTTTACCGAATTTCTCGTCAACGTCTTGAAAAAGACCGATTTGGGCGCGTCCTTCCCCCACAAGTGCGCTCTTCACATCGGTTGCCACGGGCGGCGCGAGCTGGGAATCGCCGCCGCGACCCAAGCGCTGATCGACAATATTCGCGGGCTCGAGTACGTCCCCATTCCTAAAGTCGAGGAATGTTGCGGGTTTGGCGGCACGTTTAGCGTGAAGATGCCCGGGACGTCTCTTAATATGGGCAAAAAGAAGATCGAGAATATTCGCGAGATCTTTCGTCAAGGCGTCGAGCACATCGCCACGACCGATATGAGTTGCGCGATGCATTTCGGCGGCATGATGAAGCGCGATCCCGAATTGAAGGCGATGCAAATCCATTATATCGGCGAGCTTCTCGTCGGTTGACGCGCTCGGGGCGCGATTCGATGAACGAAGAGAACGTCGAGCGAGTCGAGAGCGAGTCGAGCGTTTGGCTCGATCTGTCGAGACCTATTGTCGAGGGATCGCCGGTTTATCCCGGGGATCCCCTCTTTAGCGCTCGACCTTTCGCCGAATGCGCGACGGACGGCTTTCGCGGGACGCTCTTTTCGTTCGGTTCCCATTTGGGAACGCATCTCGATTTTCCCTTTCATTATTTTGTCGACGGAGAAACGTTGGACGCGTTTCCCGTCGATTTCTTTTTCGGCAAGACTGCGGTTCTCGATTTTCGCGACGCGATAGGAATCGACTCCCCTCGATTCGCTGCGCGACTTCCCGAGCGACCCGCCGCGCTAACCGTAGACGACTTGGAACCTTTCGCTTCGGTCGTCGAATCGGTTTCGTTTCTCTTTTTGCAAACCGGATGGTCGGCGCGTTTGGGCGCGTCCGATTATTACACCGATTTTCCGTCCCTTTCCCGCGAGGTTTGCGAATGGCTCGTCGGGTTTCCAAATCTGCGCGTTTTGGGATTGGAGACGCCGTCGCTCGTTTCGTTTCCGCGCCTTGCCGCCGATGGCGATCGGGGGCGCGAGGAAAACGACGACAACTCCTCGGCGTTCGATCCGGAATTTGGAGAACTCCTTCCGACTCCCGACCCGCGAGTCGAGGAACTGCGACCGGTTCGCGTCGAAACGTCGTCCGAAATCGCCGACTCCGAGATCGCGGGAACCTTGGATCCCGACGCCGACGCCGACTGCCATCGCGTTTTATTGGGCGCCGATCCCCCGATTTTGATTCTGGAGGGACTGACTTCGCTAGACGCGTTGCCAAAATTCGGCGCGGACGATATTTGCGACGACCGCGTTCCGTTCGACTCCCGGCGCGTTTTCGAGACCGCGTGTCCGCCGCTTCCGATCGTCGGCGCGGACGGGTGTCCCGTTCGAGTCGTCGCGAAACTACTGCCGATCGCCTCGCGTTAGCCAACGTTGAAACGGATTCTATGAGCTCGATAAGAACGTCGCTTATTATAACGACTTACAATCAACCCGATTATTTGAGATTCGTCTTGAAAACCGTCGCGACGCAAATCGTTCTCCCCGACGAGGTCTTAATCGCCGACGACGGGTCTCGGGACGAAACCGGCGTCGTCGTCCGCGAGTTTTGCGAGAAGCGCGACGTTTCGTTTCCCGTAATTCGCGCATGGCAAGAGGATCGCGGCTTTCGACTCAACGCCTCGCGCAACAACGCCTTGGCTCTCGCGTCCGGCGATTACGTTATTATGATCGACGGCGATTGCTTTCTCAATCCGCATTTTATCGCCGACCATCTTCGGTTCGCCGCGCGAGGGCGATACGTCGGCGGTTCCCGAGTCAATATTCGCGAGAAACTCAAGCGCCAACTCCTTGCCGGGCAAGAACCTTGCGTAACTTTTTTCACGCGAGGCACGTCGAAAAAATTTCACGCGATTCGTTCGCTCGTTTTAGCGCGAGCTTTGTCGGGGTTGCGACCGGAGAAGGGCGAAAAGCTCGAAGAGTCCGCGGATCCTTACTGGCGGAGCGGTATCGCCGGCGCGAATTTGGCGTTTTGGAGAGACGACGCGCTCGCCGTCAACGGTTTTAACGAAATACTCGAGCGATACGGCGGGGACGACCTCGAATTTGCGTCGCGTTTGGAGAAAACGGGCGTCGACCGATTCCATTTGGTTCACTACGGAATGGTCTATCATTTCAGCCACGCCCAGCCCTACGGGGGCTCGATCGAAGGGCGGCTCACGCCCAAATCCCCGGCGTACTTGGCGTCGCTGGAAACCCCAAGTCGTTGCAAAGACGAATTCGGACTAACTCGCGCTCTCTTGAAGAGTCGCGAGTTCGAGCGTCCGGAAAAGGGGTATCGGCAATATAACTTCTAAACGACTGTCGCGAGGTCGCGAGGGGTCTATCGTTTGGTAAAGCGCTTTCGGTAAACTCTTCGCCATTTCCCTTTGAATAAAAAGAAGTAGACGATTTTGAACGAGATTATTCTAAAGAAGCGCTTAATTTTATACGACGTCTTTTGAAAAGGCAATCCGCCGTAGGGCGTTTGCTTCGCGTAACTCGTGAGAATGTCAAGGTGCGGGTGCTCCTGGCGAATCCCCATAAAGTGCAGAACTCGCGTTTCCCCTTCGACGTAATCCGTAGGATGACAATTCCATTTGGTAGAGGAGATTTTCTTATAGCCGATCTCGTCCGCGACGACGTTGATTACGTCTTGGTCTTGGTAAACGTTTTTGTCGCGTATCTTAACCGACGTCCGAAGAATCTTTGGCAGGAGGTTGTCCTCTCGCCATTTCTTGACGTTCACGAGCATTATCCCCGAATTGAAATAGAGATGATCGCTCGATAATTCCAAGGCGTCCAAGTGATATTGTTGATCCGGAATGAGCTTGTCTTTCGCCGCCGCGACGAATCGGTCTTCGAACGGAGTTTCCCAAAGTTCGCGCAAGCTGCCGAGCGCGACGACGTCGACGTCCATATAAAGGATCTTATCAAGGTCTTGCGGGAGGAATTCGGTGAGGAAAAGACGATAATTGCAGACGAGCGGAAAGTCGCCGATATCGTCCGGGAACAGTTTCAAGAATTCGGAAAGATTAGGCTTGTAATAATGGAGCTCGAACGGTCTTATCGATTTCATTCCCTCGACTATTTCCAAGTCGCGCGGCGAGAGACCCGCGTCGACGATATGAAAACTCAAAACGTCCTCGGGCGCGGCGTTTTTAAGAATCGAGACCATTGTCGTCGCGAGGAACGGCGCGTAGTTTTGATCGGAGACGAGCATTATTTCGATTGGCGAGTTCGTTTGATTGGACGGGCACATTTTGAATCCTGTTCGTTTGTTTAAGGAGAAGCGACCTTTATTGCGATTTGTTTGGGTTATCGGAGCTTGAATCGTTTTCTACATTTCCGTCTCCATTCGCGCTTGGGTAAAAAGAGACAGCACAATTGGCAAACTATTTTGTTGATTTTAAGTTTGGTTTGATACCATTTCGTCTGAAACGGTAATTTGCCGTAAGGGGTCAGCGCGACGTACTCGGCGAGCAAGTCGAGTCTCGGCAGACGATTGCGAACGCCCATATAGTGAAGAACGCAAGTCTTGTCTTCCTCGTAAAAGTCGGGACGGCAGTTCCACTTCCCGTCAATTTCGCGGTAACCGATCTCGTTCGCCAAGACGTTGAGCACGTCTTGATCTTGAAACGCGATTTTGTCTCGGATTTTTACCGCCGTTCGCAGTATCTTTTCCAGGAGTCCGTCGTCGCGCCATTTTTTAACGTTCACGAGCAAGACTCCCGAATTGAAGTAAACGTAATCTTTCGACAAATCCAAGGCTTCTATGTGTTCTCGGGAAACGAAGGAATCCTTTGCCGCCGCGAGAAATTGGTCGTCGAGCGGCGTTTCCCAAAGTTCTCGGAGACTTTGAATCGCGATCGCGTCGACGTCCATATAGAGGATTTTGTCGACTTCTCGCGGAAGATATTCGCCGAGAAATAGACGATAGTTACAAACGACCGGAAAATTGCCGATGTCGTTCGGGAATAGTTTTAGATACTCCGAAAGATCCGGCTTATAAAAAGTTAGTCGGAACGATCGGATCGATTTTAAGTTTTCGACGATTTCCCTGTCTTTAAGCGAAAGTCCCGCGTCGACGACTCGGACGCTCAAAACGTCGTCGGGCGCCGCGTTTTTCAGAATAGACGCGATCGTTGTCGCGAGGAAGGGCGCGTAGTTCTTGTCCGAAACGAGTAGAATTTCTATTGGAGCATTGGTCGAATTGGAGGACAACATAACGAACTCTTGTTATTGTTTTGAATCGCTTTGACTTTTTGATTTTTTGCCCGACGCGCGCAAAGGGAGAACAACTCGTTCTTTAACGAGCGCCTCGAATCGTCGCGCGCCGCTATAAACCGAAGAAACCGCGCCGCAAAACGCTCGCTCGATAATATTTCGACCGTAAAGACTCCGCCAAAAAACCGCGACGCGTCCCGGAAGCGCTCCTTTCTCGAAAAACGCGCGGCGCGCCGAGTCGTCGAGGACTTCCTCTATTTTTTGTCGCCAAAGCGCGCGCTGCTCCGCGCTTAGAGGAATTTGGACGTTTCGCTGCATAAACGCGAAAAACTCCGCCAGCGGCTCGAGAAGCGGCTTGGTTTCTTCCGAGCGCGAGAAATAATCCCTCGCCTCGCGATAGACCTCGAACGAATCCGCGTAAACGCCCAATAGCGCTCTCTTTTCCGGATGCGACGCCGAGCCGGGGCGCTTTCGCCACCGGTAGAGATCCCCCTCGAAAAAAGCGAACCGCTTTCCGACCGCGCTCGCGAGGAAATTGACGAGCGTGTCCTCGCCAAGTCTAATCCCAGGAGGGAATTGAATTCCATTCGCCAACCAAAACTCGCGACGATAGAGACACGACCAACACGCCCGAAACGCCGACAAGTAAACGAACAAACGCCGCTCGTCGGTCGTCGGATTTTCGTAGCGATCTTTTAATCCCCCGACTAACAAGCGCCTCGTTTTCGGAAAGCGCTTTTGAACCTTGCGCAATTCTCTCGCCCCGTAGAACCGCGCGACGTCCGCCTCGATTTTTTCCGCCGCGCTCGATAGCGCGAGACAATAATCGGGGGCGACCGAGTCGTCCGAGTCGACGAAGCAGAGATATTTTCCCGACGCCAATTCGACGCCGCGATTTCTGGCGACCGAGACCCCGGCGTTCTTTTGCGTCGCGACCAAAACGCGCGGGTCTTTCTCGCGATATTCGTCGAGAATCGCGAGCGAACCGTCGGTCGAACCGTCGTCGACGCAGACGATTTCGATTTTATCGAGCGTTTGCGCCGTCAGGGAATCGAGGCATTCTCTGAGGCAATCTTCCGTATTGTAAACCGGAACGACGACCGAAACCAACGGGGGAGTTTTCTCTCGCATCGCGCTTTCCCCGATTACCTGAGAACGAACCGCTTGCGCAAATTTTTGCGCCATTGTTTTTTAGGCAAGAAGAGGCAAAGGAAAATAAAGAGCGCGCGCCGCAGTCCTCGCCGAACTCGATACCAAAATCCCTGCATTGGCAATCGACCGTAAGGGGTTAGCGCCGCGTACTTGTACAGAATCGGCAAATTGGGACAGCGATGCCTGCTGCCCATATAGTGCAAGACGACCGTGTCCCCTTCGACAAAGTCCCGAGGATGACAAGTCCAGCGCCCCGCTAGCGGTAGGTACGAACGGCGGCTCGCGTAAGTATTGAGAACGTCTTGATCTGGAAATTCGATTTTGTCTTTAATTTCCAAACAAATATCGAGAAACTTTTCTAAGACGCGCTCCTCGCGCCATTTCTTCAAGTTGATTACGAGACCGCCGGAGAAAAAGTATCGATAGTCGTCTGGAAGTCCTAGCGCTTGGCGATGCGAAGCGCGCATCTTCGGATCCGGAACCGCGGCGACGAAATTGTCTCCCAAGTCCGTTTCCCACAGTTCCGAAAGACTTCCCAATACGACGATATCCGCGTCCAAATAGATTACCTTGTCGAGCGTTTCCGGAAGGTATTTTTCCGCGAACAAACGCGCGTTAACAACGATCGGGAAATTGGAAATATCGTTTCGTAGATACTTCAGGTACTCTCGCAAATTGGGACGATAGAGCGCGAGACGGAAATCCTTGATCTTCTTCAGTTCTTCGATCTTTTGCAGGTCGTCCTCGGTTAAGCCCCCGTCCACTAGGTGAATCGAGAACTCGTCGTCCGGCGCCGCGTTTGTCAAAATAGACGCGAGCGCGGTCGCTAGGAACGGACAATAACCCGAGTCCGAAGCGAAAAGTATTTCGATCGGCGCTTTCGCCGAGGTGTGTTCCGCGTCCATCGCCGCCTCCCGAATCGTGTTTAACGCGTTTCTATCGCGGGGACTCTTCGAACGGAGCGCCCCCGCGATATGCTAGCGTTTCTTCTCGAAGCGGTCAACGTCGGTTTTTTACGAGCGATCGGCGCTCGCTACTCCTCGCTTTCCACGTCGAACTCTTCCTCGCCGGGCGTCTTCGCGTCGACGTCGAAGTCGTCCATCGGGTCGGTTTCCGACTCTGCCTCGGGTTCTAAGATCTTCTGTAATTCGAGCGCCGCGTTGCGTTTGGGGAAATTCGACTTCTGCGAGAGCGCCAAGCCGACCAACGTCCGCGCCATTTCCGAGTCTCCGCGAGAATGAGCGATTTCCGCCAGATAATACGCGACCGTCGCGGTCATTTGCCCCGAGGAGAGCATTGGTCCGAAAATCTCGTTCGCTCCCTTTTGGTCTCCGGATAGGTAAAGCGTCCACGCGTAGGTGATCGCCGCCTCGGGAGAATCGGGATACGAATGGTAGTTCTTCGTCGCGATAATTCTCGCGCGCGCGAGCTTTTCTTTATTGCTTTGGTCCAATAGCGCGAGCGCCAAGCCGTTCGACGCCTCGAAATTCTCCGGATCGACGAGCGTCGCGTTTCTGAATCGCTCCTCCGCCGCCTTGTATCGATCCGCGTAGAGGGCGATCCAACCGGCGAGAAGCCAGCGATCCAAGTCCTTCTCTTCGTTTTCGTTGGCGAATTCCTCGGCGATTTTCGCCGCCTCGTCGATCATATGGAACCGCAAGTAGAGGCGCGCCACCTGAGCTCGTTGATTCTTTGGCGCCGCTTTCGCCGCGTCTTTGCGCGCTTCCAAGAGCTCCTTTCCCTCTTCGACGAGATCTTCGCGGTCGAGCGAAGTCGCGACTTGCAGCCAGCCCGGCCAAAGCTCCGGATTGCGTTTCGCCGCCTCGTCGAACGCCGCCTCCGCGTCTTCAAGTTTGCGCGTCTTCATCGAGAGGTAGCCCAAATTCCAATACGCTTGCGCGTTTTCCGGATCGAGTTCGAGAACCTTCCGGACGAACGATTTCGCGTCGTCGTAGCGCTCGCGCTTTTCCGCTAGGTTCGCCCTCGCCGTTAGCGCCTCTTCTTTCAGGTAATCGAGTCGCGTTACCGTTTCCGGACGATTCTCCTTGTATCCGTCGATCAACTTTTCCGCGCGCTCGACGAGCAACTGCGCCTCGAGCAATCGACCTTCTTGAACGTCGATTCCCGCCAGTTGGAGAAACGCTTCCGGGTCGGTCGGATAGTCCTCGGCGGTTTGCTCGAGAGAGCGGCGCATATCGAGAAAACGCCCCGCGTGCGAGTGAAGAAGCGCGAGCAACACCCCCGGGGGATCCGAATCCGGGTTCGCGTCGTACACCTTCTTAAACAATTGGAAAGCGCCCTCGACGTTCCCTTGCGCGTAAAGCTCGATCGCCGCCAGCGCGTTGGGATCCGCCAGTTCTTCGGTTTGAACCTCGTTCAAAGTCGCGTTTTGCGTTTCGGTCGCGCCTTGCGGCTCGGTCGCGCTCGCGGTCGACTCGGGGGTCTCGGTTTGGGCGCCGACAAAGCGCGAGGGTAAAAAGAAAGCCAATAGTCCCAAAAGGATCGCCGCTTCGAAGCGGAGGGAACGCGTCATTTTACCTTGTCTCCTGATTCGCTGTCGTTTTTATTGTTGAAAATAGGCGCCTCTCCGAGCGCGACCGGCGCGCGAGCCCCGCGCCTTCGCGCGGAGTCCTCCCGGATCTTGTTCGCCGTTTCCTTATCGCCGAGTTGCTCGTAGACCTCCGCCGCGCGATTCGACGCGAACGCCGCAAGCGAGAATCGGTCCGGATTTTCAAGCGCGACGCGAAGAAAATCGAGCCCCGCTTTTTCCGTGTCCCCCGCCTTTCGCTCCCCCTCGGCGAGGAGCGCCAGCGGTCCCGAGCGCGTTCCCGGAGGCAATAGCTCGATAGTTCGCGTCCTTCGCTTCGACTCTTGCTCGGTCGGCGCGCGGAAAATATCGTTCCGCCAGAGCTGAGCGCTCGCGAGCAGAGAAAGAACCCGACAGCTTTCCGTCGTTTCTTCCGACGCCCCTTCCGGCGCCTCGAGCGTCGCGAGATCCCTTAGCGCCGAAACCGCTCGTATCCCCAGCGTTGAAGAACGAAGAAAAACCGACGCCGCGAGTAGGCGCCCCGTCGGATTCGCGACGTCTCCGAGCCATTTTTCGCCTTCTCGTTCGTCGAGTCCCGAGCCGGAGCCTGTCGTATTTCTCGTTGGCGCTTGTTCGACCCAGCGCAATGGAATCGAGGACAGATAAGGCGAATAGGGATCGAGGCGGCAGAGTAGGAAGAATTCCGAGACCGCTTCGTCGTCTCGCCCGAGCGCGACGAGCGCGTCGACGATTCTGACCGTCGACAATTCCTTCTCGATCCTCCGAGAAGCCTTGTCTCGTCCTTGTTGGAAAAGCGCGAGCGCTCGCGCAAATTCCGATTCCGCGCCGCTTTTTTTACCCGATTCGAACGCCTCGATTCCGAGGTTAATCTCGCTCGGCGTCGATAGTTCGACGCGCTTGACGTCCGCGAGTCGATAGGCGCGCGTCTTTCCCGCGACTTTTGCGGTCGCGCCATCTTTGCCGGAAATCGAGAGTATCTCGCAAGCGAGCGGCTCCGTTTCCCCGCGAAGGAGAATCGCGTCGATCGGTTTCCCGGAAGATTCCGGCGCGCTCGTTTTGAAATCGACTCGAGGCTTGGGCGCGACGGTTCGTTCGGCGCCCCCCCCCGCGCGGAGCGCGAACGGGTCCTTCGCTTCATATTTCGGGTCGACTCGAACTCTGCCCGAGGATTGCCCGAGCGCCTCGACCGTCGCGAGCGCCAAAATCGCGGCGAGCGCCAACGTTGAAATTCTATTCATAAACGTCCTCGTCGGACGCGCTTCGCGCGCCTCAGATTCCCCGACTTTCCAAAAAAACGCGAATGGCGTCGAGAAACTCTTCGCCGTAATTCCTCAATTTTCCGCGCCCGACGCCCGAGCATTCGAGCAGTTCCGAGTCGTCGCGCGGCTTGAGAATCGCCATGTCGACCAGCGACTTGTCGTTGAACACGACGTAAGGCGGAACGTTCTCCGCCTTGGCGACTTGCGCGCGCAGCGCTCGAAGCTCCTCGAATAGATCCCGTTCGATCCCCTTGAGCGCGTCCTTCGAGCTCGACGCTTTCTTTACCGCTCGAGAGCGCTCTTTCTTTCGCGCTCCCTCGGGACGATCGACGATCTCGACCTTTCTTTGGTTCCTCATCACTTCCCAACCGAGCGCGGTGACCCTCGGGATAGGGCGCTCCATCGTTGGATCCAATTCCGCGATTCCTTGAACCGTTAACGCTTGGATTAGATACCGCCAGTAGCGTTTCGACTTGTCTTTTCCGACTCCGAAGGTCGGCAATCGGTCGTGTCCGTTGCGCGCGACTTTTTCGGTCGCGTCCCCGACCAGCACGTCCGCGATGTGCGCCGCGCCAAAGCGATTACCGGTTCGCTGCATTGCCGAGAGCGCCTTTTGGGCGTCGATCGTCGCGTCGACCTTCTTGTGGACTCCCGCGCAGTAATCGCAGAAGCCGCAACCGGTTCCGTCCGAAGGCGCGTAGTCCTCTCCGAAATAGCGAAGCAAATTGACTCGGCGACATCCCTCCGATTCCGCGAACCGAACCATCTCGTTGAGACGCAGCTCCGCCGAACGCCGCGCTTCTTCGTCCTCGTAAGAATCGAGAAAACTGCGTTGGATCGCGACGTCTCCGTAATTGTAGAACAGCAGGCACCGCGCGGGTTCTCCGTCTCGCCCCGCTCGCCCCGTCTCTTGGTAATAGCTTTCGACGTCTTTAGGCAAGTCCCCGTGAACCACGAAGCGAACGTTCGATTTGTCGATTCCCATTCCGAACGCGATCGTCGCGACGATAATTGGCGTTTCGTCCCGCGCGAATCGATCCTGAACCTCCGCCCGATCGGAGTCGGACATTCCGGCGTGGTACGCCTCCGCGCGATACCCGTTGGCGACCAGAAATTCCGTCGTCGCCTCCACTTTTTTCCGCGTGGAGCGATAAACAACTCCCGATTCGTTCGGAACGTCCTTCAAAAAGTCGAGCAACTGGCGATCAAAGTTTTCTTTGAACTCGATTTGATAGAAGAGGTTCGGTCGATCGAACGAAGCGCGAACGCAATGCGGATTTCGGAGACGCAATAGAGAAGTTATGTCGGTCGCCACGCGCTCGGTCGCCGTCGCCGTGAACGCCGCGATCGGGCAAGAGGGAAATTCGTCCGCCAAACGCCCCAGCTCAAGGTAGTCCGAGCGGAAGTTGTGTCCCCATTGCGAAACGCAGTGCGCCTCGTCGATCGCGAAGAACGATATTTTCGCGTTTTTGAGCGTTTCCCTGAAACTATCAAGATTTGCGCGCTCGGGGGAAACGTAGAGCAGATCGAGGCGCCCTCGATCCAACTGTTCCATAATTTCTCGATATTCCGCCGAGCTCGTCGTCGAATTGAGCGTTGCCGCGTTGATTCCGTTTTTGACCGCCGCGTCGACTTGATCTTTCATCAAAGAGATGAGGGGACTGACGACGACGCAAGCCCCGTCCAAAAGGAGAGCGGGGAGTTGATAGCAAAGCGATTTGCCGCCCCCCGTCGGCATCACGGCGAACGCGTCTTCCCCGGCGAGGATCGCGCGGACGATTTCTTCTTGCCTCGGACGGAACGAGCGAAACCCGAACGTTTCGAACAACGTTCGCAAGAGTGGATCGGTCGGCTCGGAGCCGCGAGAAGGCGCGTCGACGTTCGCGCTCATAAGGTCGTTCTCCCATAACGGCGCGACGCGTTGGAACCCGTCGCTCGCAGTTTCGTTCAACGGCTTCATTGTACCACAAAACGTCGGCAAAAAAAGAGCCGTTCCCGCGAAGCGGCTCTTGACCTAATCGCGGTTTTTTTCTATCATTATTCCGAGACGCGCGCGGACTCGCGACCGCGCGACGTCGCACCTTTTCCTTAAATTACTATGCGAGGAAACCGCGTATGAAATGTCAAAAGTGCGATAAAACCGCGACTTTTCACATCACCGAAATGATCAACGCGCGCCCGGAAGAGTTGCATCTTTGCGACGAGCACGCCTATCAATATTTGCACGGAAACGACGCCTCTCTCGGAAACGTCGAGGGTTCCTTCGACGACGGTTTGGGACTTAAGGATTTCACCGAGGAACTGGAAGCTTCCGACGACGAGTTCTGCCCCTGCTGCGAGCGCAGTTTCCTCGATTTCAGAAAGTCGAGAAAGCTCGGTTGCGAGAACGACTATCGCGTCTTCCGCGACCGGCTCGAGCCGCTCCTGTTCAATATCCACGGCGCGTCGGAGCACGTCGGAAAACGTCCCTCTCGTTTCGCGCCGAACGACTTTGGCGCGAAACTGGTCAGGCTTCGCGCCGAGCTCGCCGACGCCGTGAGCATCGAGGACTACGAGCGCGCCTCCAAGTTGCGCGACGAAATTAAAGAACTCTCCGAAAAGACGAAATAGCGTCGGCGCGTCTCGATCCGATTCGACTCCCGACCGTTGTGGGAAGGCGTTTGCGAATGAGAATTTTTTTAGGCGGGGCCGTTTCTCGACGAGAATTTTACGAAATCGAGCGCGACGTCCGCGCGATCGCCGACCGCGCGAGCGTCGTCGTCGTCTCGAGGGAGCGGGTCGAAGTCGACGACTCCGGAGAGCGTTTTGCCGACGAAGTCTTCGGGGACGAAAAACCGACGCTCCGATCTCTTCGCGACGTCGACCTTTTGATTCTTTGTCGGTCTTTTCCCAACGAATTCGACGCGCGCTCCTTGGAGGCGATTCGTCGCGTCGCGCCTCTTTCTCCGATAATTCTCGTCTCGGGCGTTTTGTGCGAGGGCGAGGGGCGCTCCGGGGAGCCGATTTGCGGAGTTCGGCGCTTCTATCTCGACGAATGGCGCGCGAGGGGTCGGGACGAACTGCGACGATTTGTCGAGTCCCGCGGCGTCGAGGGCGAGTTTGCGAAATCTCCTCTCGCGACCGAAATCGACCTTCTACTCGACAGAACACCGGAGCCGGAACCGTTGAAACGAGCGACGGTCGAAGTCGCGATTCTCGCCGACGACCCCGATATGGTTCGATTTCTGACCGAGACATTTGAGGAGCGCGGCGACGTCGTTCGATCCGAGAGCCTCGTCCGATTCGATTCAGATCCCCCTCGCGAGAGCGAGTTCTCGCGCGTTCTCGTCGACGTCGTCGACCTGTCCGATCCCGAGTTTCCGCGTCGACTGTCCGAAATTAAAGGCGCGTTTCCGGGCGTCCCCGTCGATCTGCTCGTTTTCTCGCCTCGTCCCGACGAAATCGAATTCTTTGAGCGCCGCGATTTGTGGGGGCGCGTTCGCGTCGTCGCTAAACCGTTCGATCTCGATTATTTGCTCGATTGGGAGGGCGCGCGATAGGCGCGTTTTTCTCCTTCCCGTTTCAAAACGGAGCGCCGTTATGAAATCCAACTTTTTTCGTTTTCTATCGTTATTGGTCTTGGCTTTGGCGTCGCTCCTTTGGTTGGACGCGTCGTCGGCGCGAGGGAACGACCCCGATTTAAAAGAGGGGTTCGCGAATCCCCCCGCCGAATACGGAGAGGTTCCATTCTGGTGGTGGACCGGCGAGAAACTCGACGTCGAGCGCTTGAACTGGGAGCTCGACCAACTGGCGAAAGTCGGTATTCCCGGCGCGCAAATCAACTACGCGCACCAGGACGTTCGGAACGAGAAACAACCGAACTGGCTCACCTATCCGAACGAGCCGGAAGTCTTTGCCGACGAATGGTTCGACGTCTTCGAGAAGGTCGCCGCGCATTGTCGCGAACTGAATATGGGGGTCGGATTGAGCGGTTACACCCTCGATTGGCAGAATTCTCCCGGCAATCTGTTCGACCGATTGCTTTATCGAGATAAAGAGCTACAAAGCCAGAATCTCTACGTTCGCGGGAAAAAGAGCCGGTCCGCGAATCAAAAGTTTTCCGAACTTGTTTCGGAAGCCGATCTCGCTAGCGACGATAACGACGCGTTCGTTCAGATCGTCTTTTATCCCGTCGACTCCGACGGGGTCCTTTGCACCGATCGATTCAAACTCGTCGATCCTAACGCGCTCGACGACTCGAACTCCAACGAACCGGGGGAACTCTGGATTTACGCCGCGAAACGCTCTCCCAACACGCTCAACCCGCTTTGTCCGAAATCGGGGAAAGAAGTCGTCGAACGATTCTTTCAGCCGTTCGAGACTCGCGCGATCAAATCGCTCGACGGAAAGGACGACGGAACCTCGACCCTTGGGTTGAACTACTTTTTTCAAGACGAGTTGCAACTTGGCACCGGGGAAACCGTTTGGTGGGAAGACCTGCCGAGCGAATTCGAGAAACGCAAGGGAGAGTCGTTCTGGACCGCCGCTCCCGCAATGTTCGGAGGAAACGTCGATCCTCGCGCCGAAAAATACCGACTCGACTATATGGACGTTCGCGTCGAATTGGCCGAAGAGCGCTACTTTATGCCAATCTACGAATGGAACGCCAAGCGCGGACGGATTTACGCCTGCGACCCCGGTAGTCGCGGACGAGATCCGAGCGAATTTTGCGATTATTTTAGCGCCGTTCGTTGGTACACCGCGCCGGGGCACGACACCCCCGGAGGTCGCGCCGACTTTATTAAAAACAAAGTCTCTTCCTCGATCGCCCACTTCTATAATCGACCTCGCGTCTGGCTGGAAGGCTATCACAGCTTTGGCTGGGGCGCCGATCCCAAACGGCTTCTCTTTGCCACCAACGAAAACTATCTTTTTGGCGCCAACCTGCTTAATTTGCACGGGTTGTACTATACGACCTACGGCGGATATTGGGAATGGGCCCCGCCGTGCTACCATTTTCGCCAACCCTATTGGGAAACGTTCGGAACTTTCCTTAAATATTTCCAGCGCCTTTCGTTCGCTCTGACGCGCGGAGTCGAGCAAACCGACGTCGTCGTACTCTATCCCGTTTCCTCGTACCACGCGAAGTTGGACGGTCCTCGCGCTCGCGACGTCGCTTTCGAGGCGGCGACTCGCGTTTTCGCGAGCGGTCGCGACGTCCTCTTTATCGACGACGAGTCGATCCAGCGGGCCGAGGTTAAAGACGGGAAACTTTGCGTCGCCAACGGGGAGCATTCCGTTCTAGTTCTTCCCTCGACCAAGGGAATCCACTGGAAAACCCTCGAAAAAGCGCGCGAACTCTATCGATCCGGAGGAGTTGTGATCGCGCTGGACGCGCTTCCGATCGCTTCCGATCGCGCGGGTCGAGACGATCCTAAATTGGACGAGGTCGTTCGCGAGATTTTCGGCGGTTCCGCGACCGAGCTAAAAGAAACCCGGATTCAACGCGAGCCGGGGGTAGGAATCGGCGCGTTCTTCTCCTCGAGCGCGTCCCCGACCGCTCGCGACGACGGAGACAAAACCGGTTCGAACAACTCGATTTCCAAGTTGAGAGAGTACCCCGGCGGTTTCAAAGGACATTGGGTCTGGTCCCCGAATCTCGCCAAGGAGATCTCCCTCAAATGGATCGCGAATGGATTGACCGACGACGAAAAAGAGTATCGCGCCAGATTCTTCTGCGACAACTCCGGCTCGTTGTTCGTCAACGGGAATAAAATCTGCGAAAACGCCGACTATAGCGACGGTTGGGAGGGGGCGCTGACTCTTAAAAACGGCGACGTCGTCGCGATTCGCGGCGTCGACGCCGACTCTCCGAGACGCGGTTCCGCCGGGCTCTTCTTCGCCCTTGTCGACCGAGATAAAACCGTCGCGACCGCCGAGGATTTCCGTTGTTTCGACGGCGCTCCCTCCGACGAGCGATGGAACCGCGACGAGCGCTACGAACCGTCCGACAAATGGCTCTCGGTCGACGTCGGGAACGTCCACGTCCTGCATCGGACCGGCGTCAATTCCGAGGCGTCCGGCGTCTCCGCGAGTCCGTCCGGACGCGACGACGCGCGCATGTGGGCGGACTTTCGGCGCTTGATCGACGAGCTCCCCCGCGACGTTTTCGACGCCCTAACCGACTCCCCTTGCTCCGTTATGAAGCGAACGACCGAGGACGCCGACGTCTATTTCGTTATGAAGGCGAAGAAAAACTCGTTGGTCGCCTTCCGCTCCCTTGGAAGGCCCGAGTTCCTCGACTGTTGGAACGGCGAGCGGCGCGAGCCCTCGATCGTCGCGCGACCGACCGAAGGCGCGCTTAACGGAACGACCGTCGTCCAATGGCCTTGCGACGAAACCGACGCCGGATTGATCGTCTTCTGGAAGAACGAGAAATCGAGCCGCGTCGCGTCCTCGATTCGAGAGCTTCAAGAGTCGCTAGTTCCGACGGAAACGACCGTCGCGTCGACCCTTGACGGCGACTGGGGGTTCGAGCTCCTTCCGACCCTCGACAACCAATGGGGCGATTTCCGACTGCCGATCTCCGAAAAATTTCTCGGCGCCGAAGCTCAGCGCGTCGAAGTCGAGGGAGTCGGCGAGTTTCTGTGCGATTTTGGTCGCAAGTTCTGGAAACTCGGGCCGTTCCCCAAAGACGCCGATTTGTCCGAATTGGAATCGACGCTCGCGAATTTGAAGTCGATCGATCCGAGCGCTCCTATCGCGTTTGGCGGTAAAGAGTTTGCGTGGCGTCCCTATTCCTTCTCATGGCGCTGGGGAATCGAGGGAAATCCTGGTCGCCAGGGTTACCACGGGCTGAAAGAGAAGATCGATTCCCGGTTTATCGGTCTCGGCGCCAACAAAGAGGCGCATAACGAAACGATTTTTGCCGAAGAGGAAGGCGGTTCCGTCTACTTCTTGTGGTCGACGATTCCCGTCGAAACCGAAAGCGACTCTAATGGCGAAATCGTCGACGTCTTTGCCTCCGGCGGCGTCCCGACCTCGATTTACGTTGGCGGGAAGCCGTTTCGTTCGGGAGAGTCTCGCTTAACGCGTTCCAAATCGAGGCGCGAACCGGTCTTGCTTCGTTACGACGCTCCCGGTCGTTACGCTTGCGCCTTCGTTCGACGCGCGAGCGACGACCGCTCCGCCAGTCGTCTGGAAGCCCTCGACGGACTCGACTCCGGCGCCTTCAACGGGCTCTCGACCGGGTTGCGCGAGGAGACCCCCAATTTCATCGAAGACCGCGTTCCCCTCTCGACGATTTGGTTCAACATGCCCGGGGTTCTGAATTACGACCCGATCGCGTCCGACGAAAATGCCGAACAGGGCGACTCGGACGATCCCGTCTCGACCGCTCTCAAAGGCGCTCAAATCGTCTCGTTCGTCGCGCCTCCGGGGTTGAAGGAATTGCAAATCGCCTCCTTTGGTCCAATCTGGTCGACGACGATTAACGGCGAGACCGCCGACTGCGAAAAAGAATCGAAACTCCTCGCCGGACGAGCCTTCTGGAAAGGGGATCGCGAGACGTTTCTAACCGAAATCGATCGCGAGTTTGGCTCGGGCGTCGACGAACCGGTCTTCTGGACGACGATTCGCCTGAAAAACGCGGTCGAGCGCGAATCGCGCGTCCGAATCGGGCTTGGCGTTCCGGACGGTTTCAAAGACGGCGCCGCGTTTCCCGAGCCGATTCGCTTGACCTGCGAGCGCGGAATCGCGACTTTGGGGAACTGGAACGAGCGCGGCGTCTTGGCGAATTATTCCGGAGGCGCCCGTTATTCGAAAACGTTCCAATGGGATCTCGCCAACTCGACCAATGCGCGCGTCCTTTTGAATTTGGGCAAGGTCGGCGCCAGTTGCCGAGTTCGACTCAACGGACAGATTCTCGGCGATTTGCCGACCCCGCGCGAACTCGACGTCTCCGATTTCTTGAAACGAGGCGAGAATCTTTTGGAAATCGACGTCTATAACACCCTCTCGAATTTCTACGAGAACATTCCGTCGCGCTACAAGAATCGAACCGATTCTGGGCTTATCGGACCGGTCGAGCTCAAGGTTAAAGCTCCGGTTAAAACCGCGAACTAGGGGTATCTCGTCCGATTCATCTAACGGACCGGCGTCGAAAGGCGCCGGTTTTTTTATTTCGTCGTTCCGCGACGATTTCCCCCGACGCTTGACAATCCCCTTTCATCGCGGTATCATTCGAGGAAACGCGCCTTGGCGCGAACGACGGAATCAAATGGGAGATTATCGCGAATGAAAAAGTATCGCTCGTTGTTTCTATGGGGCGCCTTAGTTGTCGCTTTTGTTCTTTTCGGGATTTATCGTAGGGACGCCGGGCTTGAAGTCGGGGCGCAACAACCGGCGCAAACCGAACAGCAGGGAACCGATAGACTCCGCGATTCCATCGCCGCGTTTCTGGACAATTTGGCGGACCCCAAAGGGGCGCAAAAAGCGGTCGACGATTTCCTCAAAAATTCCCCTCTTGGCGAGAACGAAAAAACCAAAACGAAAATCGTCGACGGGCTCAAGACGGTCAACGCGAATTTTGGAAACTACGTCGCGTGCGAATCGATCGGCGTTAAGACCGTGGGAACCGATTTGATCGTTTTCCGCTATCTTTACAAGTGCGAGAACTATCCGATCGTTTGGTATTTTACTTACTATCGCCCTCGTCCGAAGAATTCCGACGCGCCGACCGGCGATTGGAAACTTATCGGCTTCCGCTACGACACGAATTTAGACGCCGCTTTGCTCGACGCGACTTTTTGAGCCCTTGTTAGCGTTCGCGGCGAATCTTGATAAATCATATTCGCGAGAAAGAATTAGGAGAAAACGGTATGAAAGTCTTATTGGTCAACGGCAGTCCCCATCAAAAGGGCGCCACCTTTACCGGCTTGTCCGAAGTCGCCAAAACTTTGAACGAAGAGGGGATCGAGACCGATTTCTATTGGATTGGGGTCAAGCCGATCGGCGGATGCGTCGCCTGCGCGCGATGTCGCGAGAAAAAGGCTTGCGTTTTTGACGACAAAGTCAACGAGTTCACCGAGTTGGCGGCGGGATTCGACGGCTTCGTTTACGGCTCTCCCGTCTACTACGCCGGGATCAACGGGTCGTTCAAGAGCTTTCTCGACCGCGTCTTCTTTTCCAGCGCGAGCAAGACTCCGCACCCCTTCCGCTTTAAGCCCTGCGCCTCGATCGTTTGCGCGCGCCGCGCCGGCACCACCTCGGCGCTCGACCAGCTCAACAAATACCTGCTTTACCACCAAGGTCCCGTCGTCGCGTCTCGGTATTGGTGCATGGTTCACGGCAACTCCGCCGAGGACGCGGCCAAAGATATCGAAGGTTTGCAGATTATGCGAGCCCTTGGCAGAAATATGGCGTGGGTTCTCAAATCGATTGAAGCCGGAAAAAAAGCGGGGATCCCGCTTCCGACCGTCGAGGAGTGGACTCCGACCAACTTTATTCGCTGATCGCGGTTAGAGTTAGTTTCGATAGAAACGAGAGAGGACGCGTCGCGAAGGCGCGTCCTTTTTTGGTTTTATTTGACCGTTGCGTCCTCAAATTTCATCGTCTTGGGATCGAAATCGAACCAAACGAATTTCGCGAGTCGCTTTCCGTCCGCCTGAGACCAGCGGCAAACGAGGAATCTCGGCTTTTCCGGATCGTTTGATTGTTTCGATTCCGGCGCGAGACACCATCCCGTCGAACCGTCAAGGAACGTTTTGCCCAAAACGTTCAATTCCGCGTCGCAACAGACCGACGGCGAGGAACCTTTCGTCGCGTCGTCGATATAGAACGCTAAAAAGAGCTTGCCGTTCCAAGCGGCGATCGATTGCGTTCCGTAATTGGTCGGCGTGTCGTAATTGACGAGCTTTTGCTCGACGAGTTTGAAATCCGAATCGTAGACGCAAATCAAGTTGTCCAAATGCGCTTTCGCGTCCGACGGTCCCCCGACGTAAAACTTGCCGTCGAGAAACGCGATTCCGTCCGTTCCGGACGCGCCTTCCAACTTGATTTTGCGCAATAGGTTCAATTCAAGGTCGTATTCGTAAACTCCGTTTTGATCTTCGCTCGACATGGAGACGTAGAGCTTTCCGTTGGCGACGCAAGGATCCCCCGCGTGAAAAACGACCGGCTCGCTTTTGACAACTTTCCCCTCCCAGTCGAATTTGTAGATTCGATTTGCCAAAATCGCGTAAATCGCGTCTTCGTCGCAACAAATCCCCTGAACGTGCCCGAGCCCGTCGGCGAACGCGTCCGGTTTCGGTTCGATTGCCCTAGGGACAAAATCCCCTCCAAGCGCGAGTTGGGAAACAACTCCGACCAAAAATATGATCGCGACCGCCGTCGCGTTAATTCGTCTCATTGACGCCTCCTTGTTACTTTTGTTCCATCGTAATGTTCTTAAACGTCAACGTTTCGTTGTCGAACTCGTACCAGAGGAATTTGGCGCGAGGCTCTTTGTCGACGTAATACGTTTTGCAGACGAGGAAAATCGGCTTATTCGGATCTCCCGATTGCCTCGACCCCGGCGCGAGACACCACCCGTTCGACCCGTCGAGTTGGAATTTCGCCAAGATATTGCAGTCCTTATCGATGCAAATTGAGCGAGGCGAACCTTTGGGATTGTCTTTGTCGATATAGAACGCGCAGAAGATCTTGCCGTTCCACGACATGTTCGATTGGGTCGTCCAGTTCGTCTTGACTCCGAAATTGACGATCTCTTTTTTAACGAAGTTGAACCCCTCGTCGTAAATGAAGATCGGCGTGTTCGGATTTGCCGCCTGACCTTTTGAACCCCCAATATAGAACTTTCCGTCGAGGAACGCGATACCGTCGCAAGTCTCGACCTCCTCCAACTTGATTTTGCGGAGTAAGTTCAGGTCGAGATCGTATTCGTGAATCGCTTCTTTCGCGTCGCAAGCCATCGCGACGTAGAGTTTCTCGTTCGCGAGACACGGATCCCCCGCGTGGCGAACCGATTCGGCGCTTTTGACGACGTTCCCGTTCCAATCGAGTTTGTAAATCTTGTTGAGAAAGACCGCGTAGATCGCGTCTTCGTCGCAACAGAAACCTTGAACGTGGGCGACGGCGTCTTTGAACGCGCCGGGCGCGGAGTTAATCTCCGCGAACGTCCCGTCGGCGCCAAAGCCGCGCCGACCCGTTTGCAATATCGCGACCGCGGCGACGAGCAGCGTCGCGATCGCGAGCGAGCGTTTGATTTTCATAATCGTGTCCTTAGGTTAAACGAAACGCGACGCGCTCGAATCGCGCGCTTTTCCCTCATTGTATCAAATCCCCTTCGCGAACGAAACGGAGTATAAAAAAAGCCGAGGGACAAAATCCCTCGGCTTCCGCGCGTTTAAATCCGCTAGGAATCTAGAAGGTCAAACGCGTTACAAATTCGGTTCGCAAATCCTTGCCCGCCTTCATATCGTAGAAGACCGGGACCGAACCGGTAACGTCCGCCTTTTGGTAACCGGTGCGGTAGTATCCCACCTCGAGCCCGGTCATAAAGTTTGGAGTCCAGTTGTAAATACCGTTGACGAAGTACACTTCGTTCTTCGTTCTCGAGGTCGCGAAACCGCCGGAGGGCGTCGTCGTTCCGACCAAGTCCTCTTGCTTCGGTTTGTCGCAACCGTATCCGACGTTGGTCGCGAATTTTTTCGTCCAATCGGAGTGAATCGAGAGCCAGCCCCCTTGGTCGTCGATCGAGTCGCGACGATAGAGGTCGATTCCTTGGTTGATTCCGCCGCAGAAGGAGCTCAAGTTCGTTCCGGAGTAGAACTCGCCCGAGAATTTGTGGATTCCGCCGAGCGGCGTCGAGAAATCGACGCAAGCGGACCAAGTGCGAACCGCGAAGCGCTCGGTCGTCGAACACATCGGAACCCCCGCGATCGGCGAGAAACGATAGTACTGTTCTCCAATATGCCCGGAAAGACCCACAACGATCGGAGTTCCGTTGAACGACTCTTTGAACAGTTCCGACGCGATCCGACCTTCGATAATCGGCCACCCCGACGACGCGGCGTTTACCCCCGCGGTCGAAGTGTAGTCTCCGAGCACGTTGTCGCACGCCGCGATTTGCGCGAGGATTCGGCAATCGCCGCTCGTGGAATATCCTTGCTCGTAGCGAAGTTGCGCGCGGCGGTACTGGATATCGCCCACGAACGCCGCCGGAAGGTAGTTCAGCATTTGCGGGGCGCCGGGGGAGATAATTTCCCAATCCTGACCCGCGAGAAGCCGACGATCGTTTTGCTTGTCGACCAGTTCCGCGTAGGCGCGGCGCAACTGAACTCCGCCCTTATTCTTCGAGCCGTTCGGATAGCCTTGGAAATCGAACTCGGCGCAACCGCCAAGATCCGCGTGGAGCGCGTCGATGCGCGGTCCCTCGATCTTGAGCCCGATTCGCGACGTGCGAGCGTCGATCGTGAACGCAGAGGAATCGTCGACGTCCGCCGACTGAGCGTACAGAATATAGTCGCCGGGAATCGCGCGCTGCGAGTCGTTCGAGACCGAAAGATTGAGGAATCCGTAAGGCGTTATCTTTAAAGGACCTTTCGTCCAAGCGAAGCCTTTCGCCTCCTCTCGAAGCGCCGCGAGTTCGGAGCGCGTCGCCGGCTCGTCCCCGCCGGGGACGACCTCTTCTCCGTACCTCGCGCTAGGTTCGACCATAAGCGGGGGAAGCGCCGCGCTTTCGCGCGTTAGAAGCGGCTCTTTCGCCAAAACCACACGGTCCTCGACTTCCAGCGTCTCCGCGCTCGGCGGCGTCGGCGCGTTGAGCAAGCGACGCTCGCGCAATCGCTTGAACGGACGAGGGAATAGCTTGCGATCGTTTTCCGGAACGAACGGCTCGCTTGGCGTCGCCTCGCGCAACGGCGTCGACGCCGCGATCTCGCGCGCCGGAGCGCTCTCGCGTCGCGCTTGATTTGTTTCCGCAACCGGAACGACTGGAACCGGCGCGGGCGCCGCGCTCGCGGTTCCCGTCGAGAACAGGACGCCTTCCTCTTGCTCGTAACTCGCGTCGGGTTCGACGTTCGCGCGAACGACCGCCGAAACTTGCGCGATCGGATGTTTCTTCGCCGGTTTGCTTTCCGAGAACCTTTCGCGACCTCCGAATCGAGGAGGCGTCGTAAGATTCGTCGGGACTCCGTTCGTTTTCGCCTTCGGCGCCTCGTTCATAAACGACGGCTCGTCGAGCGAGCGATACGTTTGTCCCCCGACTTTCCCGTTGAGCCGAAGTTCCGGCTTCGCGCGGAAATTGTCGTCGAGCGAGCCGCTCGTCGGAGTCGACCTGGGCAAAGCGACCGGGGCGGAGTAGGGGATCGCCGACGGACTCGGAACGGGCGTCGTCGGAACCATCGCGACTTTGGGAACCGCCGGGGCGCTTGGAGCGACCGTCGGAGCCGCGCTCGTCGGATACTGAATCGGCTGGAACTCGACGATCGGCTTGAGCGCCGGACCGACCGGTTCGAAGCGATTCAAACCGAGCGCCGAGAAGTCGGACGCCGGAGCGGTCGGGGCGGACAGGGTCGGATTTGAGTACGCGAACGCGAACCCTTCCTCCTCGTCCTCGAGCGCCGTTTCCACGACTTCCGTCGACTCGCCCTCGTATTCCTCTTCGTATTCTTCTTCTCCGAGCAGCGCCTCGTCGAGCGCGTCGAGCGCGTCTTCCGCGACTCCCGGCTCTTCCGTTTCCTCGCCTTCCTCGACGGGAACGAGCGCCGCGAGCTCGCCCGCGAGCGCCAGGATCTCTTTGACAATGTCTTTATCTTCGTTTCCCGCGTCGGATTGAGGTTTTTCTCGCGGTTCGTCGGCGTTTTCCTGAAGAGAATCGAGTTTTTCGACGAGAACTTTCCCGCTCGTCGACTCCTGGGTCGCCAACGCGACCGGCGCGCCGAATTCCTCCGCTTCCGCGACCGCCAGAGCGCTGGGCGCCGCGGGAGCGTCCGCTTCGGCGATCGGCTCCGCGACTCGATCCTCGCTCGGGGCGGAGCGAACCGGCTTTGGCGCTTCGGACGGCGCGTCTCGCCTAATTCCCGCCGAGAGCCCGACGCTCGGAGTCAATTCGACCTTTACGCGTCGGGGTCCGTAGACCTCCGCGTCGTCCGCGCGAGCCAGCGCGATCGCCCCGAAAAGGACTAGCGCGCCCGTCAGAAAGTAAAGGAGCGCCGCTTTTGCGGTCTCGACGCGTTTTCTCGTCCGTCTACCGCGAGTTGAAGCGAACTGTGTTTCGCTGAGCGCTCGAATTTGCGCTTGATTTGTTTCGCTCGTCATTGTCGTCTTCTCTCGTCGAAGGACGTCGTTTTTCGCCGCGCTCGTCAAGCAATCCAACAAGCGCAACTATTCGTTGCTTCCGAAATAACGCGCGTTGTCGCTAAAACGCGCCTTTTCAGTGTAATCGGTAAAATCGGACGACCGGTTGAGCTTTTTCCGATTAACTTGATTAAAAAATGACAAAATGGGGAAAAAAACTCTTTTTTGCAAAAAGCCGCTTGAAAACGGGACTCCACGCAATTAAACTCAAATTTGGTCGCGTCGCGCGGGCGTTCGCGCGGCGACTCGCGGGGCGCTTCGCGCGGTCGACAAGGACGACCGGAGCGCGTTCCTTGGCGCGCTCGAGATACGGCGCGCTCCCGCGACCAATTGGTTTTTTCGCGAAAAAATTCTCAAAGGAGTTTTTCATGGCCGAAGAAAAAAGCGGCGGACTTTCAATGTATCCGCGGTTGCAATTCGCCTATTTGCTTCAATTTGCCATCTGGGGCTCGTGGAATATTGCCCTCGGCGCTCTCGCCGCAGAGAAAGGGTTTAACCCCGGCGCCCTCTATTCCTTCTTCGCGCTTGGCGCTCTGTTCGCTCCGCTGATCGGACCGATCGCCGACAAAAAATTCGCCGCGCAAAAGGTGCTCGCCTTTATGCATCTGGTTGGCGGTTTGACTTTGCTCTATTGTCACAAGGTCGTGTCCGCCGACGTCGTCAATATGACGACCCTTAAGGCGCTGATGTTCGTCGCGGGCTTGGCGTACATGCCCTCGATCCCGCTCGTCAACGCCGTTGTGTTCAAGCACATTCCGGACAAAGATAAATCCTCCCTCGTCTTTATCTTCGGAACGATCGGCTGGATTCTCGTCAACTTGGTCGTCAAACCGCACACGTTCTATATGATCGGCGGTCTTGTTTCCATCGGTCTCGCGCTTTACGCATTGACTCTTCCGAACACTCCTCCTGCCGGATCCACGAACAAAGACCCCTTCGGGCTCAAGGCGTTCGCGCTCTTTAAGCGTTGGGACTTCACTCTGTTCCTGCTTTGCGCGTTCTTCGTTTCGATTTTCGGTTCGAATTTCTACTTCCCGATGTTTGGGGGTTACGTCAACGACGTTTTGGGCGTTTCCACCGAGCGCGCCGCGTTGTTTGGTACCCTTAACCAATGCTCCGAGCTCCTCTTTATGGCCGCTCTGGCGTTCGCCGTTGGTCGTATTGGACTTAAAGGCGTTTTGACCCTCGGGCTCTTTGCTTGGACTCTGCGTTACTTCCTATTCTCCACTGGAACGATGTCCCTCGCGGTCGCCGGTATTCTTCTTCACGGACTTGCGTACGCGTTTTTGTACACCGCTTCCTATATGTTCGGCGACAAAGTCGCGCCGGACAATCTCAAGGCCAGCGTGCAGTCTCTGATCGCGTTCCTGCTCCTTGGCGTCGGTCAGTTCATTAGCGGTTTCGCGCTTGACAACCTCAAGCCGATGTATCCGATGAACGACGTCGCTGCCGTTACCGAAGCGGGCGTTAATGTCGACGCCGCGACGACCGCGCTTCCCACCGCCCTCGATTATCTGAAAGCCAATGTCGAGGACGCCGTTGTCTCCGATACGTTGGGCGAGAATCAATCCGCGTTTATCGCCGCGTTTAACGAATTCAAAGGCGCGACCGGAGCCAAGGCTTCCGCCGACGTTAAAGCCAAACGCGCCACCCTTATTGAGAAAGCCGACGCCTATGGGAAAGATTTGGCCAAGGTCGATGAGCAACTGACCAAATACGCCGACGATAAGAACGCTGAATTCTCGAAGCCGATCGCCCTCGCGCAATTTGCGAGCGACGTGGTCGCCGCCGAGGATCCGAAGGCCTTCGCCGCCAAAAAACTAGAAGAAGTGAAAGGTTGGACCGATAGCGAACAAATCGCCAACGACGTCGTTGGAGCGGTTGGAGCCGTTCAAGCGACCGCCGGCGCGGTCGATTGGAAGCATCTCTTGTACTTCCCGATCTTCTTCTGCCTCGTCTTCTCTGTCATTTTCCTCGCTCTAGGTAAAGAACCGAAAGCTGCGGAAGCGACGGAGGCTTAGTTGTCGCGAACGGAACGTGCGTCTGCGCCCTCGTTGCTAGCGACATTGCGATAAACAGCGGGACTCGTTCGGTTTTTATCGAGCGAGCCCCGTCGTTTTGACAGGACTGTTAAAATAATCCAATCGCGCGGAATATCCCCATAAAACGCGCCGCGCCAAATATGCCCAATAATGGGGCGCGATTCCTTTTTCTGGAACGCGCGTCGCGCTTGGTCGACAAATACCTAGACGGTCGCGTTTCTACCGTCAGGGCGCGAAGGCGGCGATTTAGGAGTTACGTTATGAGAAAATACGGCGCGGTAAGTTGGCGAGCGATCTTTTTAGCGGCGCTCGCTTGCGCGACATTGATCGCGAGCGACTTCGCGAGGGCGCAGACGACCGGGGAAACCGACGTCGCACAGAGCATGGGGGTCGGGCTCAAGAGCCGTTTCGCCTCCGGGGCCACGCCCATTCAGCTCTCGCGCACCGAGATCCGCCCCGGAACCCCTATGTCCGTCAACTCGACGATGAGCAATATGATGTCGAACGGCGGCAACTCCTTCGGCGGCATTTTGGCGCGCTACGACACTTCGACGTTCGGAAAATTCTTCGGGACCGGCGCGCTGACCCCTCGCGCGAGCGCCTCGCGCGTCAACGCCCTCGACGCCCTCGCTCAGAGCGACAACGAGGTGGACAATCTCGAAACGGTCGAGCGCATGTATCCCCCGAGAATCGTTATCGACTTCGACGCCTTTCCCGTTCGCGCCCTTAGTTCCCCCGAGTCTCGCGATTCGATGAGGACCCAAATCGAGAACGCAATCTCCCGCTTTGAGTTCGACGTTCAAAAGGAGGAAATCAACGTTTCCCACGTCGGTTCCACCGTCTACCTAAAAGGCAAGGTTCGTTCGGCGCGACTCGCCCGTTTGGTCGGAAACGTCGTTTCGATGCAAGCCGGGGTCGGCGAGGTCGTCAACGAAATCGAGGTTCTCCAGCCCGAAACTCAAAACGTCGATCTCTACGGACGGCCTCTCTAACTCGTCCGCTAAGAACCCATTATAAATAAAACGCGACGCGCGCCCCCAAGAACGGAGACGCGCGTCGCGCGTTGTTTGGTCGTCTAAGCGCGCTTCAAGTAGACTTCGGTCGGAGGCGCTTTCGAGTCCGGTTCGAAATCGTCGAGCCAATTCGTCTCGCTTCCGCCACTACCTCGCGAATCGATCGGCGCTTGGCGCTCGACCGGTTCGAATCCCGCCGGAACGCCCAAGGGCGTCGAGCCGTTCCCCCCCTTGGAGTCGAGATTTCGCTCGGCGTCGCGTCGCTCGTACTCGGCGCTCGCCGCGTTCGGAAGCGCGGCCGACATTTTGGCGAATTCGTTCTCTTGCGTCGCTTGGAACCGATCCCGCGCTTTGGTCGCGTCGGAGAAATTGAGCGAGTCCGAGAACCCGGGACTGTCTCGCAACGGCGAAACGACGTCCGCTTTCGACCGCTGGTATTCCTCGTACTCTTCGACCCGTTTGCGCCGCAAATCGCGGTAGTACTCCGCTTTTTCTTGGCTTTCTTTGAGCGCCGCTTCGGTCGCCGCGCGACGTTTCGCGTCCTGTTCCTCCAAATAGGAGACCGATCGCGTTCCCCCCGAGCCGACGATATCTTCGAATCGACTGTCCTCGATATCGATCGTCTCGCGAAGCCGCGTCGGAATCGCCGCGTCCTCTTCTTTCGCCCTTTTGCGAGCGCCGTATTGTTCTTGCAGCGCCGCGATTGGATCTTCGACGTCCTCGCCGACCTTTGAGCGAGCCCAGCGAACCGCTTCCGACTCCATCTCTTCCGACTCTTTCGATCGCAAAGGCGTCGTTCCCATCGCGGTCGTTCGGATCTCTTTGGAGAGCGTCGTTTGACCCGTCTTGGCGTCCTTAAAGACGGAGAGAATCGTGATCTCTTCTTCCGGCTGGTCGTACTCGCCCAAGTCGAGATAGACGTGGTACGAGTACCCGACCTCTTTGTCGAACTTGCGGTGCTTCTCGTTGAGCTCTTGCGACGTCAAGACGAGTTGCGAGTCCGGCTGGGTGAGCGTAACTCCGTCTTTAACGCTATAGTACACGTTGACCGTGAGATCGCCGTCCACTAGAATCGAGCGAGAGTAGTTGTCTTTCTTAAAGAACCGGATCACGCCCCCCTTGCCGCGTCGCAACGGAAGCTCGGGGTCGTCCGGCTTGAACGGATAGTCGCTCCAAAAATCCTCGAACGTCTCGACTTTTTCCGGCTGAGGATCGCCGAAAAAAACGTATTTGCGAGGACCCGCGCTCGAACAGCCGACCAGCGTCGACGTTAGCGTCGCGAGCGCGAGAACGATAATCGATGGGGCGCGCATTGTGCGAGACTCGTTTTGGACGGAGGGAATAAAAAGCGGGGAACCGGAGCTCCCCGCCACAAATTTACTCGTTCGGTCGCGAATTTTATTCGGGATCGAACCAGTGGAACAATTTGAGGGCTTTGTTACCGTTCGATAACCCGGGGCGCTCCAGCTCGTTCGGGAACAATTTGAACCGCAGGCCTTCGAAAAGAATCGAGTCCGCCGTCGTCTCTTGCCCTCGAATCGCCGTGTCGACCGCGTCGAATCGCTCCGCTTCCGCGCGCGTCGTTCGCGCGTCCGAGAGATTCTCCGCCCGATTGACCCGAGACGAAGAGTTCTCGCTCCGCTTAGTCGAGCGCGTCCCGCGAGACTCGTCGATTCGCGTCGCCCCCCGTTGGACGTCGGAATCTCTCAGCGCCACGCGAGTCGTCGCTTCGCGTCGCGAACCGCGCGAAGCGAAGTCGTCCGGGGCTAGGTCGAATCGTTCGTCCGAGTCGAACTCCTCGTTGTAAGAGCCGTTCGGATCCGAGTCGTAATCCCCGTTCGGCGCTCCGAGATTCGCGTCGTTCTCGTCCCGTTTCTTCAAGCGATCGTAGGGATTGTTTTCTTCCAGCGGCTCGTTCGGTCGCGGTCTGTAGTCGTCGCAAGGCTCGTAGCCGGGCTTGTTTTGCAACTCGTCCATCTTGTCCATGTGAACCAGTTGATCGACCAAACGTTTGGTTCTCTTCGTTTCGTAGCCGCTATTGGTTCGCGGATCGTAAAGCCCCATATTTCCATTGATCGCCATCGCGTCGTTAAGATTGGTCGAGGTGCGATTCATTTCGATGCGCAGCGTTTCGGCGTAGTCTTCCGACGAGCGCATAATGCGCGGGGTCATGACGATGAGCAATTCCTTGCGCGTTTCGACCTCTTGGTCGTAGCGGAACAGCCATCCGAGCAACGGAATGTCGGAGACGTACGGAACTCCTCTGCTGATCTTTTCTTTCGAGGACGTGAGCAACCCGCCGATCATTACCGTTTCGCCGTCGCGCGCGCTAATGGCGGTCATCGCCTGGATCGTGTCGATCGACTTCGATTTAATCACCGCGCCGTCTTGCGAGAAGATCGGCGTCGCGTCCGAATCGTTTCCTAAGTTCGATTTCTCCGCGCCGATTTCCATAACGACTTTGCCGTCCATCGTAACGCGGGGCGTCACGAGCAGAATCAGCCCGACCGGGGTGTCCGTCGTGTTCATCTGAACGCCGTAGTTCGTCGTCGTCGTCCCGCTAATGCGAGGGACTCGCTGACCAACGAGAATGAACGCCTGTTGGTTGTCCATCGCCGTTACTTGCGGACGGCTTAGCACCTGAAGCCGGTTCTTTTCGCGAAGAGCGCGCAGCGTGATGTCGATCGAGCGACTGCTCGCCGAAAGGACGAACCCGCCGTAGCCGAGCGTCGAGTTGCTCGCCCCCATCGCGAAATTGTTCAACACCTGTCCCGCCACGTTTCTGACGTCGCCAGAGTCGTTCAAATTCTTTCCGGGGCCGCTTCCGTGAACGATATTGTAGCCCGGATCTCCGGTTTTACCCGAATTCGTTTCCGTAATCATACTTCGATCGAACGACACCGAGTCTTGCAAACCCGCCTCGATTCCGAATTCCTCTTGGTTCGAAAGCGTTACCTCCGCGATTAACACTTGAATGACCACTTGGTACGGATCCTTGTCGAACGTCTGGATCATTCGGAGAATATTGATCATCTCGTCCGGCGAAGCGCTCACGATGATCGAGTTGGAAATCGATTCCGGTATGACAATTACGTGGTTTTCCAAAAGTTGGTAATTGGAAAGCACTTCCGAGGTCGTTTCGAGCGTCTGCTTTTGCGAGAGGTAATCGTCGATCGCTTGGGCTACGACCAGCGCTTGAATATTTCGCAGTTTGACGACCACTTCTTCGCGAACCGTCGCGTCTTTGACGTCGAGCGCCACGATCAGCGCGTCGATGATCGCCAACTCTTTCGGGGCGGCCGCCGCGATGATCACGTTGGTGCGCGTGTCCAGCGCGAAGCGCGCCGGCACGAACGTCTCTTCTCCCTCCGCTTGCGGAATCGTCGGGGTCGATAGATTCTCGTCCGAGGTCGCCAAGAGCGACTGGAGCGTCTTGATGATTTGCGACGCGTCTCCGTGCTTCACTTGGAAGAATCGAATCTGCGCCTTTTTAGGAGCGACGTCGAGCAGCTCGATGAGCCGCTCCATAAATTCCATGCAGTCTTCGGGCGCGGTGACGATAAGTTGGTTGTGGTAAACGTCGGCGACGACGTCCACGTCCATCATAATTCCCGACTCGACCAACCGCCTGCCCGACTCGTCGACCGACAAGAGCTCGAGCACCGGGAATTTCGCCGCCGACGTGTCGAGCGTTCCTTGTTTCGCCGGAAGAATCGCGTTTACGATCGTCGTCCGAATATTCTCCGCCAGCGAGTTTTTCAACGGGAAGACGCGTTGCGTCAAGCGCGTCGACGCTTTGTTGACGTCGAGCTCCAGAAGGATTTTTTGAACCTCGCTCCAGTCGTTCGGGGAAGCGTGAACGACCAGCGAGTTGGTGCGAACGTCCGAAAAAACGCGGATGCGCGGCGCGAACCCGCCCGTGCCCGTCGTTTGCGGAGTTACGAACGTTTCCGTCAGAAGCGCCGCGATCTCGTCCGCCGAAGCGTACTTCAGTTGAACCACTCGAATCGAGCTCGTCTCGTCGAGAATCGGCTGGTCGAACAGCTCGATCAGGTCTTTCATATCCTTGAAGGCCTGGCCCCAGCCCGCGACCAAGAGCGCGTTCGGATACTGGAGCGCGTAGAACACGACTCGACCTTGCTTCGTCGTGAACATTTCCTCGTAGAGCGTCGTCAACACTCCGTGCAGCATCGCGCAGTCGACGTGCTTCAGACGATAGATCTCCGTTTGGGCGTCCGCGATTTTCGCGAGCTCCTCGATCTGCTCGATCATCTGCTTAATTCGCTCGTACTCCGCGTTCGTCGCGTTGTCGATGATCACGACGTCGATGTCCGGAAGAATAGTCGGCGTAAAATCTTGCACGACGCCGATTCCGCCCCCCAGACCGCGGCGCTCGTCTTGATAATCGCCGTCGCTCGCGGCCGCGCTCGTTCCCCCGTCCTCTTGGTAGCTTACTTGACGGGTTCCGAAGCTCTTCGGAGCCTCGGTTCGCGCGAGATACTCGGTCGTCGAGATCGCGTCGCGCATCGTTTGTCCGACGCTTCGGGAAACGAGTCCCGCCGAAGCGAGCGCCGTTTGATCCGCGTCGGTCGCGACTTCCGAGAAATACCGAGAAAACCGAGCGACGAAATCGTCGGACTCCGAATTCTCCTCGAGCGCGAAGCGATCGAATCGACCTCGAGGCGCGCGAGCGCTCTTCGCCGAGTCGCATTCGAAGATTTGACGCAGTTTGCGCGAGTCGCCGTTGCGGATCGGAACGAATCGCCGAACGTTGCCGTTCCCTAGCGGAGGCTGATCCATCGCGCGAAGCAGCGTCAGCATTTGCGCGCAAAGAGTCGACGAACCGACCAACTCGACGTGATTGTTCGCCGCGTCGATCGTTATCTCGCACGTCTGAATTTCTTGATCCTCGGGGCGCTGGCGCTTGACGAATCGGTAGGTCGCCTGGCGCCGCTCGTCCGACCTGGCGCTCGCGTTCGCGACCTTGCGCTGGAGTCGCTCTCCAAAGAGTTGCAGTAGCGAATCTTGCAACTCCTCCGTCTTCCGGTATTGGGGGCGATAGACGTCTTCGATAAAGGAATTCGAAACCTGATCCGCGAACGCTCCGGAGACCGCGCTCGTACGACCTCCCGTGAACGCTTGACGGATCGAGCGCGCCGCGACTGTTTCTTCCGGATTCTCCGATCCGTCGATCGAGGTTAGCGTTCCCGTCGCCAAACGGGGATCCGGGTCCGCGTCTGAGCGCGAGTCCGGATAAATTTGCAGCGCGGCGAGGAATTCTCCAACCTCTCGCTGCAGTTTGCGATTAGTGTGAACCACGATCAGTCCGGTCGATCGATCGAAGCTCAGCGCGATCGAAGGGTCGTTTCCGAATTGGCGCCGAACGATCGGTTCGATTCGGGTTATAGCGGTCGGCAAACATCGATACGACGCGACGTCGAGAATCGAGTCCGCGTCGACTCGCGCCTCGCGCGTTTCGGCCGGACTCGCCCAAACGCTCGCCGCGCGCTCCGGCTCGCGGCTGGGCGCGTAATTCGGAGTATCGCCCCCGCCGAACGCGGTCACGTACTCGCGACGATCCGGAACGACCGCGCCTTCGGGATCGAACGCCACTTTGACCCGCTCGTTTTGCGCCGGATCGTAGTAGCGAAGCGTCGGGCGGTTCTCGCGAACCGGAGCCGCTTTCGCGAATCGCGGAGTCTCCGACGCGATACCCGTCATGCTCGCGTAGTCGTTCGACGTAAGAAACGCTTTGAAAAGAGGTTCGCTAAAATCGTCGAGCAGTTTCTCCGAGAGCTCGATCGCCTTTTCCGGACCGTAAATCGTGAGCGTGTTCTTTTCTTCGTTGAACCGCCACATCGTTTGCGATCGCAGGTTGTCGGGCAACATGGCGCGAAGGAACGTCCCGACGAGCGCCGCGTTTTTGTCCTCGGGCGCGCGGAACGTCCGCTGGACGCAGCGCTCGTTTTGAACTCGGGGCTCGACCGCCTCGAATTGAATCGACTCGCCGGCGACGTCCTCGTCGCGGACGCGAGGATCGGGAGGAAGGGTCGAGCGACTCGCCGGGGCGTAGCCGTAACTTGCCGCGTCGTTGAAAGTTGAATAATCGGAGGCTTGACCGCGCGAATAGTCGCGAAGCGCGTCCTGAGCGACGACCGCCGCTCCGGAAAACGTCCCCGCGACCAGCGCGAAGACGACCGCTGAAAACAAACGCGTCGCGTCGATGGGAAAGCGCCGCGCGGCTTCGGAGCTCGGACCCCGTAGCGCGACGATTTGAGTTCGCGTCTTCTGTTCTAATAACATAACCGTACTCTTGATTATTTAGCGTCGCCCCCGAACTCTTCGTCCTTGAGAGCTCGGCGTCGTCGCAAACGAGCGAAATCGAGAGGCGCGTTCGCCTCCGTTTATCCTTTAAATTCTCGCCGCTTCGCTAGTTGCGCGAAAAATCGAACGAGTCGGGATAATAACTCGCCAATAGTACGGTAAAATAGAGAATCGCTCAAGACCAGTTTTTAAAAGACCGCCCCTTGGTCCGACTCGTCAAAAGGACTGGAAAAGGAGGGGGGACAAGATAGGGAAAGAGAAAGGGAAGGGCGAGGAGATTCCTCGCGTCGCCCTATTCCGTTTTGCGACCGACCGCGACAAGCGAAAGCTCCGGGTCCGAGAGCGAGAGTTCAACGACCCCCGCGCCAGAAAGGAAAGAGACAATCGCCGTTCGGTCGAAAGACGGGCCCGCGAGCTTTTTAACGACTCCGACGCCGAAGCGCTTGTGCCGAACGAACGAGTTGACGCGAGCGTCGGTCAAAGACGTTCCGCTCTTCGAGTTCGATTTCCCGGCGTCCAAGTCGGAGCCCAAAGAAACCGCGCTCGGAGCCAGCGGGCGGCATTTCGTCGACTTCTTCTTCGCGCGCGAGGGCTCCGCGCGCTCCTCGTCGTAGACGACCCTTGGCCCCGATTCCTCCGGTACGACCGGAACGTCCGCGTCTTGATAGACTTCCGCGTTCCGATAGATTTCCGTATCTTGGTAGACGTCCGCGTCTTGATTGACTTCCGCGTCGACAAATTCCTCGACGATTCGGGTCTCGTCCCGAAAGATGGCGTCGACGAGATCGTATTCCGGCGACGGCGCCTCGTCGACCCAAGCGAAATCCGGAGCTTCCGATCTGTTTCTTCTTTTTTGCCGAGGAACGAGCCGTTTCTGCGGTTCGCCGGGTCTTGCGAAAGAGCTCGTTCGCGAAAAGTCGTTTTCGCTCTCGAACGTTTCGACTCCGGAGGAATCCGTCTTTGGGAGCAGTTTGGGAACGACGATCCTCGCCCCGGGATCCGACTCCGCTCGTTCTCTTAGCGCCGCCAACATCGCGTCGACGCTATTGAAGTTGTCGTATCCATTTTTGGGAAATTCGAAGAGAAAACGGCTCGAAGTCGCGGGAGAAAACAAACCGCGATATTCTCGAAAACGCGCGCGCGTTATTCGGATTTCTTCTTTGGCGCGAGTCAGGCCGACGAAAAGGAGACGTCGCTCCTCTTCTAGTTTCGATTTCTCGCGCGAAGACCGCTCGTGCGGAAGGATCCCCTCTTCGAGCGCGACGAGATAGACGACCGGAAATTCCAGTCCTTTCGCCGCGTGGAGCGTCATAAGAGAGACCCGATCGTCGTCCGAATTCCATGCGTCCACGTCGTTTACGAGCGCCGTTCTTTCCAAGAAACTCCCGAGCCGATCCGACGGCGCGCCAGGAAAGAGCGTCTCCTCCGTTCCTTCGCGCGCCTCGAGGGCGTAGTCCGCGTCGAATTCGCGAACAACCGACAAAAGCTCTTGGATGTTCGCGACTCGTTGCTCGTCCTCTTCCGGTCTAACTCCCGGTCTCAAAAAGGCGAGATACTGGATATCTTGCATTAAGACGCTAATCGCGACCTCCAGATCGCAATCGTCGTCCAAATTCGCTCGGGTTTTATCGATCAGCGCGACGAATTTTTCGAGCGCCTTTTGCGTTCGCGTCGCGATTCCCGGAACTTGCTTCGCCGATCGAGCCGCTTCGAAGAGCGAAATCCCTCGCTCGCTCGAAAACTCCGCCAAGCGCTCCACCGTCGTCGTCCCGATTCCTCGAGCCGGTAAATTTACAATTCGCCTGAACGAAACCGAATCGCTCGGATTATGGGCCAACTGCAAGTACGCGCAGAGATCCTTGACTTCCTTGCGATTAAAGAACTCGAGTCCCCGAACCAGTTGAAAAGGAACCCCGTACCGCTTCAGCGCTCGCTCCAAGTTGCGCGACAGCGCGTTCATCCGATAAAAAATCGCGTAATCTTTAGCGGAGCGCTTGCCCGCCGCGATCTCGCCCGCGATTTCCGCCGCGACGATTTCGGCTTCTTCTTGCTGGTCGAGGCACTGGACAACTCTGGGCGCCACTCCTTCTTTGTTTTCCGTGAAAAGATCTTTGTCTTTACGGAACGAGTTGTGTTTGATCAAGTTGTCCGCCAAACGGAGCACGCTTTTGTCGCTTCGATAGTTGCGCTCTAAAAACACCACTTTGGCGTCGGGAAAATCCCGCTCGAAATTGAGGATGTTCTTGATGTTCGCGCCGCGCCATCCGTAAATCGATTGATCCGGATCCCCCGTTACCGCTAGATTCGGATAATCCTGTGAAAGAGCCCGAGCGATAACGTATTGGACAAGGTTCGTGTCCTGATACTCGTCGACCAGCGCGAATCGGAAGCGCGCGTCGAGCGCGGCCCGAAGTTCGGGACGGTCGTGCAGAAGCGTCGCGACGTGAAAGAGCAGATCGTCAAAATCGAACGCGTTTGCCCGTTTGAGCTCCCTCTGGTACTCCGGGTAGACGTCTTCGACCAGTCGACCCAGTTCGCTTCCTCTCTTAGCGACGTAGTCCCCCGGATCGACGAGCTCGTTTTTCGCGCGACTTATGGCGTTCGCGACGCTTTGCGCGTCGACCCCCTTGGGAAGACTCGATTTGCTCGGAAGGAGCGTTTCGAGAAGTTTCTTGCTCTCGTCCGCGTCGTAGATGACGAAATTCTCTTCGAAACCGATTTCACCCGCGTAACGACGCAGAAGAAAAGCGCAAAAACGGTGGAACGTCCCGATCCAAACGCGATTTCCCGGAGACAAGCGATCGAGCCGGGATTTCATCTCCGACGCCGCCTTGTTCGTGAACGTGAGCGCGACGATCTGGTCGTCTCGAACGCCGTTGAGCAAGAGCCAAGCGATTCGGTGCGTTACGACTCGCGTCTTTCCGCTTCCCGGACCCGCCAGCACGAGAAGGGGGCCCTCGATATGGGTGACCGCCTCCCGTTGCGCGTCGTTCAATCCGACAAGAAGACGATTCCGCGGGTCGTCGTAACGATCGTCGTAGATATCTTCGATGACTTCGAACGGCATTGTTTTGTGGCGGTAATTGCGGACAAACGAGGCGTCGCGTTCGGAAAAACGCGACGCGCTCGAGGATAATATAACGCAAAAAACCGAGGAGTCCCCGGTTTATATGCGTCGACTTCTCGCGCGCGAGTCGTCGAAAAACGGTTTAAATTTGGTTCGCGAACTTAGTTTCCGCGAGAACCTCCGTAAGGAGAGGCGAACGACGTCGAAGGACGACTGGACGAATAATTCCGGTTTCGGAAATCAACGCTCGTTGGGCGAGCGCTTCGCGATCCGTTCGTCGGGCGAGACGTCTTCGAATTATAGATCGTGGCGCTCGCGTTAGGATTCGCGATCGACGCGACCTGAACCTCGCTTTCGCGCTCCGCATTTTCGGCGCGCTCGTCGTATTCCTCCAAGACCGCGTCTCGATCCGTTTGAATCAAACCCGCCGCGTCAAAGTTACCCGAGGAAATCAGGGCCGGCAGATAGAGCGTCCGACCGTCTTGGGTCTCGATGCGAATGCGCGTGGAACCCGATTCGTTCTGTAATTTTTGCGGGTCGAAAGAGATCGGCACCACGCAAATCTTTGACGGACGAACGCTGCTCGGCTCGATGTTGCACTTGATCGCTTGGGAGTCGCATTCAACTTTTTTCAACACGAATTCGTTCGACGCCGACACCACCACGTTCTTAACGATTTTCTCCCCGTTGCTCGCGTAGAACGTCAACATCGAGGGCGACGCGTTCAGCGGTCCGCGAACCGAACCGGAAACTTTAAGGGAGAGGGGGCTCGATCCGTTCGGTCCGTTCGACCAGAATCGCACCGTCGCGTTCGCGTAACCCGCGGGGGCGTCTTCGCGAACCGAGATCTTGATCGGGGTGACCGTGCCCACTCCGACTCGAGTCGGTTTCCCAAGCGAAACTTCGAACATTGGATTGGAACAATCGTAGCGAACGACCGACTCGGAACCGGGGTACTGCACCGAAACGTTTTGACTTCGCGACGCGCTCGCCCTAACGCTCGCTTCCGCGCTTTCCGGTTTCGATTTGTCGATGGCGTCGACCACGAAATTCAGGTGATCCGGTTCGATTCGCGCGTTTTCTATTACCACGCCCGTTACGTTGAGAGGAACTTCAAAGGAACGCCCCCCTCGCTCGAACGTTACCGTTACCGTCGCGTGCCGCGCTCCCGTGAAACGGACCGCGTCGATTTGCGCCACGACCTCTCCCTTCTCGCCGGTCTTGTACACTCGCTTTTGCGGAATGAACACCTGCGTGCACTGGCAAGAGGTTCGAACGCCCGTCAGTTTCAAATCGTCGCGACCGTTGTTCGTAAAAACGAACGAATGGCGAGGCTTCGTGTATCGGGGAATTCCCTGAAAGTCGAATCCAGACTCCGAAAAGACTTGATAATCGGAGCCGATCTGCGCTTCGGCGCGACGTTCCGCGAACGACGCTAGCGCCGCGAAAAATAGGAGGGCGAAGAAAAGGTGCAAACGACGCATAACAACCTCGCGTTGTAACGATCAATAAGCGCCGAACGAAACTCGACCCCTAAAAGAGGAACCGAGACGCGTCGACGCGAATTTCGCGCGCGTCGACGCTCGCTTAACGATCGTCGTCTCCGGTTAGGACGATTGCCCGCAATGGCGCGCCGCCGGGCTGGGCGACGACTTGCTTAGGCTCGATGGCGGCGCTCCCATTGGGACATCTAACGAACGATACGATTTTATGCGTATTATCGGTTTTGACAATACGTTTTCTCTAAATTTTCTATTTTAACGCGTCGCCCGCTATTTTCCGCGCGCAACGCGGGTCTTGTATCGACCCTCCGTATCCTAATAATTGAAAAAATTCGTGTAAAGAGTAATATTCCCAAAATCATATCGCAATGAAAAAATTTTTTTAAAAAAAGAGAATGCGCAAACATTGCGCTTTTTGCGCGAAACAGAGACGCTACTTTTGGATTTTTCCCGGAATTGTCCTTATCGTCCTTTGAAAAATTCGATAAAATCAGTATAATGTCGTGGGATCGCCCTCTTGAGAAGTGGGGCTCCCGCTTCGACAAAACGAGCGCTTAGCCCGGAATTTTCGCGGGGCGAACTTCGTCTAAAACGGGGGATGTTCTAGCGAGCCGTCGCGAGGACTAATTTGCGTCGACGCGATCTTTTCAGACGGCGGTTTCGCTCAAGAAGCGCGAATTTTAAGACGAAAATGAGAAAACGTCGCGTTCTCTCGAGAGCGCGGCGGCTTGTTGACATAATTGAAACGCGATTAAGAGATCCCGACGAAAACGCCGCGGGTTTTTGGTCGGGGGTTTTTCAACCGCGCGCGACCGCGAGAGCGCGTCGTCGCAAGGAGATTTAGGATGACGATTGGTTTCTTTCAGTTCTTTAATGACATTGCTCGTTCGAACGCGTCTTCGAAGAAAGCGCGCGCTGGTCGCGATCGTTCTCCTTTGAAACCGCGACGCCTCTTGTCCGAGGCCTTGGAAGAGCGCCAACTTCTCGCCGTCGATCTCGCCGGCGCAATGCTCGGAGCCTCCGCCGCCGACGCTCAGACCTCCCTGATCAACATCACTTCCGCCGATTACTCGATCGACGCCATTAAAAACGCGATCGAACAAGCGGCCGCCACGCCCGAGGACGAAATTATTCGCGTGCCGTCCGGGACATTGACCTTCGCCTCCGCCGCCGACGCCATTACGATCGACTACGACGCCGACGTCTACGGTTCTATTACGATCCAAGCGGTCGGAGGGGACGTTACGATCGACGCCGCGAGTTTCGCTAGAGCCTTTACGATTAAAAACGGCGACGTTACTCTCCAATCGATCAATATCGAGAACGGTTCCTCCGACTACGGCGGCGCGATCGCCAACGCCGGTTCGCTGACCCTGCGCGACGTCGAGCTGACCAACAACTCCGCGACCGACGCCGGCGGCGCGATCGCCAACAAGGGGACTCTCGCGATCCAAGACTCCTTCATTTTCGAAAACTCGACCGCCGGAGACGGCGCCGCGATTTACGAGGGCGATTTTGCTTGGCCGACTATTTCCGCGCCTGAGTGGACCTCTCAGATTCCCGATCAAGCCGGGGAGGCCGGTTCGACTCTCGAGATCGATCTGACCGATTACTGCTCCGTCGGCGACTGGACTTACTCTTTCACTTGCGATAATCCCAACGCCAATATTTTTTCCGCCGAGCCGACCTTGGAGAACGGCGTTCTGAAATTGCAATTCCTTTCCAAGTCCGACTATACCCCCGCCTCCGCCGAAATCGATCTTTCCGCAGTTGGTTTCACCGTGACCGCGACCGACGGAACGACGAGCGTTTCCCAGTCGTTCAACGTCGCGCACGCTTTGCAAACCACCGTGAAAATGGCGGCGGTTATCTCCAATATGACGATCGACGATCTCGACGAGACCTACTACACCGAGTTGAAGAGCGGTAAGAAGGTCGTCAAATGGGGTTACGTCAACGACGAAATCCCCGCCTCCGAAGTCGCCGATCTCTCGTCCGAAGACCTCTACGTCCAAGTTTGGGCGCAAGATTTCGATTACGACAACGACAATTATTGGAACTGTGGAACCTACACGATTCCCGGCTACGTCTTCACTATCAAACTGACCAACGCGACCCTCGCCGAAACCCACGACGCCGAAGACTACGCCGCCGACGCTTACGGCGTCGACGATCAAGGCGCGGGCGTCTACCGCGTCGCGATCGGGTACACGAGCGGAGCGCCCTACGGGTACGCCGACGACGGTCCCGCGATGCTCGTCGACGTCTTGAAGATCTCCGCGATCGACCCCTCCAAACCGGTGATCGCCGAAATTTCCCAAGCGAGCGTTAGTTTCACCGACCCCTCGATGACGCGCTCCTACGAAAACTCGGTTACCGAGGACGGTCGTTCCTACACTAAGGTCGACCCGTCGCAAATCCTTTACGTCAGCTCGATTTCCAACTCGACCGAGCCTTATTCCTCCCTGCCCGGAATCCCGATTGAAACCGGTTCTTCCGCCGTTCTCGACGGTGAAAGCGTCGTTCTAAACGCCGAGTCCGCCGCCGCTTATTCCGCGACAATCTCCAACTCCCTCATTTACGGCAACTCCGCGACCGGGCAAGGCGTCCTTTACGTCGCTTCCGCGGGAGAGGCGTTTGTTTATAACGCGACGATCTCCGACAATGGCGCCTCCAACGCCGCTATTTTCGTCGAGGGAACCGCGACCGTCGCCAACTCGATCGTGGTTAACGGGTCGCTCGCGTCCTTCGCGGGCTCCGTCTCCGGTTCCGGCAACGTGAACTCCGGCAACTACGATTCCTCCAAGCCGCTTTTCGCGGGCGAGGGCGACTACTATCTCGCCGTCGGATCCCAAGCCGCGAATATCGGTTCCGTCGACTTCGCGATCGATATCGACGGCGCTCCGCTTACGACGGATATTGCCGGAAATCCCCGGTTCTCCGCGATCGTTGACGCCGGAGCTTACGAGTACCAAGGTTCCGCCCCCGATGTTCCAAGTTCCGTAACCGTATCCGATTACGTCGATTCGAACAAAAACCCGACTCTCTCTTGGACCGAGTCCGACGCGATCGACGGGGTCGACGGATACTACGTCTACTATAACTATACTTTTGGCGCCGACCCGATCGCGACCGTTACCGTTACGACCTTGGAGAATCTCGCGAGCTACGTCTCCTTCGAGGACAATAGCTCCTACTCCTTCGGCGTCGCCGCCTTCAACGTCTACGGCGTCTCCCCCGTTCGCAGCGTCGTTCTCGACACGACCCTCGCCCCGGAGGCTCCGACCAATCTCGTTTTCGGCGAATACGAAGACAACGCCGTTACCCTTTCTTGGACCGGCGTCGATAACGCGACGAGCTATATCGTCTCCGTTTCTAACCACAGCGGCTACGACGTCCAGTACGAGACGACTTCGACCTCCGTCGATATCGTCGATCTGGAGGACAACTGGAGTTACGCCGTTGTCGTTACCGCCGTTAACTCGCGCGGAGAGGCCGCGTCCAGAATCGCGACCCTCGACACGACCGTCGCGCCCGCCGTTCCGACCGATCTTGTCGCGTCGCCTTATACCGGAGACGGAACGACGACCCTCTCGTGGATCCCCGTCGAAAACGCCGACGGGTATGTGATCGCTCAAAAAGTCGGCGACGATTGGATCGAGGTCGATCGGATCGACGAACCCGACGTTTCGTCCTATCAACTGACCGGTCTGAGCGACAACTCCGTTTACACCTACGGCGTTGCCGCTTTCGCGGAAAGAATGATTGAAATTCCGGATCCGAGCTCCCATGACGGCTATAATGTAGTTTCCGATGAGCTGGTCTCCGATTTCGCCGAGATTACCTTTGCCACGACTGTCGCGCCCGCCGCCCCGACCAATCCGCAATGGATCGTCGCGTACTCCAACGGCTCCGCGACTTTGGCGTGGAACCCCTCCGAGAACGCCGTCGGCTATAGCGTCGCCGTTTGGCAAGACGGTGCGTGGAGTCCGATCGACGAAACCGTCGCGACCGAGTATACCGTTACCGGGCTCGCCGACAACCAAGAATACGTTTTCGGCGTCGCCGCCTACTCGACTCTCGGAACCGTCAACCTCTACTCCGATTACGCGCAAATCGCGCTTAACACGGTCGTGGCTCCGAACGCTCCTACCGGCGCTCGGTTCCTCGAGTACAACGGCGGAACTTCAGCCGATCTGACTTGGACCGCCTCCGTTGGCGGCGCGACCGGCTATCTCGTTCAGCGACAAGACGCCGGCGAGTGGGTCGACGTCGATACCGTCGACGCCGTCGGGTTTACCGCCGAGGTCGAGGAGAACTCCTTCTACTCTTATCGCGTTTTGGCGTTCAATCAAGTCGGCGACGCGATCGCCTACTCCGATCCGAGCAACGTCGCGGGGCTCGACACGCTCACCGTTCCCGACGGCGCGATCGAAGTCTCCATTAGCGATTACGATCCCGCGACCGGTAGTCTGTCCCTAACTTGGAACAACGTCGATCGCGCCGGCTACTACATTGTTTCCCAGAAAACCGCCAACGAGTCCGACTTTACGATCGTGGTTCCGAGTGTCGCCGCCGAGTCCGGCGATACGACGAGCGTCGTTCTGACCGGCTTGGTTCCTAACGCGACCTACCAGTTCAAAGTGGTCGCCGCCAACGCCAAGGGCGAGGGAAGCGTCGGGCTTTCCGACGACTTCTATACCGCGACGGCTCCCGCCGCGCCCGTCGCAAGCTACGTTTACGATTCCGAACTCGGAACCGCGACGATTTCCTACTCTTCCGATAACGCGACTTCCTACGTCGTTACCGACGCCGAAGGAAACGTTCTCTACGAAGGTCCCGAGACGGTTTACGTCGCGGAAAATCTTGAAGAAAACGAAACTTACGTCTTCTACGTCGTCGCCAAGAACGACCAGGGCGATTCCGATCCGACGACCGTGTCCGTCTACACCGCCGCCGTTCCCGCCGCGCCGACCGGTCTCGCCTTTAGCGAGTACGTCGACAACTCCGCGACCCTTTCGTGGAACGACGTTGAAGCCGAAACCGGTTACCGCGTCTACATTAATGTCAATAACGAGTGGATCGTTTGGGAAGACGATATTCCCGCCGACACGACCGAGCTCGTTATGACCGATTTGGAAGACTACTCGACTTATACGTTCCGAGTTACCGCCTTCAACGCTATCGGCGAGTCCGCGCCTTCCGCCCCCGCGACTCTCGACACGACCGTCGCCCCCGCCGCGCCCGCCGATTTGGCGTTTACCTTCGGCGAGTTCGATTCCTATCAAGGGGACGGCAAGGCGACGATCTCTTGGAGCCCCGTCGATCATGCGAACGGTTATCGTCTCGAGCAGAATGTCGAAGGCGAATGGACAGCCGTCGCTAACTTGACGACGAACTCCTACGACCTTACCGGGCTCGCGAACTACGAGGCCTACGACTTCCGCGTCGCCGCCTACGCGACCAAGGGAACCGAGCGACTCTACTCCGATTGGGCGATCGCGACCCTCGCGACCGACTGGATCCCGACTGGCGACCTCAACTTGACCGTCGGCGCCTACGACGCGACCGCCAAGACCGCCGAGCTCGCTTGGAACGCCGCCGTCGCCGCGACTTCCTACAAAGTCGAACAATTCGCGAACGGCGCTTGGACGTCCGTCGGATCGACGACCGAAACCTCCTACGTCCTCTCGCTCGCCGACAATACGAGCTACGCCTTCCGCGTCGTCGCGACCAACGAGGTCGGCGACGGTTCCTCCGATACCGTCGAGTTCTTTACTTACGCCGCGCCCGCCGCGCCCGTTGTTTCCGGCGTCTACGACGTCGAGACCGGTTCCGCGACCATTTCGTTCTCCTCGCCCTACGCGACCTCCTACGTCCTGACCGACGAGAGCGGCGCCGAGCTCTACTCCGGTTCCGCGACGAGCTTTGTCGTCGCCGGGCTCGACGAGAACGCGACCTACGTCTTTAATGTCGTCGCGAGCAACGAGTACGGCGATTCTCCGGCGACCGAGTACTCGCTCTACACCGCCGCAGTTCCCGCCGCTCCGACCGGGCTTGCGTTCGGCGAGTACGCCGACAATTCCGCGACTCTTTCGTGGAATCCCGTCGATTCCGCGACGGGATATCGCGTTTATCTCTCGACCGCCGACGGTATGGTCCAAGTCGGCTCCGATCTCTCGGCGGAACAAACTTCGCTCGAACTGACCAATTTGGCCGCCTTTAACGAGTACGTCTACTGCGTCTCCGCCTTCAACGCCGAAGGCGAGTCCGCGCTTTCCGTCCCCGCGACTCTCGACACGACCGTCGCCCCCGCCTCGCCGACCAACGTCGCCGCCTCCGAATACCAAGGGGACGGGAAGACAACGATTTCTTGGCTCGCTTCTTATGGCGCCGAAGGTTATTTGATCTACGCAAAGATCGACGGCGCGTGGATCTCCGTCGATTCGACGACCGCGACCGAATACGAATTCTCCGATTTGGAGAACTTCAACCTCTACGAATTTGGCGTTTCCGCATTCGCGACTCGCAGTGGAGAGACGCTCGAGTCCGATATCGTCGCGGTCGAGGTCGACACGACCTGGATTCCGACCGGCGAGCTTGTCGTCGAGGCGAGCGATTACGACTACGACGCCAACTCCGCGACCTTGACCTGGACCCCCGTCGAGCATTCGACCGGTTATCGCGTTGAACAAAACGTTAATGGCGAATGGGTTTCCGTTGGCGAAACGACCGATATCGAATACGAGCTCGCGCTCGCCGACAATACTTCCTACCTGTTCCGGGTCGTCGCGTTCAACGAAGCGGGGGACGGTTCCTTCGGCGAGGTCGACTTCTTCACCTTCGCTCCGCCCGCCGCGCCGATCGACGCCGCTTTTGGCGATTTCGTCGCCGAAACCGGCAAAGCGACGATGACGTGGTCCGAGGTTCCTTACGCCGAATGGTACGAGGTCAAGACTTACGTCGGAGGCGAGCCGGTTGTCGTTCAATGCGACTCCAACTACTTCACCGCCGAGAATCTCGTCGAGGACGCCGAATACGTTTACTACGTCCGCGCCTGCAATCACATTGGCGACACGAGCGTCGAGGGGTACTCAGATTGGGTCGAGGTCGACCTCGTTACCAGTTCCGCGACCGCGCCGGAAGCTCCCTCCGATTTTGCCGTGGTCGGTTACGACGAGGCGTCCCTGACCGCGACTTTGACTTGGGTCGACAACGCCCACAACGAGGAGAGATTCGTGGTCGAGCGCTCGCTCGACGGGCAAATTTGGACCGTTTTGGGATACCCCGTCGCTAACGCGACTTCTTGCCCGATCTCCGCGCTACAACGCGGCGCCACCTACTACTATCGCATTAAAGCGACCAACCAATACGGCGACTCCGCTTGGGTTTCCTGCGAGTTTACCGTTCCGTCCGGCGCTCCGGCGACGCCGTCCGACGTCGCCTTTACCGCGTACGACGCCGAGAACAAGACCTTTGACATGACTTGGGTCGACAATTCCGACAACGAGTTGTATTTCAAGGTCGAATACTCCCTCGACGGCGAAACTTGGGGCGGCGCTCAGAATATCGCCGCCAACGAGACGACCGCGACCTGGACGAACCTGCAAGAAGGGCAGACCTATCAATTCCGCGTTTCCGCGTGGAATTCTTACGGCGTGTCCGAATACGCTTACGGAACCTTTGAGATTCCGGTTGACGGCAAGACTAAGCCCGCGGCGCCGTCCGATATCGTCTTTGGCGATTTCAACTACGCGAACCGCACCGTTCAAATGTCTTGGACCGACAATACCCAAGACGAAACTCAGAACGAGGATTGCTTCGTCGTTCAGTACAGCTTCGACGGTTCCACTTGGCGCGCCGCCGGCGTTACCGGGCAAGACGTTACCACTAGAACCGCCACCGGAATGATCGTTGGGCGCGAGTACTACTTCCGCGTCTGCGCTCGCAACGCCGCGGGCGATTCCGATTGGGCTTACGGGCAATTTATCGCCCAAACGACCCTCGACGCGCCCGAGGCGTTCGTCTTCGGCGAATACTCCGACGGCTCGCTCCAGACCTCGTGGACCTATAACGGGCAACTTTCCGAAAACGGTGGATTCGTCGTTCAGTTCTCCTACGACGGAACCAACTGGAACCGCTCGGGCAACACCGCTTACAACGTTACCGAGCGCGTCGCCACGAGCGTCGTTCCCGGAAGAACCTACTACTTCCGCGTCGCCGCTTACGACGGTCCGGTTTATTCCGATTGGCTTTACAGCGACGCCTACGTCGCTTCCGGCGTTCCCGCCGCTCCGTCCGACTTGACCTTCTCCGATTACGCGAATCGTTCCGTCCAGCTCTCCTGGATCGACAATTCCGCCTCGGAAGTCGGGTTCAACGTTCAGTACTCCCTCGACGGCGGCGAGACCTGGATTTCGTCCGGCAATACGTCCGCGAACGTCGCGACGAAGACCGCGACGAACCTTCGCGCGGGGGCGACCTACCTGTTCCGCGTTCGCGCCTACAACTACTTTGGCGCGTCCGAATGGACGACCGGCGAATTTACCGCGACCACTTCGGAATTCGCTCCCAACGCTCCGACCGGCTTGACGTTGGGCGATTACGACCCCGCCGCCAAGACCCTCGGCATGTCTTGGACCGACAATTCCAACGACGAAACCGGATTCCGCGTCCAGTATAGCTACAACGGCGGAAAATGGTACGCCGCCGGAAATTACGGCGCCAACGTTACCGAGCGAACCGCCACCGGTCTGGTCGCCGGAAGAACCTACCAATTCCGCGTTTGCGCCTACAACTCCTACGGCGAGTCCGACTGGGCGTACAGCGAGGAATTTGCCGTTCCGATCGTCGAAGCGGTCGCGGCCCCGTCCGATTTGACCGCCGTTTACAACGCCGAGACCGGCGAGGTCGAGCTCGCTTGGACCGACAACGCCGACGGCGCCGCCCAAGTCGTCGTCGAATCTCGCGTCGACGGAACCGGCGAGTGGACCGAAATCGCCAGAACCGACGCGGGAGCCATTTCCTATGTCGTCCCCGATCTGGCTGCCGGTCATTCCTACGAGTTCCGCGTTAAAGCGGTCGCCGAGGACGGCGTTTCGGCCGCCTCCAACGTCGCGACCGTCGAGATCGCCGCCGAGACCGTCGGTTCGCCCGTCTTTACCCAGATCGTCTACAGCGGTTCCGCTAGGCGCACGATCAGGCTCGCTTGGAGCGAGGTTCAGGACGCGACCTATGAATTCGCGTTCTCCTTGGATCAAACGAATTGGCACGGGCAAAACGTCGGTCGGAATTCCACGACCTTCAACGCGAATCCCGGCAGGACCTACTACTTCCGCGTTCGCGCTATTGCCGAAACCGGCGAAAAGTCAGAGTGGAGCTACGGCTGGTGCAATACCGCCACCGGAACGACCTCGCTCGACGCTCCCCTGTCGGACGCGCTTTACGCTCCCGAGTTGATCGAGTCCTACTTTGAGGAATTCTAGTCGAGTTTCCGCGTCCAACGCGCGACTCTTTAAATAGATAGGGAAGGGCGCCTCCTGCGAGGCGCCCTTTTTCTTTGGGATCTTTCCGCGCGGCGTCGGGGAACCGGGGTTTTGGACGCGATTGCCAAAAAAAACGGGTTTCCCCCGACCTTGCGAGGAAAACCCTGTCGCGACGCAAATCTCTTCGCGAGCTTTTCGTAATCTCGAATTATTTTAAAATTCGAACGATCCGTCCCAGTGGACGAACGCTTCCGCCGCGTAGTACTCCGGAAGACCGATACGGTTGTACGCGTCCGCCGTCGCCAAATTGCGATCTTCGGCTCGTTGCCAAAATTCTCGCGCGTCGTCCCCTAAGAAAAGAGCTCCGTCTTTCTGCGACGCGTGTCGGAATATCGCCTCGCGCTTTTTCTCGGAGTCTCGAGGCGAAAGCGGAACCGCGATCTCGATTTGATCAAGCGGCCATTCCTGCCAAGCTCCCCGATAGAGGAAGATTTCGGGGAGAGTTTTTCCCGCCTCTAGCATTTCGTGGAGCGCGGAGAAAACCACGAGGGCGCAGACGCGATGAGTGCCGTGAGGATCCGAAAGATCTCCCGCCACGAAAATCACTTCCGGATTGAGCGTTTCGATTAGTTCGCGAACGATCCGTCGATCCGTTTCTCCCGCCGGTAATTTCTCGACCGCGCCGGTCGCGTAAAACGGCAAATTGAGGAAGTGGACGCGCTCCTCGGGAATTCCGCAAACTCGCGCCGCCGCGCGCGCTTCGCTCCAGCGAACGAGCCGCTTGAGCGCCAGCGCCTCTCGCGTGTCTATGTCGCCCGGGCGTTTTTGTTCCAGAGGTTTGACGATCTTCTCTTCGATAAACGCTCTGAAAGAAGAATCGGTCGATTGTTCCGAGTCGATTTCTCCCTTTTGTTCGCGCTCAAATTCGAAATTAACTTCCGAAAGCAAGTCCGCGGCTCGGCGCGCGTCGTAGTCGTTCACCGCGATGTTTCCGCTGGTCATGTACGCGACGTGAAGTTCGTGCCCGTCGTCCACGAGCCGTATCATCGTGCCGCCCATGCTGATAACGTCGTCGTCCGGATGAGGGCTGAACGTTAGGATTCGTTTTCTGTTCGTACCGCAAGGATGTAGCGAGATCGTGGCCATCATGCGATTGAAAACCCGTTCCGAGACGACCGCCGCCGCGCCCACCGTCCGCAGGAGCGAATGCAATCCGTGCGCGCGGAAGTCCGAATCGGTCAATTTGAGCAGCGACTTGCCCGAGCGCTCGCACAGCCACAAAACCGCCCGCTTGATCATTTCGTCGGTCCATTCGACGCGACCGACGCGCCAAGGCGTCGCGATTTCCGTTAATTGAGCCGCCGCGCTTTTATCGACGATGAACGAGACGTCGTTGTGGATCCGCAACCAGCCGGCCGGCGTCTCGTCCGAGATCGGATCCTCGAGCGCTTTCTTGACCACTCCCGCCTTGCCGTCCCCAAAAGCCAGAACGACAATCTTGCGCGCTTCGAGCATCGTTCCGAAACCGATCGTCAGACCGCGAGTCGGAACGTTCGATTCGCTAAAGAAAAGAGACGCCGCGTCGAGTCGCGTTTGGTAATCGAGCGTCGCGAGACGCGTCCTACTGCTCTTTGACGTGTAGGGTTCGTTGAATCCTACCGCTCCGTTTGGCGCGACCCCGAGCAGAAGAACGTCCAGTCCTCCCGCGCGAGCGATTTCTTCTTCGTAATGCCGACAATACGTTCCCATATTTTCCGGCTTTACGCTTGAATCGAAACAGTGAACGTTCTCCGGCTTGATATTCGTCTTTTTGACGAAATTCTCCAAAAGCCAACGACGCAAACTTTGAAGACGATCCGGATCGACCCCGTAATACTCGTTGACCATGAAGATCGATACGTTTGAGAGGTCCAGGTCGTTTTCTTGATGAATGCGAACCAGCTCTTGGTAAACTCCAATGGGACTCGAACCGGCGACGAGACCGAGCGTCGCCGTCCTCCCGAGAGAATTCCTGTCTCGAACTATGCTCGCGATCTGTTGAGCCACGTGATTGCACGCGTCCGAACCCGATTCGAAAACGTAGGTCGGCGCCTCGACGTTCCGCGCTGGGAGCGCCGTTCGAGCGGCTTGTGTTGAACTGGACATTTTATACCGATCCGTTATTAATGTTAAAATCTTGCGGTCGTATTAATTGTATGGATATTAGAAGGAGGGCAAAACTGAAATCTTCGTATAAAGATTAGTTTTTAGACCTCGCCCCCTCGAAAAAATCCACGCCGTTATTATAATAAAAAAACGGCTTCGCGCTAGGTTTGTTCCCTAGATTTTGCCCGCGGTCGTCGACCGTTCGCCGCGCGAACGATCTATGGCGTTGGAATTTACCTCTCGGACGAGTAAGGAATAAAATGAGTAAGTATTTCGATTTTATCGGTTCGGCAAAGGAACTCTGCGCCGCGTTGTGTTTGATCGGTTGCCTCGCGTTCGCGGGTTGCGGTGGTCAAGAGGAAATTGCGATCGATTTCGATTCCGTTTCCGAGGATACCGACGAAGTCGGCGCGTCCGAGTACGACGCTTGGGTCAAGAATTTTAGCGAAGAAATGAAGAAGAGCGGCGCGGTTCAGGTCAATGGTTCCGTTTCGTTCGCTCAAGGAACTACGGGCGCCGTTCCCGCTTTCAACTTCGCGTCCGCCGCCACTACCGGCGCCGCCCCGACCTTCAATTTTGCGCCCGCCGCCGCCACTACCGGCGATGCGCCCGCCTTTAACTTCGCGCCCGCCGCCACTACCGGCGATGCGCCCGCCTTTAACTTCGCGCCCGCCGCCACCACCGGCGACGCCGCTCCCGCTTTTGATTTTACCAGCCTCGCTAAGCAGCAGGCCGAAGAGAAAGAAAAGAAGGAGGCGGAAGAGAAGGCGAAAGCGGAAGAAGCTGCGAAGAAAGCGGCTGAAGAGGAAGCTGCGAAGAAGGCCGCCGAGGAAGCCGCGAAGAAAGCGGCTGAAGAGGAAGCTGCGAAGAAGGCCGC
>JAFRXD010000079.1 GCA_017441605.1 Thermoguttaceae bacterium | reverse complement strand
GTTCAAGGGCGCCATTTGGAAATCAAGGTTTTCCGAACGCTAAACCACGAATATATCGCCGATTTGATCCTCGCGTCGTTCGCCCAAATCCGCGCGGAGCGCTTTCGCTATCCGCCCGAGACTTGGCGCCCCGGAGCGCTAATTCTGCTCGCCGCGTGGAACTGGAGCGCGACGACTGAGGAGATTCTCGACGCCGCGAGAAAGGGACTCGCGTTCGCGCCGGGCGTCGAAGAGGGGGATTCCGTCGAAGTTCGCGTTCGCGGAACGACTTACAAGATTCGCTAAAGGAGAAAAAAATGGCTTCGCTTAAATGCCAAAAGTGCGGAAAAGGAATCCATTACCATGGAATTCCAAACGAAACGGTTTATTACTACTTCCCGATCGAGACTTGGAAATCTTTCCCCGCCAATACGCCGGTTTGCCGTTACAAATTGGAGAAACCGACCGAGTTCTATACGGTCTGGCGCTGCGACTCCTGCGGTAGCGTTCATTTCTTCAAAGGGTACGATACGAAAATTGAACGGGTCTACGAGCCGCTTAGAGATCCCCTTCCGCCGACGTCGACCGACGCGAAACTCTTTCGCGTCCTTGACGACGAAATCTACGAGGAAGCCGCCGAAAAGGGTTATGTCGCCAAAGATCTCGAAGACTTGGGCGGATTCTACAACGAGTTCGCGACGGTGGGCGACGACTTCGTCAACGTCCACTGCGGCGGAAAGTTGGATTGGGTTTCGTATTCGTACGCGGCGATCGAATTTGAACAAGAATAACAAAAAACGCCTCGGACGAACCGGCCGTTCGTCCGAGGCGCCGTTGAAGCGAGAATCGTCTGAGCGGGTCTCCCTACCCTAGCGCGCCCTCCTAGCGCTCCCGAGACGATTCAAGCCCCGTCCCCCTCCGGTTCGCTCCCCTAGAGACGCGACCGCGCCTCGCGAACCGGATCCCCTTTCCCGGGAACGGTTTCAATAGCGAATCGACGCCCAAGTTCGGGTCGAGTCGAGAACCGTTTCGTTCTCGCTTCCATTAGCTCAAACGCGAAAGTCGATTCGAGACTCGATAGAAAAATAAATTTTTTGAAAAAAGCCGTCGCGAGAAGGAAAAACGCGAGGCTCAAAAAAAAGCGGCGCGTCGTAAAACGCGCCGCGCCCGTCTTGAAACGGCGGTTAGCGCCGGAATTAGCGCTCGGCGAGAATCGCGCTCAGGACGGGTCGCCAATCGGCTCGTCCCAGCGACCCGCTCGCGGCGGCGATAAAGCGCTCCCACACCAGCGCTTCCAATCGCTCGATCGAAACGTAGTCCGACGGGTCGAACGGCTCGTCGGGCTCCAGAATCAGCGGCGCGTAATTCGGCAATTTCTTAACGAATCCCCGACGCCGCGAGCGCGAGTAAAGCCGCTCGACGACCGAGCGTTCCCCGTCGAGAATCGAAACGAGATCCGCGAGCAACGCGTCCGCTTCGGGAAAAAAGTCGCAATCCGCGACGATCGAGCGCAAACAGTTCGTCAAAATCGCGGGATCGCTCCAGTCGACCGTCGGCATGATGCGCCACAGATCGATCGGATCTTTCGTCCGAACCCGCAAGAGCGTCTGGTGCAACTTGCCCGCGACTTGCGTCGCGATCGGCTCCGCGTAGGGAACGACGAACGGTTCCCCGACGCGCGGTCGATACTCGAACGCCTCCGGTTCCTCGATTAATTTCTGATCGAGCGCGAAGTCGAAACGATAGGAATCCCCGCCGACGTTCGTCGCAAAGCGAGCGGTAACAAAGTCGACCTCGACGAAAAGCTCTTTCTCGTCGAACCGATTCAAGAGCGGCTCCATTTCGCGCGCCGTCAACTCCGGGTATTCCTCGGCGAGGACGTCGAGCGCGCTTTCCAAAACCGCTCTCAAATCGAACCGATCGACCAAGGCGTCGAAATCGACGCCCTTGGAGGATCTCGCGACGGGAACGCGCTTTAGAACGACGAAATCGGGACCGTCCGAGAGAACTTTGCGCGCGAGCGGATCCGGATAGGCGGCGGAGTGCAAATAGCTCCCCTTTAGCGCAACCGGAAACCGCTCTTCGGCGAAGCGCTGAACGATTCGCTCGTTAACGTCGAGCGCTCGATAAATTTCGTCGTCCCGTTTCATCGCTAAGCCCATCCCTTGTCGAGTTCAAGTCGACTGTCGTAAACGCTGTACTCGAATTTTTCCTTGACGATCTCGAATCGCCCGAGTTTCAGCGCGTCCTCGGTCTTCTCGACCGCTTGGTAGAACGCGTCTTTGTCGTAGAAGCGAATCGAAACGAATTTCTCGCCCGGATTGAGCGCGTTTCGCGACAAATGCGCCTCGCGCTCTCGACACAGCGCCTTCAACTCCTCCTCGTCTTGATATCGAACGAGACAATGCCATTCGTAGTACCGCTCGTCGCTCAAGTAGTCGGCGTTTTGGCGCGGATCGATCTCCGCCTTGACGCGCGAGATCTCGAACCCGGCGGCGACAAATTTGTCGGACGTCTTTTGAACTTCCGCGAGCGCGGCGTCGAGACGCTCCGCGTCCAAATTGCGAGTGAACATCGGTTGCCGAATATGCTCGCCCTTTTCCAACTCGATGAGAACCGGCTTGACGCCCTCGATTTGACACAATTCGAGGAACCGCTCTTTGCGCTCGACGGGCAAATCGACCAAAGTAACGTGGAATTGAAATCGCATGTTTTCTCCCTTTCCATTGTTGGGCGTTATCGCGCGTTTCCGCGCTCGTCGCGTTCGCGCGCTTTGACCATAGTAAGGGAAAGCGTTCGTTATTGAAAGAAAAATCGCAAAAAAAACGCGAAATAACCAAAAAGGGAATCGCGCGTCGCGAACGTCGAGCGAGCGCGGAACTTGCGAGCGCGCCTCCGACTCGGAGGCGAATTCGAAAAGCGGCGTTTTTCGGAAAAAATTTTATTTGCCCCTAGACAATCGCGAGCGCCCCGTTAGAATAAGCGCGTCGTTCGACGGAAACGTCGGCGCGTTAGGATCGCGGGGTGGAGCAGTTGGTAGCTCGCGAGGCTCATAACCTTGAGGTCGTAGGTTCAAGTCCTGCCCCCGCCACTTTGAAAGCCGTTTCGCAAGAGACGGCTTTTTTTTATTTCTTGCCCCCGGGGCGGTTCGGGTTGAAGAAACGGCGAATCGGGGTAGAATGGGGCGAACGGCGCGTCGTCGCGGTTGGCGACGCGAAACCTCCGACTCAACTATGGGAGACCCGCGAATGACCACCGGCGTTTCGGCTCGCGATTATTTCAACGCGTTCGACGTTCTCGACGCGAACGGCAAAAAGTACGGCTACTATCGACTCGGCAAACTGGAGGAGCTCGGGCTCGTCAACATCGCGTCTCTCCCCTACTCCGTTCGCGTTCTCTTGGAAGCGACGCTGAGGAATTGCGACGGGTTCGCCGTCTCGAAAGAGGACGTCGAGGCGCTCGCCGGATGGAAGCCGAACCTCGCGAACCCGGTCGAAATCCCGTTCAAGCCCGCGCGCGTTATTCTGCAAGACTTTACCGGCGTTCCGGCGGTCGTCGATCTGGCGGCGATGCGCTCGGCGATGAAGCGACTCGGGGGCGATCCCCAAAAGATCAATCCGTTGATTCCGGTCGACGCGGTGGTCGACCACTCGGTCCAAACCGATTACTTCGGCTCGTCCGAGGCGCTCGGCAAAAACGTCGAGCGCGAGTTCGAGCGCAACGCGGAGCGCTACTCCCTGCTCCGTTGGGCGCAGCGCTCGCTCGACAACTTCCGCGTCGTTCCCCCTTCCGTCGGGATTATTCACCAAGTCAATCTCGAATATCTGGCGAGCGTCGCCCTCGAGACGACCGACCCCGAGCTGGAAGCGCGAGGTCTCGCCGGGCTCGTCTATCCCGACAGCGTCGTCGGAACCGACAGCCATACCGTCATGATCAACGGGCTCGGGGTTCTCGGTTGGGGCGTCGGCGGGATCGAGGCCGAGGCGGTCATGCTCGGGCAACCCTACTACATGCTCGCGCCGCAAGTCGTCGGTTTCGAGCTCAAAGGGAAACTCCCGTCGGGAGTTACGGGCACCGATCTCGCGCTGACGGTCGTTCAGGCGCTGCGCAAAGAGGGGGTCGTCGGAAAATTCGTCGAGTACTTTGGGGACGGCGCCGACGCGCTCGACGTCGCGGACCGCGCGGTGCTCGCCAATATGGGTCCGGAATACGGCGCGACGACCGGGTTCTTCCCGATCGACGCCAAGACGCTCCAATTCCTGCTCGAGACGGGTCGCGACCCCGAGAAAGTCGCGCTCGTCGAGGCGCTCGCGAAAGCGCAGGGCCTCTTCCGCGCTCCCGACGCGCCGACCCCCGAGTATACGAAAACCCTCTCGCTCGACCTCTCGACCGTCGAACCGTCCCTCGCGGGTCCCAAGCGCCCGCAAGATCGCGTCCCGCTGCGCGAAATGAAAAGCGCGTTCCAAAAGTCGCTCCGCGCCCCGATTTCTGAGCGCGGATTCGCCCTGTCCGACGCCGACGCGGAGAAGAAAGGAACGATCGTTTGGGACGGAACCGATTGTCCCGAGTCCCCGAGACTTCCCAACACCGGTTCCGAGGAAATCGGTCAAGGCGCGGTCGTTATCGCCTCGATCACCAGCTGCACCAACACGAGCGCCCCGAGACTTATGATCGCCGCCGGATTGCTCGCGAAAAAAGCGGTCGAACGAGGACTGGCGCCAAAGTCTTACGTCAAAACGAGTTTTGGACCCGGCTCGCGGGTCGTCGTCGACTACTTAAGCAAAGCGAACTTGCTCGAGCCGTTGGAGAAACTCGGGTTTAACGTCGTCGGCTACGGATGCCTCACGTGCATCGGCAATAGCGGACCGCTTCCCGCCCCGGTCGCCAAGGCGATTACCGACTCCGACTTGGTCGCCTCGGCGGTTCTCAGCGGAAACCGCAACTTCGAAGGGCGCGTCAACCCGTTGGTCAAGGCGAACTACCTCGCCAGCCCGCCCCTCGTCGTCGCCTTCGCGCTCGCCGGAACGACCAATATCGATATGACGACCGAGCCGATCGGAACCGACAAAGACGGAAAACCGGTTATGCTCTCCGAAATCTTCCCGACGAGCGAGGAAATCGACGCGATCGCCAAAGACGCGCTCGACGCCAAGGTTTACGCCGCCAATTATCGCGGCGTCTTCGACTCGAACCCGCTCTGGAACGCCGTTCCCGTCGAAAAGAGCGACCTTTACGACTGGGACGACAAGAGTTCCTATATCCAAGAGCCCCCGTTCCTCGCGGAGATGCGCGCGGAACCGGACGCGCCGACCGCGATCGAGGGCGCTCGAGCGCTCCTGCTGCTCGGCGACTCCGTAACGACCGACCATATTTCCCCCGCCGGAGCCATTAAGAAAGACTCCCCCGCCGGAAAATTCCTGCTCGACTCCGGCGTCGAGTTCCGCGATTTCAACAGCTACGGCTCGCGGCGCGGAAACGACCGCGTCATGACGCGCGGCACGTTCGCGAACATTCGCCTGCGCAATTTGCTCGCGCCCGGAACCGAAGGGGGCGTGACGAAATACCTAGGCGCGACCGCGAGCGACGGCCCGATCGAGAGCGTCTACGACGCGGCGGTCAAGTACCGCGCGGAAAACGTCCCGCTCGTGGTCGTTGCGGGGGCGGAGTACGGAACCGGCAGCAGCCGCGACTGGGCGGCGAAGGGAACGACGTTGCTCGGCGTCCGCGCCGTCCTCGCGTCGAGCTTCGAGCGAATTCACCGAGGGAATCTCGTCGGCATGGGCGTTCTGCCCCTCGAATTCGCCAACGGCGAAAGCTGGAAGTCGCTGGGGCTCGACGGAACCGAAATCTTCTCGATCCCCAAAATCGACAAAGACTTCGTCCCGCGCTCCGAAATCGAAATCGTCGCCGTTTCGACCAACCCCGAGTCGATCGGGAAAGTCGTTAAGTTCAACGCGCGCGTTCGAATCGACGCCAAAGTCGAACTGGAGTACTACCTCAACGGAGGCGTTCTCCAAACCGTTTTGCGGAATTTGTTGAAGTAGAAACTTCTCGACAACTTAAAAACTATCCAACGCGAGGCCGAGTCCAATGATCGAATCCACCGTTCAACGTATCCTCTTCGTCCTCGCGCTCCTCGCGCTTTCCCGCGTCGGGGCGCTCGCGGAAACCACTTCGCTCCGCGTCGTCCCGACCGAAACGGCGCTCGAAATCGCCGCGTCAGAGGTCGACGGCGACGTCGTCTTAATTCGTTGTCATTCTTGGGAATACTACCCGGGAACGTCGTTTCTTCGCGAGTACGACGGGCTCGGGGACGACTGCCAAACCGACGGCTACGACCAAGATCTCCCGCTCTATAGTCCCGACGCGGTTTCCGCGCTCGTCGAAAAGCGCGTCCAAAAGGGAGAGCGCGAGTTCTCGATCGAGCGGTTCTCCTCGTTCGACGACGATCGAGGTCGCGATAAAGTTTACGATCGATTCTATTTAGTCGAAGGCGCGAGCGTCGACCCCGCGACCGGGTTCGCGACCGGGGGAACGATCGTCGCCGGTCCGATCTTTCCGACCGCGCCCCCCGCGAAAAGCGACGCGCCTCGCGTTTCCGCGAAATCGATCAAGGGATTGGAGGCGATCGATTTGGACGACGCCAAAGAGCTCGGTTGCGCCCAAGCGGCGATGACCGTCGATCTGTGCTGGCTCGTTCAGAGCGAGGGCGTCGAAACGATTGAGTTCCCCTATTGCGGAAAGACGTTCCAATTCAATAAAAAAGCGGTCGACTACTACGACGCCTGGGTCAAAAAGGCGACCGACTACGAAATGGAAATAACGTTCGTCCTCGTCTTCTGGGGACACCGGCGCCATCTGGCCCCGGAAGGATGGATCTTCCCCTATTTCGAGGTTTGGTCCGAAGGTTCCTACGCGCTGAGCATCGCCGCGCCCAATACGACTTGTCGCGACGGAATCGAGCGGCTGGAGGCGCTTTACGAGTTCCTCGGCGAGCGCTACGCCTCCGGGGCGGAGGGCTGCGGACGCGTCGCCAACTACGTTATTGGAAACGAGTTGAACTCGGGGTACATTTGGAACAATACGGGGCGTCTCCCGCTCGACGAGACGGTTCGTCAATACGAGCGCTATTTGCGCCTCGCCCATACCGCGCTGCGCAAGGGCTGGTCCGGCGCGAACGTTCTCTCGTCGTTCGATAATTTTTGGACGAAAAACAGCGCCGCCGAATTCGGGCAAACGCGATACGTCGACAAAGGCGGATTCTCCGGCAAAGAGTATCTCGAAGCGCTGAATCGCGCGACGAAAGCCGAGGGCGATTATCCTTGGAGCGTCGCCTATCATCCCTACGGGCTCGACTTGCGAACCCCCGTCTTTTGGGATCAATACTCGACCGAACAAGCCGCGAAAGACGAGAGCGCCCCGAGAATCACTCCTTATAACTGCGAAATTCTCGCCCAATTCCTCGCGAAACCGGAAAACCGATTCGTCGACCCCGCGACCGTAGAGAGCCGCCCTCGCGATATTTACTTCACCGAGCAAGGATTCGCGAGTCCCCACGACGACAACTACGGCGAGTACGACGACTCCAACTACGACCCCGACGCGCTGCCGCAAGTCTGGCTCGACCGCCAATGCGCCGCCCTCGCGCTCGGATACTACAAGGCGAAGGCGATCGGCGCCAAGGCGTATCTCGTCCACCGGCAATTCGACGTCCGGAGCGAGGGGCTCAATATCGGGCTGCGCGCGCGTCCCAAGGGGAAAGAAATGGGGCTTGGCAACAAAAAGCCCGCCTGGGAACTTTATCGAACGATCGACGACCCCGAGTCGAAGAAGGAAAACGAGCGCTATTTGCCAATTTTGCGCTTCTATCCGAACGAAGAGCCGCCGAAATCGTGGAGCGAGCTAGGTTGCGGCGACTAGCGCGATCTCTCGTTGAAACCGGTCGATCCGAACGCGCTAAGATATTGAAATTTCAATATCTTTTACAAAAAATAGCGTCCTAATATCTTGCGTTTTCTAGAATTTCGGGTATAATTCTCTTTGTAATCTTTAAAAGAAGACTACCTTCTATCGCAACGCGCTTCTTCGCGTCCGAGGAAGCGCGTCCAAATCTGGATCTTTTTGTTTTGGCGGAATTCGACGCCCCAATACGGGACGAGCGATTGGCAATTCCCGATTAAGGAGAACGAGCTTATGACAATGATTGTTGAGAACGCCGTGGTGTGCTCCGTTTGTAAAAAAGAGTCCAAACATCCGATCGTTTTGAGCACAAACGCGTTTGGATCTTGCGATCTCGACACAAGACCCCCGGAAATGCAACGCTCCACGATGAATTGTTGGGTTCAAGAGTGTCCGCATTGCGGATTGATCGCCGGCGAACTTAACAATCCCGTCGACTTCGACGTCGCGCTGCTTCAAACCGAAGAGTATAAATCCTGCGACAATATCCCGTTAAAGTCGGATTTGGCGCGTAGATTTTATCGCTTCTATTTGATAAACAAACGCTCGAACCGTCCGAAAGAAGCGTTTACCGCCGCTTTGCGCGCGGCTTGGGCTTCCGACGACGCGATCGACAAAGAAGGAGCGCGAGCCTGCCGCAATGCCGCGCTCGAACGGTTCGACGCGCTCGCCGACGGCGTAAAAAGCGACGATACTTACAAGCTAATGCGCGTCGATATTCTGCGGCGCGCGGGGCGATTCGACGAAGCGGCGCGCTTCGCGGAAAGTCAGAAATTTGGCGAAGAGCTGTTGCAAAAGATCGCCGCGTTTGAAATAAAACTCGCGCGACTCGAAGACGACCAATGTTATACGGTAAAGGACGCGTTGAACGAGCGCCCCCAAGATCTGGAGCCGGACGACTTGGACGACGGAAGTCTTAATATTTCGGAGCCGGATTAATCCAAAAATCTAGACTTTTCTTCAAAAGAGTTGTTTTTTCGACGCCTTCGCGCTACAATTGCGTCTAAACGTTCGGGCGATTCGCTCGAACGCGACCTTACGCCCTCAAAACGCAAGGAGACTCAGCGCAATGAGACGCATTTTGAAAGCGCGCGGTTCGCTAGGCGCCGTCGCGATCCTGTTAATAGGTCTCGCCGTTACCCTTTCCGGCTGCCCGAACAAAGGCAAAACGGCACTGCAAGGGGAGGCGACCTACGGGGGCGAGCCGATCGCTCTCGGCACGATCACCTTCACTCCAAAAGCGGACGGTTATCGCGCGATTCAGACGATTAAAGACGGCAAATTTGAGATTCCGGAAAAATTCGGGGTTCAACCGGGCGAGTACAACGTTACCGTCGAGGGATACGAGGAAGTTCCCGAGGACAACCCCGACGCCGTCGCGAAAAAAATCTTTCCCGATTACTCGACCTCCGTGTCGGTCGAACCGAACAAACCGATCGTTGTCGACGTTCCCAAAAAAGACTGACCCGTACAACTGTGTCGTCGCGGCGAATAGGCGAACGTCTCGGCGCCACCCCAAAACAAAGACCCGTTTATCGTTCCTCTCCGTTTTCCAAGAAAGGCTCCAATGAACTCGTCCAAACGCGGTTTTACGCTGGTCGAACTGCTGGTCGTCATCGCGATCATCGGCATTTTGATCGGTCTGCTCCTCCCCGCCGTTCAAGCGGCGCGCGAGGCGGCGCGACGCATGCAATGCACTAATAATCTTAAGCAACTCTCGCTCGCGGCGCACAACTACCACGACATAAACAACAACCTGCCGAACGACGGCTACTTCATCGTCGGCAAGACGAACCGCCAGCACTGGTGCGGCGTCTTGGCGAAATTGCTCCCGCAAATCGAGGGCGCGGCGCTCTACGACTTAATCGACTTCAATAAGAACTACAACGACGCCAACACGAACGCGGCGGCGGCGAAAGAGAAGATGACCGCGTTCCTGTGCCCCAGCTGCTCGCAGCTCAAATCGACCGGCGGCGGCGAAACCGACTGGTACACGACCCACTATTACGGGAACGGCGGCTCCACCGGTCTGAGACCCGACTCGACCGACGTCAAGTATGGTCAGCTCACGACGCGAACCAACTCCGGGGAAATCTCCGACAACGGTCTGCTCAACGTCGGGTACCATCGCAATCTCTCCTTCGCGACCGACGGCACGTCCAACACCGCTCTTTTCTTCGAGTCGTCGTGGAACGACTACCAAGGTTTCCGAGGCTGGCAGCGCGGGACCTACGTGAACAACGCCGGCGCGGACTACATGAGCCCGAACAACGGATACTGGCTCTCCTGCTCCGTCAAGTACATCAAGACCGCGTTCTATATCAACGCCGGTATCCAGGCGAAAGCGCGCGGCGACAGCAGCACGACCTCCGGCACCGGGCGTTTCAGCCCCTTCCGCGTCGCCGCCCTCTGGACGAGCCACCATCCCGGCGGGCTCAATTTCTCGATGGCCGACGGGTCCGTCAAATTCATCTCCGAAACCGTGTCCGACAACGTCTTCCTCTCGATCGGCTCGGCGAACGGTGGGGAAAAATATTCGTTCGAGAGCAATTAATTTAGTTCAAGCGAAGCGAACAGATTTGTCGATTATAGGAAAAACGCGCCCAATCGCGGAAAATTGCCCCGCGTTTGGGCGCGTTTTACGATAGCGTCGGAAAGAAAACGTCGATTAATGCGCTATAATGAGGGAGCGCGTTTTCGTCGACGCGCGCCCAAAGTTCGATTCCACTAGCATGCGCGAGATTGTCGTGACTTTCCAAGTAATGGACGCACCCGTCAAATCGGAAACCAAGTCGACCCCCAAAAGAATCGTCGAGCGTCGGCGCGAGCCCGAGTCGGATCTCTTCACCGTCGAGCGCGATCCGCTCGCGCAAGCCGACTACGCGCTGCGATTCGCCGAAAACGAAAACTTCGGGGTCTTGCGCGATCTTCTGAGCGTCAAGTAGCGCGCTCTATTTGCCGGTCGGGTCGAACTTCTCCACGAATTCGACGATCGGAGTAGGATCGGGAAGCGAATGCGGATGGTGGTCGTTTCCCGGCTTCACGATCGCTTTGAACGGGACTCCGACCGATTCGCACAATTCTTTGAACGGTTTCCAGTTCTCGTCCCCGGGCACGACCGTGTCGCTGTCCCCGCAAACGACGAGAATTCCGACGCCGTTTTTCGCGAGTTTTTCGCACCCTTCTTTGTTGTCGACCGGGTTCTTCTTATAGGCGAGCGCTTCCTCTTCGGTCAACTCGTAGCTCTTTAACACGTCCGCCCAATCGCCGTCGCTGCGCTTGCCTTTGCCGAACGCTCCGGGCCAGCTCTTGAAATCGAGCACGGGGTTGTCGATATAAATCGAGGCGACCTCGTCGGGATATTCGAACGCCCAGTTGGTCGTGTAGAGCCCTCCGCGACTCATTCCCTCTAAATTCGTTTTCTTCGAGAGTTTGAACTCGTTCGTCAAATAGACGTAGAAATCTTGCCACAGCGCGACCGATTTCGGGGAACCCATAAGGGGCGCCGAGTCGACGTAGGCGACCGCGTAGCCCTTGTTGAGCATCGCGACGTCGAATTGCGGCTCGTGCCCGAAGAACCGCGCGCGCCAAATCCAAGGATTTCCCTTCGCGAACTCCTTGGGCAAGACCAGTTTCGCCTGTCGACCCTCGAATTGGAAATCGTGGATCTCGAACCCGTTCCACTCCCCGACTTGCCCGGGGTAGGTCGAGGTCTTTTTCAGAGCCTCGAAATCTTGCGAATAAGCAAAAGACGCGAAGAGCGCGAAGAGCGCCGCGAACAATGCGATTCTTTTCATTTGCGATTCCTCCTATTCCTCTGGAACTATTCCTTCAGAAAAAACGCTCGAGCGCGTCGTCGAAAGAGTCGCGCTCGAGCGTCGCTTTTACTCGCTCGGAAAAACTCGGGGAAATTTATTCCGCCGGAACTTCTTTCACGAGGCCGAAATCGATGTACTGACCGCCCTTGGTCTGCTTGCAGTGGATCGCGACGACGTTCGGACCCTCTTTCAAAGCCGACTTGAGCGCGTCGAGATCGACGTCGGCGTAGTAGTAGTCTTGGTAACCCGCGTATTCGGCGATCTTAACGCCGTTGATGTAGATCTCGCAGTCCTCGTCGTGAGAGACGTAGGCGAGCATCGAATCGACGTCTTTCAGATCTTCGGCTTTCACGTCCTCGGAGACGCGGCGAATCCAAATATCGCTCGTGTCCCACTTGGTGCGAACGACCGCGCCCGGGGTGCCTTCGGTTCCGAAACCGCCCTCGCCCTCTTTCCAGGCGGAGTCGTCGAAATCGGGGGCGAACCAGTTGTCGGCGGGCTTGTCGAAGGCGTACTTCCAGACTTTCGCGGTCTTCTTCGAGCAACCGATGACGATTTCGCTCTTCATTTCCGGTCCGCGAAGCGATTCGTTCGACTTCTTCATCTTGTCGACCGGGTACTTAATGACTTCGCGGTCGTAGGACATAAATCCGTTGACCTCGATTTCGACGTCGGTCGTTTGCGTGTAGACCGCGGCGGAAAGACCGGCGGTAATGAGCGGGCGCATCGCGCGGTTCAGGCTATTGTAGCGCGCGAAGAGCGCGTTTTGATCGGCGAACGAAACGTAGCCCCAGTTGCCGTCCTCTTTCCAAGAGTGGCCTTTGACCGGAAGTCCGAGACCGCCGTATTCGCCGAGGACCGTCGCGCGATTCTCCTCCGGCGGGAACATGCCCGGGCCGGGGTAGTTGTGCATATCGTGGACGTCGCCGCAGGGACGATCGGACCAACCGGAAGTGCAGTTCACCAAACGAGTCGGATCGAGGCTCTTGCAAAGGGCGACGATGCGAGGCGTGTCAAATTGTCCCCAACCTTCGTTGAAGGGAATCCACATAACGATGCAGGGGAACATATCGAGACTGTAGAACATCTGCTTGAGTTCGGTCTCGTAGTAGGAGACGGACTCGGGAGAGCGCTCGGCGTCGGGATCTTGCGGACGGATATAATGGGCGGTGTCGCCGCTCGGCATATCTTGCCAAACGAGCATGCCCATTTGGTCGCAAGCGTAGTAGTAGCGCGCCGGCTCGACTTTAATGTGTTTGCGAAGCATGTTGAAACCGAACGATTTCAAGACTTCGAGGTCGTAGCGCATGCCCGCGTCGGTCGGGGGCGTGTAGAGCCCGTCCGGCCACCAGCCTTGATCCAACGGTCCGTGTTGGAAAACGAACTCGTTGTTCAGCATAAGGCGGGTGATACCTTTCTCGTCCTTGCCGAGCGAGGTCTTGCGGTTCGCGTAGTAGGAATCGACCTTATCGACCGTTTGACCGTCTTTTTCGAGCGAGACGGAGAAGTCGTACAGTTTCGGATTGTCCGGAGTCCAGAGCTCTTGTCCTTTGACGTCGAGGGTGATCGTCGCGCGACCGGAGACCACTTTGCATTTCTTGTCGCCAATGACGACTTGCGCGCCCTCGGCTTCCTCGGCGTCGACGAAGACGGTTTGCGTCATGTCGTCGATATCGGAGACCGCGCGAACCTTCGTAATGTGAGCCTTGCTAACCGGTTCGAGCCAAACCGTTTGCCAAATGCCGGTAACCGGGGTGTACCAAATCCCGTGGGGATTCTTGATTTGCTTGCCGATCGCCTGAACGCCGTCGTTCGTCGGATCCCAGACCTTGACGATCAAGGTTTGCTCTCCGTCGCGGAGCGCCGCGGTGAGATCGACCGTGAACGGGCAATAGCCGCCTTGGTGCGAACCGACTTTAGCGTCGTTCAGGTAGACGTCGCAGCGCCAATCGACCGCGCCGAAGTTGAGAAGAATCGACTTGCCCTTCCACTCCTCGGGAATCGAGAACTTCGTCTTGTACCAGAGATTGTTCTCTTTGCCGACCGTCTTGCCAACGCCGGAAAGAGCCGATTCCGCGCAATACGGAACCAAAATTTTGCCGTCGGTCGCCTCGAAAGGTTTGTCGACAGGGAGAATCGCGTAGTCCCAAAGCCCGTTCAGGTTTTTCCATTCGGAACGAACCATTTGCGGACGAGGATATTCGGGCCAAGCCTTTTCCGGGCTCACGTCCTTGGCGAACTTCGAGAGAAGAATGCCGTCGACCGGTTTCCAGTCGTCGGCGAGCGCCGGAAGAGCGCAAACGGCGCACAAGAGAGCCGCGGCTCCCAAAAGGAACGATTTATTCATTGATCGCCTTTCCATAGGGGGTGAAAGGGGGTCGCGCCAACGCGCGACTACCGAGGAACGACCGCGAAACGTTCCGGTTTGCGGTCTCCGTTGTTTCCAATATACAATAAACTCTTAAAAACGACAATATCGAACTTGTCGATTTTATCTATTTCGCCTCGACTACCAGCCGCAGCTCTCGCGAACCGAAAGCATCGCTTCCAGCACGTCGTTCCACGTTTGCGGAGATTTCATCGCGGCGTTCGGGAACATGCACCCGTCCCAGCAGATACAGTTGAGTTTCTTGGTCGGCGCGCCGTTTTCGGTCAGCCAGAACTTCGCGTATTTCGGGATGTCGAGCTTTCCGTTCGGGTCTTTCGGTAGGCAGTGCCGCCCGGTCTTGTCGTGGGCGCCGGAACCGAAAACGGTGCCGTCGTTCTGCGCGACGTGGAAATCGACGAGCCAGGGTCGCAGCGCGTCGGTCATCGTCTTGTACGCCTCGTCGTAGACGTCCGTTTGGCCCCACGCGAAATCCTCGGGCAGCAGGCGATCCTCCGGCGCGTTCGCCCCGAGGAGGAACAGATTCGTGTGCGACATGTCCGCTTGCAAACCGAGCAAGTTTGGACGATCGACCGACTCGAGAACCTCGAGGCATTTCTTCCAACTGTGCATGCCGCCCCAGCAGACCTCCCCTTCCATCGCGAGGGTTTCGCCGTATTTCTCGGCGATTTCGGTCGCTTTTTTGAACGTGTCGACGATCGCTTTCGAGTTTTCGACCGGATCTTTTGACCACGCCTCGACCGAGCAAGAGGAATCGATTCGAACGCATCCGAAGGGTCGAACGCCCGCCTCGCGCAGTTTTTGACCCGCTTGGCAACCGCGCTCCAGTTCCTTCAAGAACGTCTCGCGCGCGGAGTATTCGCCCATCGCCGAGCCCGCCCAAACGTTCGCGACGAGCGAGCCGACGTCAAAGCCGTAGTCGCCGCAATATTTTACAATTTTGTCGACTTCCGCGTCCATACGATCGCAGTCAAAGTGCGGAGGGCACAGGAACAGGTCGAACCCGTCGAATTTGGCGCCGTCGACGCTCGCGCCTTTCGTCAGATCGAGCATCTCTTCGAGCGAAATGCAAGGCTCGCCGTCGCCGGATCCTTTCCCGACGACGCCCGGCCAAGTCGCGTTGTGCAGCTTGGGGCATTGATTTGAGTTGGACATACAAAACTCTCCGCGCTATGGGATTAAAGCTATTTCGTTCGCGCTCGACGCGAGCGCTTTTCGACCATCATAACGCAAGCGCGCCCTCGTTGCAAGTTTTTGCCGGAGATTTTTCCAAGAGCGACAAGAAAAACGCGACGAGCCTCGAAGAGCCCCGTCGCGCCCTTTTTTGAGCCAAAAGCGAACCAAACGCTATTTCGCCGCCTCGTCCGCCTTTTCGTAAAGCGCCCTAATTCGCTCCGGCAAACTCCGAGACCTCGCCTCGTCGACCGAAACCTCGGGACGATAGTCCAGACGACCTTGGAATTTCTCGTGCAAGCGACCAAAATACGACGGATGGTACGGCGCGTTGACGTCGAGCCAGTTCGCGATTTTTAAAAGTTCCGCGTCGCTCAATTGAACGCTCGCGTCCTTGTGAACCTCGCGAAGTTTTTCGAGCTCCGCGCGCGCCGCGTCGGGCGCGTCTCGAAGCGTCTCGTCCCCAAAAAGCCACGCGCCGAGCGGACTCGAAAGCGTCCCCGTCCGATACGGCTCGATGAACTCGATTCCATTGCTCGCCGCGTCCTCGTTACGCTCCGCGCGATTCCCGAGCAGTTCTTTCTCCGAATTCCCGAGCGCGACCAGATTCCAATAGGAAATCGAATAAACTCCTTTGGCGTCCCCTCGCATATCGGGGGCGGGGGAATCTTCCTTTCCGTCGTGGCACGAAACGCAGCGCGCGTTCCAAATCGGCTGGATTTGACGATCGTAGTCGAACGCGAACGCGGCGCTCTCTTGCCCGGGTTGCGGCTCTAAGACGCGCGGCTCTTTCGTTAGCGCGATCGGAGTTACCGGGGTCGAGGCCAGAGGCGCCTCGCTTTGCGTCTCGTGGCAGCCGACGCACGCGCGGCTTTCGCCCGGACGATAGTTGACGTAAGTTCGCTCCGTTTGAATCGCGCGGTATTTCTCGTCGAGCGCTTGGAAATAGATCGCGCGATCGGCGGGAACGTAAAAGCGCGCGCTCCCGTCCTCTTCGACCGGAACGATTCCAAGCTGAACTTTAACGCTCAGCGAGCCGTTCGCGACCGCGCTGTGGGCGTGCGTCGTTCCCTCGTGATCCTCTCCCCAGCTCTTGCGCGCCGACCAAGAGCGCGGAACCTGCTCCAAGACGCGAATATACTTGACGGAGCCCTTGTCGACGCCCCTCGCCCCGGCGGAGGCGTCCGCGATCGAGAGTTCCGCGAGATTTTGCGACGCCAGGTTCTCGTTGATCGCGCTCGAGCGAACCGGGGGAACGTCGCGCTCGATCATCGGGACGGCATGCCAGCAGGACGCGGTCTCGTCGGCGAACAGCTCTTCTTCGGCGCCCTCGTCGTCGAGCAGAACCAGATCGTAGCCGGTTGGATCGTTCCAAGGAAGCCCCTCGGGCTTGCGCGACGCGATAAACAGCTCTTCGGAAACGGGATACGGATCCTTGAAAAGGCGCCCCGGGATTCCCGTCATATCGTGTCGGTACTCTCCGTTCTCGTCGCGGAAATGGAATCCGTTGTGATGGTAAGTCCTAACGTCGTCGGTGATATAGCGCATCGTCTCCGGATCGCGCGCGTCCTCTTTGGCGTCAATGACGATCACCGTGCCGAGCGCGTTGTTTGGGCAGCAGTGCGACGCGCCTAAAAAGACGATCTTATTGTCGGAATCGGGGATCGGGCGAGGCGTCCACATCGATTCCGGGAAGGAGACGTTGTCCCCGTAAATCTCGGAGGGACCGGTTCCGTCCGGATTGATCGCCCAGAGAGCCTTCGCGTTGCCCGCCGCTTTGTCGACGTACTCCCAGCGATGATAAAGAATCCGACCGTCCGGAAGAACCGCGGGGCACCATTCGTTAAGCGCGCTGTAAGTCAGCGGGCGCAAATCGCTTCCGTCCGCGCTCATTCGATAGAGATTCGTTACCGTGAAATTGTCGGACGCGTCGCAAAGCACGCTAAATCGAGCGCGAGTCGAAACGAACGCGATCCCCCCGTCCGGAAGCCAACAGGGGTGCATGTCGTCCGTCCCGTGCATATAAGTTCCGCGACGATACGCTCTAATCAGCTCCGCCTCGTCCTCGACCGGTTCGGTCAAGCGCCGCAAACCGGTTCCGTCGAGATTCGCGGAGTAAATTCGATAGCTACCCTCGGGGGACGCGCGGTAATCGAAGACGATTTTTTTCGCGTCGTAAGAAATATCGAAGTTCAAAATCATTCCGCCGCGCAATTCGTCGAAGAACAGATCCCGCGCCTCGCCGGTTTTGAGATCCAAAACGCAGAATCCCGCCCCGGGAAGCCAGTCGCAGTTCACGTGGTCGGTGTACACGTGGTTCGAGTTGTAAGTGTGGTGGCGGAGGAAAAGAAGGCTCTCGATCCCGGAATCGAGAAGTCGACGCGCCGCCTTGGGATTGAATTGAACCGACGCGTCGCCGACTTTTGGAATCGGCGGAGTCTTTCGCGAAGGATCGACTTTCTTGTACTCCGCCTCGCTCGGCGCCGGAACCGGCTTGTCGCGAACCTCGAAGACGACCGAACCGCGCTCGGCGTGGGGATCCAAACCGACCGAAGCGACGAATCGGCGGTACTTGCCGTCGAGCTTAAAACAAAGTTGCGACGGCGCGTGCGCCCAAAAGCCGGTTTTGAACGTCGTCGCGCGAACTTTGAGCGGCTCGCCCATATGGTTCTTACCGACGATAAGATTGCCCCAACCGGTTCGCGACGATTCCGGTTCGAGCGTCGTCAGATCGATCTCGTTCCCGTCCGAGTCGATTAGTTTGGGATCGCCCCAAATCGCTTGGTCGCAGTCGTAAGAGTCCCCGCCGTAGTCCGCGACGAGGTAGAGTTCGTCGACCCCCGTTACGTCGACCGAGAGTTCTTGCGCCGGGCTTCCGACCCGAAGAGTTTTAGTTTTGACGGGCTCGAATCCGATCGCGAAACGAGCCGCGACCAAAATCGTCGCGAGCGCGACGAATCCCGTAATGCGCGACGTCTTCATAAGCGTCCTCTTTTCCCTAATAAAGTCCGAGACCTGCCGAGCGCTCGAGCGAACCCTCGATCTCGGGTTATTATAGCGAAAACAAAACGAGCGCGCAAACCCCGCAAAAAAATAGTTTCAATAAAAAACGCGGCGAACTCGAAAAAAGTTCGCCGCGCTCGATCGTTTAAACCGATTTTATGTCAAATCAGTTCTTTTTCACTTCTTGCAGAGCGCTGTAGTACTCGTAGCGCTTTTGAATTTCCGCTTGCGCTTCCTCCTGGAACTTGGCGGCGGCTTCCGGATTAATGCGGTTCAAGGACTTAAAGCGGTTTTGCTTCGCCTCGAAGTCTTTGAGGAATCCTTCCGGCGCCTTGCTGGCGAGAACGAACGGCTTTTCGAGGCGCGGGTCGTAGGACCACAGCGGCCAGTAACCGCACTTGACCGCTTCTTTCTGAAGCTCCATACCGGTCTTCATATCGATGCCTTGACCGATGCAGTGGCAGTACGCGATGACCAGGGACGGTCCCTTGTACGATTCGGCGGCGACGAGGGTCTTGATCGCGTGCGCCGGATTCGCGCCGAGCGAAATTTGACCGACAAAGCACGTGCCGTAAGCGACCGCCATCATGCCGAGATCCTTCTTGGTCGTCGCTTTACCGCCGGCGGCGAACTTGGCGACGGCGCCCTTCGGAGTCGACTTCGAAGCCTGACCGCCCGTGTTGGAGTAGACTTCCGTGTCGAGCACGAGGATATTGACGTCGCGATTGCCGGCGACCACGTGATCCAACCCGCCGTAACCGATATCGTAAGCCCAACCGTCGCCGCCGAAGATCCAAGCGCTGCGACGCACGAGGTAGTCGGCGGACATTTCGAGCAATTTCGCCTGCTCGGAAGTGCAGTTCAATTCGACGATCTTCGCCTTGAGTTGTTTGACCCAAACGCGTTGTTGGGCGATCTCGCCCTCCGTCTCTTGCTTGTTGTTCAGCAGGTTCTCGACCAATTCGGCGCCGAACGCGTCCTTCTTCGCGGACAGGATTTCGCGCATAAAGCCAAGTTGTTGGTCGACGCCGCAGCGCATGCCGTAACCGAATTCCGCGTTGTCTTCGAACAAGCTGTTGCACCAAGCCGGACCGCAACCTTCAGCGTTGGTCGTGTAAGGCGTGGTCGGTAAGTTGCCGCCGTAGATCGAAGAGCAACCGGTCGCGTTGGCGACGAGCATGCGATCGCCGAACAATTGCGTAACGAGCTTGACGTAAGGCGTTTCGCCGCAACCCGCGCAGGAGCCGGAGAATTCAAAGAGCGGCAGCAAGAGCTGCGAGCCCTTGACCGTGTCGACCTTGACTTTCGAGCGGTCGTAGTCGGGCAACGAGAGGAAGTAGTCCCAGTTCGCGCGCTCCGCTTCGAGATGTTGAAGTTGGTTCTCGAGGTTGATCGCCTTCTTGCCTTCGACTTCCTTGTTCTTCGCCGGGCAGACGTAGACGCACATGCCGCAACCGGTGCAGTCGTCCGGAGCGACTTGCAGCGTGAACTTCTTGCCCTCGAACTCCTTCGTCTTCGCGGGAACCGACTTGAACGAAGCCGGAGCGGAGTCGGCGGAATCGTAGACCTTGAGGCGAATCGCCGCGTGCGGGCAAACCAGCGAGCAGTTGCCGCATTGAATACATGTATTGGGATCCCAGATCGGAATGTCGATCGCGATCGAGCGCTTTTCGTACTTCGTCGTGCCGGTCGGGAACGTGCCGTCGGCGGTGGAGACGAGATCCTTCGTGGTGAGCTCTTCGCCGCGCGCGTCCATCAGCTTGCCAAGAATGTTCTTGACGTAGTCGGGAGCGTCCGCGCCGACCTTGCCCTGAACGCCGCTGAGGCGATGGAATTTCGAGGTAACTTCGGTCGGAACCTTAACTTCTTGCAAAGCCGCCAAGGAGGAGTCGACCGCCTTGAAGTTCTTCTCGACGATCTCCGGACCCTTCTTGCCGTAGACCTTTTGGATACCGGCCTTAATGCGTTGGATACCCTCGTCGACCGGCATAAATTCGCCGAGCTTGAAGAAGCAGGTTTCCATGACCGTGTTGATGCGACCGCCCATGCCGGCCGCCTTCGCGACGGAAACAGCGTCGACGACGTAGAACTTCAGCTTCTTCGAGACGATCTCTTGTTGAAGCTCGATCGGGAGGTGGTCCCAAACTTCGTCGGCGCCGTAAGGCGAGTTGAGCAGGAAGGTTCCGCCTTCCACGATCGGCGCGAGCATGTCGACTTTGGTCGTGAAGACGAATTGGTGGCACGCGACGAAGTTCGCCGAGTAGATCTGATACGAGCCCTTGATCGGACGAGGCGAGAAGCGAAGGTGCGAAATCGTGACCGCGCCCGCCTTCTTCGAGTCGTAGACGAAGTACCCTTGGCTGTAGTTCGGGGTGTACTCGCCGACGATCTTCGTCGTCTCTTTGTTCGCGCCGACCGTTCCGTCGCTTCCGAGACCGTAGAAAATGCAACGACGAACGTCGTCTTTTTCCGTCGAGAAGTTTTGATCGTAAGGAACGCTCAAACCGGTCAGATCGTCGTTAATTCCAACGGTGAACCCTTGCTTCAAGGTTCCCGCCGCGAGCGCGTCGTAAACGCCCTTGACCATCGCGGGCGTAAAGTCTTTCGACGCCAAGCCGTAGCGACCGCCGTAGATCTTCGGAAGCTCGCCTTCCCAGTTTTGCGCCATCGTGGTGACGACGTCGAGGTAAAGGGGCTCGCCGGCGGAACCGGGCTCTTTGGTGCGGTCGAGAACCGCGATTCGCTTGACGCTCTTCGGCAGCGCCGCGATGAAGTCCTTCGCCGAGAACGGACGATAGAGGCGAACGTTCAGCAAACCGACGTTCTTATCGTTGCCGACGTAGTCGAGATATTCCTCGACGATTCCGGAACCGCTCGCCATAATGACGATGACGTTCTCCGCGTTCGGATCGCCAAAGTAGTCGAACAAATGATATTGGCGACCGGTCAGCTTCGCGAACTTGTCCATTTCCGCCTGAACGATCGCGGGAACCGCGTCGTAGACCGGGTTGCACGCCTCGCGCGCTTGGAAGTAGACGTCCGGGTTTTGCGCGGTTCCGCGGATCACCGGATTCGCCGGATTGAGAGCTCGCTCGCGGAATTGTTTGATCAGATCGAGATCGATCATCTGGCGAACGATATCTTCGGAGATTTTTTCGAGCTTATTGACTTCGTGAGAGGTGCGGAAGCCGTCGAAGAAATGAAGGAAGGGAACCCGAGAGCGGTGGGTGGCGGCATAGGAAATAAGAGCGAGATCGTGGGTTTCTTGAACCGTGCCCGCCGCGAGCATCGCCCAACCGCAGGAGCGCGTCGCCATAACGTCGGAGTGATCGCCGAAGATCGAGAGCGCGTGAGTCGCGACGCAACGAGCCGTTACGTGGAAGACCGTCGGGGTTTGCTCGCCCGCGATTTTGAACATATTCGGGATCATGAGGAGCAAGCCTTGCGACGCCGTGAACGTGCACGTCAGCGCGCCCGCTTGCAACGAGCCGTGAACCGCGCCCGCCGCGCCCGCTTCGCTTTGCATTTCCACAACTTGCGGAATCGTTCCGAAGAGGTTCTTCTTACCCTTCGCCGCCCAGTCGTCCGTCAACTCGCCCATCGTGGACGACGGCGTAATCGGGTAAATCGCCATAACTTCGTTGCAAAGGTGCGCGATCATCGCGGCGGCTTCGTTACCGTCGCACATTACAAAGCGTTTTTCGTCGCTCACTGTAGGTCTCCTCAACAAATCAATGCGTAATATCCGGGGGCGAATTCGCCCGACAATGGTTCTCTCTCGCGCTCCTCGAATTCGAGGGCGACTCGACCGCGAAGCCCTCGCGCTCGGCCGTTTGGTTCGCGCGCGTCCCCGCGATGATATAATTTCATCATTCTAATACAAGATTCTCAAAACGACAAGCGGGGGTTTAAAAAACTTTAGAACCGTCCGCGTTTCTTATATATCTTTCCTAAATTGCCCGGCCATAGAGAAAAACATTAACGATTTTTCAAAAGAATCGAGGTTTTTTGCGATATTTTATTAAAGCCCGTTGCTTTTCTTTAGTTATTTATGTATAATAACGCGTCAAGTCGGTCGGCGCGCTCGGTTCGCGACGCGCTTTCCGACGGCGCGAAACCTTTCGCTTGGCGGTTCGTCGAGCGCGGAGCGTTTCGCGAGCGGAGAGTCGCGCCCCAAGCCGGGCCGATTCCCGTTCGACGGCGAGAAACCGTTAGAAAAAGGCGGTGGGACGGAATTGGCGCCGAGCGGCGTCGACGACGTAACCGCCCTTTTTTGTTATTTACGCGGCGATTCCGCGCGCTCGAGACTCGTCGCGAGCCGCGGTTCCAAAATAAACAAAGAAAGAAAGACGGCGCACACTATGGCTGAAAAAAGGATCGATCCGGCGTTCGACGCGCGGAACTCCGTTCCGGCGGACCTTGCGGTTTTGCGCAACTTATTGCTCGGATACAGCGAACACCTCGCCTCCTTGGCGGTCAAGGCGCGCGCGTTCGGCAATAAGAGCGACGCGCTCGACGCTTTTTTCCTCGACTCTCTAGACGCGACGCTTTCTTCCTCCGACGCGAGCGTCGCCAAGCTCGCCCTCGCGACCTTGAAGGCCAACTGCTTGGCGCAATTGGCGGAATACTTGGGCGCTCCCTGCGAGCCGGACTATCTCCGCGAGGTCGAGGCGCGAACCCTAGAGACCATCGAAAACATCGCCAAGCCCGACGCGGAAACGCTCGCGCAAATCCTCGCCGAAGGCGAGACGTTTTCTCCCGAGAATCTCCTCGCGACGTACGGCGAAACGATCTACGGGCTTCGCGAAACGATTTCCGCTGGCCTCAAAGGAGCGGCGTCCTCCCTTCGGCTCGTCCTCAAAATGAAACCGGCGCGCGAAAGGCGAGAATTCGAGGCGCAGGGGCTTAACGCGCGCATTAAAACGCTCCGTCCGCGCAAAGACAAAGAGCTAATCGACGAGCTCAAGGCGCAACTCGAGACGATCGAGACGGAAGTCGCCTTCTGGAAAGAAAAAGTAAACTCGCTAATCGAGGGAATCGTCGACGTTTTGGCGTTTCTGGACCCGACTCCTCGCGATGGCGAGACGCAAGGGGAAAACGGAATCGCTAAAGAGCGAAACGAGCCCGACGCGCTCTTCGAAACCCTTCGCAAGACCGGCGAGCTCGCCGTCGACGCGTTCCGGATCTTCGAACTGGCGACCTTCCTCACCTACGGTTCTCCCGTCCCGACGAGCGTCGTTACCTCGCCGCTGCCGGGCGTTTGCGCCGTCTTTTCCGGAGACGATTTCGACTCGCTTCTCGAAGTTTTGGAAAGAGCCGAGTTCAGCGACGTCAATATCTGGACCCGAGGCGAGGCGATCGCCGCGCACTCCTTCCCCGCGTTTAGAAAGTACCGCAGGCTCGTCGGGCATTACGGAAACGGGCGCTCCGAACAAAACAAAGACCTCGGCGCGTTTCCCGGCTCGATTATCGTTTCGTCCCGTCCCTTCGACGAGCCAAGCGACGATTTCGCCGACTACGTCTTTTCCGTTCGCGATTTTCCGTGGGACGACGTGAGAACGATCGAGCGCTCCGACAAAGGCTCGCTCAATCTCGATCTTCCGATTCGCGGCGCCCTCGACTCCGGGGGATATCCGAAAAAGCGACCGACGACCAAGCGCCCGCTCGGGTTCGGCGGCGAGCAGATGGCGAGTCTCGTCGAAAAATCGGCGCGAGGCTATCGTTTGGGCGCGCTCAAGCGCGTCCTCGCGATCGGAGGCGTCGACGCTCCCGACTCCGCCTTGAAAAGCGGCGCCGACGACTCTAAAGCGACATATTACGAGCGCCTTTGGGACGCCGCGTCCGAAAACTGCGTCGCGCTCACCTTTGGCGATCTCCAATTCCGATTCGTCAAAACGACCGCGGCTCCGACCTCCTTCGGAACTCCGCGCGCCATCGATTTGGGGCGCGCTCGCGATATGAACGCGACCTTGCGATTCGCCGAAGCCCTCGAAAAGGAGCTCGACAAAACCCCCGAAACTTCCCCGGTCGCGTTCTTTATCGGGCTGTGGGACGAGCGATCCGTCGCTTGCTTGCTCGCGCCGATCGCATTGGGGTACCGCGATATCTTCGTCGGTCCTTATCGTCCCGAGATTTGGAACGACGAAATCGTCGCCCTGCTCAACGAAAAAGCGAGCGTTAAACTAATCGACTCGCCCGAACAAGACGCCGCGTCTCTCGGCGCCGTCTGAGCCTCGGCTCTCCGACGTTTTCTAAAAGGCTCGCGCGAAACGCCGCGCGAGCCTCGATTTTAAAGCCCGCCGTTTCTCGGAGTTTCTTATGCGGCTCTCTTTTCTCTCGCGTCCGCGTCTCGTCTCTTTGGCGCTCCTTTGGCTCGCGCTCGTCGTTCCGGCGATCGCCGCCGAGTCGGTCGAAATCGCGAGCCCCAACGGGCGCGTCCAAGCGCGCGCGAACGTCGGCGAAACCCTTTCCTATTCCCTAACCTACGACGGCAACGTCGTTTTGCGCGACTCCAAAATCGCGCTAACGTTTCGCGGCGCCGATCCGTTCGGAGAATTTGAGCCGGTCGAAACCAAAACGCGAACGATCGACGACGCTTGGAAAGGCGTCGGGCGAGCGACGAAATTCGTCGACCGTTGCGTCGAAACGACGCTCGTTGTCCGCGAGCTCGCCGCGCCGCGCCGCGAGTTGCGACTCCTCTTCCGCGCCTACGACGAAGGGCTCGCCCTGCGCGTCGAAATCCCGGAAAACTCGGGTCTTTTCGACAAAGAAGGCGAATTTTGCGTCGAGTCCGACGATACCGAATTCGCGTTCGAACGAGACTTCGACGTTTGGTTCGCGCGGTTCAACGGATTCGCGACCAATAGCGAAGGCTTTTTCCAACGCGGTAAACTCTCCGACCTTAAAAACGACTCCTTTATCGCGCGCCCCCTCGTCGTCCTCGGGGACGACTTCGTCGCCGCGATTACCGAATCGGATCTGCTCGATTGGTCGGGGGCCCTGCTGACCGGAACCGACGATCCGACGACCGTCCGCGTTCGACTCGCGCCTCGCGACGACGGACGCGGCGCAGTCGTTCGCAAGGGAGCTTGCGCGAGTCCTTGGCGCGTCGTCGTTCTCGCGAAAAACCCCGCCGAACTGATCGACCGTTCCGATATCGTGCGCAACGTCGCGTCCCCTTGCGACTTCGACGCGTCTTGGGTCGAGCCGGGAAACTGCTCGTGGGACTGGTGGGCGCCTAAAAAGGGTCGAAAAATTACGACCGAAGCGCTGAAAGAGTTCGTCGATTTCTCCGCGGAAATGGGCTGGGAGTACGTCCTCGTCGACGCGGGATGGTACCAAAAGAAAGGCAAGGCGCCGGTTCTCGGTCCCGAAGGGCTCGTCGTGAAAAACGACTTTGACCCGAAAGCGCTCGTCGATTACGGTAAAACGAAAGGCGTCAAAATCCTCCTGTGGATCGATTGGCCCGACATAATCCAAACCGATATTCGCGGAACCCTCGAGCGCGTCGCCAAATGGGGCGTCGTCGGCGTCAAAATCGACCATATGAACTCGCGCTCGCAGGAAATGGTCGCCGCGCTAACCGACGCGGTTCAAATCGCCGCCGAGAACAAATTGCTCGTCAATTTCCACGGCATGTTCGAGCCGACCGGATTAGAGCGAACCTTCCCCAATCAAATAACGCGAGAGGGAATTCAAGGAAACGAGTACTTCCGAGGTCGCGCTCTCGAGCCGACCTTCGTCGCGTCCTTGCCTTATACTCGTTGCTTGCTCGGCCCCGGAGACTACACCCCCGGCGGGTTCCGAAACGCGACTCGCGAAACCTATAAACCCCTTAAAGAACAAACCGAAGACGACGCTTCGACGATGGTTCTCGGAACCCGCGCCCATGAGCTTGCGCTTTGCGTCGCGCTCGACTCGCCGCTGCGCTGCTTGTGCGATCTGCCGCGCGTCTATCGCGAGCAAAAGGGGCTCGAGTTCCTCAAAGCGCTCCCCGCCGCGTGGGACGAAACCAAAGCGCTCGACGGCGAAATCGGGGAGTTTTGCGCAATGGCGCGCCGATCCGGCGACCGTTGGTTCGTCTCCGCCTTTACGAACGAAAAGGCGCGCGAGCTTGAAATCCCGCTCGATTTCCTCGACGACGCCGAGTACCAAGTCGTCTATTATCGCGACGCGCCCGACTCCGATAAAGACGCGACCGCGATCGACGTCGCGACCGAAACCGTTCGCGGAGGGGATAGCGAAAAAATTCAAATGACCGGAATTGGCGGATGGAACGCGATTTACACAAAAAAATAGCGCGAGAGCCGCGACGAGCCGAAACTCGCGAACAAGTCGGTTCCGCGAAACGTTTTCCCGCGAGATTTCGCCCCTTGGCGGGAGCGCTCCTCGCGTCGGTTCTTTACGCGCTCGCGCTCCCGAGGGTCGGCTGGAACTTCCTAATCTTCGCCGTTCCCGTCGTTTGGACGCTATTGGCGCTCCGCGAGCCAACCTCGGGCGACGAGGGCGCCAAGCGAGGCTTTTGGCGCCGCGTTTGGCGCGCCGCGACCGGGGAATACCCGCAGTTTTGGTTCGCGTCGTTCGTCTTCTGGATTTACGTCGTTCACTGGGTTTCGTTTCCGCATCCGGTTTTATGCTTCGGCTGGCTCGCGCTCGCCGGATATCTCGCGATCTATCTCCCGTTGCACATCGGATTTAGCCGCGTTCTAAATCGGTTCGCTCGGCTTCCGATCTGGATCGCCGCCTCGATTTCGTGGGTCGCGATCGAGCGATTGAGAAACGTCGTTCTCGACGGATTCTCCTTCGCCGGGCTTTCCGGCGCGATTTACAACGTTCCCGAACTACTCCAACTCGCCGAGCCGCTCGGCGAGTACGGCGTCGGCGCGCTTATCGTTCTCGTTGGCTCCCTCGTCGGCGCCGCGATCGATAAGCGTCGCGAAACGGGAAGAGTCTCCGTAAGGCTTCTAAGTTTCGCCGCGATCGCGCTCTTGTGCGCCTATCTCTACGGCTCGCTCCAAATCTCGAAATACGACGACCTCGAAAGCGCCGCGGCGCGAGGCGGTCGACCGTCCCTAAAAATCGCGATTCTACAAGATTCGACGCAGTACCGGTTTCCCCCGCCCAAGGGACTAAACAAGGAAGTCTCCGACAAATACAAAGTCCTCGCGCTGGAAGCCGCGAACCTCGACCCCGACTTGGTCGTCTGGCCAGAAGGATGCTATTTCGGATACTTTTACGATTGCGAGGCGGACTACAATCCCCTAATCAACTCCTTCGCCAAACGGAAAATCGGAGAAAAAACCCTCGACCAAACCGAGATCGAGAAACAATTTCCAAAATTCGCCGCAACGACCGGGGCCGAGCGATTCGACGCGCGCGACGGGCTGATGTTCGTCCGAAAAAGCATGATCGCCCAACGGCGCGATATGACGAGAATGACCGCGCGCCTCGGAGCCCCCGCCCTTCTCGGGATCGCCTCCGCCGTCTTCGACGAGCGCGGCGAGCCCACGACCCACAACTCCGCCGTTCTCGTTCCCTATATTGGCGACAAAACCGCCGTCGACGAGCAAACCTTCGAAGAGTTGACTCGCCCCCAAACCTCAAAAATTGTCGCCGACGACTCGACGGAGTTCAGGCGATACGATAAAATACATTTGGTAATGTTCGGCGAGTACGTGCCCTTTTTGAAATGGCTTCCGGACTCCTGGTCGATCAAGGCGATTTGCGCCGAGAGCGTTCTCGGACGCGGCGAAAACCCGACCGCGTTTCGCGTCTCCCCCCGAGATTCGACCGCGCCGTTCGTTCTCGCTCCGAACATTTGCTTCGAAAGCTCCGTTCCGCACAAAATTAAATCCCAAATCCGCGAGCTCAAGGAGGCGGGCGCCGATCCCGACGTCCTCGTTAATATCTCGCACGACGGGTGGTTCCGTTGCGGCATGGAGACCGATATGCACCTGGCGACCCACGTCTTTCGCGCGATCGAAAACCGGCGCTCCGTTATCACCGCGACGCACGGCGGATTCTCCGCTTGGATCGATCCGGTCGGGCGAATCCGCGCGACCGGCGAGCGCGGCGCGTGTCAAGTCGTCGAGGCGAATCTTTACGCCGTTAAAGTCAAGCGATCCGGTCTAATCGCCGGACGCGACTTGGGAGAAATTTGGTCTTGGGGTTGCGCCGCGCTAGCGCTCGGCGCCGCCTTGATTTGGACGCTTCGACGCGCCCTCGCGCGAGTCGTCCGCGCTCGAAAAACAACCGAATCGCCATTGTCTTTAAATAAGGACGCCAAATAATGAAACGCATCGTCGCTCGCGCCTTCGCGGCGCTCCTGTTACTGTCCTTCGCGCCGATCTACGCGCAAGAAACGCAAGGTCCCCAATGGACTCCGACCTTCGAGGGCGTCGACGTCGCGACCTACGAGCGCGAAGAGCCCCTTATGAAGATTATCGCCGCGAGAATCGACTTGACCGCGTCCGGCGTCGAGTTTGTTACGACTCCCCCGAACGAGAATTTTGAGTTCGACGCGAAGGAAACTTATCGCGAAACCACCGCGTCCTTCCTAAAAAACAACGAGCTCGCCGTCGCCGTCAACGCGAACTTCTACGGTCCGTTCAACGCGAGCACCATCTCGACCGGCGGAGACGCGAATCTCATCGGCATGGGCGTCGCCAACGGGTTCGTCGAGTCGAAGCCGGAACCGAATTATCCCTCGTTCGTCGTAAAGAAAGACGGTTCGGTCGAAATTCGCCAATACAAAGCCGACGAGGATCTGAGCGACGTCAACGTTGCCGTCTCCGGAAACAAGATCGTCCTAAAAGACGGCGAGGTTCCCGAGTTCAAAGACAAAGCGGTTCATCCGAGAACGGCGGTCGGCTATTCCCAAGACGGACGGTACGTCTATTTAATGACGATCGACGGGCGGCAAAAAGGGTTTAGCGTCGGCGCGACCTACGAGCAAGTCGGAACCGAATTGAAATACCTCGGCGCGAACGTCGGGCTCAATCTCGACGGAGGCGGATCCACCACCTTCGTCCTGCGCGACTCCCAAAACGAGCCGGTCGTGATCAACCGTCCCTGCAACAACACGAAAGACAAACTGCGATTCAACGCCAACGCCATCGGCGTCAAAGCGAACGGCGCCCCCAAAGTGGAGCCCGCCGGATTCAAGTTTTAACGTTCAACAGATAACGACGAAAATTATTTCGCGAGGAGCAATATGTCGATCAAAACCCTACGGCTCTCCGTTCTCCTTTTGTGCGTTATGTTGGCGCCGTCCGCGGCGCCCCTCGTCGTCGCGCAAGACGAGGACGCGGCGTCCCGGAACGTCGCCGCCGTCTCACAGGACGACGAAGGCGCTCTAAACAACGACGCGCTCGTCCAAAAAATCAGTCCGGAAGAACTAAAGGCCATCGAAGAGGGATTGGCGCCCGAGTACAAGTCCGCCTACGGCAACAGAACTCCGGAAGAATATCGCAAGCTAATCCTAGACGCCACGAGCGAGGCGCAAATCGACGCGTACGTCTCGCAAATGATCGTTCAAGAAAAACGCGAAAAAGAAGGACTCGACTTGCCGGACGAAGAATTTGACGCGCTGCTCGACACGCCCGAAATTAAAGCGGATCGACGCGTCCGCGTCGACTACTGGCTCAAAGAGCGCTCGAAGGTTAAGGACAAATCCCTCAGCCTCGATTACAAAAAGTGGGGAACGATCCTTGGAGGACTCGTCGTCGTCTTGCTCCTCATTGTAATCGTCGGCGCCAAGCGCGCTCCCAAGGACCAATCCGCCGAAACCGGTAAGTAATTCTACTCCTACCCGCCGGAAAAATAAACCGAGCGCCCTTGTCGGTTCGCCAAAGCGCCGTATAATACCCCGGACATATTTGCGCTCGATTCCCGCGCGGCGCGGCGAAACCCGTCGCGCGAAGAGTCGGCGACTATAGAAGGAGTTACTTGTGGCAGAACGCGAACAGAAGACTAAGGAAGAAGCGATTCAGCTCAACGGCGTCGTTACCGAAGAAGTGCGCGGCGCCTTTCGCGTAAAGCTCGACGATATGGATCACACCGTATTGTGTCGGCTCGCCGGTAAAATGCGTCAATTCCGCATTCGAGTGGTCCCCGGGGATCGCGTTACCGTCGAAATTAGCGCTTACGATATGGATCGAGGTCGAATCGTATTCCGCGAGCGGTAAGCGCTCGTCTCGCAATGTCGCGCCCTCGAGGCGCCTTGAATTCTCTCTTGACGCGTCGCGCTCTATTGTGTAGAGTACGACGCGCGCTTGTTTTTAGAGCGCTTCGAATTAGACGAAGAGAGTGCGACAATGCGAGTCACGTTGCGAGTCTTAACGATCCTTATCCTATTGGCGATTACCGCTTTCGTCGGTCCCGCGTGCTCCAAAAAGGTTCCCCCCGATCCTTACAAGGAGCAACAGCGAAAGGTCCTGATGAACAAGGGGCGCTTGGTCCAAGACTTGGCGCGTCCCGCGAACGTTCACGCCTCGAAAATCGAGGGCGTCGCGCTCGTTCGAGGGCTGCGCGGAACCGGCGCCGACGAGCCTCCCTCAACCTACCAGCAACTCCTCTTGCAAGACCTCCAGCGCGACGTCGACCAGAAGCGAACCGCGAAATCGCAGATCGCCTCCCTCGACACCGCGATCGTACTTATGGAAACGATCGTGCCGCCGGGCGCGCGCAAAGGGGATCGGCTCGACGTCTCGATTAAACTCCAGCCCAAATCCGAAGCCTCTAGCATTCAGAACGGATACGTCGAAAAGGGCGAGCTCTATCAGTACATGGCGGCGGACGTCATACGCCGAGGCTACAAACTCGGGGAGGTCAACGGATACGTTACCCTCGACCCCGACCTCGTCGAAAAGGACAGTCCCGTCGCTTACAAGCAAGGCAAAATCATCGGCGGCGCGGTCGTTTCGCGCTCCCGACCGATTTGGCTCGAGCTCAAAGAGGACGAGCGCTCCGCCGGGGTCGCTCAGCGCCTCGAGGACGTCATCAACAAGCGCTTTAGCTACACGAAAGCCGGATACGCCGGCAAGAAAAAGGTCGCCGAGGCGAAAGCCGGGGCCGCGCGAATCAATCTCGAAGTTCCCGAGGAATACCGCGACAACGTCGTGCGCTACGTCAACGTGATCGGCGCCATCTCATTCTACGAGTCCGACGACGAGCTGAACGAGCGAATCGACAAGCTCGCGCGACAGCTTTTGCAAGAGGAGACGTCCGAATTCGCCGCGATTCAACTCGAGGCGATCGGCTCGAACAACGCGAAAGTCGTCGACGCCATTAAGCGAGGGCTCGAGTCCCCCAACGACGCCGTGCGATTCAATTCCGCGATCACCTCCTCCTACTTCAATCTTCGCGCGGAGCGCCAGCTCACCGCGAAAATCCTCGCCGAATTCGCCAGAAACAACTCGAAGTACCGCCCGGCGTCCCTCGCCACGATGGGCGTCTGCATGAAAACCTCCTTCGACGTCGACTCCGAATTGCGCGAACTATTGAGCGACGACAATATCGAAACTCGATACGGCGCCTTCCGCGCCCTCTGGACCCGCAATCCGAACGACTATATGATCCAAGGCGAAAATATGGGCGGGCAGTTTAGCTACCACTGCCTTAACTGCGGAGGCTCCCCGTACGTCCACATCGCCCAAAGCACAAGACCCGAAATCGCCCTCTTCAACGCCGATCAAATCTTCTTGCAAGGTTTTGTCGATATCGAGGCGAATCCAAGGCTTACGATCCGAAGCGACGAGGACGACATTGTCGTCAAGAAATACGCGCTCGACGACGGAATCGACGAGCAGCGCCGCGTCGGGTATAAGCTCGACGACGTCGTTCGCGCAATCGTCGAAATCGGCGGAACCTATCCCGACGTCGTCTCCTTCCTAACCCAAGCGAAGACAAAGAAGCTCATTCGCGCCGAGGGCGCCGACGGAGAGTTCGCGGAATGCCCGCTCGCCATCGACGCGCTCCCGGGCGCCAAAGCCGGCAGTTTCAAGAAAGTTCGCGACGTCGAGGAAATCGCCGAGCGAGAGAAGGCGCGCGATCAAGCCGAGCGCGAGGCGCAAAAGCCCTCGATGTGGTCCAAGATGAACCCCGCCTCCTGGTTCAAGAGCGACGACAAATCGGAAGCCGGATCCGAGGACTTCAGCCTCGACGAATTCGACGAGGCGAACGCCGACGTCAAATCGGAATCGTCCGAATCCGAAGAGTTTAGCTTGGACGAAACCGAGTCCGAACTCTAAAGTCGAAAGCGAGACTTGAAAAAAGAAAAGGGGCGCGCCGCCGAAAGACCAGCGCGTCCCTTTCCTTTTCCCAAGGAGAACTTCGGAGTTATAGCAGCGTCACCAAGAACTGCGACGCCAGCACGACCAGCACGAGCGCGACCGGGTAAGTCGCCGCGTAAGCCGCCGCCACGTCGTCCGTCTTCGCCGTGTTGATCAACGCCCCGAGCGCCGGGGTCGAGGTCATGCCGCCCGTGATCGAGCCGAGGTTGTTTAGTAGGCACAGTTTGACGACGTATTTCGCGACGTAGAAACCGAGAATCATCGGAATCAGTTCCATAATCGCGCCGTAAACGAACAGCATCCATCCCTGCTCTTTAAGCGTCTCGACGAATCCGCCGCCGCCCGGCACGCCCGCCCCGATGAGGAACATCACCAAACCGAACTCGCGGAACGATTTCAGGAAGTCGGGAGAAATCTTCATGCTAATCGGACCAAGGCGTCCGAAATGCCCGAGGATCAACCCCATAATCAGCGCGCCGCCGGTATTGCCGAGCGCGAACGGAGTTCCGCCCGGTAGCGGAATATAGATCTTACCGAGCAAAATGCCGAGGATAATCGCGAGGGCGAACGGTCCAAGCCCGATCGGATCGAGTTTGATCAGCCAGCTGGGCAAAACGCGCTCTTTCGAGTCGTCGCTCGACGCGTTGAGTAACTTCTGCTCTTCCACCATATTGGCGCCCAACAGTTTCGGAACGATCTGAACGAACAGCACGACCCCGACGACGCCGAACGGATACCCGATCGCGTGCCCGATCGTCACAATATCTTTGAGATGTTCGTCCGCCAGAGCCTCTTTAGCGGCGGAGAAACCGGGCGTCGTCGTCAGCGAACCGGAAAGAATTCCGACCGCCATCGGAGCGTCGACGTCCGTGCAAAGAATGATAATCGCCGTCGTTAGCGAAGCCGAGCCGATAATGACAAACGCCAAAAGCCCGTACGATAGCGCGTTCTTCTTCAAGTTCTGGAAGAATTTCGGACCCGCGATAAAACCGACGCTCGTTACGAAGCAAAGCAGACCGAGACTCTCGATCAGCTTCATCGATTCTTTAAGCGATACTTCGGTGAGCTTGGGACTGATAAGCCCGATCTTATGAAAATAAGAACTGTCTTGGAAGCCAAAGTGCCCGAACACCAACGCGACAAGGAAGACTCCCGCCGTGCCGAGTCCGATTCCGCTAATCTTGATCGAGCCGAGCGCGTAACCGACGACCGTGATGACGAAGACCAAGAACAAAACCATACTAAAAGGAGAGATAAACACCTTTTCGATAAGCGAGTTCAGATAGGACGGTTTCGTCTCTTGCGGAGCGGGGGCGGTTTCGGCGCTCGTCGGATCCGCGGTCGTCTCTTCGACGAGGACGTCGACCGTTTCGACCGCCTCGTCCGCTTGAGCGGCCGCTTCCGGCGCGGGGGTCGCGGGATCTTGATAAGCCGCGCGAACGGAGAGCGTCGCGGCAAAAAGAATCAAAAGGATCGCGGCGACTTTAGTCCCCGCTTTCAAAGTTGCGTTCATTGTCAAACCTTCCGACGGCGCGCGGAGAGCCAACGCGGTTCCGCCGCGCGCCGATCGTTTCGTAACGATTGCTTAGTCTTGGATTTTGGCGAGTAAAAATTCGCGATTGAGCCGAGCGATGTGGGAAATCGAAATCCCCTTCGGGCATTCCGCCTCGCACGCTTGCGTGTTGGAGCAAGCGCCGAATCCGAGCTCGTCCATCTTGGCGACCATCGCCTTGGCGCGACGAGCCGCCTCCGCGCGACCTTGCGGCAACTTCGCGAGCGCCGAAACGCGCGCCGCCACGAACAGCATCGCCGAGCCGTTCTTGCAGGTCGCGACGCAAGCCCCGCAACCGATGCACGCCGACGCGTCCATCGACTCGTCCGCGTCCAGTTTGCGAATCGGAATCGCGTTCGCGTCCGGGACAATGCCGTTGCAGGAAATGAACCCGCCCGCTTGCAAGATCTTGTCGAAGGCGTGGCGATCGACGACCAAGTCCTTCACGACCGGGAACGCGGCGGAGCGCCACGGCTCGACCGTGATCGTCTCGCCGTCTTTGAACATGCGGCAGTGCAGCTGGCAGGTGGTGATATCGTCGTCCGGACCGTGCGCGCGCCCGTTGATATAGAGCGAGCACATGCCGCAAATGCCCTCGCGGCAGTCGTGGTCGAACGCGATCGGCTCGCGCCCTTCTTTGATCAGGTTGTTGTTGAGAATATCGAGCATCTCGAGGAACGACGTGTCGGGAGAAATCCCGTCCACCTTGTACGTTACGAAACGCCCTTGCGATTTCGCGTCTTTCTGGCGCCAAACTTTAAGCGTGAATTTCATCTTTCTTGCGATTCCTCGTTTGATAAGTCAAATTGGACTCAAACCAAAAGTTGACGTCGAATTAATCTTTGTAGTTTCTCGTGGCGACGTGGACTTCTTCGTAAACGAGCGGTTCGATATGAAGCTCCGGATCGACGCCCTCGCCTTTGTACTCCCAAGCGGCGACGCGCATGAAATGTTCGTCGTCGCGCTTCGCCTCGCCCTCGGCGGTCTGGCTCTCCTCGCGGAAGTGGCCGCCGCAAGACTCGCGACGCTCCAACGCGTCGAGCGCGATCAGTTTCGCGATCTCGAAGAAATCGACCAAGCGCATACCCTTTTCCAGCTCTTGGTTGAACTCCTCGTTCGAACCGGGAATCAGCGCGTCCTTCCAGAACTCTTGGCGCAGTTCCTCGATCATAACGAGCGCCTTCTTCAACCCGGCTTCGTTGCGGGACATACCGCAGTATTCCCACAAAATGTGCCCGAGTTTCTTGTGAATCTCGTCGACCGGGGTTTTTCCGCGAATCTTGAGCAGTTTCTTGATCTTCTCTTTGATCGCCTTTTCCGCCTCGTCGAAGGCGGGATCGTTGACGTCGGTCTTCGGCGTTTGAATCTCGTGGGAGAGATAGTCGCCGATCGTGTACGGCAACACGTAGTAACCGTCGGCGAGACCTTGCATTAGCGCGGACGCCCCGAGCCGGTTTCCGCCGTGGTCCGAGAAGTTCGCCTCGCCCAGCGCGTAAAGACCCGGGATCGTCGTCATCAAGTTGTAGTCGACCCAAATGCCGCCCATCGTGTAGTGGATGGCGGGGTAGATCATCATCGGTTCCTTGTACGGATCCTGCGCGGTGATCTTCTGGTACATTTGGAACAGGTTGCCGTAGCGCTCTTCGATCGTCTTGCGCCCCAAGCGCTTAATCGCGTCGGCGAAGTCCAAGAAGACCGCCAACCCCGCCTTGTTGACGCCGTACCCCGCGTCGCAGCGCTCTTTCGCCGCGCGGGACGCCACGTCGCGAGGCACCAAGTTCCCGAACGCCGGATAACGGCGCTCCAAGTAGTAGTCGCGATCCTCGTCCGGAATCTGCGACGGCTTGATCTTGCCGTCGCGAAGTTTCTGCACGTCTTCGAGCTTCTTCGGAACCCAGATGCGCCCGTCGTTGCGCAACGATTCCGACATCAGCGTCAGTTTCGACTGCTGGTCGCCGTGCACCGGTATGCACGTCGGGTGGATTTGCACGAAGCACGGATTTGCGAAAAGCGCGCCTTTCCGGTACGCCTGAATCGCCGCGGAGCCGTTGCTGTTCATCGCGTTCGTCGAAAGGAAGTACGCGTTCCCGTAGCCGCCCGTCGCCAGCACGACCGCGTGCGCCCCGTAGCGCTCGATTTCGCCCGTGACCAAGTTGCGAACGATCACGCCCTTCGCCTTACCGTCGATCAAGACGATATCGAGGATCTCGCGACGATTGTACGACTTGACCGTCCCCGCCGCGATTTGGCGGTTGAGCGACGCGTAAGCCCCGAGCAGCAGCTGTTGCCCGGTCTGACCTCGCGCGTAGAACGTGCGGGAGACTTGCGCGCCTCCGAACGAGCGGTTCGCGAGCAGCCCGCCGTAGTCGCGCGCGAACGGAACGCCCTGCGCGACGCACTTGTCGATAATCAAGTTGCTGACCTCGGCGAGACGGTAGACGTTCGCCTCGCGCGCGCGGAAGTCGCCGCCCTTGATCGTGTCGTAGAAGAGGCGATAGACCGAGTCGTTGTCGTTCTGATAGTTCTTCGCCGCGTTGATGCCGCCTTGAGCCGCGATCGAGTGCGCGCGACGAGGGCTGTCGGAGATGCAGAAGATCTTGACGTTGTATCCCAGCTCGCCGAGGGTCGCCGCGGCGGACGCGCCGCCCAAGCCGGTGCCGACGACGATGATTTCCAACTTGCGCTTATTGCCGGGGCTGACGACGCGAACGTTCGCCTTGTAACGAGTCCATTTTTCCGCTAGCGGACCTTCCGGGATTTTGGATTCCAATTTAATTTCGGACATTGTTCTATACTCTACTATCTATCGATATGTTTGCGTTTGAATTCAATGAGTCGAGCGAGCGACGCGCCGCGGCGCCCCTCGATCGCCGGAGCCTACTTGAACAACAAGAAACAAATCGGAATCGCCGCGAACGCCAGACAAACGACGGCGGCGTACAATTTCGCGAGAAATTGCAAACGAGGAATCCAGAGCGAGTTGCTCAAACCGATCGTTTGAAACGCGCTCCAGAATCCGTGAGAAACGTGGAAATAGATCGCCGCGAACCAGATCAGGTACAGAACGACCCAACAGGGATTCTTGAACAGGGTCGCGACGAGCTCGTAGGGATCGCTACCCTCGTTCCCGAGAAAACCTTGCAGTTGCATATGCGCCCAAAAATGAACCAAGTGCAACAAAATCCCGACGATAACGATAATCCCCAAGACGAACATATTTCGCCCCGACCAAGACGCCTTCGTCTTGCAGGGAACCGCGTATTTCATCCCGCGAGGGCGCGCCGTCCAGTTCTCGAACTCGACCCAAATCGAGAAAAGAATGTGAACGATAAAACCGAGCGCGAGAACCGGAACCATCGCCTTTACGAGCGGGCTCGCGTCCATAAACTCGCACACTTGGCGATAAAGGCTATCGGAAATCAACGCCGCTAGATTCAGGCAAAGGTGCAGCGCGAGGAAAATCAACAGAAAGAAGCCCGTCAGGCTCATGATCAGCTTTTTACCGATCGACGAACAAAGAAAGTTTCCCATAATATCGTTTCAAAACAATTCTGCGGTTTAACCTCGACTCGCTCGCGAACTCAAAAGACTCCGCGCGCGCCCATCGCCTAAACCTTGCGCTCTCTTCGCGACCCCCGACGGCGCCGCTCGACGTTACCAAATCCAGCCTTGCCGTCTTCGATAACCCGGGAAAAAAGGCGTTTCATTACGAATTCGCCTTTTTCGATAAAAATTTATCTATTGCATTTTACTACAAAACCGGCGATTGTCAAGGTAAGATAGAGAATTTCGGAAAAATAGTTCTATTAGAAACAAGTCGGTTTTCAAGATAATAAGAAACGCGCCGGTTATATGGAATCTCGCGCGGCGACGAATCGCGAGCGCCGTCCCGCGACCCCTAAAGATAGCGGTCGCGGAACGGATTAAAAACGCGCTAATCGATTGGCGAGCTCAATGCCGCGCGGTTAGTTTCTCCAGCGTCTTCCCGACGTCGAGTCGCATCTCCTCGAACTCTTTCGGATCCGCGATATAGCGCGTCGAGTACTTGCCCGACCCGCACTGAACCGGAACGTATTTCAACGCGCGGTCGAGAACCTTTTGAGCCTCGACCCGCTCTTTCGAGTTCGGACCGGTCTTCTTTTCGATCGCGTTTTGGAGTCCGACGAGCCAACCCGCGTCCTCGATCCCCTCGCGCGCCTGCTCCGAGCGAACCGAGTCGATAATTTCCCCGGGACGACCGATCAAATCGCCGGGGTAGAAAATGTAACCGTCCCCGTTCGGATACCGAACCCAGTAGCGAACGCCCGGCTTGTCCGATTGCGAAATGTACAAATGCGAGGCGGTCTCGAACGGATCGCAGGTGTACCACGTCGCGCCCCAGAATTCGTAGACCTCCGCGCCTCGCGCGACGCAGATATAGGGCAGGAGCCGTTCGGTGGCGCACAGAGGCGTGTCGAGGCACATTTGCCCGTCGGTCGTCCACCAAATCCGGCTTCCGGCGTTTCGAATCGTCTTCAGCGCGTCGTCCCCGACCGAGCCGTAATGTCCGACGCCCCAGACGTCGAGATATCCGAGCCATTCGGGAATAAATTGCCAAGTACTGCAGTAAATCGGAATCGACCGATCGACTTCGTGGATCATATCGCACAGCGCCTTCATCTGCGCGAGAATTTCAGGTTCGGAGTAGAACGGCTCGTCCGAGATGTACAAAACCATCTTATTGAACCAGCCTTTTTCTTTTATGTGCTCCCAGAACAACTTGAGTTTCGCTTGGTACGCGCGCTTGTACTCGGGGCGCAACTTCGAGCGATCCGCGCCCTCGTAGGGATACTCCCCTTCGTAAGGATTCTCGCCCTCGACCGCCTTTGGGGGAACGCCCCAACCGAACAGGTAAAATTCGCTGGGATAATACGCCGCTTTGCCTCCGAGCTCGTCGAAATACCGGGTCGCTTGCTCGTCGTACTCCGTCCAATCGGCGGTCGCGACGCCCGTCTTCGCGTCGTAACTAAACTTCGGCGACGCGACGGGTTGGTCCGGGCTCAATTTCCGTTCGAGCAGTTTCTCGGCGACTTTCCGCAGTTTCTCCGTTCGCGAGCCTTTGCCGAAATAATCCTCCTTAATTCGCGCGTCGTAAATCGCGGCGACTTTCGTCGGCGGCGCGACGAAGTTCAAAACCTCGACTTCGTACGGGAACTTCTCGCCGTTCTCGAGCGTCAGCGCGCCCTCGTAAACCCCGGGCGCCGTCTCCGGCGTCGTGTTGAAACGAAGCCAAACCGCGCGGGTCGCTTTACCGTCGAGCGGAACCCTGCCGACTTTGCCGAAGCGCGCGAGCGTTTGCGAGTCGTTTTCTAACGGCTTCGAGTCTGGAACCGATTCTCCCTTAAAAGGATCGACAGGAATCAACGGGTCGGGCCATTCCCCGATCCAACCGTCGCACGCCGCCGAGCCGGTCGGAAACTTCCGCTTCGTCGCGGGGTTCTCGTCTTGGAAGTAGTTGCTCGGATAATCGACCAAAACGTTCCCAACCGCGAACATATCGGGCGCGTCCAGCGCGACCTTCCCGTCCGAGCCGCGAAGCGTCGGGCGAGCGCCGTCGTTAATCGCGGCGCCCTCGATTCCTCGGAACGCGAATTGAAGCGTCTCTTCCTCTCCGAGCGCCAGCGCGACGCGCGCCGGATTCGTCGCGTCGACCGTCCGCTCGTCTCGCGCGAACGTCGTGTCCGTAAAGACTTTCGCGACCGCCGAAACTTGGAACGCGCCGTTCTTGCCCCCCGTCAATTCCACCGTTCGCGCCTCCTCGACCGGCGCCACGAACACGTTGTCGTATTCCGAAACCCCTCGCGTTATGTTCGTTAGGTGCAAGTCGACGTAATCCGTATCGGCCCCCGTCTTAATGAGCGAGCAGCGCAACGTCCAGTCCGTCTTGCCCCCGACCGGCTTCGCCAGCGACGTCATCCCAACGCCGGAGAGCGAGCCGTCCGCTTTGCGAATATGAATATGGAGATCGTAATTCCCGGCGCCCGAATCGCAACGAACGACGTAGCCGACGCAATAAGTTCGATTGGGCTCCACCTTGACCTTGCGGCGCCAACCTCGCCATTTCAACGGGGCGCTTTCTCCAACCTCGACTCGCAGGGCGCGCGCGCCTAATTCGGCGACGCCCGGATCGATAATCGAGTACTTAACGTCCGGTTCGTCCTCGTCTCGCGTCCAGCCGAGTCCGTCCGGATTCGGAGCCTCCTTGAACGTTTCCGGATCGACGTTTTCGAAACCTCCGTCCGCGACGAGATTGAAATCCGCCAAGAACGGCGGTAACGCGAACGACTTGCCGCTCGTCGATTTAATCTCCGTTCCCGTCTCCGATTGCGACATAGTTCCCGGGAACGCCTGCCCCGTTCCGCCGACCTCTCGCGCGACTCGACCGCTCGAACTTGCGCCGGTCGTCTCGAAAACGACGAAGTAGTTCCGCTCGTTGGCGATCGGACTCGCGAGGAAATACGCCGCGTCGTCGAAGATCTCGCACCGCGTCTTGTCGCCGTCCGGGGCGACGACGACGAAATCGTCCGACGTCAAAGAGCGACCCCAGCGCGTCTCGAGACTCGCCAAGTCGAATCGAAACATTCGTTCTCCTACCGCGTCCGAGGCGTCGATTCGAAGAACGGCGCGACGAGCGTCCGACGGAAATTCGCGCGCGATCGCCGCGAAGTCGGGCTCGAAGCTCTTCGGAACCGTCAGCGCCAGCTCTCGCTCGACCCTAACCCCGTCGCTCGGCGCGACGCGCGACGCGTCGACTTCCGTTCCGTCCGGCTCGACCAAAACCAGTTTCGCGTCGTCGTACCACGCCGTTCCGCTTCCGTAAAGAACCGTTCCGTACGCGATTCGCGTCGCGTTCTCCGGCGCGACGAACTCAAGCGAAACCCGCGTCCAATCGAAGTTCGGCGCCTTGGGGAGATAGAGCATCGGCGAGGAGAGCATCTCCGTCTCTCGGTTCCCGATATGAACGTACCAGCCGACCTCGCCCGAGACGTCTTTTCCCCGAACCCACGCCGAAAACCGATACTTCGCGCCCGGAACGATCGCGACGTCGCTCTGGCGCGCCGCGATCCAACTCGGCTCCGCGTCTTTCGGAACGTCGCAACGAACGCACTTCGCGCCGGAGGCGGGCGACTCGCTCGTCCAAATCAGCGTCCCCCGGTCCGGCGACGCGTCGAGCGACCAACCGAGCGGCGCGTCGTCCTCGCCAAGCTCAAAGTCGAGATTGGTCGCCGACTTGCGAGACTCCGCGAGACGATCCGGATTCGGATAGGCGCGCTCGTTTCCCGCGAAAATCCAATAGCGCGACTCGGAACCCGACGCGACGGTCGCGGGCAGGGTCAGCGTCGCGCCCTCTCCGATTACCCCCTTGTCGACGAACGTTCCGTCCGGGCGAACGATATTGAAAACGAGCTCCGCCCCCTCGGAATCGGCGATCCGAATCGACTGCGCCAATTCGTCCTCGAAAGGTAAAGCGCCCTCGACCGGCGATTCTTTCGTCCCGCGAATCGGTATCAAAACGCCTCGCTCCGCGTAATCGGACGACGATTTGTTTTCGACGACGACCGGAACGACCCGCGTCCAGTCCCCGCCCCCGTCGCGACACAACGTCGGAACGATTTCCTCCGGCGTCTTCGCCTCCGCTCCAAACGCGGCGCCCGCCGATAAAAGCGACGCCAATACGCACAAACCGCAAAAGAAACGCGACGTCATTTTTTCCTCCCGGAGAAGATTGCGATAACGATTTCGCGCGAGCGTTTTTTTCGACCCCCGCGCTTTCGTCATTATAGTCGCTCTCGAGCGGAAAATCAAACGGCTCCGTTTTTTCAAAAAAACGACTCCGCGCTCCCTTGACCGAGAGCGCGGAGTCGAAATTTCGTCCGACGATCGCAAAACGCGCTACAACTTGAAGTTGAACACCTCGCTGACGAGTCTCACGAGACGCTGCAACAGCGTCTTGGGCGCCGCCTTGATTTTGACCTTCGCCGTCATGCCGACGCGCATTAGCTCGTCGTCGTTGTCAAGATCGACGCGAACGCGAATCGCGTCCATCTGCGGGCGCTCGACGCCCCCTTCGGCCGTCTCCGTCGCGATCGGTCCGCCCCCCTTCGTCGAGAGCTGATAAGGCACGCTCGTCATCGAGCGGCGCTCCACGTCGCCGTTGCTCGCGATCTCGCCGTAATAAAGCTCCGCCGGGCGCTCGTTCAACTTAATCTTGACCTTTTGCCCCATCGCGACGTCGTCTTTTTTCGATTGGTCGACGACGATCACCGCCTCGAGTTTCTTCGGATCCCCGACGCTGCAAATGTGCGCGCCGGGCTCCAGCGTCGTCCCGATATTGCGCTCCAAAAGGGGCGTGCCGTCCCAAGGCAACAGTTCCGAAGACGCGTCCCGGAATTTGTTGTCTCGATCCATGCGCCAGTACGGCGACACGACGATCCCGTCGATCGGCGCGGTCAACTTGAGCTGCTCGACCTCCGCGCGCGCCGAGTCCAGCGCTTTGTTCAACCCGTCGAGCCGCGCGCGCATCTCGGTCAGGCGCGCGACCGCCTCTTGAGACGCCCCCAACTGCTCGCACGTCCGGATATCGCGCTTCGTCTCCTGGATTTGCCCCATAAGATCGTTCAACTCGGCGTAAAGCTGCGGATTGGACAGCGTTACGATTGGATCCCCGGCCTTGACGCGATCCCCTTCGCGAACGTGGATTTCCGCGAGGATCCCGCCCGACTTCGGCGCCAGCACGTTGACCGTCGACCTCGACGCCGAGTCGGTTCGCAGTTCCAACACCGCGGGCGCGTAGACCGAATACGGGAATTTAATAAAGCAGAAACCCGCTAAAAGCAGGAGCAATCCCCCGACCGAGGGATAAAAATGCGACTTTTTCACTTTGTATATACGCCCCGGCGTCCAGAAAAATTTCCCGATCTTCCAAAGCGGCATTACCAACAGCCCGTAAAGGGACATCGCCGCGATGACTTGCGCCACGATCTTGAGCCCGTAAGAATCGAAGAATCGATAGACGAAGAACAAAATCGACGCCATAACGACCCATCGATAGCAGACCGCCGCCACCGTGTAAAGCGCGAAAAGAAACTGGTTCCGTTGCGGAAGGAACGGATCCTCCTGCGTCTCCATCCCGAGAAACCACTCCTGAGCCTTTTGCGACATAATCTTCGTCGCCTTTTGGCGCAGGTTCGGAATCTCCAGAATATCCGCGAGAATGTAGTACCCGTCGTACCGCAAAAGCGGGTTAATATTGAAAATAATCGTGCTAACCGAGGAGATGAACATCACGTTCAAGCACAGGTAGTGCAGCGTGTTCTCTTTCGTGAACCACCATATGAACGTGCATATCGAGGCCAAGGTGCACTCGACGAACACCCCCGCCACGCCGATCGCCGCGCGCTTCCACTTGCTCGGCAGCATCCACGAGTCCGACACGTTGCAGTAGAGGCACGGCGTCAGCACGAGGATCATCACCCCGAGCTCGTGGCACTCTCCTCCCAACACCTTGCACGACAACCCGTGCCCGAACTCGTGTAGCACTTTCGTAAAGAACAGCACGACGCTCAGCAAGATCAAGTTTCCAGGCCCGAAGAACTGCTTGAACTCCGGCAACTTCGAGCGAAAATGGTCGAAATTGATCCCGATCAGCAACAGCGCCGCGACCATCAAGGTCAGGCAGAACGTCAGGGTTACCGGATGGAAGCACCAGCGAACGTACGGCAACAGCTTGTCGAAGAACCGGTTCGGATCGACGCCCTTAAAGCGAATCGCCAAAATATTGGAGCAAGCGGCGAGAATCTCCTGTCGTCTGCGCTTCTTGCGGCGCTTCAACAGCTCGTGCCCTTGGTCCGGAACCCCCGCCACGATCAAACTGCACTGGTGCAACTGCCCGACAAAATTCTGGATCTCCTCGAGCGTGATCTTTTGCGGGGGAAACTTCGCCTCGAACTCCTCTTTAATCGCCTCGAGCGACTTCGTCCCGTCCAGAGCCTCTAAAATAAAATACTCCTCGTCTTGGAAACGATAGTACTTCATTCCTATCGGATCCTTGACGATCCAGAACGCCCTGCCGAGATAGGTCGCGCGCTTGGCTTCCAAATCGGAGCGCGAGTAAACGGACAATACCCGTTCCGCGCTGGAAACCAGACTGTCGGCCAACGAAGCCATCTTGTGCCCTTTCCTATCGGCGCCGCCGCGCGGCGCCTTTCCCCGTTCGCGATAAAAACCGACGACGCGACTAGTTCGCTTCGACTTCCACGTCGACCAGCGAACCCGGATTCAAAACCCAGTAATCCTTGCCGGTTTGCTCGCTGCGAATCGTTTGATTCTCGACTTCCGCGTAGAAGTAGTAATGTCCCGATTCCACCACCTGGCGAACGTAAACGACCTTGCCCGTTAGCTTGATGGCGTCGGTCTGCCCCGGGCGCTTCACCTTGACGACGATCGTTTTTCCGTCGACGTCCTCCGGCGCGTTTTTCGACGCGTCGATCGCCCCGGTTACCTGAACTTTATCGAGCCGAAGAATGTGAAGAACCTGATCCCCTTCGCGAACCCATTGGCCCTCGTTCTGATAGATCTCGTCGATGAACCCGTCCATCGGGGAGCGCAATTTGCGGTTCCGGATCTGAACGAGCGTCGCGTTCGCGCGCGCCAAGCTCACTTTGACCTTCTCTTTGTTCACTTCCAGATCGTAGCGCGCCTTTTCGATCGACTTCGCCGCGCGAATCCAGTCGTAGTATTTCTCGTCGACTTCTTCCGGAGAAATCGACCCCGGCATCGATTTATTGAGCGAGTCGGCGCGTTTGAACGACGCCTGCGCGACCTTCGCCGCCGCCACCGCGACGTCCACTTCCAGCGTCTTCTCCGCCTCTTTGCGCGCCACCAGCAATTCTTGGAGCGCCACGACGAATTCCTGCTTCAATTCGTCGTCTTGCAAGCGACCGAGATACTGGCCCTTGCGAACGACCATACCGCGTCGAAGCTGAGGACGATCGCTCTCCCCCTTCTCCGCGATCCCAAAACGATCGAGCAGCGAAAACTGTTTGTCGACGTCGTCCACCGCGTCTTGACGCGCTCGCTCGGGGTCGGTCGTCTTTTCGGTCTCTTTTTGCTTGCCGCTCGCGTCCATCTGGGACTGCTCTTGAGCGATCTCGCCCGCGATGTGCTCCGAAAGCGCTCGAAGCTCCGCCGCGAGATCGTAGTTGTCGTCGTACAAGCGCAGCTCGTCGAGCAAACCCTGACCGTTCGCGCTGATGATCGCCTCGTATCCCTCGCCTTTCGGAATCTCGACTTTCGCGTTGTAAACAACTATCTTGCCGTCGACCGTCTTGGAAGAGGACGACGGCGCGTCGAGATTCGTCGGCGGCGCGATTCCGGTCGAGAACGAGTCCGCGCTCGATTCGAACGAACCGGTCGGATCGTCGTCGCGATTCATAATATCGCTTAGGTAATCGTCTTGCGCCGAGCTATAATTTCCGCAGAAAGCGACCGCCGCGCCGAGAAAAAAAGCGAGCGCCGCGCGTTCCAAATTCTTCGTCATCTCTATTGCGTTTCCTATTCTTTCCGCCTCGAGCGCCGAGCCCGGTCGTCCCGGAGCAGGCGTCTATTCAATGCTCTCTTCTTAAATTAGCGTTTATTGGAACCAGAAGAACACCGTTCGCTGCAGGAACGCGACCAGTTCGTTGAAACAGACGTATCCGAGCGAGCGCTTGCCGCAGTAAATCTTTGCGGTAACGCCCATTCCGGCGCTCGCCGCCTCTGGGAGAGCCGTTTCGTCGTCGACGTCCGCGATAATCTGAACCGTCGTCTCCTCGCCCCCGCGATTCTCCGCGCGGTCGTGCTCTTCTATGACCGTCGCGTCGTACGAGTTCGACGGATCGACCGTCATAACGAACTTGACCCCGAGCTTGTAGTCCGGATCCTTCTCGACCATCTTACGCTTGTAGTCCTCGATGTGCCCCATATACTTCTCGGGCATCTGGAGCTCCAATTGCAATTCCCCGGTCGGCTCCGCGATTTCCATAAGAATCTGCCCCGGCTGAACCGGGCGATTCTTCAGCGTGTTCTCCAACTGGAACGTCATGACCGTCCCGTCGATCGGCGCGCGAACCGTCAGCTCCTCGGCTCGCCTATCGAGTATCTTCTTCTGGAGTTGCAGGGTTCTCTCGCGCTCTTTGTACTGCGCCAACTGCCCGCTCACGCGAATGCGGTCGTCGCCGGTCGCTTGGAACAGCTGTTCGTTGAGCGCGCGCAACTGCTTTTGCACCTCGTTCAACTCGCCGTCGTTCTTCTGCCGCTCCGAGTCCAGCTCGTTGTTCGTCAACACGAGCAGCGGATCCCCCGCCGCGACTCGAGAACCGTGCTCCACCAGCAGTTCGTCGACCTTGCCCGACTCGCGCGCGAACACGTTCCGGCGCTCGACCGGTTCGAGCGTCCCGTCGCAGTGCATATTGAAGTTCCACGGCAGGAAGATCATCAGGAGAATCAGCGCCAAGACCCCGAGCGATATCGAGATCGTCTTCGGCAACATGCGCGCGGTAACGAGAACCTTCGATTTCCCGATCGCTTGCCAAAGGGGCGCCAAGAAAATCGAGTTGTGGTCCAGCGCGTTCCCGACCGCGACGCGAGCGTGCTCCACCACGATCTCCACGCGCTTCATCATGTGCTCGGAGATATTCGAGTCCTCGATCTGCTCGACGATGATCGCCCCGAACGGCGGCGGGATCACCAGCTTGTCGCGCTCCGTCTCGTCGTAGTCTTTCTCGTCGTTCGTATGGGCGACGAGCGGATGCACCACAATCGTCTTCGTGTGCGACGCGTCCACGTACTCCTCGACTCGCTCCTCGATCTCGCGCGGGAAGTTCGTCGTGTCCCCCGTGTAGACGATCGGCTCGTTCGCCTTGATCACCGCGGTCGCCAAATCCCCGAGCAACTTCACCGTCTCGGAGCGCTTGTCGACCATGTCCTGACCGCTCACCGCCTCGATCTTCGCGCGTCCTCCGCGCATAATCGCCAGCGAAACCCGGTCGCACTCCACCAATCGACGGCTCTCGTTCGCCACCGTGTAGAGCGTCTCTTTCAGATCGAGCGTCTTGTGAATATTGCGCGTGAAGTCTTCCAGCTGCGTCCAAAGACTCTGACGATCGCTAAAATTCTTGAGCTGGCGATTCTTGTAGTACTCCGTCGCGTACCGAGTGATCTGGCGCACGAATTGCAAAAATCCCTGCTGCGTCGCCGGGTTCGAGTCCGGGCGCTGAAAGATCTCGACGATCCCGACCTTCTCCAGCTCCGTCTGGATCACCCCCATAATAATGAGGAAGTCCGTCGGGTTTCCGCCGTCGTTCGCCCCCTCCCCGCCGGAGTGAGGGGGAACCATCAGATCCCGCTCCGAAGAGCGAAGCGTGTTGTAAAGGAGGTAAGAGTGCGCTTTGTTCGCCTCTTCGTCCTCGTGGAGCTTCGCCTCCTTCAAATTCACTTGGTAACCGAGCGAAAGACGACCGGAATCGTCCGTCGTCCAAAGCGCTCCCCCGATCGCCCCGAGCGCGCGCACCGCTCGGGTAAGAAACTCCGCTTGGAAAACGTCCGGAGCGACGTCGGAACGCGAAACTTGCGCTATCTCGTTGACGAGCGCGCGGATCTGCTGTTTCGTCTGTTCTAACATGCTGGGATCGTAACGTTGTTCGGAACTCATCTGTTTCGCTCGACTGTTCGTCTGGTCGCGTCGTTCGCGCGACGATTTTATCTAAATTGATCCTTTCCTCTCGACCGCGGGGGCTAGGGAAAACGCGAAAGAGCGGTACAATGACAGCAAACTTGGCGCCGGTCAACGCGGCGCTCGCCCTTCCGCCGCGTCTCGTTTCCCAAAAGAACGCCCGCGATCGGCGCGATTATACCCTATTTTTCCAATAACTAAAAGGTCAAAGACGCCGATTTTTTCAAACTCGCTCCGATTCCGAGCGCGAAAGTCGATCTTTTGACAAAGGAGTCTCGATGAGTTCCCGTTTTCTCGCCGTCTATCCCGGATCGTTCGACCCGATCACGCTGGGACATTTGAACGTGATACAGCGCGCGAGTCGGCTCTTCGACCGCCTCGTCGTCGCCGTCGGCGTCAATTCCGAAAAATCCCCTTGGTTCAATCCGGAGGAGCGTTGCGCGCTAATTCAAAGCGCCCTCGACGAACTGGGTATTAAAAACGTCGAAACGACGACCTACGAGGGACTCACCGTCAGATTCGCCAAAAAACTCGGCGCCAGAGCCATCGTCCGAGGCGTTCGGCCCCTCACCGACGTCCCCGCCGAGCTCACCATCATGATGGCGAACAGAAGAATGGAGCCCGATATAGAGACCCTCTTCCTCATCGCCGACGGAGAGCTCGCCCACGTCTCGAGTTCTCTCATCAAGGAAATCGCCGGCGCCGAAGAGGACTGCGCCCTCGAGCAATTCTTGCCGCGTTGCGCCGTCGAGGCGGTCAAAAAAAAGGCCGCCGAAAGAAATCTCGCGAGGCTTCAAAACGCTCGCTAGAGCGCTTCGATCTTTGCGAAAAACGCCCTCGAGCGCCTAGCGCGAGGCGCGGTAACGCGAGAGAATTCAAGTTCCCGCAATTCCCGCGTTTTTTCGAAAATTGTGGGGTTTTTGCAAAAAAGATAGCGAAACCCCAAAAATTCCTCTTGCAAAAGTTTCAAGATCTGGTAGTATCATTGTCGCGAAAGCAAAGGGCGTCCTAGCCAAATGGCTAAGGCAACGGATTGCAAATCCGTCATTTACCGGTTCGAATCCGGTGGACGCCTCTCACTTTCCCCCCGCCTGTTGCCAAGGCGTCGGGGATCGCGTTAGGCGAGTTTGGTATCCCCTTGAAACGCGCGTTCGGGTTGTGTCTTGAACTTCGTTTCCCCCTTTCTTGCTTCCCTTTCCCGCTAGCCCCTGCTTTTCTCAGTCCCGCCTTTCATTCAATCAGGGCGCGCGTTTCACTTCCTTCTCGCCCCGTTCGGGGCTTTTTTTATGTCCCGAACCAACGCGTTTCCTCCCCTTCTTCCCTCCCCTTCCCCAAAATTGAATTTTTCGCGCAAAATCGCGGAAAAATTTGAAAAAAACTTGTTTCTTTGCCTTCTTTATTTATAATGGGGTTACTATTATAGAAGGCGGGTTTTGTCGCGCCCGTCCTACGCTCAATATGCGGGCGCGATTAACGCGCGTTTGGAGCGAAAGAGTCGCGGAAAAGCGACCCATTGATCGATCGCAGCAAAACGGAAAGGGCGATACCTATGATTTCGCTAGTCAAAGGGCAAAACACGCAACTCGACTCCGGCCTATCCGAGGTAATGGTCGGTTTGGGGTGGGATCCCCGCGTCGACGATCCGAGCGTCCCGTTCGACCTCGACGCTTGCGCTTTTATGCTCAATTCGTCTAAAAAGGTCCGCTCCGACGCCGATTTCGTCTTCTACAACCAGAAGGAATCGACCTGCGGTTCCGTCAAGCACCAAGGCGACAATCTCACCGGCGAGGGGGACGGCGACGACGAGCAAATCCTCGTCGATCTCTCGAAAGTTCCCGCCGACGTCGAGCGCATCGAGTTCACCGCCACGATTCACAAGGGCGACGAGCGCCGTCAGAATTTCGGGATGGTCGACAACGCCTTCATCCGCCTCGTCGACCTCAAAACAAACGAGGAAATCGCTCGATTCGACCTCACCGAGGACGCGTGCGTCGACCGCTCGATGCTCTTCGGCGAGCTCTATCGACGCGACGGAGCTTGGAAATTCAAGGCGATCGGGCAAAGAATCGCCGGAGATCTCGGCGACGTCGCCCGCGGATTTGGCGTCAACGTTTGACGAGCGCGCGACAGCTTTTTCGAAAGGAGTTTTTTCAATGGCGCTAACGCTAGTTAAAGGGCAAAATACTCAACTGGATCCCGGGCTTATCGAGGTTATGGTCGGGTTGGGATGGGACGAGCGCGCCGACGCGGGGGACGACTTCGACTTGGACGCGAGCGCCTTTATGCTCAATTCGTTGCGAAAAGTCCGTTCCGACGACGACTTCATTTTCTACCACCAGCTCGAGTCCAAATGCGGCTCCGTCCAACACCAGGGCGACAACCTCACCGGCGCCGGGGACGGCGACTGCGAGCAAATTAAGGTCAATTTGCCGAACGTCCCCGCCGATATCGAGCGAATCGTCTTCACCGTAACGATCTACCAGGCCAAAGAACGAAAGCAAAACTTCGGCATGGTCGACAACGCCTACATTCGCATCGTCGACCTTGCCAAAAACGAGGAAATCGCTCGATTCGACCTCACCGAGGACGCCTGCGTCAACCAGTCGATCCTCTTTGGCGAGCTGTACCGTCGCGACGGCGCCTGGAAATTTAAAGCGCTGGGGCAAGGTTTCGATTACGACCTCGGCGTTATTGCCAGAAACTACGGAGTCAATATCTGACGCGATACGAGCGCCGATTTTTCCGTCGGCGCGCCGATTATTCAAAGGACCTATTTCGATGAGACGTCTTCCCGTTTATCTGTTAATCGACGTTTCCGGCTCGATGAGCGGAGAACCGATCGAATCGGTAAAAAACGGTATGCAGACCCTGCACTCCGCTTTGAGAAGAGACCCCTACGCGCTCGAATCCGCCTACGTCAGCGTCATTACCTTTAGTTCCGACGTGCAGCAAATCGTGCCGCTGACCGAAGTCGCGATGTTCCAGCCGCCTCAAATCTCCGCCGGAGGAGGAACCTCCCTTGGCGCCGCGCTCAAAAAGGTTACCGAGTGCGCCGAGGTGGAAGTCCAAAAGACGACCGCCGATGAAAAGGGCGACTGGAAACCCCTCGTCTTCATTCTGACCGACGGGGTTCCCACCGACGACGTCACCAAGGGGCTCGAAATCTTCCGACAGTACAAATGGGGAACCGTCGTCGCCTGCGCCGCCGGCGACGCCGCCGACGTCCAAGAGCTCCAAAAGATCACCGAGTGCGTGATCCATCTCGACGTTACCGACCAGGGCGCCATCAGCGAGTACTTCAAGTGGGTCTCCGCCAGTATCGCGTCGAGTAGTAAAAAAGTCGATTCCGGCGGCGACGTCGGGGGGATGGACGAATTGCCCCCGCCTCCTCCGGAGATCACGCTCGTCAAACCGTAGCGCCTTTGAGGAGACGCTGTGCGCCGTTTGCCTATCTACATACTCCTCGACACGTCGGGGTCAATGCGAGGAGAGCCGATCGAGGCGGTTAAAGTGGGGCTCCAGACGATGACCTCCAGTCTTCGTCGAGACCCCTACGCCCTTGAAACCGTCTGGCTTAGCGTGATCACTTTCGATCTCGAAGCCAAAGTTCTCGTTCCCCTCACCGAGCTGGAACAGTTCTCCACACCTAACTTGCGAGCCCCGGAAACCTCGCCGACCAACCTCGGCGAGGCCCTCGAGTTGCTCTTCAAGCGCTATCGCTTGGAAATCAAAAAATCGACCCTCCAAGAAAAGGGCGATTGGCTTCCGCTACTCCTCGTGATGACCGACGGAAAACCGTCCGACACGCAACTTTTCAATCGAATGGTCGCGGAACTCAAAAACTATCCGTTCGCCAAGATTATCGCGTGCGCGGCGGGCGCCAAAGCGAAGGTCGAACCCCTAAAAGCGTTGACCGACGAAATTTACGCCCTCGACACGATGGACGCCGCGTCCTTCGGAAAATTCTGGGCTTGGGTCTCCACAACTGTCGGAAGAGCGAGCTTGGAAGTCGGTTCCATTAGGATTAAAGAGGAAGAGAAAGTCCCGGAACCCAGCCACGAACCGCCCGACGACGAGCTACCTCCGCCGCCGGAAGAAATTAGAATCGTGTTCTGAAAACGCAACCCGCGACGCGACAAAAGGAACCGCTGTCTATGAATTATTTTAGGGGAAACGATCGGTCGCGCCAACGCGAGCGAGCGAAAGTTTACCAAGAGCCGCCAAGAATCCCAAAAGACGGCGACCCGGTCGTCGTTCTAGAGTTGGTCGACTCGATGAATAGCGGGCTGGAATCCGTCGCGAGAACCGTCTTGACGCAGAATATCGGCGACGCGACCCTGCCGAACGCTAGGGTCGGGGAACCCTTCGACTCCGCGATCCGATTGCTCGATCCAGCGGAATTTCGATCCGTTCGAATCGAAATCAAAAGCGTTGCCGGTTTGCGGGAGTTGGGGCTGCGCTGCGAAATTACCTCCGACGGAGCGCTGCGCGTCTCCGGCGCGCCAAACGCCTCGTTCGAGGGAAGCGTCTTCATTTGCTTCGGCGACTATTCCGTCCAAAAGAAATTCGCCGTCGTCGCGTCCGATCCCTACGACCTTTGGCAAAACAACGAGCCGCCGGAAGGATCCCCTTATCCCAAAGAACACAGAGCGAGCCAGGGCTCGACGTTAAGAAATAGACCTCCGTTGCGTCTACTGGTCGCCAGCGCCCGAGGGCGCTCCCACGCCCATAACGGGCTGTTCCGCGACGACGACTTTTGCGCGAAAATCGCCGACGATTCCGGATGGAGCGTCTTCGCCGTCGCCGACGGAGCCGGTTCCGCGAGATTCTCGCGAGAGGGATCGAGAATCGCCTGTCAAGCGGCGGTCGTCTCTCTCTACGATACTCTTAACGCAAAAAATAGTATTGTCGACGAGAATCTCAAAAGGGCTATCGTCGGTTCGGCAAAAGCCGGCGATTTGAACGGCGAGCGCTCCGCCGAGACTATTAAAGATTCGCTAGTCTTTCAGGTTTTTTATCAAGCGCTCTACAAAGCGCACGCCGCGATTCACGAAGAAGTCGCCGCTAGAAAGGCGGACGCCGAGACGCCAAAGGCGGAGTCCCTCGATTTAAACAAGCCGACGGACGCGCCCCAAGGGCGTTTCATCGCGCGCGACGATCGTTTCGACCGCGCGAAGTCGGTCGCGATGCGCGACTATAGCACAACCCTTTTACTCGCCGCGATCAAGCGTTTTCCTCCGCTAAAAAGCAAAAAATCGGGCGAGCGCCTTTCGGAACCGACTTGGGCGATCTTAACCTATTGGGTCGGAGACGGCGCGCTCGCGCTTTATCGCCCGAACGGGGAAGCGCGAACGATCCTCCTAGGAACCCCCGACGAGGGCGAGTACGCCGGGGAAACTCGGTTCGTTACCGACGCCAGCGAAATAACCGAAGAGCGCATTTTGCCTCGGCTTCGCGCGACCTTCGTCGGGAACTTCAAAGCGCTCGTTATGGCGACCGACGGAATTTCCGATCCCTTCTTTCCGACCGTCGCCAAAGCGCGCGACAACGCCGAATGGGACAAATTCTGGCTCGAAATCCTTCCAAGGGATTTTCCCGGCGCTCTCGACCCCAAGGCGAGCGTCAAGGATCGCGCCGACGCCCTGCTGAAAGGGCTCGATTTCAAAAGTAAAGGCAACCACGACGACAGAACGCTCCTTCTTGTCGTCAACGACGGCGAAGAGCCGAAATGCGAATAATCGTATCAAGGGAAACCGCGACCAACCGTTAGAAAGAAGTTGCAACGAACGATGGTAGATCTAAATAAACCCGGCGACGACGCCATAAAACAAGCGGTGGAACAAAACCAAGCGACCGCCGTCGAGTCAAAGGTCGCTCCCGAGATCGTCTTCGACGTCGAAGGTCGCGACTGGAATAGCTCTCCGAGAGAGTTTAGACTCCTTATGACTCGATTGCACGATTTGCGATTGGTCCCTGGAAGCGTCTTGAAGCGCTATTCGCAGCAAATAGAGATCATCGCCCCTCAAGAATTGAAGAAGACCAGTTTGAGATGCTTTTTGTGCCAAAAGAGCGGATTTGACGAACTGGGACTCGATTGCTTTTACGAAAACGGCGTCCTAACGATCGAAGGATTCGATTACAACGACAAGAAACCGACGCTTCCCTACGACGGACAGTTAAAGATCATCGTTAACGCGAAGATCGACGGAAAAATTCCCGCGCAAAGTCTCGTCTCCGTTCCGGTGGTAAAAACGTGCCCCGAAATGTTCCGGTGCGCGATCGACGCCAAAAAAATTAAACTCGTTCCAAAAGAGTTTATAATCAACCCCGATCCCAAAACTCTTTGGAAAGACTTGCCGGTCGACGAAAACGCCCCGTTCCCAAAAGAAAACTCCTGCGTCGGAAGCTGGGAAATCGTCGCGTCCGACAAGAAACTTGTCGCTCTCGGCGCCAGTCGACGGGGGCGCTCCCACGCCAACGAGGGAAAGCATCGCGACGACCATTTCCTCTTCCAACCCGGCGAAAACGGGGACGATTGGCAGTTCTTCGCCGTCGCCGACGGCGCCGGATCCGCGAAATTCTCTCGCGAAGGGTCTAGGATCGCTTGCGAGACGATGGTCGCCAATCTCAAGAGCTTGTTCTCCGAATACGGCGACAAGCTTCGAGAGCTTATCGCCGCCGAAATCGTCGCCAAGTCCGATTTAGACGCGAACCCCGTCTGCGATCCGGAGGCCCTAAAAAGAACCCACCTCGACCAGTTCTTCCACAAAGCCGCCTACGCCGTCTTCCAAGAAATCCTCGCCGCCGCCAATAAGGAAAACGCCAAAATCAACGATTTCAACACAACGTTGCTTTGCGCCGCTATCAAGCGATTCCCCGGTCTCAATGGAGCTCCCCCTGTCTGGGCGATCGCCTCGTACTGGATCGGCGACGGAGGCGCCGTCCTTTATCGTCCGAACGGTTTGGCGGGCGCGATCGCGCTCGGAACCCCGGACGCCGGAGAATTTGCCGGGCAAACCCGTTTCATTACGATGCGCGACGAAATCAACGAGGACAAAGTCGCCGCTCGAACCAAACTGAACTTCGTTAAGGATTTTCAAGCGCTCGTCTTGACCTCCGACGGCGTGACCGATCCGTACTTCCCGTCCGAAAACGATTTGACCGACTACGGTCATTGGCAAACGTTTTGGAACGAGACGATTCCGACCGAATTTAACGGAATCCTCGACGCGTCGAAACCCCCCGAGGAACGCGCCAACGCGTTGCTCAAGGGATTGGACTTCTTCGTCAAGGGAAATCACGACGACAGAACCATCTTAATCGCGATCTCCGACGACTGCGTCCTCGACGACGCCCCCTTTAATCCCGACGACCTAGAACCGGACGATCTCGATTCGGGGTCCCTCAATATCGAGGCTCCGTCCTCGACCGATTCCGCGTCCCAACCCGACGACAACTCCCTCAATATCGAGGCTCCGTCCTCGTCTAATTCCGCGTCCCCCTCCGACGACGACGCCCTTCCCGACGAACTGGAGCAACCGTCGTTCAAAATGGGCGATAAAAAATAACCGTTGGCGAGCGCCGTTTTTACTAATTCTCAATCAGACTAGGAAGCAAGAAAATGTCGGAAGAAATCATTTCCGTAACCGCGAAAGACGGTAGCGTCGTCGAGTACGTTAAGGGCAAACCGAGTCAGGGCGCGATGAAAGACGTCTACTTCTCGCCAGATAGAAGTTACGTCGTCGCCTTCTTCAGAAAAAAACTCGGCGAACCCCAAAAGGTTCGTCTCAATAAGATTGTCGGGGACTACGCCGATCGCATCTTCAAGCGAATCGGAGGAGAGTACTGGCGAACCGTCTTTTGCTGGCCGGAAAAAATCATTGAAACCGACGAGCAATACGGTATCGTAATGCCCGCCTATCGCTCCAACTTCATTTTCCAATCCGGATACCCGCAAGGACAGGAAAAAGAGGGAAAATGGTGGGCGTCCGCCAAAAACTACAACTACTTCGTTCCAGACGACGAGCGCGGAACCTTGGGCGGCTTTCTTAACGCCCTGCTCGAACTAAGCCGCGCCGTTCGTCGCATGCACGCCGCCGGATTGTCGCACAGCGACCTCTCCTATAAAAATTGCCTGATCGATCCCAAAGGCGGGCGAGGATGTCTCATCGACGTCGACGGGCTCGTCGTCCCCGGCATGTTCCCCCCCGACGTCTTGGGAACCAAAGACTTTATGGCGTCCGAGATCGTCGCGACGTCGAAGTTGCCGAGAGACCGGCGCGTCCTCCCGAGCCGCGACACCGACAAGCACGCCCTCGCGGTTCTGATCTACATGTGCCTCTTCCACCGCCATCCCCTCAGAGGCGATAAGGTTCATAGTCTCGATCCGCAAGAGCAAGAATTCTACGAGATGGGAGAGCGCGCGCTCTTTATCGAGCATCCCTCCGATTCCAGCAATCGTTTGACCCCGAAAAAGGGCGACGAAAAGAGATTGCCCTGGTGCGATCCCGTCAAGGTTCCCTACGCCTGCTGCGGTCCCTATTTGAAATCCCTCTTCGATCAAGCGTTTATTCGCGGTCTCCACGATCCGCTCAAGCGCCCGAGCGCCGAGGATTGGGAGTACGGGCTCGCCAAGACCCTCGATTTGCTCCTTCCGTGCTCCAACCCCTCTTGCAAAAAGCGCGAGTTCGTCTTCGACGGACAAGGCAGAGCGATTTGCCCCTATTGCGAAACCCAATATCAAGAGGCCGTTCCAATTCTCGAGTACCTCCGTTCAAGAAACGGGCGCGACTACACGAGCGATCGGCGCAAAGTCGTCGTTCACGACGGAAAAGAGCTCTTCTTATGGCACGTCGACCAGCAGAAGTCCAACAACGAGAAGCTCTCCCCCGAGGAGCGAAAACGCGTCGCCTATTTCTCTAAGGAAGGTTCCGATTGGGTCTTGCACAACGAGAATATCCCGACCTTGCGCGACGCGACGAACAAGGTTCCCGTTCCCGTCGGATCCTCGATCGCCTTAACCGAAAATCTGCGCCTCTCCTTTGACGAAAACGACTACTACATCGTTCAAGTTCGCTTCGTCAATCGCAATAGGCGCGGCGGACTCTCCGACTCCGCCCTGGGCCTCTCCCTGGAGATTGTCGATTCCGACCCGAGCCAAACCAACAAGCGGATCGACGCCGCGCTCCTAAAAATCCAAAAACTGAGAGTGCCCCCCGCCGAAATCGGTTCCTCCTATCGATACAAGCTCTCCTTTAAGGAGTTGCGCGTCGACGGGCGCCCTCTCTCGCTCTCTCTGCTCGAAACGAGAGGTTTCGATAATTTCGGGCTCTCTTGCCGCGTCGAGAAGGATTCCGTCTATATCGAGGGCGCCCCGGAGCAAGAGTACGACGGAAAGCTCGACTTCTATATCACCGGAAGATTCCGATATCACTATATGTACAACGGGCGAACTCGCATTCCCGGAGAGTTCAAATTCTCGAACGTTCACCTCGAAAAGACCTGGTCGATTCGAGAAATGGGCGTCTCGACCCCGGAAAGTTCGGTCGCCGGCGAAAACGATAGTTCCGACGCCCAAGGTTCCGACTCCGGCGCGAAACAAGACGCCGATCCCAAAATCGACTACGGAAACTCCACCAGCTCCGGAACGTCCTCGAGAAACAGACCGACCGACGCGATCAGTACCGGCGCGACGAGCTCCGGATTTTCCGCCTCCGATTTCATCGCGTCTTCCGACGATCCCTACGACGACGAGGACGACGCCTCCTTGTTCCAACCCTCGCCGTTTAGACGATAAGTCCCCGCTCAAACTCGTTTCCAACGAGCGCGCCCGACGATTCGTCGTCGCGTCGCGGCGCGTTCGACGACTAGATTGATTCGACGACCTGTTCCCTCGCTTTGCGCCGCGCGGAGCGTCTCGCAATGTCCGACGTTGTTACCACTCGCGCCAACGACGGCTCGACCGTCGAATTTATCTACAAAGACCCGATGCAAGGCGGCGTCAAAGACTGCTATTGGACGACCGATAAGTCCGCGGTCGTCGCCTTCTATCGCAATAAGCTCGACTACGCCGGCAAAGATCGGATTGAAAAACTGGTCGGTCAATATCGCGACGGAATTTTCAATCAGACGGGCGGATCTTACTGGAAAGACGTCTTCTGCTGGCCCGAGAAAATCGTCGAGCACGACGGACGAACCGGTATCGTCGTCCCCGCCTACGACAAGCGCTTCTTTTTTGAAGCGGATCCCCTTAAAGGAACCGAGAAAGACGGAAAATGGTTCGCGTCCGCGAAAAACTTTAATCGCTTCGTTCCCCCCTCGGAGCGCGGCGAGTTGCGAACCTTTCTGCGAATCTGTCTCCAGCTGAGCCGCGGCGTTAGACGACTCCACGCGGCGGGGCTCGCTCACAGCGACCTCTCCTACCGCAACTGCCTAATCGATCCCAAAAGCGGCTCCGCCTGCATTATCGATATCGACGGTCTCGTCGTTCCCGGGCTGTTCCCCCCCGACGTCCTGGGCACTCCCGACTTCATCGCTCCGGAAGTCGTTTCCTCTTTCGCCTTAAAAGATCGGTCAAAGCGCGTTTTGCCGAGCCGATCCACCGACCTCCACGCTCTCGCCGTCCTGATCTATCTCTATTTCCTGCACCGCCATCCGCTCCGCGGCGACAAGATATACAGCGCCGATCCGGAAATCCAAGAGCAAATGGAAATGGGCGAGAAAGCCCTCTTTGTCGAAAACCCCAACGATCGAAGCAATCGACCTAAAGTCAAGCCCGAGGACAGTCGCTGCCTCCCGTGGATCGACCTCGACAAAATCCCCTACGAAACGACCGGTCCCTATTTAAAAGCCCTTTTCAATCAGGCGTTTATCGACGGACTTCACAATCCCTTCGCGAGGCCGTCCGCCGCCGACTGGGAGGACGCGCTCCTCAAAACGTCCGATCTTATGCTGCCGTGCGACGGCTCGTCTTGCCCGAAGCGCTGGTTCGTGTACGACAACAAAACCCGCCCCTCCTGCCCCTACTGCGGAAAGCGATACGAAAAACCGTTGCCCGTGCTCGACTTCTATATTACCCGCGACGGCGCCAGTTTTCGTCCGGAAAACCGAAGAGCTATGGTCTGGAGCGGCCAAGGCGTCTACAAATGGCATATCGATCGCGCGGTCGTCCCCAATGAAAAGTTGTCCGCGAGCGAAGGCAAGCGCTTGGGATACTTCGTGTTCCATAACTCGCGCTGGTCCCTCGTTAACGAGGGCATGCCCGATCTTTTCGACATAACGAACGACAAGCCGATCCCCCCCGGCGGACACATCGCCTTGACCAACGGCCTGCGCCTACGACTCGCCGCCGGAAATACGGGGCGCGTCGCAAACGTCCAAATCGCCAACGTCTAATTGTTCGGAACTGCCCGATGAGAAAACTCCCCGTCTATATCGTCGTCGACGTCTCCGAATCGATGTTCGGCGAGGCGATCGACCAGATCAACGCCGCCCTCGACAAGATGATCGCCGCGCTGAGGCGCAATCCCTACGCTCTCGAAACCGTTTGGCTCTCGGTCATTACGTTCGACTCGATGGCGCGCGTCGTCTCCCCGCTAACCGAACTCGCGGACTTCAAGTTCCCGGAGCTTCGCGCGCGCCCCGGAACCGCGTTGGGAACGGCCCTCGACCTACTGCGCTCCCAAATCGCCAAAGAGGTCGTTTTGCAAACCGAGGAAACGAAAGGGGATTGGCGCCCTCTCGTCTTCCTCCTCACCGACGGGCAACCGACCGACGACTGGCGCCCCGCCCTCGCGAGACTCCGCTCCCAACGCCCCAAACCGGCGAATATCTACGCGATCGGTTGCGGCGACGAAATCGACTTCGAGGCGCTGACCGAAATCGCCGACGCGACCTTCTACGCCAAAGAAGCCTCCCCAGAGCTATTGGCGAAACTCTTTATCTGGATGAGTTCCGCGATTCAGTCCGCCAGTAAAAACGCCTCGAATCTCGGTCTCGTCAAGGACGACCTAACGCCCCCCGACGGAATTCAAGAAATCGGCGACGATTACCCTCCCGCGCCCGATTTCCCGCGACAGCTCTTCTTCCACGCGACTTGTTCCACAACGCGAAAGAAGTATCTTATGCGCTTGCGATACTTCGATCCGCTCGGGATGTACGTCCCCGCCGCGTCTTATAAAGTCCCCGACGACTTCCTCGACGACGGCGGATACGTTCCCCCGACCGTTTCCTCCGACAAAATCGCGGGTATGCCGACCTGCCCCCACTGCGAGAACCAAGACTGGGCGTGTTGCGGGCGCTGCGGCGCCGGGTTCTGTTTCGACGCCGCCTCCTCCCTGAGGCGAGGATGGTCCGAGTGCCCCGTCTGCGGCGCCAGAATGGGATTCGCCGACGGACGCGATTCGTTCGATATGACGCCCTCCGCCGGGTGATTCAAACGCGTTGTCTTAAAGGAGTTCGCAATGAGAAAGCTCCCCGTCTATATCGCGATCGACGTCTCCGAGTCGATGATCGGGCAAGCCCTCGACCAAGTCAATCGCTGTCTCGACAATATGATCGGAACCCTGCGGCGCAATCCCTACGCGCTCGAAACCGCGTGGCTCTCGATTATTACCTTCGACTCCAAAGCCCGAGTCGCCGTCCCGTTGACCGAGCTTATCGAATTCCAATTCCCCAAACTCGCCGTTCGCCCCGGCACCTCCTTGGGCGCCGCGATCGACTTGCTCCGCGAGCGAATCGCCCAAGAAGTCGCCGCGACGACCGCCGAAACCAAGGGGGACTGGCGCCCGATCGTCTTCTTCCTGACCGACGGACAACCGACCGACGCCTGGCGACAGGCCGCCCAAAAACTCAAGTCGAGCAAACCGCGCCCCTCTAAAATCTACGCCTTCGGCCTCGGCGACGAAATCGACTTCGCGCTCCTAAAAGAAGTCGCCGACTACACTTTCCGCGTCGGCGACGCCACCCCGGAGCGTATGTCCGACATGTTCGCGTGGATCAGTTCCTCGATCCAAACCCAAAGTCGGAACGTCCACACTGGCGCCGATTCCGACGAAATCCTCCCGCCCAAGGGTATCGAACTGGTAAAAGACGAGCTCCCCGACGCCCCCAAATTCCCAAGGCAAATCTTCTTCCACGGCGTCTGCTCCAAAACTAAGAAAAACTTCCTAGCGCGATACAAATACGCCGACGCCGAAGACGCCTACTGGATAAGCGATTCCTATCCGATTCCCGACGACTTCTTCGCCGACGTCGCCCCCGGAACCTTGCCCACCGTCGACGTTACCAAAATCCTCGGACAACCAAAATGCCCCCACTGCGAAACCGAGGGGTGGCTGCATTGCGTTAAATGCGGCGGGTGGTTCTGCTACGATCTGTCCAGAAACGTCGGCGGCGTCTGCCCTTGCTGCGGCATGCGCTTCGGCGGCTTCGCCGACGCCTCAGGGAACGTCGCGAGGTCGCTTGGGTAAACGCCCTTTTATGGATAAAAAAACGCGCGCCCCGATTCGCCAAAAGCCGAACCGGGGCGCGTCTCTTTACGGAAACCCAAGCGCGAAGCGCCTACTTCTTATCCCCCAAGTACCGCTCCCAAGCGGCGTTGGCGAGATTCGCGCCCGCTTCGCGGCACTTCGCGAGCGCCTCGGCGTCGGGGCGCTGTTTCGCTTTGATCGGCGCTTCGGTCAACGCGGGGTACTTCAAGTCCGCGAGCGCTTTCTGAATCGCCTCCGGCCCGCCGACGCCCCAGCCGAACGACCCGAACGCCACCGACGTCTTCTCGCGGAATTTAAGCCCTTGGAAGTACGCGAGAACCGACGCGACCGACGGCATAAGATGCGCGTTGAGCGTCGGGCTTCCGAACGCGATCGCCCCCGCGTCCAAAGCCTCGGCGGCGAGCCGCGTTAACGTCGTCTTGCGGCAGTGCATGAGCTGGACGTCGAGTCGCGGCGCGCCCGGGTTCTCTTTCGCGATCTTCTGGCTTTGCTCGACCGCGCCCGCGTAGATCTCCTCCGCCATTAGCTCGGTGCTTTGCCACATCGTGTCGTAGATCACGAGAACTTTCGGCGCGTAAGTTCCGCTCGCCCAAGCCGCATAGGCTTCCATCAGTTCCCCGAATCGATCGCGCCACATAAGACCGTGCGCCGGCGCGATTAGCTCGATATCGAGCCCCGAAGCGGCTTTGAGAACGTTCAAAACCTGCCGCCCGTACGGCGCGACGATATTCGCGTAGTAGCTCTTCGCCTCCTCGAAAACCTTTGCGACGTCGCATTCGTCGACAAACCGCTCCGAAGTCGCCAAATGCTGCCCAAACGCGTCGTTCGAGAAGAGGATCTTCTCTTCCGGCATATAGGCGACCGTCGACTCCGGCCAGTGCACCATCGGAACCGGAACGAACGTCAGCGATCGCTTCCCGAGCGAGAGCGACTCGTTCGGCGCGACGATTTGGAACTTCCAGTTCGAGACGTCGAAGAACCCCTCCAGCGCGTCCTTGCACTTCGCCCCGCAAACGACCGTCGCGTTCGGACAAGCCTCGACCATCGCCGCGAGCGCCCCCGCGTGGTCCAGTTCCGCGTGCAGGCACACGAGGTAGTCGACCTTCTCCAAATCGACTAGCGACGCGACGTTTCGCTTCAGTTGAGCCGCGAACGGGGCTTTGACCGTATCGATCAGCGCGACCTTCTCGTCGCGAATCAAATAGGCGTTGTACGTCGCCCCGAGGCGCGTGTCGTAGCTGTGGAAGTCGCGAACGTTGTAGTCGACGTAGCCGACCTGATCGATTCCCGGACGCAATTCCGTTGTCAAATTCATATCGATAAATTCCTTCTAACGGTTCAAATTCTATTAAACGTTGTTCGACCTAATTCTGGAATCAGACGCGCAGGAACTTTCCTCGCTTCCAGAAACTGTGCAAAATCGCCCAAATCAGCGCCGCGGCGGCGACTTCCAATAGGAACGAGTACCAAGCGCCCAACTTGAACTTGTCGAGCCAAAATTCGCATCCGTAGAGGACGCTTTCAACGATCTGCTTGAAATTGAAGATGTGCGACAGCATATAAGCCGCGATCGCGTTCGTTCCAAAGACGACGAGGAAAGTCTTCAAACTCGGCAGTTTAAACGATGCCAGCGGCGCGTAAAAGAGCGCGGCGAGCAGGAGCCAAGCCCCGAGTTCGCAGAGCGCGAGCGGATACTGCCAAATTCGCGCCAGGACCGAGAGATACGCGAGCGAGTCTTCCGGCGCTCGATACCACAGAATCCCGAGCAGGAAGAAAATCGCGCCGAGGACGGCCAGCAGAATCCCCGCTTGCCAAGGGCGCAATATGTCGAAGACCGCGTAGCAGAGCCCTAGCAACAGCAAGCTAACACCCGACGAGTACAGAACCATCGAGGGCGTCCAGATGTGTTTAATAATCGGGCAGTAAACGAACGACCCTTCCGGCGCCGCGTTCCAAAACAACCCGAACAGGAAGCACAGTCCGCCGCTTACGACCAGCAGGGCGCACGCCTGCCAGCGCGCCAAACGGCGACCTTTGGAATCCTTGGAGGAAAGCGACTTAATTTTCTCGCGCGTCGAATAGAGCAGTTCGCCTCCGAACATACCCGAAAGCGCCGTAGCGACGAACGTTAGCGAGCTAAGGATCCACGTGTACTGATAGAAGTCGCGGAAGACGACCTCTCCGGCGTCGTTGACGCTCGCGTAGTCCATCGTCCGCCCCAAAACCTGGCAGTCGACCCAGTACGCGAGATTCGTCCCTTCGGCGTAACTCCCGCCCCCGCAACCGCGCGCGGTGATCCAGTTCATCGTCCACTCGGTCAGTCCCTCCGTCTCGCCGGAGCCTCCGACCGTAATGAATTTCATGCAGGCCCAAAACGCGAGGAGCAAAACGACGAACGCGACAAACCGAGCCCACTTAGGGAGATAGAGATACGCGAGGCACGAGAAAAAGTATCCGACCGCGATCGACTGGAGCGTGTTCGAAAAGAGTCGGAATTTCTCCGGCTGAAGCGTCAAGAGCTGCCCTTGAACCGCCATCCCGAAGATCCAGAGAACGACGACCCGGCGAATAATCCGGAGCCAAAGCCGGCCCCAGCGCTTGTCCTCCCCGCGAACGTATCGCGAGAGCGAGAACGGAATCGCCGCCCCCGCCATAAACACGAACAAGGGCATCGCCAAGTCGCAAAGCGTGAACCCTTCCCATCCCACGTGCTCGAAGTGCGAGGCGAATCGTTGCCAAAATTGAACGCAAGCCTCCGACTTCCCCTCGATTAGCCCGGGCATCGGTCCGCTCGCGAACTTTCCGACAATTCCAAGCATTAACAAGAGAAAGATATCGAATCCTCGAAGCGCGTCCAACGAGACGAGACGCTCCGAGACGGGGTTCTTGACCGGGATTGCCGGCGCGATCGTTGCCGAGGACATTGGGCGCTCCTTTGCTTTAAGCGATTGATACGAGATAGTCAAACTAACGCGTCGCCGTTCGCGAAATCCGCGAGGCTGGCGAAAAAGGTCGGCTCTTAGTTCCGGAAAGAAAAGTCGTCCGGGGACGAGCTCGATCGACCCGTTCCCGACGCGGCGCGGTTCGTTCCGCGCGAAAAGAAAGACGCGACGCGTCGCCCCCGAACGGAGCGACGCGCTTCATCGTCGATTCGTCAAGCGTTTTGCGCCAAATCCCTGCCGAGATAAAACGCTTTCAAGTTCAAGTCGACGAACGCCGGCTTCACGCGCTTCTTAATCGCGTCTTGCCAAGCTTCGTCGGTCAAATCGAGCTTCGTCGAGAGCGCCCCGAGCAAAATGACGTTCGCCGCGCGGACGTTACCAAGCTCCGTCGCCCTCTCGACCGCCGGAACGTAGACCAGCTTCGGAAAGATCTCGCGCAGTCCCGACTCGTCGAGCTCGGGGTACTTCGCCGCGCCCGAGGAAACCGTAACCGGCACGATGACTTGGTCGGAAATCACCGCCAGCCCGTCCGGCGCCAGGTAGTCGACGTAACGAATCGCCTCGGTTCGCTCGAGCGACGCGATCGCCGTCGCCGTTCCCTTCGGCACGAGCGGGCTGTAAACCTTTTTGCCGTACCGCACTTGCGCGAGGACCGAGCCGCCGCGCTGCGCCATTCCGTGAATCTCGTTCGTCTTGACGTCGTAACCCGATTCGAGCGCCGCCGTCGCGACGATCGCGCTCGCGAGCAAAATGCCTTGTCCGCCGACTCCGACGAAAACGACGTTGGTGGTTTCTTTCGCGCTCATACGAGACCTCCTTGCGACGAATTCGCGTCGCGACTTGACAGCGCCCCGAACTTGCAGACTTGCTTGCACAAATCGCACGACGCGCAAAGCGATTCGTTAATCGTTACGACCTTGTTCTCGTCCCGCTCGATCGCCGGGCAACCCAACTTCAAGCAGGCCCCGCACTTCTTGCACTTCTCTTGGTCGACGAAGACCTCGTGGTCCGCCTTCTTGCGATACGCCAGCGGACAGGGCTCTTTCGCCACGATCAGCCACGCCTCGTCCGACTCGATCGCCGTCTTCAGCGCGGCGCTCGTCTCGTCCAATTTCCGAGGATTGACCGTGACGACGTTCTTCATGCCCATCGCTTTGGCAATGTCGGAAATCGACGCCGCGAACGTCTCCTCGCCCATGATCGTCTTGCCGGTGCCCGGATTGTCTTGGTGCCCGGTCATCGCCGTAATGCGGTTGTCGAGAACGACGATCGTCGCTTTGCCCTTATTGTACACAATGTCCATCAAGCCGGTCATGCCGCTGTGGAAGAACGTCGAGTCGCCCATGACTCCGACGACCGGGCGGTCGTTCTTCGCCACGTCGATCCCGTGCGCGACCGTGATTCCGCCTCCCATGCACAGAATCGTGTCCATACAATTAAGCGGGGGCGCCACGCCGAGCGAATAGCAACCAATGTCCCCCGCCACCACGACGTCGAACTTCCCGAGCGCGTAGAAAAGACCCCGGTGAGGGCATCCCGGGCAAAGCACCGGCGGGCGATTCGGAAGCGTCGGAAGCGCGGGAAGCTCTCGTTTCGTCTCCGCGACCGGCGCCGAAAACGCCTTGCTCGTCGCCGGGTTCGCGCTCAGCTTCTTGCGGACTTCCAAGAGGACGTCGACGTCGAGCGGCCCGTACTTCGGAACGAGGTTTTCGTTTCCAAGGCGCTTCCCGATCGTCGCGATTCCGAGCGCCTTCATATGCTGCTCGACGAAGTCTTCCAGCTCCTCGATAACGACGACGGTTCTAACCGTTTTCGCGAATTCCAAAAGCAAGTCGTCGGGGAAAGGATAGCACCAGCCGAGTTTGAGAACGTTCGCTTCCGGAAAGACTTCCTTGACGTACTGGTACGTCGCGCTCGAGGTGACGATTCCGACCTTGCGATCGCCATTTTCGTTCCACTCGACGCGATTCAGCGAGGAAACCGAGGCCGCTTTCGACAATCGCTCGACCCGATCTTCCAAGCGAACGCGCATTCCGCGAGCGAACGCCGGAATCGGAACGAATCGCTGCGGATCCTTCTTAAACGAATGCGGACGGTTCAGCTCCAGCGCCGTCCCTTCCTCGACCACTCCGCGAGAATGGCTCACCGTCGTCGTCGTGCGGAGAATTACCGGCGTTCCGAACTGTTCCGAAATCTCGAATCCGACTTTGACGAATTCCTTCGCTTCTTGTGAATCGGCCGGTTCCAGAACCGGAACCTTCGCGAAATGGGCAAAGAGACGCGTGTCTTGCTCGTCTTGAGAGGAGTTCATGCCCGGGTCGTCCGCGACCACCGCGATGAATCCGCCCGCGACTCCCGTGTAGGAGAGCGTCATCAAGGGATCCGCCGCCACGTTCAGACCGACGAGCTTCATCGTCGTCAAGGCGCGAGCCCCCGTCGTCGAAGCCCCGACCGCCGCCTCGAAAGCGACCTTCTCGTTCGGAGACCATTCGCAGTAAATCTTGTCCCCGTAGCGTTTGCTTATGTTCTCCAAGATCTCCGTCGAGGGAGTGCCCGGATATCCCGTCGCGACCGAGCAGTCGGACTCGTAAGCTCCGAGCGCGATCGCCTCGTTTCCCGACAATAGTTTCTTTGCCATTGGTAAATTCTTTCTTTGTTGCGCGCGTTCGCGCCGACACGTTGGCGAGAACAGGGTCGACGACCTAGACGCGTCGTCGCGGGGCTTCGTCCGCCCCCGCCATAGTATATCGAACAAAATAAGAATGACAAGCAACTACCCCCGTTGCCGCGGGCCATTTTAACTACTATTCCCGACAATCTTCTCGACGCAATGGTCGCGCTCTATGCATTGCGCGGCTTCCGACGCTAATTTCGACGGCGCTAAAAACGCCTAAAACAAGAGTTGTCGCGAATATTCCAATAAAGCAAAATAAAGAAAAAAAGAAAACCTTTTTTTCAAGAGAAAACAAATAAAAAACTTGACAAATGCCGGTTCGCGTAATATTATCAATAGTAGAAAATTTTGCGCGATTCCGTCCTTTTTGTCGACAATCCGTTGTTAAGATAGACAACTAGGGCAAATTGGATAAACCAACGCCCCCGTTCGGTCGATACCGAACGATAAGGCGAGAATCGCAAATTTGGCGCGAAACTTTCGGCAGAGGCAAAAAAGTCGGAGTCCCGCGCGACGCGATCGCGTCGAACTACGTATGGCGAAAGGGCTCGAGTTAGCGCTCGGGTCGGCGAAGAGGCGAAGAAATGAACGTTTGGAACAGAGTGTTAATGATTCTGACCGGGCTATTGTGCGTTGGTTGGGCGGTGATCGCCTCCAATAGGTACAATATGGCCAAAACGGAAGAAACCAAAATCGCGAAGCTTGAAAGCGATCTTGAAGCGGCGAACAAAGCGGTCGCCGACTTGCGAGCCGAGATTGACGGCTCTTTTGCCGATAGCGAAGAATCCCCGGTCAAATGGTCCAACTGCGGGCTCTCCGGGCAACTTCGTCACGTTCGCGCCCTCCAAAACGGCGACGTCTTCCTGAACTGCCAGGCGGTCGAGGCGAAAGTCGACGAGGAGGCGAAAAAGTCTTCCGTTATGTTCAGAGTCGATCAGAGTTACGCCAATTTGGCGTCTTTCCGCAATAACTCGGTCGTCTATATTTTCGACTCCGGAAAACCGTATTCCGCTTCCGCGGAGAGCGATTCCGAAGGGGACGACGCGAGCGCTCCCGTCCAAAGCGACGACGAAAACGAGGGAACCGCGGTCGCTCAAGCCGCCGTTCAAAATCCCTACGTCTTCCTGGGCGCCTACAAGGTCGAGAAAAGCGATTCGGGCTCCCGTCAAGTTACTCTCCGGTCGATCGGATTCGCCTCCGACGACGAGCTTCAGCGCTTGACCGCGTTCGGTCGCTCCGGAAACTCGCTCGTCGCTTGCGTCAATTTGCTCCCGGTCGATTCCCCCAACGATCTCGCGCTCTTTGTCAAGGAATTTGAGACCTCCAATCCCGCGTTGTATCAATCCCTCGGCGCCTCCGCTCGCGCGTTGATGAGCAAAGCGACCGCCGACGACGAATTGATCAAAACGGTTCTCTCCGAAGACAAAGCCAAGACGTTCGAAGACTTCGCCGGTAGCATGTTCGACTCGACTTCCCTCTTCGTCAAGAACTTCGCCGACTTTGCGGCGGGCAAGGTCGACAACATTGGCGATCGGCGCTCCGCGATCGATCTGCAGGGGCTCCTCGAAAGACAATGGACGACCCGCGATAAGACGAATCTCCTAATCGCGCGTAAAACCGACGCGCTCCGCAATATGAAATCCGCCGCCGCGCAACTGTTCGTTCTCATGGGCGAAAAGCCTTGCGAAGGCCTCGAAGACGGAAACGCCGACAAGGGCGTCAAGACCTTCGACGAACTCGTCGCCGACGCCGAACAATTCGAGGGCTGGGACGAAATCTTCGCCGACGCCAAAGCGAAGAAGAGCGTTCCCTCCTACTTCGAGCGTTACGAAGAAGTCTATAAAGACCTCGTCAAAACGACCGCCGACGTCGAACTCGTCGAGAAATTGCTCGCCGACGCGAAAGACAACAACGACCGTTGCCAAGTCGCGATCGACAAGCTGATCGCCGAAAACGCCAAAACGGCCTCCAAAATCGCCGAAGCTCAATACGCCGTCGCCGAAAAAATCGAGCGCGAGCGAAGCTCCGTCGCCGGAGAGCCCGCCGCTTACGAGGGCATCTAGTAAACCCGCGGCGCGAGCATAGCCTCGCGCCCAAATCCGAAAAAGCGTTTCTCCGCTTTTCGCCAAACTCCGCGTCCACGCCTCGGACGCGGAGTTTTTTATTTTCGGTCCGTCGCTGGACTGGCGGTTGCGGCGCCGCGGGCGCTTTTGTTCGCGCTACCGCGCGGTTGCGGCGCCGCGGGCGCTTTTGTTCGCGCTACCGCGCGGTTGCGTAAACGACCCGCTCCCGTTGGTCGCTGGACTTTGTTAGAAGAACTCTAGCGGCGAGTTGGTCGACTGGATCCAAAGAAGGAAATCAAGACCGAGCGGGTAGTTTACCTAGGTTGCAGTGGCAAAATTAAAAAGCTCGAGCGCCGCGAGGACGCTCGAGCTTTTCGAAGACGGCAAACGCCGTTAGAATTAGCGGGCGCGAGAGCCGAGATCGAATCTCGCGCTTATTGGGTCAAATCAGTTGCAAGCCGGGGTGGCGGGAGCGCAGGGATCGCAAGCCGGAGCGGCGGTCGCGCAAGGATCGCAGGCGTTGCAGCCGAGCGCGGCGCGAATGCGACCGAACGGAACGGCGGAAGCGCAAGGATCGCAAGCCGGAGCGCAAGGAGCGCAGCAGTTCACTTGCACCGGAACTTGGTACGTCACGACGCGCGGGACGCAACGGTTAACGGTGTAGGGGACTTGCTTGCAAACGAGTTGATAGCTGGTGACGTTGCGAACGCATTGAACCGGGCGCATAACGATCGAGCAAACCTGGCGAGTGCGAGTTTCCGGGACGCAGCGAGCGACGCGGTAGTTGATCGTTTGGGGAACGACCTCGCAAACGGTGCGGCAGACTTTGCAGTTGATCGTGCGGGTGCGGCACTCGGGAACCATGCGGCAAACGTTGTAGGTGCAGGTCTTCGTTTCGGGAACGATTTGGCAGCGCTTCTTAACGATCGTGCGGGTGCGGCATTCCGGAACCATGCGGCAGACGTTGTACGTGCAGGTCTTCGTTTCCGGGACGCAACGAGCGACGCAGTAGGTGCAGGTGCGGGTGCGGCATTCCGGAACCATGCGGCAGACGTTGTACGTGCAGGTCTTCGTTTCGGGAACGATTTGG
>JAFRXD010000013.1 GCA_017441605.1 Thermoguttaceae bacterium | reverse complement strand
GACTCGATTAGAAAGACGGCGAAAAGCGCTTTTGTTCGCGGTCCGTAGCCGGGCGCCGAGGGCGCATTTGTTCGCGCTACCGCGCGGTTGGGTAAACTAGCCGAGCCCCCGTTGGGGGCTCTACTTGTATAGAACGACTCTAGTGGCGGGTTGGTTATTTAGGAGCCAGGAAAGGTAGTTAAGACCGAGGGAGACTAGCCCGCAACGCGGGCGGGTAGTTTACTCAAGAGCGCGGTAGCGCTAACCGCCTGTCCGGCTACGGACTGAAACCATTCCTTTTGAAGAATAGGGCTGAAGTCATGAAAGCTAGCCTTTACGAATACGACGAAAAGAAAACCCAAGAGATTTTGAAGCGGCAGTATCTGCGCGAAGGGGAAAAGCAAGGGTTTGACCGCGGGGAAAAACAAGGGCGCGAAGAGGGCGGAAGAGAAAAAGAAGAATCGATTATTCGCAATATGCTCCGCAAGGGCGGTTTGACGCTTGAAACGATTGCCGATTTTGTCGGAGCTCCCGTTTCCCAAGTGGAAGCGCTCGCCAACGGAATGAACTTGGCGTGAATTCCCGCGAGCGCTCTCGGGCTCCTCGACGCCCGGTGGGACGAGGCGGAGCGTTTTTCGCGCGGAGACGCCGGGGTTGCCCGCAAATCCAAAAAATTTAAAAATTTTTCTCAACCTCCGTTGACGCCGGGGCGCGACCCGCGTATATTATTGCTCGGTGGTTAGCGCCCGCTAACCAGTTTTTTTTGTCGGTTAGGTTAGCGCTCGCTAACCCCGAGTCATCGCCGCGCGAACGCGGGGCGGAACGGAGAAAGTCAAATGGACGCCTTCCAATTGGTGTCGCGCGCGCTGGCGTCGCGGCTTGGAATCGACCTTTCGGAAATCTCGCTCGACACGGAGCTGATGGAGCTTGGGGTCGACTCGCTCGATTCGGCGGAGCTGCTCATGGAGTTGGAAGAAAAACTCGGAATCGAAATCGAGGCGAGCAAACAGATGAAAACGGTTCGCGACGTGGTGAACGAAATCGACCGCGCCGCCAAGGCTTGACGCGAACGAACGGATCGGGGCGTCGCGGGTCGTCGCGGCGTCGCGTCTTTTATTTGCGCTAACCCAAAGGACAAACGATATGAATCGCCGAGTCGTTATTACCGGGATGGGAGCCGTTACGCCCGTCGGAATCGGGGTCGAGGTCTTCTGGAACAGTCTTAAAGAGGGAAAATGCGGCGTCGATAAAATCGAGCGCTTCGACCCGGTCAACGTGAAATCGAGTCTCTCGGGGGAAGTCAAAGACTTCGACCCGCTGAAGTATCAAGAGGTCAAAGAGGCTTCGCACACCGACCGTTGCGGGCAATTCGCGCTCGCCGCCGCGATCGAGGCGGTCGAGCAAAGCGGGGTCGTCGGAACGGTCGATCCGTTTCGCGCGGCGGTTTACGTCGGAACCGGGATCGGCGGATTCGAGACCACCGAGAGCAACTGCCGCAAATTGGTCGAGAAGGGCGCGCGACGCATTTCCCCGTTCTTTATTCCCATGATTATCGCGAATATGCCCGCCGGGTCGATCGCGATTAAATACGGATTCCAGGGCCAGGCGACCCCGGCGGTTACCGCTTGCGCGTCCGGCTCCAACGCGATCGGCGAGGCGGTTCGCGCGATTCGCCACGGCTACGCCGACGTTATCGTCGCCGGAGGAGGCGAGGCCCCGATTACCGAGGCGAGCGTCGCCGGGTTTAACGCGATGAAAGCGCTCTGCGCGGCCGAGGATCCCAAGCTCGCTTCCCTGCCGTTCGATAAGCGCCGAGGCGGGTTCGTGATCGCCGAGGGCGCCGGGATTCTCGTCCTTGAGGAACTCGAGCGCGCGGTGAAGCGCGGCGCGAAAATCTACGGCGAAATCGTCGGTTACGGCGCGACTTGCGACGCCTATCACATGACCGCCCCGCGCCCCGACGGCGCCGGCGCGGCGCAAGCGGTCGTCGAAGCCCTCCAAGAGGCGAACTACCGCCCGGGAGAGCGCGTCTACGTCAACGCCCACGGCACCGGAACCGCTCTCAACGATATCGCCGAAACCAAAGCGCTTAAGATCGCTTTCGGCGAGGACGAGGCGAGAAAGCTGACCATTAGCTCCACGAAATCGGAGACCGGACACATGCTCGGGGCCGCCGGCGCGGTCGAGGCGATCGCCTGCGCGCTCGCTCTGCGCGACAATATCGCGCCCCCGACGATCAATCTGCTCGAGCCCGACCCCGAGTGCGACTTGGACTACGTCCCCCTGACCGCGCGCGAGGGAGAGTTCGATCTCGCGATCTCCAATTCGTTCGGATTTGGTGGGCACAACGCCTGTCTCGCGATTCGCCGTCCTCCTCAACTGTAATTATTGGGCGATGTTATGCAAGTCGACAACGTTGAAGATTATCTTCCGCATCGCAAACCGATGCTCCTGCTCGACTCCGCCTCGCTCGAGGACGGCGTCGCTCGTGGAAAACTCAAAATCGTCGGCGACGAGTGGTTTCTCCAGGGGCACTTTCCCGGCGCGCCGGTCGTGCCCGGCGTGATACTGTGCGAGGTCCTCGCGCAAACCACCGCGTTTCTGATCGCCGACGGCGTGCCCGAGAACAAAACGCCATATTTGGTAGGTCTCGACGGAGTTCGGCTCAAGCGGCCCGTCGGTCCCGGCGATCTCTTCGAGACCGAGTGCAAGGTTCTCCGGATTAAGGAGCCGTTCTATTTCACGACGTGCAAAGGGTTTGTCGGCGGCGAGCTATGCGTTCGCGCGCAACTGTCCTTCGCGCTGATCGATAAAAAGTAATCGACGTATTGAAGCGTCTCCCGTTCGTTCCCTCCTAAATTTTAATATTATGGTCGCTTAGGCGAGCGACCGAACGGGCGCGTTCGCGCCTAGAAAACGAGACGTTTATGACCGATTCCGCAATCGAGGCCGCCAACGCGGAGCATTTCGCCGCGATCAAAGCGCAATTCGAGCGCGAGTACGACTTTCTGACCGCGTTCGAGCGCAACGCGCGCCGCTTCGCGCGAAAAATCGCCGTTTCCGATCCGGTTCAGGAGCGCGAGTTAACCTACGCCGAGCTCAACGAAGAGGCGAACAAACTCGCCAACGCCCTTCGCGCCGACGGGCTCCAAAAAGGGGACGTCCTCTCGGTCGTTATGTTCAATAGTATCGAGTTCGTCGTCTGCTATTTGGCGTCCGAAAAAGTGGGCTCGATCTTTAACCCGTTGAATTACAACTGGTCTGAAGACGAGGTCGCCTACGCGTTCGACGATAGTCGCCCCAAGGCGGTAATCTACGACGCGGAGCTCTCCGCGCTCGTCGTCAAGGCGTTCGAGCGAGGACGGGAGCGAGGAACCTATTTGCCCGAGAAGACGTTCGTTATCGGCGATCTCGTCGATAATCCGCTCGAAAGCCGCGATTTTGGAACCTATTTCGCCTACGCGAGTTCCGAACAACTCGAGCGTCCCGCCGACGTCTCGATCTTCGACGAGATCGTTCGGCTCTACACCTCCGGCACGACCGGTCGCGCCAAGGGCGTGCCCCTCAGTCGATTTAACGAGGCGATGTCGACCCACGAGGTCGCGATGCGCTATCCAATTTTCTCGGACGACGTTACGATTAACACGACCCCGTGGTTCCACCGCGGCGGCTTCCACGGCGGCATGACCCCGACTTTGCACCTCGGCGGGGAAATCGTTATCTTGCGCCAGTTCAACGCGACGACCTGTCTAAAGAACGTTCAAAAGCGGCAAGTTACCATCTTGCTCGGCGTTCCCTCGGCGGCGGTGATGGTCGCGCGCAAACAGGAGAAGATCCAAGCGGAGGTTAAATCGGTTCGATTGCTCGTCATGATGGGGAGCGACTTGGAGAAAGCGACTTATCGCTATTTGCAGAGTATGTTTCCAAAAGTCGACTTTATCAATAGTTACGGCACGACCGAGGCGTTCTTGAGCACCTTCCTCGACTCCAAAGACCTCCCGGAAAAAGCCGGAACCGCCGGCCGCGCCAGTATCGACGACGACGTCCTGCTCGTCGAGCCGGTCGAGGACGGCTGGGGCGACCCGAAAGTCCTGACCCCGAAAGACGGCAGAACCCTCGGCGAGGTCATCGTTCGCTGCTCCTCCAAGACGACCGGAGGCTACTACAACAAGCCCGAGGAAACCGCCAAGAAGTTCCGAGGCGGCTACTTGTACACCGGCGACCTCGCTATTTGGGACGCCGACGAGTACATCTCGATCGTCGGGCGCAAGGACGACATGATGATCTCCGCCGGCGAGAACATCTACCCGCAACCGATCGAAGAGGCGATCTGCAAGCACCCGAAAGTCTCCGACTGTATTGTCGTCCCCGTCGCGGAAATGACGCGAGGACAAGCGCTTTGCGCCTACGTCGTTCGCTCCGACGACTCCCTCGACGTTCGCGAGCTCCTCAAATTCTGCTCCGAGTCGTCGTCCCTTTCGGCGTTCACCACCCCTCGGTACTATCGATTCGTCGACGAGTTGCCCTATACGTCGACCGGCAAAAAGCGCCGCGTCGTCCTGCGCCAGCAGGCCCCGACCGACCTAAAAGAAGGGGCCCTCGCGCGCAACTAAGACTTTAATCATCAAAGGAATTAAGAATCATGAAACGCGGGTTTTTTTCTCTCGCCTTTTTGACGCTGGCGTGCTTGGCGCTCGGCGCCTCCTGCGCAAAAACCGACGCCCCTAGCGCGTCCTCCGAAGGCCCCGCTTCCGCCCCCGCGGCGACCGCAAAGGTCGATCCTAGCGCGAAGGCTTTGGTCGTCGTCTTTTCGGCGACCGGAACGACCCTGAAAGTCGCGAACAAGGTCGTCGACGCGACCGGCGCGACCCTTTACCAGATCGTGCCGAAACAAGAATATAGCAAAGAGGACTTGGATTATAACGATCCCAAGAGCCGCACCTCGATCGAGACGAACGACCCGACCTCGCGCCCCGAAATCGCGAGCGATCCGATCGCCGATTTCGCCGATTACGGAACGATTTACATCGGCTATCCGATTTGGTGGGGCGAGGCTCCGAGAATTATGGAGACGTTCGTCGAAGCCTACGACTTTAGCGGAAAAGTCGTCGTTCCGTTCTGCACGTCTGGAAGCAGCGACATAGCCGAAAGCGGCGCGCATTTAGGGGAAAAGGCGGGTTCCGGAGAATGGATTAAAGGAAAGAAGTTTTCGCCCGAAGTCGAGGACGCCGATATGAAGGCGTGGATCGAAAGTTTGCAATAATCTCTTTTCGCGTCGAATAGGAGGACGGACGAGTGAAACCCCGACCCAAACGTATCGTTCGTTGGAGCGTCGACGTTGGCGCGTCCGTCCTGTTTTTGCTACTTTTCTCCTATCAAACGACCGGACCGAAAGCTCACGAATGGCTCGGCGTTTGCGCCGCTCTCTTAATCCTCGCGCATTTGCTTCTCAATTTAAAGTGGTTCGCGTCGCTCTTTAAGGGAAAATACCGCGCCTTTCGCGTCGCGCTAACGGCCGTTGGCGCCGCCCTTCTCGTCGCCCTCGTCTCGACCGTCGTTTGCGGCCTCTCGATAAGCGACTACGCCGCGCCGTTTTGCGATGGTATCGTTAGGCCTATGACCGCGCGGCGGTTTCACTTGGCTTGCTCATATTGGACTCTATTCCTCGCCGCGCTCCACTGCGGACTAAATTTCCGAGTCCTATTTCCCCGTCGCCTTTCCCCGCCTAAACTTGGGCTCGCGCTCTCTCTTCTTGGGGTCGCGCTCGCGGGAAGCGGACTCTATCTTCTCTTGAAAAGCGGTGCTTTCAATTATTTGCTTTTCAAATCGCACTTTGCGTTTCTCGACTACGACAAGTCCAAGCCGCTCGTTCTTTTGGAGAATTTCCTCGCGCTCTTCTTCTGGGGATTTGTCGGGGCGCAACTCGCGAGAGCTCTTACGGTTGGCTCGGGGGACGGAAAGCGCGCTTGGCTCGCGCCGGTCGGATATCTCGCTCTGGCGGTTCTCGTTGGCGCGGCGATTCGGACGGTCGGCTAGTTCTGGATCAAAACGATCCTAACCCCCAAATCGTTATACCCTTGCGCCTGCTTAAACCGGTTCCGGCACGCCGAACGGCAAGCCCCGGCCACGCCGTTCCAAGATCCGCCCCGCTCGGATCGATACCGACCCTCGGACGGCCCGGTCGGGTCGACAAGGTCGCCTTCGGGGTAGTCCCCGTACCAGTCGGCGCACCATTCGTAGACGTTCCCGCACATATCGTAAATCCCCCAAGGGTTCGGCGGATACGATCCGACGTCGCGGGTCTCGTCGATACAAGGACCTTTCTCTTTGGTCCCGTAGGGCGCGCCCCCGTTGCAGTTCGCTTGGTTCCCGTTGAGAATCGAGCCGAAGGGGAAGGGCGTCGTCGTTCCGGCGCGGCAGGCGTATTCCCACTGCGCCTCGGTCGGGAGCGCGAACGTCGCTCCCTCGGGCGCGACTTTCGCGGCGTTGAGCGACTCGACGAAACCTTGGCAGTCGTCCCAAGATATTTGCTCGACAGGGCGATTCGACCCTTTAAAGAAACTCGGGTTCTTCCCGGTTAGCGCTTCCCATTGCGCCTGCGTCGTTTCCGTCTCTTGAATCCAGAACCCGCGCGTTAGAGTCGTTTGACGCTCGCTCTCCGATTCCCAGCGCTCCGCCTCGGTTTCGGGCGAGCCCATGGTAAACGTCCCGGGCGGGCAGTATCGAAACGCGAACTCCGCGCCGTTAATCGTTAGAACCAAACGGGTTCCGGCGCTCGGTGAATCCGGATCGTCGGCGCGATTCGACCCCGCGAATCCGAGGGATAGCGCGACGAAGAGCGCGAGCCCGACCAGTTTTGCGAAACGCATCGTATTTCCTTTGAAAGGGATAAATGAAGTTGAACTATCGCGACTCGCTAAGGATCGCTTGGCGCGGCGCGCGCTACTCGTCTTCCAAACTCTTTTCGAGAAGCGAGCTTTCGATTCGGACGACCGACGCGGCGAGCCGCTCCAGCGCGTCGAGATATCCGACGACCGACTCGACGTAAGAGGCTCGCGCGACGGAGAGCTCAATGAAGTTGATTTGCCCGTTCTCGTAGGCGCGTCGGCTTATCGAGAAGGCGCGCTCGAAATCGGGGACGATTTCTTGCCGATACGCGAGAACCTCCTCGCGGGAGGTCTTGTATTCGGCGAGCGTCTCGGCGAGTTCGGATCGGAGTTTAATCCGGAGCCGATCGAGTTCGTCGCGCGCCGCCCGCAGTTCCGCCGACGCTTTCGCTATGTTCCCTTGATTGCGGTCGTTGACGCGAAGCGGGATCCCGACCCCGAACTTGGCGAGGGTCGTTTTGTCGGCGAAGTCGTACGAGACTCCCCCTTCGAGCGAAAACTCCCTGTTCGGCTCGGTTTCGTAGGCGAGCGCGGCTTGTTTTTCGGCGATTTCCGAATTCTTTTTCGCGACTTGCGGGCTTTCGTTCAAAATCGTTTCGAGAACGGCGTTTTCGTCGAGCCATCGATTCGCCAATTCGTTCGGGTCGTCGGCGACCTCCCCGATCGGCGCGCTCGGTTCACCGACGAGCGCCGCTAGTCGTTTTTCGAGCGACTCCGCTCGGTTCGTCTCGGCCCCGAGCGCCGTTTGCGCGAGCCGCGTCTGGTTTTGCAGTTGGAGGAACTCCAGTCGCGTGATTTCGACCGAGCCCGCCGCGACCGCCGCTCGCGCCCGCTCTTCGGTCGCGCGCGAAATTTCGAGGAGACCGCGCCGAAACTCGAGCTTTTTGCGCGACGCGACGAGACGATACGCGAGTTCGCGAACGTCGGCGCGGATTTTCGCGATCGCGATTCGCTTGTTCCAATCGAGCGTCTCGAGCGCTCGCGAATGGCGCCGCGCGCTCAGTTGCCGCTTGCTCGCGCCCCCGAAAGTCTGTTCGAGGGCGACGCCCTGCTTGCCCGCCGACCCGTCCGCCCCGATTTCCTCGGCGTCGTATCGCAGCGACGGATTGGGGCGCAGGCTCGATTGCAGCGCGGCCCCGCGCTCCGCCTCGACGAGACTGTCGGCGAGTTTGCGGCTCGGGTGATTTTGAATCGCTTTCTCCTGCAAGCTCGCGATCGAGACCCGGTTTTGGATCCCGGGAGCGGAGGCGAAGGATAGCGTTGGAAGATCGGTCGGCGCGCCCCCTGGGAGACCCGAGGTCGCGGCGGAGGGAACCGCCGGGGACGCGGTCGGAGCGGGAGCCGGGGGAACGGAAAGCGGCGTTTGCGCGAGCGTCGGCGCGTAAGCCGAGGGGAAGGGAACCGGCGCGGGAGAAGCCGCGACCGGCGCCGGAGAGGGCGCGCGCTCGAGAGGGAACGGAGCGTCGGACGCCGCGCTCGCTTGGGCGTCGAGCCCGGGGAACGCGCCGGAGGCGACCAATAACGCCGCGAAAAAGCCGATTCTTTGCGCCATTCCTAGCCTCGCTGTCCGGGAGCGCTCTTTTAGGGCGGCGAGCGACCCCGCGCCGCTCGCCTACGTCCGCCGGATTATAGCGAATCGCTCGATTCCGATAAAGAGCGATCTTTGGCGACTTCAAATCGGGTCGGCTCGCTCGCGAGGAAGTCCTCCGACGTCTCGGGGTTCGACTCTTTCGCGCGCTCTTTTTCGACGACGCGTCGCGCGGCTTCGAGTCCGTAAGTCAGGAACAGCGCGGGGCGAACGAAAAATTCCATCGCGGTCGAGACGATCAGCCCCCCGATCATCACGGTAGCGATCGGGTACAAAAATTCCCGACCTGGCAAATTGGGCGCGAGCGCGAGCGGAATCAGCCCGATGATCGAAGTGAGCGCGGTCATGAGCACGGGGGCGGTTCGCTCTTTTCCGGCGCGAAGTATCGTCTCGGGGGTTAGCTCTTCCCCCTCGTACTCGACCAATCGCAGATACCGCTCCATAAGAAGAACCCCGTTTCTCGCGGCGACCCCGCACAGGGAAATCATTCCGATGAGGGAGGGAACCGCGCGCGGTTGCCCGGTCAATTTGATCGCCAAGACGCCCCCGACGAGCGCCAGCGGAACCAGCGCCATGACTTGGAGCGCCAGATTCGCCGAGCGGAACATGTGATAAAGGACGAGGAAGATGGCGAGCGCCGAAAACCCGGAGAGCAAAACGAGGGTTCGCGTCGCGTTCGCCTCGTCCTCGAAGAGCCCGGAAAGGGAAACGTCGACCCCGTCGGAAGTTAGCTCTTCCCAGTGGGGTTTTAAGGCGCTCTCGATGTCTTGCTTGACCTCGACCACGCCCCGGCGCCGGGGATTGCATTGAATCGCGACTTGTCGCCTTCCGTTTTCTCGATCGATTTGCGCGACGCCCTGCGCTTGCGCGTCGATTTCCGCGACCTCCGAGAGGGGAACCGTCGCCTCGTCGTTCGAGAAAGTTTCGTCGCTAAGGCGCGCGGCCAAGTCGGAGCGCTCGGCGGCGAACGAGAGCGCTTTCGAGGGGAGTCTGATCGGCAATCTCCGCAAAACTTCGAGGTTCTCGCGGTAGTCGCTTCCGAGTTTCGCGACGACTTCGACGCGGCGCTCCCCGTCGAGCGCGGTCGTCGCGATCGAGCCGTTGAGGGCGATCAGCACGGTCTGCTCGACGTCGTCCGGAGTTAGCCCGTAAAGAGCGAGCTTGTCGCGCTTTAAGCGGATTTGAACCTGGGGCAGGTTCGCTTGGATCGGCTCGGTTCGCAGGGAGCCGACGTCGTCGATTTCGCGAAGCGGCTCCTTGGCGAGTCGCGCGCGCTCCCGCAAACGAAGCAAGTTCTCTCCTCGGAGTTTGACGACGATCTTAGAGCTGGACCCGCTGCGCAAATGGTTCAATAAGTGCTGCAACGGTTGTTCGTAAGACGCCAGCGTTCCCGGAATGTTCTCCGGATCGAGAAGCCCGCGAACGTCGTCGACGATATCGCTAAAGTTCCGGTCGGAATCGGGATCGATCGAGCAAACGATCTCGGAGGAATTGACCGGCACGGCGTGCTCGTCCGACTCGCTGCGCCCCGTTTTGCGAACCGCCGAGGCGATTCCGTCGATTTGGATCAGTTGCGAGACGAGATTCGTCGCGATTTCGGAGGACGTCTCCAAGGACGAGCCGGGGGCGAGGTCCAAGTCGACCTGAATCGCGCCCTCGTTGAAGGGGGGCATAAAGTCGCGCTCCAGCGTTAGAAAGACCAGCGCGCCGAGCGCGAAAAAACCAAGCGCGAACGAAAGCGCGATATTGGGGCGCTTTAAACTGAATCGAACCGCGCGCTCCGCGAACCAAAGGGCGATTCGCAAGACGAAGTTCGGCTTCTTCGCCCCCTTGGTCGCGTTTTTCGTCGATTTGCGCTTCAGGAGCGAGTACGACAGAACCGGGGTCAGCGTGAGCGAAACGAACAGCGAGGAAATCAGCGAAACGATATAGGAGACCCCGAGGGGCGCGAACAATTTCCCTTCGATTCCGCTCAAGAAGAAGACGGGGAAGAAGACCAAAACGGTGATCAGCGTTCCGTTGACGACCGACTTTCTGATCTCCGAACTCGCGCCGAAGACGACCGCGAGTTGCGACAGGGGCGAGCCGAGCCGCGCGTTCTCGTTTAGGCGCCGTTGGATGTTCTCGACGTCGACGATCGCGTCGTCGACCAGCTCCCCGACCGCGACCGCCAGACCCCCGAGCGTCATCGTGTTGATCGTGAGACCGAATCGCGCGAATATCAAACAGGTTATCGCCAACGTCGTCGGGATCGCGGTCAAGGCGACGATCGTCGTTCGCCACGACCCGAGGAACAGAAAGACGACGATCGCGACGAGAATCGCGCCGTCCCGAAGCGCCGTTAGCGCGTTGCCGACCGCCAGCTCGATGTAAGTTCGCTGCTGATAGACCGGCGCGATAACGAGATCGGGATATTTCTCGCGCAGCGCTCGGCGCAACTCGCTCGTCTCTTTAAGGATTTGTTCGGTGAGGGATCGGCTGTCGACGTTCGGCTGCTTTTCGGCGGTCAGAACGACGGCGGGTCCCTCGAAAACCGAGCCGTCTTGGAGTTTGACCGCGATCGACCCGTCCCCGACCGCGACCGACGCGCCCTCCTTAATGTCCGCCACCTGAAAGAGTTGCACGGGAGGCTCGCTCGACGCTTTGACGACCAGCGAGCGCAAATCGTCGATCGACCCCAAGCGCCCTATCGACCGAACGAGCAACTGGTTGGGACCTTGATCCGAGAGAAAACCCCCGGTAACGTTCCGATCGCTTTTCTCGAGCGCGCTCTTCACGTCGTCGACCGTTACCCCGTAGCGCGTTAGATCCGCGGGGCGCAACAAGGCTTGATACTGCCGCCGCTCGCCCCCCATCGCGAAAACGTCCGCTATCCCGCGTTGCGCCAGTAGTTTGCGACGAACGTCCCAGTCGGCGATCGAGCGCAGCTCCATCGGGGAGATCTCGCCCGACTCGGAATAGACCGCGAGCGTTAGGAATTGGCCCATAACCGACGCCGAGGGCGCGAGTTGCGGAGAGATCCCGTCCGGCAAATCGCTCGACGCTTTTTGCAATCGCTCGAAGACGATTTGGCGCGCGAGATACGGGTCGACGTTCCACCCGAACTCCACGATAATCGTCGACAAGCCGACGACCGAGGAGCTTCGGACCGTCTCCGCTTTCGCCGCCCCGACGAGCGTCGATTCCAGCGGGATCGTTACGAGCGTCTCCACTTCTTCCGGCGCCAGACCGGGGCATTCCGTCAAGACGGTTACTCGCGAGCGCGTCAAGTCGGGCAGCACGTCGATTGGCAAACGACCGGCGCTATAAAATCCGCCCAGAATAAGAATCGCCGCGACGACGAGCGTCAACAAACGATTGGAAAGCGAAAAGCGCAAAACTCGATTCAACATTCCGATTCCCTTTCGTCGAGTTTGGCGTTAATGATCGTGGTCGCCGCAGGGACAGGCGCTCTGTAGCTCGCCCCCTCCGTCCGTCAGCGCGAGATAGAGCTGCCGCGCCCCTCGCTTGGCGATCCGAGCCCCCGATTCGATCGACCCGTCGTTCGCGAGAACGACCGAGCGGCGCGCGCGATGCAGAACGACGACCTCGCGACGGATCCAGACCGACTTGCCTCCCTCGTTCGCGTGGAATTCGAAAACCGCCGCCTCGCCCCCATTTTGCGCTACCGCGTCCGCCGGGACGACAAAGACGTTCGGGATCGATTCGGTTTCCACCGAAAGCTCGCACCGCTGACCCGGCTTAAATCGCCAATTGAGCAACGGCGCGACCGCCAATTCTCCCGATTCCGAAGTTCGGCCGTCGAGCGCGGGCGTCTCGAGTTCGTAGTTGGTCAGATCGACGTAGCAGGCGAACGTTCGCGATTCGGGGTCGATGCGATTGGACACCGAGCGTATCGAAAGATCGGGAACGATTTCGTCGGTTCCGAGCCCCTTGCCGTTCGGAAAAATCGCCGAAAACTTGGAGCCTTTCGAGTAGGCGGCGTTGACGAGCGCCTCGTCCGACTCGAACGCCCTACCTTCGATCCAAAGTTCCCGCAAGTCGGACACGACGCATAACGAGTCGCCGAGCGAGGCCGTTTGACCCTTTTCGACGAGGATCTTTTCAAGTTGCTGATAATGCTTGATTTTGGAATAGTGCTCCGCGTCTCGTTTCGCGAGCGTTTCTTGAATCTCGAAGTCGATTCCGGAATTGCTCGCGTTCGATTCCGGAACTCGGACGACTAGCGTCGTGAGAAGATCCCGCTTTTGGACCAGCGTCTCGTCGATCGTTCGCTCGGAAACCCCGAGCGCGAGAAGCGCGCGTTTTTGCGCCTCGATCGCGGCGTCGTTCTCCTTAATCTGCAAATCCGTTTCTCGACGCGTTCTAGGCTCGATTCCCTCGTCCAATTTGGCGAGTCTCTCCCGCTCGCTTTCGAGCAGGTCGCGCTTGCGGAGCAACGCGAGCAATTCCAGCTGGCAAGAGATCAGTTCCTCGTGCGTTAATTGAATCGCGAGAAGGGGTTCCCCCGGGCAAAGCGCCTCGCCTTCCTCCGCGAAAATCTCCGTGACGACCCCCGAGGCGGGCGCCGGAATATCGACGAGCGATCGTCCCGGCTTGTAGCGAACCAGACCCGGGAAAGAAAAACTCTTTTTGAAATCGGTTGGCTCTAGAGTCAGCAGCCCCTCGTCTCCCGGCTCGATCCCAATGTTCTTCAGCGCGCGCTCGCTTAGCGCCAGGAAATTGCCGTCGTGAACGTGGTTGTGCTCGCCCTCGTGGTCGTGATCGTCCTCGCCGTCGTGGTCGCCGTCGCCCTCGTGATCGTGGTCGTCTTCGCCCTCGTGGTCATGGTCGTGGTGCTCGCCCTCGTGGTCGCGATCCTCGCCCTCATGGTCGTGGTCGCGGTCGCTTTCCGACGCGAGTTCCGCGCTCGGCGCGAAGCGCTCTCGAACCGAGGGAGCGGCGAAATAGACGACCGCGCCTCCGATAAGAAAGGCGACGAGAAACGTGCCGAAACTGAAGTTTCGCCGAGGTCGAAGGTCCGACATTTGGGTTCTCCTTTGCGACGTCGCTCCGGACGTCGGCGAAAAACGTTGTCCGCGAAATTACTTAACGAGTCGACGCGCTATTCGGTCAACGCGTAGCGATTGGCGATCACGATGCCCGACACGAGCGCGCCGACGACCCCGACCATCCCCTGGTCGGCGCCGCAAACGAACAGATTGCGGAACGGAGTGGTTCCGTCGTATTTCTTGTCGGACGCGCCGTAAATCGCGCCGCGAACGCGCCCCGTGAACCGCTCGATCGTTAGGGGCGTGAACATGTCAACGTCGATCACGTGCCCGCGAAATTCCGGCACGAATCGAGCCGCCGACTCCAGCGTTTTTTCGTAGTACCGCAACTTCTCGCGCTTGTACTCGTCGGGCGTCATTTTGCGCCACAGGTCGTAGTTCGCGAGCGCCGTAATGCGAACCATATTCTCTTCCAGCGGCTCGGAATAGGAAAAATTGTTCGGCGAGCAAACCACTCCGCTGCGCAAGTCGACGGGGACGTCGGGATTGCGATAGGAAAAGCGCTCGGAGTCGTTGAAGAAGACGATCGTTTTGTCGTGCCCAAATCGTTTCGGGGGAACGTCCAAGACGCTAATCGTCTCGATAAAGCCGAGCTTTCCGGCGGGGCATTCGTCGATCGAGTCGAGCGCGCCGCAAAGCTTCATCGTCTCGGGCCATCCGGCGGAGGACAGGAACCGCTTGGCGCGAATTTCCTCGCCGTTGTCCAAGACGACGCTCACCGCCTCGTCTCCGCGCGTCTCGAATCGGCTAACCCCCGTCTTGACCCGAAGCTCTCCGCCGAGGGTTCGGAACTTTTTCAGCAATTTGAGAAGAATGTGCCGCACCCCGTCGCGAGGTCGCGCGAATCCCTCGAGAAAGATCGAGCGAAACATAACGCAGAATTGCCCGAACTCCATGTCTTGCTCTCGCGCCCCGCCGTAAAACAGGAGCGGGCAAAAGATCATGTCGACGAGCAGCGGATCGGAGATAAATCGCGAAACGTACTCGCGCGCGGATCCTCCGGCGGTTCCGAGCCCGAGCTGGTCGTAGCCGGAGAGCCCGGCGACCATTTGGCGAAATCCGTCGATTTGCGAGGGGAATTTCTCGGCGATTTCGGTCTCGAATCGCTCGAACTCGTTGGTGAAGTTCAGTTCGATTCCGGGAAACGCGATGGAGGATCCGTTCTGTTGGGTAAGCCCGAATTCGTCCCAGGGCATGCGGAGATGGCGAATCACCCGCGCGAGGGGACCGAGTTTCGTCCCCTTGGGAACGTAGTTGGTCAGCGCGTGCAATCCGACGTCGTAGTTCCGACCCCCGCGCCGGTAGAAAGAATTGAGCCCTCCGATCGCCGCGTGCCTCTCCAAAATACAGACGCTCCGATCGTACTGCGCCAGGCGGACTCCCGCCGCGAGCCCCGACATTCCCGCTCCGATGATTACCGCGTCGTAAATTTTATCCGACATTTTCCGCTCGCGTTTTCGCTCGTTCTCGATTTCGATACGTCCGTCTCGCTCGCTCGGCGCGAATCGAGACGCGACCTCTTCTATTTTACCCTCGTTTTCGCGAAAGTAAAGGAAAACCGCGTCGCGCTATTCGGGGCTTTTTTCCGGAAATCGCGTCGATTCGGCGAAAACTTCCGCGAAATCGGCTCGCGACGCCAAATCGACGAGTTCGATTCGCTCGCTCGTTTCCGTCAACTCCTCGAAATCGACCTTGCCGAGAGTCGCCTCGATCGCGCCCAAGAGGGACGAATTCCCCGCGCGAACGATTTTTTCCACTCCGACTCCCTCCGGCGTCGCTCCGACTCGGCGACCGTTGCGAGCGCTCAGCGACGTCCCGAAACCGCCCGAGAGATAGAGCGCGTCGAGCGACTCCGCGTCGAGGCCCGACGCTTGGAGCGTCAGCCGCGCGCACGCCTTCATCGCCCCGAGCGCCAGCTGGGTTTGCCGAACGTCGCGCCGCGTTAGCCAAACCGGGTGGCGCGCGTCGCTCGAGATCAATAGCGCGGGCTCCCCTTCGCGCTCGCCAATCCGCTCGAAGACGCCGTCGCTCGGTCTAGACGCGTCGGCGCGCGCGAAACGCCCGCTCGGCTCGAGGAGCCCGAAGTCCAAGGCGGCGGCGAGCGCGTCGATTAGTCCGGAGCCGCAGACGCTCGCGCTCGGCGCGTCCCCGATCGTTCGCGCGCGCCAGCGCCGAGTCGGAACGTCGTAGTCGACGCGACGGATCGCGCCGAGTATCGCCGTCGAGCCTTGGGAGATCCCCGCGCCCTCGAACGCGGGGCCCGCCGCGCTCGACGACGCGAAAAGGCGTCCTCGCGCGCTCAAAAGCAACTCCCCGTTCGTCCCGAAGTCGAGCAGCATGAACGACTCGTCTCGCTCGAAAGCGCCGAGACCTCGCGGTAGTTCGAGTCCGGCGAGAACGTCCCCCCCAATGAACGCCGATCGAACCGGGAAAAGACGAACCCTAGCCTCGGGAAACGCGCTCCAATCGAAATCGCGCCCCGAGCTCGGTTCGAACGTTTTTTGTTCGACGACGAACGGCGCGACTCCGAGAGGCCGAACGTCCCGTCCCGCGAGAAGATATTCCATCGTCGTATTCCCCGCGACGACGATTTCGACGATCCGCGACGGCGCCAACCCCAACGCGCCGGCCGCCTTGAGGGCGAGCCGCTCGATCGCCCCCGACGCGAGCGCTCTCGCGCGGAGCGCTTTCGCCGGGTCGCTCGCCGCCGCGATTCGAGAAACGACGTCGCGCCCGAATTCGACTTGCGGATTCCGATCGGAGAGAACGACGAGGGTTCGGCCCGATTCGAGCGAAACGAGGGCGACGACGATCGTCGTGGATCCCAAGTCGACGGCGAGCGCCAAGTCCCCTCGGCGCTCGGGTTCGGCAACGTCGACCGGCTCGAGCGTTTCCTCGGGAACGCAAATTTTGCTCGGGGTTCTCTTTAAGTTCGACGCGTCGACGCGAGTTCCTCGCGCTCCTCGCGCTCGACAAGCCAAGACGTCGCGACGCGACCCGTCCGATTCGATCAGCGAGACCCGGCACTTTCCGCAAATCCCGGCGCCTCCGCAATCGAAATCGAGCTCGAATCCCTTTTCGCGGAGAACGTCGGCGACGAGCGCGCCTTGGGGAACGGGTATTGTTTTGGCGTCCATGGTTTAACGCGATCCGGTTGGGCGAGGGAATAAAAGAAAACCCCCGACGCGAGCGGCCGAGGGTTTTGCGAAAATGTTAAGCGCCAATTTACGGCGACTTAGAACGTTTCGTCGTCGTCCAGGCGACGAGGAATCTCGCCCTCGTCCATCGGTTCGGAAATCTCGCCGGAGCCGTAGGAATCGTTGACCTGCTCCCACGTCTGCTCGTCGTCGACCTGCGCATAGGCGACGTCGTTCGGAGTCGACGGGAAGGCGGGGGTGCCGTCGACGTCGAGGGTCGCGGCTCCGTCGACAACCGGGGCGAGCGGGGCGCTTAGGAGCGCGTCGAGGTCTCCGGGCTCGGCGCCTCGGCGCTGTTCCCACTTCGCGTCGCGATAGAGCTTAAATCCAGTTCCGGCGGGGATCAAGCGCCCGAGGATGACGTTTTCTTTAAGCCCGACCAGATGGTCGACCTTGTACGCCAGCGCCGCCTCGGTCAAGACCTTCGTCGTCTCTTGGAAGGACGCCGCCGACAGGAACGAATCGCTCTGAACCGCCGCTTTCGTAATACCGAGGAGTTGGAGCGAGCCTCGCGCGCGCTTGGGAGGCTCCCCGACCGCCGGAACGAAGTCCGGAACGTCGAGCGCCAAGCGCTCGTTGGTCGCGTTGAACACGTCGCGCGGAACCACGTCCCCGACGCGGAAGTCGGTGTGCCCCGGGTTCTTAATCTTGACGCAGCCCTCGAGCTCCTTATTGCGCCGCGCGAACTCGAACTTGTCGACCACGTCGCCGGAGAGCAGGGTCGTGTCGCCGCCGTCGTCGACTTTCATCTTGCGCAGCATTTGGGAGATGATGATCTCGATGTGCTTGTCGTTGATGCTCACGCCCTGGCTGCGATAAACCGCTTGAACTTCTTGCACCAAGTAGTTTTGGATCGCCTCGGGTCCGGAGATGCGCAAAATGTCTTTCGGAACCAATTGACCGTCGGTAAGGGGTTGACCCGCTTGCACTTCGTCGCCCGAGATAACGCGAATTCGCTTGCCTTGCGGGATTTCGTGCGGGACCGGTTTCGGACCGTTCTCGTCGTCGACCGCGCCGGGGCGGCGAATGTTGATAATCCGCTTGCCGTGGCTTCGCTTTTCGGCGATTTCGACAATGCCGGAGATCTCGGCGATAATCGCGGGATCTTTCGGGGATCGCGCTTCGAAAATTTCCGTGACGCGGGGCAGACCGTTGGTAATGTCCTGGGTTCCCGCCGCGCTTTGAGGCATCTTCGCGAGCACGTCGCCGCGTTGCACGTAGGACTTGTCCTCCACGAGAATCGTCGTCTTGCTCGGGAGCTGGTAGCTTTCGTTCTGCTTCGCGCCGTCTTTGTCGAAGACGACGATGCTGGGACGACGATCGCCCTTCAACTCGGTAACGGACAAGAACTTTTGACCGGTTCGCGTGTCCTCTTCCTCTTGGGCGGTCTCGCCGAGAACGACGTCCTCGAAACCGACGACGCCCTCCGACTTCGCGATGATCAGCTTGCTGTGGGGGTCGAAGACCGCGAGCGCGTCTCCCGACTCGACCATGTCGCCCTCTTGGACTTTAAGGGTCGCGCCTTCGGGAATCCGGTACGTTTCGCGGTACTGACCGCGCGCGTTGCAGATCCGCACCCCGCCGTCCGGACGGCAGCTAAGCACGAGGTTGTTCACGACGTCCATCTTGGCGAATTGAATTCGCCCCGCGAACTTCGTCTTGATCTCGTTGTCCTCCGCGACGTGGGACGCCGCGCCCCCAATGTGGAACGTGCGCATCGTGAGCTGCGTGCCCGGCTCGCCGATCGATTGCGCCGCGATAATTCCGACCGCCATCCCCTCTTCGACGAGTCGCGACGTCGACAAGTCCATGCCGTAGCACAGCGAGCAAACGCCGAGCTCCGCCTCGCAGGTCATGGGGCTGCGCACGCGAAGTTTCTCGACTCCGAGCGCGTCGATCTTGCGCGCGATCTCGATCGTGATGAGCTCGCCGGCGCGGACGATCGGCTCGTCGTCGCTCGTGGGGTCGGCGACGTTGTCGCAAGCGACGCGCCCGACGATCGATTGCGAGAGCGGGATCTTCTTGTCGCCGCTGGGGATAACGCTCTTAACGATACCGCGCGTCGTGCCGCAGTCGCGCGCGGTGACGACGCAGTTCTGCGCCACGTCCGCGAGCTTTCGCGTGAGGTAGCCGGAGTCGGACGTTTTAAGCGCCGTGTCGGACAAGCCTTTGCGCGCGCCGTGCGTCGAGCTGAAGTACTCGAGAACCGTCAGGCCCTCCAAGAAGTTCGCCTTCACGGGGGACTCGATGATCTTGCCGTTCGGCTTCGCCATAAGCCCGCGCATACCGGCGAGTTGGCGAATTTGCTCGGTGCCGCCTCGCGCGCCCGAGAACGCCATCAAGTAGACCGGGTTGACGTAACCGAAAGGTCGGCGCTTGACCGAAGGCTTCGCGGCGAATTCCTCGTCGGTGCGATAGACGTCGTTCTTGAACGACTCCATCATCTTCTCGGTAATCGACTTATTGATTTCGCCCCAAATATCGATAACGTTGTTGTAGCGCTCGTCCTCCGAGATAAGACCGTTGTCGGCGCGGTCGAGAACCTCTTGAACCCGACGATCGCCCTCTTCGAGCAACTCTTTCTTCTCGGGGGGCGCGAGCAAGTCGTCCGCCGCGAACGAAAGACCGCTCTTCGTGCTCTCCTCGAAACCGAGTCGCATCATCTTGTCGAGCAGGTCGATCGTCGCCTTGCGTCCGTTCGCCTCGTAGCAGTCGCTAATAACGACTTGCAATTCCTTCGAGCCGAGCGGAAGATCGTAATAGGGGCCCGTTCCGACGATTTGGTTGAAGATAATGCGCCCGGGGCTCGTCTCGAAAACTTTCCCCTCGCTTTTGCCCGTATTGGAGTCTTCGACCAAATTGTGGGACTTGTTGTACTCCGAGTCGGTGCGCTTCAGATAGCGACCCTTCGGCATGCGAACCTTGATCTTCGCTTGCAAGTGAACCTTCCCCAGCGAGAAGGCGAGCATGCACTCGTCGATCGAGGAGAAGACCATTCCCTCGCCCAGCATTCTAGGCTGCTGCAGCGTGATGAAGAAGCAGCCCATAACGATGTCTTGCGACGGCGAGATAATCGGCTTGCCGCTCGCGGGGCTGAAGATGTTGTTGGTCGACAACATCAGGACGTGCGCCTCGACCTGCGCCTCCAAGGAGAGAGGAAGGTGAACCGCCATCTGGTCGCCGTCGAAGTCGGCGTTGAATCCTTTGCAGACCAACGGGTGCAACTTGATCGCGTTGCCTTCCACGAGGATTGGCTCGAACGCCTGGATGCTCATGCGGTGCAGCGTCGGAGCGCGGTTGAGGAGAACCGGGTGGTTCTGAATGACTTCTTCGAGAATGTCCCAAACCTCGACGTCGCGGCGCTCGAGCATCTTCTTCGCGCTCTTGATCGTGTCGGCGAGGTTGCGCTCCTTAAGTTTGCGAATAATGAACGGTTGGTACAATTCCAAAGCGATCGGCTTCGGAATGCCGCACTGGTGCAGACGCAGGTGCGGTCCGACCACGATCACGCTTCGCGCCGAGTAGTCGACCCGCTTGCCGAGCAGGTTCTCGCGGAAACGACCCTGTTTGCCCTTGATCATATCGGTCAGCGATTTAAGCGGGCGATTGCTGGAGCCCATCACGGGGCGCTTGCAGCGCATGTTGTCGAACAGCGCGTCGACCGACTGCTGCAGCATTCGCTTCTCGTTGCGGATAATGACGTCCGGCGCGTTCAGACCGGTCAATTTTTCCAACCGGTTGTTCCGATTGATAATGCGTCGATACAGGTCGTTGAGGTCGGAGGTCGCGAACGTGCCCGACTCGAGCAAGACCAACGGGCGAAGATCGGGCGGAATGACCGGGATCGTCTCGAGAACCATCCACGCGGGGTTGTTTTCGCGCTTGCAGTTGCGCAGCGCCTCGACCAAGCGGAGCCGACCGATGAGCTCCTTGCGCTTTTGCTTCGATTTGGTCGCCGCCAGCTCCTCGCGGAGTTTCTTCGAAAGCTCGACCACGTTCAGCTTCTTGAGCAGCTCGCGAATCGCCTCAGCGCCCATGTCCGCCTTAAACGAGTCGGGACCGTACTCTTCGCGATTCTTGCGGTATTCCTCCTCGGTGAGGAGTTGGCCTTCTTTCAGGGGCGTGTCGCCCGGCTCGATCACGACGTAGTCTTGGAAGTAGACCACTTTTTCGAGCGAGGAGGCTTTCATCGCCAAGAGGGTCGCCAAGCGGCTCGAGGACGCTCGGAAGAACCAAATGTGAACGACAGGAGCCGCCAACTCAATGTGCCCCATTCGCTTGCGTCGCACGCGGCTGTGCGTGATCTTCACGCCGCAGCGATCGCAAGTCATGCCCTTGTATTTCATCCCGCGGTATTTTCCGCAGGAGCATTCCCAGTCTTTCTCCGGTCCGAAAATGCGCTCGCAGAACAGACCGTCGCGCTCGGGTCGATAGGAGCGGTAGTTGACCGTCTCCGGTTTCTTAACCTCGCCCTTCGATTCCTCGCGGATCTTTTTCGGGTCCGCGAGACTAATCTTTACAGCGTTAAAGTCGTTGATCTTATCGAAATTGTCGCCGCCGTTGTTCACCGTTTCGTCCTCGTTTCGAATTTTGATTTGTGGAAGAATCGACGCGCGCCGAGCGTCGTTCTTTGGCGATTTAAGCGAGCGCGCCGCTTGCGTCCCGAAAGACTTGTCGCGACGCGCCTTCCGCGACTAGTCGTCGAACCCTCTGCGATCGGAGGGAAGGGGCAGGACGTCCTTGCCTTGGGCGGGCACGAGATCCATGTCGAGCGCGAGCCCTTTGATCTCGTTGACCAAAACGTCGAAGCTCGCGGGCGTTCCCGCCTCCAACGTGTTGGCGCTGTTGACCATCGCCTCGTAGATTTTGGTGCGCCCCTCGACGTCGTCCGACTTAACGGTCAGGAGTTCTTGCAGCGTGTAAGCCGCGCCGTAAGCCTCGAGCGCCCAAACTTCCATCTCGCCGTAGCGCTGACCGCCCGAGCGCGCCTTGCCGCCCAGCGGTTGCTGCGTGATGAGCGAGTAAGGACCGGTGCTTCGCGCGTGCACCTTGTCGTCCACCAAGTGGTGCAATTTCAGCATGTAAATGTAGCCCACCGTCGTTTGCTGCGCGAACGGCTCGCCGGTGCGACCGTCGTAAAGCTGGACTTTTCCATTGCGAGGAAGCCCCGCCTTTTCAAGCTCGTCGTTGACGGCGGTTTCGGTCGCCCCGTCGAAGACCGGCGTGATCGCCCGATAGCCCATCGTCGCCGCCGCCCAGCCCAAGTGGGTTTCGAGAATCTGGCCGACGTTCATACGAGACGGAACGCCCAAAGGATTCAACATGATTTGAATCGGGGTTCCGTCCGCCAAGAACGGCATGTCCTCTTTCGGCAAGATCTTGGCGATGACGCCCTTGTTCCCGTGACGACCCGCCATCTTGTCGCCGACGGAAATCGCGCGCTTCGTGGCGATGTAGACCTTGACCATTTGCAGCACGCCGCGCTTAAGCTGATCGCCGCACTCCAGCTCGCTGATCTCGCGGTCGCGCCGGTCGATCGCTTTCTCGAGTTCGTCGCGATGGCTCGCGTATATCTGACGGCACGCCGCGTACTCGTCGGAATCGGTCTCGATCCCGTTCTTAATTCGGGTCCGCTCGAACGAGAACGTCTTCGCGAGAGCCGCGACGTCCTCGATTTTGCGCTCCTCGACCAGCGACGCGCCGGTTTCGTCGACCAGCTCGCGACCGAGCGCTTTCTGCATTTGCTCGACCATGTCGCCGAAAACGCGGACGATATTCTCGTTGCCGCGCTTGAGGATCTCCGCCTTCTCCGCGTCGAATTGACGGCGCTCGTCCGGCGTGAGACTCGCGTTGCTGCGGAAGTGGTACGTCCCGATGACGACTCCCTCCACTCCGGCGGGCACTTCGAGAGACTCGTCTTTAACGTCGTCCCCCGCGCGCCCGAAGATCGCGTGCAGAAGTTTTTCTTCCGGCGACAGTTCCGTCTTGCTCTTCGGCGCGGTCTTTCCGACGAGAATATCGCCGCGAGAGACGTAGGTCCCCACGCGAACGATACCGTTTTCGTCGAGATTGTCGCGCGCTTTGTCGGACACGTTCGGAATGTCCTTAGTGAACTCTTCGCGACCCAGTTTCGTGTCGCGAATTTCCGACTCGTAAGACTCGATGTGGATCGAGGTGTAGACGTCTTTTTGAACGAGCTCCTCGCTCAAAATAATCGCGTCCTCGTAGTTGAAACCGTCCCAAACCATGAACGCGACGAGCACGTTGCGACCGAGCGCCAGCACGCCGTGGTCGGTGCAAGCGCCGTCGGCGATGACTTGACCCTTCTCCACGCGATCCCCGATATTGACGATCGGGCGCTGGTTCTCGCACGTGCAGCCGTTGAGCGCGGCGAACTTGCGAAGCTGATAGACGTCCTCGTCGTCGATCACGATCTTGAGCGCGTCGACGTAAGTGACCGTGCCCGCTCGCTCCGCGCGAACCAAGAGGCTCGAGTTGATCGCGACCGCGTCTTCCAAACCGGTGCCGACCACGGGCGCTTCCGATTGAAGGAGCGGAACCGCTTGCCGTTGCATGTTGGAGCCCATGAGCGCGCGGTTCGCGTCGTCGTGCTCGAGGAACGGAATAAGACCCGCCGAAACGCCGATCATCTGATTCGGCGCCACGTCGATGTAGTCGACGTCCTCGGGCGGAACTTGAACGTACTCGCCCCCGCATCGCGCCAGCACCAAGCCGGTGTTCGGATCCGGAGCGAGCTCCCCGTAGGGGTACTTGGGATTTTCGCGCGAAATCGGCGTGTCGGCCGGCGCGAGACAAAGCTCGTGCTCCTTGTCGGCGCGAAGGTAGTCGACTTGTTCGGTCAGAACCCCGTTCTCCACCTTGCGATACGGAGAGGTCAGGAATCCGAATTCGTCGACGCTCGCGAACAGCGACAAATACGAGATAAGACCGATGTTTTGACCTTCCGGCGTCTCGATCGGGCAAATGCGCCCATAGTGCGAGGAGTGAACGTCGCGAACTTCGAATCCCGCGCGCTTGCGGTTCAAACCCCCGGGACCGAGCGCGGAGAGGCGGCGCTCGTGCGTCAGCATCGACAACGGGTTCGTCTGGTCGACGACCTGCGAAAGCTCGCAGCGCCCGAAGAAGAAGTCGATGGCGGAGGAAATGTTCTTCGTATTGACGATTTGACAGGGGCGATCTTGGTCGCGGAGACGCTCTTGAACCGTGCGTCGCAGCTTCAAGAACCCCTTGCGGATTTCCTCGCCCGCCAATTCGTCGATCGTGCGCAGACGACGATTCCCTAGGTGGTCGATGTCGTCGAGGGTCGCGCCTTCCTCGTTGCCCCACAGCTTGTAGAGGTACTTGACGCAATCGACGACGTCCTCGGCTTTGAGCACGGTCTCGTCGAGATCGACGCCCGATTTCTCAAGATCGTCGAGATCGATCTCCGGGTGGAGTTTGCGGTACATCCGGAAACGCCCGACGCGTCCCAGACGATATCGAGCCGGGTCGTAAAACTTGTCGCGGAACAAGTCTCGCGCTTTGTCGAGCAGGGCGGGGTTGCCCGGGCGCAGTTTGCGGAAGATCGTCAAAAGCGCTATGTCGTGCGAGCTCGTTTTGTCTTCTTCGAGCGATTTAAGGAGCAACTTGTTGCGCGGCTCGTCGATTACTTCGACGCGCTTGACGCCCGAGGCGCAAATTTGCTCCGCCAGCGCGGCGGTGATCAGACCGCCCGACGGGACGATTACCTCGCCCGGGTGAGCCGAGTCTTTCGGATAGACCACGTCGGAGACCGCGATCTTCTTCTCCAATTTCGGAACCGACGCCGCCCCGTCGATCTTGACGAACTTCGAGTCGTAGAACGCGCGAAGAATCGCCGCGTCCGTGCCGTACTTCTCGTCCATCGCGCGCAGAAGCATCATCACGGGCAGCTTCTGGCTCTGGTCGATGCGAACGGAAATCGTTTCTTTTCGAGTAATTTCGAACTCGATCCAGCTTCCGCGCTCGGGAATGATGCGGCAACTGTAGACCTTGCGATCCGGTTCCTCTTTCGTGAGGAAGTCGACCCCGGGGCTGCGGTGAAGCTGATTCACGACGACGCGCTCCGCCCCGTTGATAATGAACTCGCCCCCTCCGAGCATAATCGGAAGCTCGCCGAGGTACACGTCTTCCTCGATCGCTTCGTCGTCTTTATCGTCGCGAGTGAGTCGAAGGCGAACGCGGAATGGTCGACCGTACGTCAGGTGCAGACGGCGGCATTCGTCGGGAGTGTAGCGCGGTTTCTCAAGCTCGTAACCGACGTACTCCAAACGAGCGGTCTTCTCGTAGTTCTCGATCGGAAACGCCTCGCGGAGAACCGATTCGAGACCTTGGTCTTTTCGTTCCGCCGGGGGAACGTCGAGCTGCAAGAAATTCGCGTAACTTCGCGTTTGAAGAATCGTCAGATCGGGAACCGGATACGTCGCGCTGTGATTGCCGAATTGACGAACGCCGTTCAGAGTTAACTTCCGTTGTGATGGAACCGCCATTCAGAGTTTCCTCCCGGTAAGGTCGTAGAACGAATGTTTCGTTGGCAAAAAATTGCCGAATTCGCATTTTATACCCGTTTCGCAATAGACGCAAGGGGGAGATTCCTAATTTCTTTAAAGAAAAACCATTCTTTTAAAACTTCTTTGCGAACTAGAACGAATAGGAAGATTGAACGAACCGAAAATGACCCCCAAAATTTTTTTATAAAAAGACTCTTTAAACGAAAAAATGTCAAATTTGTTCGTTGAAAATTCAAAAATCGGACGTTGTAATCGTTAAAATTGATAAGGTTTATTGGCCCGACCGCGTTAAAATTCGACGGTCGCGCCGATAATAACGGCAATATTCGAAATTTTTTTCAAAAAAAAGAACCCTCGAAACAATTCGTTTCGAGGGTTCTTCGCGCTATTTCAAATCGAGAGAAAACTCGAGCGGAACTTACTTGAGGGAGACCTTCGCGCCGGCGTCTTCGAGTTCTTTCTTGAGCTTTTCGGCGTCCTCTTTCGGCAAACCGGTCTTGATCGCTTTCGGAGCGCCTTCGACCATCGCTTTGGCTTCGCCGAGGGCGGCGCCGGTCGCGGTGCGGACGACCTTGATGACGGCGATCTTGTTGGCGCCGAAGTCTTCGAGAACGACGTCGAATTCGGTCTTTTCCTCGGCGGCGGGAGCGGCGTCCCCACCGGCGGCCGGACCGGCCATAACGACGGCGCCGCCGGCGGCGGGCTCGACGCCATATTCTTCCTTCAGGTAATCGCTGAGTTCTTTCGCTTCCTTAAGCGTCAAACCCATGATCTTGTCGCCCATCGCTTTGATATCGTCGGAGAAAACGCGTTCTTCGGACATTTCTTCTATTCCTTTCGGGTTATGCGTCGAGTCTTCCAAAACTTCGCTCGCGAACCGGTTTCGCGAAAAGCGTGGTCGACGACCCAACGCAAAAAAACAAATATTGCTCGCCGCGAAATTGCGGCTCGAATTTCAAATGGAAACGCGGTTGAGCGACTCGCGCGCGCTAGCCTTTCGACTCGTTCGACGCGAGGCGCTCGGAGGTTTTATGGGATCACTCGGCGGCTTCGGCGGGAGATTCTTCCCCTTCGCCGTCTTTGTCCCAACGTTGTTTGATTTGGCTCGCGAGATTCGAGCTGCCGGCGACCAGTTGCGAGGACAGTTTCGAACCGACGCCCGTGATCTGCCCGAGCAGAATCGCGATTTGCTCTTCCCGAGTGGGCCACTTGCTGACTTCGACCGCTTGATCCGCGCCGAACGCTTCGCCGTCCATCACGCCGCCGAGAATGCCGAACTTCGCGAATTGCTTTTCTTTGGAGACCTTGACGACCTCTTTCGCCAGCGCGACGATATCGGACGCGCCCCAGCAGAGCGCGGCGTTGCCGGTCAGACCGGAGAACGCGGGAGCCAACGGCGTGTCGGCGCAAGCGCGAGCCGCAAGGCTGTTCTTGACGACCATCACCTTGATCCCCTTGTCGGCGAGCGCGCCGCGGAGACGGTTGCTGTCGTTCACTTCCATACCGACAAGATTAACGAGAAGCGCGTTCTCAACGCCGTTCAGGCGTTTTCGCAAATCTTCGGTGATAATATTTTTTACGAACTTGCTCATTGTCTTAAATGTGTGTTAAGGGCGGTTGTTGACTAGAAAATCGACGCGCTCAAGCTCATTGGGCGAGCACGCGAAGTCCGGGACTCATCGTCGCGGAAATCGCTATCGATTTAACGTAAACGCCCTTAACGGACGCCGGCTTCAACGTGTTGACGTAGTTGATGAACGTCGTGATGTTTTCGACCAGTTTCTCGGGTTCGAAACTGAGCTTGCCAACGACGCCGTGAACGATTCCGCCCTTGTCGTTGCGGAATTCGACTTTACCAGCCTTGTACTCTTTGACCGTCTTCTCGACGTCCATCGTGACCGTGCCGGCCTTCGGACTGGGCATCAAGCCGCGGGGACCGAGCAAACGACCGAGGGAGCCGACCACGCCCATCATGTCGGGGCACGCGATACAGACGTCGAACTCGAACCAACCGCCCTTGATCTTTTCGGCCAGTTCCGGACCGCCGACGTAATCGGCGCCCGCCGCCGTCGCTTCGTCGGCTTTCGCGTTTTTCGCGAAGACCAGAACGCGCAGCGTCTTGCCAATACCGTTCGGAAGGACGACCGAACCGCGGACGATTTGGTCGGATTGCTTGGGGTCGACCCCAAGGCGCATCGAAACTTCGACCGATTGATCGAATTTGGTCGTGTTGAATTCTTTCAGCAAGGAGACGGCTTCGGCCAACGGCATGGGAGCCTTGGTCTTGGGAAGCTTGGCTTCCATAGCTTTCATTCGCTTAGAAACTTTACCCATTATATCTGCGTTTTTTCTTCTCTTTTGATTGTTTCGGATATATGTCGCCTAAACGACGCCGCTCGATTTTATGTGCCGTTAAGCGAGACTCCGCGAACTTTCGCGCCGACGATCAACGTAGTCTTGATCGCGTCGCGGAGCCGACGCCAAAGGCGCTCAGTCGACGACGTCGACGCCCATGCTCCGGGCGGTTCCCGCGAGGATGCGAACCGCTCGCTCAACTTCGCGCGCGTTCAGATCCTTTTGCTTCGCTTTGACGATTTCTTGCAGTTTGGCGACGGTAACCGTTCCGACCTTTTCCTTCGGAACGTGGGTCGAACCCTTCTCGATTCCGGCGGCTTGCTTGATCAGGTCGACGGAGTGAGGGCTCTTGGTTTCTAAGTCGAAAGAGCGGTCGCTGTACACGCGAACCACGACGGGAATGCGCATTCCCATCGACGGCTTGGTGCGGTCGTTGAATTCCTTGACGAACTGACCAAGGTTCAGACCGTATTTACCAAGCGCGGTGCCGACCGGCGGCGCGGCCGTGGCTTTGCCGCCGAGGGCGTGGAATTTCACGATCGCTTGAAGTTGTTTAGCCATTGTAATTCCTCTAAAATTTTTTCGTTGACCGTTCGTTCGTCCCCTTCGACATTGCCGCGTTGCGCGACATTGGCGCGTCGAGGAGATATAGAAAGGCGCGAGCCTCTCGGAACTAGTCGACTTCTACTTTTTCCACCTGCCAATACTCGAGAGAGACGGGCGTTTTACTATTGAGGAAGACGATATCGACCGATACGCGCCCTTCCGGGTCGACCGAGCCGATCGTTCCCTCGGTGTCTTTAAAGGTGCCGTCGGTGATCTTGACTCGATCTCCAACGACAAAGGGTATTTGCAATTTCGGTTGCTCTTCGGAGGTCTCGCTCTCAGACTTGAGCATGCGCTCCACGTCCTCGTCGGTCATCGGAAGCGGCTTGGTCTCGCCGCCGCGACGACTCGCGCCGGTGAAGTCCCCGACGCCCGGCGCGTCCCTCATGAGGAACCACGTGTCGTCGTTCAGGATCATCTTCACCATGATGTAGCCGGGATACAGCTTGCGCTTCGTCTCCCGCTTGCGACCGTTCTTCAGCTCGACGACTCGCTCTACCGGAACGAGAATTTTTTCGACGCAATTCTCCAAACCGGCGATCTTCACGCGACGATCGAGCTCGCGTTTAACGTGGTCCTCGCGGTTCACTTGAACTTTGAGAATGTACCATCGCGGCGTTTCGTCCGCCACAATGTGGTTCTCGTTGTTTTCGGCGTTTTCTAGTTCTTGGGTCATAAAGCGCCTCTCGCGTTCCGCTCGGTCGCCCCCGGCGACTCTACGCCGCCGATCGCTCCTCCGAACCTCCGTTGCAAAAATTCCGTTCCATTGTAGCGCCGCGCTCGCGCTCGTCAAGCCCCCGATTCGCCCAACTCAAAATTTAGACCGCGACGATCCCGGGAACTATTTCATAAAGCTGAATATGAACGTGAAGACCAAATCGTACGCGAAGATCAGAACCGTGAAGAGGAACATGAAGATCAGCACGACTTTCGTGTTCGCGAAAAGCTCTTTCTTCGTGGGCCAAGAGACTTTCGCCATCTCCGCTTCGACCGACGAAAGGAAGTCCGCGAACGTCGGGTAGTTGATGACGCGGAACGCGACCCAAAGACCGACCGCGACGATCGCCGCCGCGACCCAACCGGTGCAAGATCCGAACGCCTTCTCGCTCCAAGCGCTGTACGCTCCCAACGCGAAGACCAACGCGACTCCAATGGCGGTGCAACGTCGCGCCACTCGACCTTGGCTGTTCTTATAGACGTTAGTCGACAAAAGATTGCCCAGAAAACTACTCATTGCAAAACCTTCGCGCTACCATATCGTTTCTACGTCCGCGCCGGTACCGATTCGCGCGAACCTAGGGACGTTCCGTATATAAAAAAAGACGCTTGACGATTCCTAATCGACGAGCGCCTTTTGTAAGACTATAAAACAGGGGAGAAGAGACTCGAACTCCCAACAGCCGGTTTTGGAGACCGGTGCCCTACCAATTGGACGACTCCCCTATTCGACGCTCCGCCTCGCGGCGACTCGTCTGAGATTCGCGCCTCGCCGAAACGAGACGCGAACCGTTGTTGTGCGAAAACTACTTCGTGATCTTGGTGACGACGCCGGAGCCGACCGTCTTGCCGCCTTCGCGGATAGCGAAGCGGACGTTTTGCTCCATCGCGATCGGGCTGATCAGCTCGACGGAAATCTTGACGTGGTCGCCGGGCATGCACATTTGGACGTCTTCGGGCAGCTTGATCGTGCCGGTAACGTCGGTCGTGCGGAAGTAGAATTGCGGACGATAACCGCTCATGAACGGGGTGCTGCGGCCGCCTTCCTCCTTGCTCAGGATGTAGACGTCGCCTTCGAAGTCCATGTGAGGCGTGATCGTGCCGGGCTTCGCGATAACTTGACCGCGTTGGATTTCCTCGCGCTTGATACCGCGCAGAAGAAGACCGACGTTGTCGCCCGCTTCGCCTTGCTCCATCGTCTTCTTGAACATTTCGACGCCGGTGCAGACGGTTTTACGGGACTCGGTGATGCCGACGATCTCGACTTCCTCGCCCATCTTGATGACGCCGCGCTCGATACGACCGGTGGCGACCGTGCCGCGACCTTCGATCGAGAAGACGTCTTCGACCGCCATAAGGAAAGGCTTGTCGACTTCGCGAACCGGTTCCGGAATGTCGTTGTCGATCGCGTCCATCAGCTCGTCGATGCACTTCGCGCAAGCCGGATCGGTCGGATTTTGCTGCGCCGGAAGAGCCGCTCCGCGGATGATCGTGACGTTGTCGCAGACGACGGCGTACAAGTTGAGCAGTTCGCGAATTTCAAGCTCGACCAATTCTTGGAGCTCGGGGTCGTCGACCAAGTCGCACTTGTTCATGAAGACGACCAGTTTCGGGACGTTGACCTGACGCGCGAGAAGAACGTGCTCGGCGGTTTGCGGCATCGGGCCGTCGGGAGCCGAGACGACCAGGATCGCGCCGTCCATTTGCGCCGCGCCGGTGATCATGTTTTTAATGAAGTCGGCGTGTCCGGGGCAGTCGATGTGCGCGTAGTGGCGCTTTTCGGTTTCGTACTCGACGTGAGCGACCGCGATCGTTACCGTTTTGGTGGCGTCGCGAACCGTGCCGCCCTTGGCGATATCGGCGTAGGACTTAACTTGCGCGAGACCTTTGGTCGCTTGAACGGCGAGGATCGCGCTGGTGAGCGTGGTTTTACCGTGGTCGATATGACCAATAGTACCAACGTTTACGTGCGGCTTAGTACGTTGAAATGTTTCCTTAGCCATTATAAATCATCTCCATACATAGGAACGG
>JAFRXD010000078.1 GCA_017441605.1 Thermoguttaceae bacterium | reverse complement strand
TTTTGGTAAAAACTTCAAAGAAGTTTTCGTTCGATCTTGGAGAGACTCGCGGTCAAACGAGCCTCAATTTTGAATCAACTCTGTATTGGCTTTCACAAAGGTTGGATTTCCGAAGAAACCCAACGGTTGCTCGCACTGTATCTGATTTCTCTTTACCTTGATGTCAAATATCTTTCGCCGCTTTCGGAGAGGCGCCAGCCCCGTCGCGCAAACGACGGGTGGATTATAGCGCCCGTTCGGAGCGCGTCAAGCGGGTTTTGAAAAAATTTTTTCAATTTCTTCTCCGCCCGCTTTCGAGCTCGCCATTGGGGTTGTTTCGACGCTCGACTATTTCGCGACGGAAATATAGATCAATTTGGAGGTTCGAGGCGCGTCGGTTTTGATCGCGAACCCGGCTTTGAGCTCTTTGCCCGAGACGGTCGCGATTTCGCCCGAGTCGACGTCCTCGACCTTATAAGTTTTCTCGGGGTCGATCGGTTGCAAATCGACGGTAAGCGCCGCGACCGGGCTTTTCGCGCGCCGGAACGCGACGACGAGCCCGGACTCCTCTTTCGGGAGCCACATCATATAAGCGAGCCACGCGTCGTCCGACCAATTCCCTTGGGTTAGGGGATAGAAGTCGCCGTAGAAGTAGGGTCGAGCGCGCTTCGCCTCGGCGACGCGGTCTTTGAGCCAGGCGACGGTTTCCGGGGTCGCCTTCGACTGTCCGAATTCGTCGGCGGAGAGAACCGCGCCGGCGGACAGGGCGCTTCGGCACCGGTAGTCGTCGATATTGGAGACGAACGGGGAGGTCGCGTTGGCGGGAATCCAATGGGCGATACCGAAGGTGTGCGATTGCGCGACTTCGGGAATCATGTGCGGGAAGCAGTTGTAGTCGGAGCGCCACAGAACGATACTGCGCTTGAGGGTTTCGAGCTCCAAGCGTCGTCCGCCGCTCGCGCAGTTGTCGATCATGAGCCCGGGGATCCGCTCGCGCAGGTCGTCCCAGAATTGGTACAGCCCCTCGACGAACCGCATTTCGGTCATTCCGATTCGGTCCTCCGCGTCATGGGAGTTCCAATACGGATTCGGAACCATATTGAAATCCTCGCGATACCACGAGATATTGTTCTCGACGAGAATGTCGCCGATCGTCTTGGTCAGCCATTCCCTCGCGTCGGAATCGCCGAGATTCAAGAGGAGCGACTCCCCGTCCCCAGCTTGGCTCGCGTCCCCGCCCCCGGAACGGAGATACCATTCGGGGCGCTCGAGGGTCGAGGGAACCCCCTTGACGGCGCGCTCCGTTTCGAACCACAGCAGGAACTTCATGTTCGCCTCGGTCAGGGCGTCGGCGATCGGTTTGAGCGCGTTCGGATGGCGAGTCGGATTCACGCGCCAGTCCCCGACGGTCGAGCCCCAGTCGCCATGGAAAACGTCGGGACAGGGGTCGGTTCCCTGCCCGTACCATCCGGCGTCGATCCAATAGCAGTCGTAGTCGAACTTTTGATCGACGACCTCTTTGATCGCGCGCAGGTGCTCCTCGGTCGGGGTTCCGCCCCAAGAGTTGCGGCAAATCGGCGCGAGCGCGGGGGAACCGTTCTCTTGCGGATGGTTATGCGCGAGCATAAATCGGCGGAACTCGTTCTGGGCGTGTCCGACTTCCCCTCGCCAGTAGAAGAGCATAACGAGGGGAGAGCGAATCGTTTCGCCCGGGTAGAGAACCGTATCGAGGCGCTCCTGCCCGGCGGTCATGTCGGTTTCGCCGTTTCCTTTGTGATTAAACTCGGCGAACCATCCGCCGTTCCAGCCCAAGGCGACGATCAAACCGTCGGGACCGGTCTTGTAGTTGAAGAACGGGAGCCACGTGGCGCTGGGGCGGTCGTCGCTGTCGAAGAGGGACGAATTGAGCGCGCGGCGGAAGAGCGAGTTGTTCGCGGAGTCCATACGAACGTCGCGATTATTGACCCACATCGACTTGCGCATGTCCTCGCCGACGAAGATAAAGTCGTCGTTGCGGCTGTCGGAGCCCTGCGAGCGATAGAGAACCGGCATAGAGTCGTCGGCGCGCTTCCATTGCAAGTCGAGCGCGTTGAAATTATGGATTTTAGGGGAGTTCTCCGAGCCCTCGTTTCGCAAACGAACGACGTACTGGAACGCGGGGAAGTCGGCGTATTCCTCAAACGCGACCTCGCACGCGATCGAAGTTTGCTCGTCGCGCCACGTTAGCGTCGATCGGCGAACCCCGTCTTTCCACTCGCCGAGCTCGACCTTGGCGTCGCTCGGCTTGATCCAATCGCGACTCGAGCGCTCGCCGCATTGGAAGGAAAACGGGACGTCGGCGGAATAGCGGTCGGCGCTCGGCTCGCCGTTTTCGAGCAAAAACGATTTCCAAGCGCTCGCGAAGGAAAGTTCCTCGGGGAGCGGAGTTCCGTCGTAGGAGCCGATCGTCGCGGCATGGGCGTCGACAAAACGCCCGAACAATAGCGACGCGGCGAAAAGAAACGTCAAAAGGTATTTGTTCATTCGCTTTCCTCGTCTTATGAAAACGAGCGCCGCGGTATCGTCTCGATTTGCGACGACTCGCGGCGCTCGCGAAGATTCAACTATCGATTCTCGCGACGGCGATTCGATTACATCATCGGGCTAGTCCAGTCCCAGTACTTCAGGTACAGCCACACGGTCAGAACGACGACGATCAAACCGAAGATTAGGGCGCCGTAGGAGGGTTTCAAGAACGCCGCCCATTTTTCTTGCGTCATCTTATGGCGATACAGCGCGGTAAGTTTCGCGCGCTCTTCGTCGGAGACGCCCTCGACGGCGACCGCCAGCTCCGCTTGGAGCGCGGCGTCGGTCGGAAGTTCCGGAACCGTTTGAACGTACGCGACCTTGCGAGGCGCGGCGATCCGCAGAATAACCGCGATCGCGATCAGAACGAGGAACGTGACCGCCATGCGGTTCAGGAAGTCGAGCGTCGGGCAGCAGATCGCCAGCGAGCCGTAGAGGATCGGGCAACCGAGCAGCGCGATAACCCCGTAGTAGTTCGGGGCTTTGCGCATCCAGAAACCTATGACGAACGCCGCGAAGATACCGGGGCTAATGTAACCCTGGAACTCTTGGATCGCGGTAAAGACCCCGCCGTATTTCGGATTCGCCCAAATCGGAGCGACGAGGCACCCGATCAGCGCGAAGACGACGACCGCGCCGCGACCGACGGCGACAAGAACCTTTTGGCGACGCGCGTTCGCGAGATCGTCTTTCGGCTTGACTCCGCACTCGTTGAAAAGATCCATCGTGAAAATGGTGGAGGCGGCGTTGAGCATCGCGGCGACCGAGCTAATAATCGCGCCGAGAAGCGCGGCGAGCATAAACCCTTTAAATCCGTTCGACGGAACGACTTTGTCCATAAGGATCGAAAGGGCCGAGTCGGTGTCGTAACCGCTGACCATTTTCCCGAACTTCAAATTCGGGATATCGTCGGCGACGTCCTTGAGCGCGATGAGCTGCTGTTGCAAGAGATCGGCGTCCGCCATGCGCTCTTCTTTGCCAACGAACTTCGGACGGTGATAGCCTTTCTTCGGGGAAACCGGACTCGTCTGGAGCGTGGGATATTCGCCGAGCGCTTCCTCGTCAAATTCGAGGACGTCCTCGGCGAGCGCTTCGACGTCGCGACTTTCCGCCTCGTCGGGGAAGTCCTTTTTAACGACCGCGCCCGCGAGAACTTTCGAATTGTATTCGAGCATCTCTAGAGCGGTCTCCGGATCGCGCTGAGCGAAACTGCGACTAAACTGGAAGAGCTCCTCCTCCGTCGTCGGAGCGTTTTTGACTTTCTCAAACCGTTCGAGCTCTTTCTGAGAAGCGACGGTCGCTTTCGCGTTCATATCCGCCGAATAGAGATTGAAGGCGATCATGCCCGGGAAAATGACGATGAACGGAATCAAAAGCTTCATAAAGGCCGCGAAGACCAGACCCTTTTGACCTTCTCCGAGCGTCTTGGAACCGAGGGTGCGCTGAATGATGTACTGGTTCAGTCCCCAATAGTAAAGGTTCGGAATCCAGATCGCGAGAATCAGCGCGGTAACGGGAATGATCAAGTCCCACGACGGGAGGTTCATGCGCAACTTGGCGGCGTTTAGAACGTTGAATCGATCCCAATCGCTCGAGGCGCCGGTAAGATTCGTCAGGGCTTCGTTAAACTCTTCGGTTCCCTCGGGGGCGACGTTGAGCGCCAGGGCGCTCGGGTCGGCGGCGCCGAGTTTCTGGAGCGCGAACACGAGGACGAGGCCTCCCGCCGCGATGAGCGCGGAGCCTTGGAGCAAGTCGGCCCAGGCGCACGCTTTCAGACCGCCGGCGAAAATGTACAGCGCCGCGATAATCCCGATGACCCAGCAGAAGAACTGGAGATTGAGCGGAAGAACGAGCCCTTCTTTGATAAACGACAGATTGATGTTGATCCCTTCGAAGAAGACCGCGTAAGCCTTCGCTCCGGCGTAGGTAACGACCGTGATATTGACGACGATCAGCATGATCATCATCATGATCGACATAATGAGCCGCGCCCACTTGTTGTAGCGTTTCTCCAAGTACTCGGGAATCGTGTAAATACCCGCTTTGAGGAACTTTGGCAGGAAGAAGAAGGCGACGAGCACGAGCGAGAGCGCGGCGATCCATTCGTAACTCGCGACCGCGAGCCCGATGTAGTCGGCGCCTTGCCCCGACATTCCGACGAATTGCTCGGCGGAAATATTGGCGGCGATGAGGGAAAAACCGATGAGCCACCATTTTAGACCGCGCCCGGCGAGGAAGTAGTCCTCGGAGGACCCCGCCGATTTGCGACTCATTCCAAACGCGACGAAAATGACCGCCGCGAGAAAGAGGAAGAAAACGACGTAGTCGCCGAGCAAGATCTTATTACCGACCGCTTCCGAGGCGAGGGTCGCCGCCGCTTCTTTAGCGGCTTCGACCGTATCGGCGGTTTGCGCAAAAAGAGAGCTAAACATAGAACAACCTTACTATTGGTAAAACGGCTCCGAAAGGCGCCGCGCGCGCGGCGCCCCGAGAAACCGGCTTTCATTTGCTAAGGAAAACGAAGCAACCGCGCTTGTTTCCGACGAGAACGTCCGGGACGTTGTCGCCGTTGATATCCTCGGCGACGACTTGGGTTCCAACGCCCGATTTGTCGTCGATGATGTGGGGGACGAAGGAGACCGCGCCGTTATCGCCGCGAACCGTTTCCCACCAGAAGAGATACGGAGTCGCGAGCGGCTCGACGTCCCCGCTCGACCCGTGCGCCAGCCAGCGCTTTCCGGAAACGACGTCCATGACCCCGTCCCCGTTGAAGTCGGCGAGCGCCATCGAGTGAAGCTGGCTAGTCTTCGGGAAGAAGGCCTCGTCCGGTTCGGTCGGAATTAGCCATTGCGCGTCGAACGCGATTTCCCCGTCGGCCCCGCGCTTTTGCAGATAGCAGACCAGCCCGTAGAGATGGCAATGCCAAGCCGTGAAGACGTCGTTGAGACCGTCGCCGTTGAAGTCGTAGACGAGAATATTGGAGGCGGCGTCGGCAAATTTAAATTCGTGGAATTTCCACGGGACGTTTTTGGCGTCCTCGGGCTGTTCCCTCCACCCGTCCATTTCGAAGAGGTCGACGCGCCCGTCGCCGTTCAGATCGCCGTAGCCGTTGCCGTGGAAGTAGCGCTGATATTTTTCGCTTTCGTTGGAAATCGCGATAAAGTCCCAAGGACCGTCCGCTTTCGGCTTCGCGAACCCGTACCAGTTGTTGCGATTGAAGATCAGATCGTTCTTCCCGTCGCCGTCGACGTCGGCCCACGCTTGCGACTCGTTCCCGAGTTGAATCGTGGAGGGCAGCTCTTCCCAGAACCCGTCGGTTTTATTTTGCGGGTTTTTGTACCAGAACCCGTCGAGCCCGGGGTGCGGGCAGATGATAATGTCGGTCCAGCCGTCGCCGTCGATATCGTCGGTGAAATTAACGAACGAATTGGAGTACCCCTCGGGATCGTAGGAGTCCTCGCCCTTCATGAATTGATGCTCTTTTTTGAAATCGGGGCCTTCGTACCAAATATGCCCGGAGACGACGTCCATTTTTCCGTCTTTGTTGAAGTCGCCGAACGCGGCGCCTTCGCTGCGGAATTTATCGGTGATAACGATTTTTTGGAATTGAGGTTCTTTGGCTTGGGCGGAAACCGCGACCGCGGATCCAACGACTACGAGCGACGCCAGCGCGACGCCTAATTTCAAGATTGTGCGGCTCATTAAATTTCTCTCTATGTCAACGAACGATTTCGTCTTCCAACGTCGTCGCAACGCGCGCCGTCCGCGAAAAACTAGGGCGAGCGCCCTCTTATATTAGAACAAAAGAGAATCGAAATTTCAAGTCGCCGAGAGAAAAATATGAGAAAAATCGCCAACTCGTTTGAAATCGAGAGCCGATTTTATCGAAAACGCTTGTCGACGTTCGGATTTTCCGCGATTTGGGCGGGGTCTCGCGTCGCGCGGTAGAGCGCCAGCGCGGCGGGATTTTCCGGCGCGAGCGCGAGCGCCTCCGACGCCAGCGCCGCCGCGCGAGCGTAGTCGCCGCGAGCCAACGCGACCTCCGCGAGCCGAACGCGAAGATCGGGATCGCTCGGAGCCGAACGAACCGCGACCTCGTAAGCCTCTTGAGCGTCGACGAGCAGCCCGAGGCCCGCGTAAGCGCTCCCCTTCCCCGCGAAAACCTCGGCCGGCTCGCGATTCGTCGGATAGAGCCCCTCCAAGTACTGCCAAGAGGCGAGCGCGGAGTCGTAGTCCCCGAGTTCGTTTTGCGCGAGCGCGATTTCTCGGAGAATTTCGCGATCGTCGACGTCGAATCGAGCCGCGCGGAGGAAGTCGTCGAGCGCGTCCTTCGGACGATCGAGCGCGCGATACGCTTTTCCGCGCAAGCGCCACCCGACGCCGCTTTTCGGGGACAGGTCGATCGTCTTGTTCGCCCACGCGATCGTCTGCTCGGGGCGGCCAAATTCGAGGGCTTTTTCGCCCAACGAGCTATAGATGGAAACTTGCGCCTCGACGGGCCCGTACTTGTCGGCGGCGTCGCGCAGCACGTCGAGGGCCTCGGCGCGCTTGCCGCGCTTCCAAAGGGTCTCGCCGTAATATCTGCAGGTCTCGACGTCGGCGTCGTTGAGCTCGCGGGCCTCCGCCAGCCGCTCCTCCGCCAGGGCGAGATCGCCTCGCTCGTACGCCGCGATTCCCTCGCGACTTAGCGGCAGACTTTCGGACGCTTTGCGCGTCATGCGATAGAACGGGACGCTACGACACCCCGAACACGCCTGGCTCGCGAGAACGAGCGCGAAGGCGAGCCCTAGCGTTAGCGCGCAAATCCTTTTATCGCAACGACGCATTTTGCCCATTTTTCCTCGGTCGAGGCGCCGCGTCCATACGGCGACCCGCGGCGGGGATCATAACGTCGTTTTAAAAAAAAATCAATCCCGAATTATCTCGCGAGACTCTTGACCAAGCGCAGCAAGAGAAGCATAACCGCAAGGAGAACGAATCCGACCAGACCGATCCCGAGCGCGAAGACGGGGTCGCCGAAATAGGGCGTCAAAAACGCGTCGAATTTATGGCTCCAAATAATCCAAGTCAGCGCGCCGAGGCAGATAAAGGGACCGTAGGGTATGTGGCGCGAGGAGTTGAAGCAGCGCCGAATTACCCCGAAGACAAGCCCGAAGAACGGGGCGATAAAGAAAACGACGACGATCCCCTGCCACCCGATAAAGGAGCCGATAACCCCGGAAAGAATAACGTCGCCAAATCCCATCGCCTCGACGCCGAGCGCGAAGCTACCGACGAGCCGCACCGCCCAAACGAGAACGAGCCCGACCGTCAATCCGAGAAAAGAGCGCGCCAGCGGCTCGAGTGGATCGCGGAGAAGCGCCTCGACCGAGTCCTCCGCCCCGCCGAATCGCCAAGCGACCAGCCCGATCCCGACCAGCCCGAGCGCCCAGAGCCCCGCGACGATCGGAGTGAGCGGCGATCGGCGAATCGCGCGGCAAAAAATCGCCGAAGCCTTGCGAATCCCGAACCGGAGATAGAATCGTCGGTCCAAGAGTGCGAAACACCAGAAAGTCCAGGCGCACGCCAACGCCAGCGCGACAAGCGCGCGCGGCGACGAGGAAAACGCGCTCCAGCCGTTCGCGGTCGCGAAATTCGCGGCGAATTCCCGAACCGATTCGGTCGCGCGCTCCCCCGTCCAATCGAGGGGATAAACGACCGGCGCGAGCCATTGCGGACAAAGCGCCGACGCGATCAACCCGAGCGCGGCGCCGGGTATCGTCAGCGCGTCGGGGATGATTTGGTCGTCCAAGTCGATTAGGGACGCGCTCAGCATCAGCCAAAAGAGGAGCGTCTCGATCGCCCAAAACCAAAGTTCGAGGGTTCCGGACGCTCTCCAATACTCGAAGCGCCAAGCGATTAGCAGCGCGAAAAGAAACTCGACGAAGAAGGGGCGAACCCAGAAAAACGCCGACTCTAACCCGGGAATCGCGACGCGCTCCGGGGCGCTCGATTTATCGGTCGCGCGTTTGCCCCGTTTCCCCGCCTCTTCTTGAGCGGCTCCGCCCAGTCGCGCCGCGAATATCCATCCGAGAATCGGGACGTAATCGACGAGCGCGCGAGCGGGAGCGCCGCTTTTCTCTCGAATCTCTTTGGGAAAACGGCGCCACGGCGAGCGATAGCGCGGAGTCCAGCCGAGCGCGTCGGCGCAGTAGTTGGCGAAAGCCGCCAGCGCGGCGCCCAAGAGAAAAACGGCGATCGAGGAAATCATGGTCAAACGCTAAAATGAGTCGAGCGATTTAGTTAGAAGGACAGGGTCGCGACGATCGAGGAGTGGTCGCTGGGGCAGCGCCCGCTGGAATGACGAACCGGGTTAATCTTGAACTTCAAGACGTCCGCCTTGTCGTTGACGAAAATGAAATCGATGATTTGCCCGTCCTCGGGGGCGATTCGATCCATGTCGTGATAGGTGTACTCTTGGGCGGCGTCGCGCTCTTTCGCGACTTTGTTCGCGTCGCGCAGTCCGGGGATATCGTCGGTTCCGGCGGTGATCGTTCGGTACGCCTCGCTCTTGTCGTTGACGTTGAAATCGCCGGAGATAAAGAAGGGCAGCTCGCCGTTGGCGGCGTCGCGGAGTCGGCGCAGAATCAGCTTGGCGCCCTCTTCGCGCGCGGTCGTTCCAACGTGGTCCAGGTGCGTGTTGGCGTAGACGAACTCTTTGCCGTTCGTCTTGTCCTTAAACTTGCCCCATGTGACGGTTCGGAAGCACATCGCGTCCCAGCCTTTGCTCGGCTCGTCGGGGGTCTCGCTCAACCAGAACGTGCCGGAATCGAGGAGGTCGAATTTGTCGGCCTTGTAGAAGATCGCCATGACCTCGCCCTTCTCTTTTCCGTCGTCGCGACCGACTCCAAACCATTTATAACCGGGGAGTTCCTTCGAAAGAAACTCCAATTCGACGGCGACCGCCTCTTGGAGCCCGAGCAGGTCGGGATCGCTCGATTGAATCGTGTCGAGCAGCGCGCCGCGACGGTACTCCCAATTCGTCTCGGGGGAACTGGCGAGATCGCAAAGGATATTGAACGACATAACGCGACATTCCGCCGGCTCGGCGGCGCGGATCGATCGATTCGCCGCGACGAGCGCCAACAGCGCCAACGCGACGACGAGCGTCGATTTCAAGGCAAGTTTCATCTTCGTAACTCCCGTTGGGTTGGAATGAAAACCGACGCGATTCGTCGTTCGATTCGCGTCGGTTCGAATAAGGTCGTCGCAACGTCCGGCGGCGTCAGAACGACAAGGTGGCGACGATCGAAACGTGATCGCTGGCGTAGCGACCGTTGGAGTGCTTCAAGGGGTTGATCTTGAACTTCAAGACGTCGACTTTGTCGTTGACGAAAATGAAGTCGATGATATCGCCCTTCTCCGGGGGAATCTTGCCCCAGTTGTGATAGGTGTACTCCTGGGCCGCGTCGCGCTCTTTCGCGATTTTGTTCGCGTCGCGCAAGCCGGGAATGTCGTCGACTCCCTCGGTGATCGAGATGTACGCGTCGTGCTGGTCGTTGACGTTGAAGTCGCCCGAAACGAAGAACGGAAGCTCGCCCTTGGTAATGTCGTACATCCGCTTAATAATCAGCTTCGCGCCCTTTTTGCGCGCGATCGTGCCGACGTGGTCCATGTGCGTGTTGGCGTACACGAACTCCTTGCCCGTCTTCTTGCATTTAAATTTGCACCAGGTTACGGTCCGGAAGCACTGCGCGTCCCAGCCTTTGCTCGGCTCGTCCGGAGTTTGGCTCAACCAGAACGTGCCGCTGTCGAGCAGATCGACCATCTCCGGTTTGTAGAAGATCGACATAAACTCGCCCTTGCGCTTCCCGTCGTCGCGACCGACTCCGACCCATTTGTAGTCGGTCAGTTTCTCGCTCAGGTAGTCCATTTGCCCGGGAACCGCCTCTTGGACCCCGAGCAGCATCGGATCGTTCTCTTTCACGACGTCGATTAGCGTCTCGCGTCGGAATTCCCAGTTGTTGTCTCCGTCGACCCCGCTGTCGCAACGAATATTGAACGACATGACGCGGAAGGAAGAGTCGTTATCGTCCGCTTTCGCGACCGCGTCGAAAGCGAAAAAGGCGCACGCGATCGCGAAAACCGCGGCGGCGTAGTTAGCGAATTTCATCTAATTACCTCTTAACGTTTGCCTTAACGCGCGCCGAACCGAGGCTCGGCGCGAAAGGGTCGAGGCGCGAAAAAACGCGCCCCGGCGATTTCAACTCATTTCTTCGCGCGAATTTCTTCGAGAACCGGGCGCAGAACCGCTTCCAGCGCGTTGCACTGTCGCCACATGCCTAGGTCGTTCGGGTGCGAGCCGTCGACGGTTCCGTCGAAGTCGAGATCTTCGCCGAGAATATTTTCCGTTCCCAGATAATAGAGGTTCGGATCGTCTTTCTTAAGCTCTTCGTAAGCCTTCTTCAGTTCCGCTTGGTTGCGCTTGTGGAAGTCTTGGCGCTCGGGCAAAATCCAAGTGTTGGACATGCAACGATCTTCGACGAGTAGAATCGGAACGTCGGGACGGGTTTCGCGAATCTTTTTGACGAACGGAACCGCGCGCTCGGCGACCAACTCGGGACCCATGTTCGGAAGCGCGTCGATCACGTAGATTTCCGCGTCGACTTCGGCCATCAGCTCGGCGATCGCCGGCTCCATGCGCGCGCTCCCGGAGAACCCGAGATTGACCACCGGAATATCGAGGCGGCGCGAAAGCATCGCCGTGTAGCAGTTGCCCGGGCGAGACGCGCAACCGCCGTGCGCGATCGAGGTTCCGTAGTAGACGATCGGCTTGTCGCTTCGAGGCGAGAGCGCGGTGAATTCACAATCCTCGGGAACGCCGATCGAAAGGGCGTCGACGCCGTTATAGAGCGGGAGGTAAACGAGGAAATCGCGAGTCTTGCGCTCCATGCCGGCGATCCACTGCTTTTCGTCCTCTTTTTTCGTCGCTTGGGTGCAGGCGACCCAGAGCCAACGATTCGTCGCGTCGTCGAACGCGTAGAGATCGAATCCCGAGACGCCCGTCGCCGGCATGTGCGGCATCGCGACGCTGCCGCTGTACAAGTTGTAGCGAACCTTAATCTTATCGGCGTTGGTGCGGAATCGAACGACCTCGCCGGCGGAGTGCTGCGAAAGGTTCCAGACCGCGTCGGTCACCACGCCCTTGGAGCGCGCGGGAAAGCGCGCGAAGTACCGATCGACGTCGGTCCACGGTTTGTTCTCGACCGGCCATTGGGTCGCGTCGTACCATTTCATGCCGTCGGCGACCGTCGGCTCGACGGCGACCGGCTCTTGAGCGCTAACGAGCGCGCAAACGAGCGAAGCGACGAAAACGCCCGTTAAACTCAATTTGGAAAATCGTTTCATCGATATGGTCCTTTGTCAAAAAACGAAAAACGACGACGCGCGCGTCACATGCGCTCGACCGTTTGGATTCCTAGCAATTCGAGCCCCTTGGCGATCGTCCGAGCGGTCAGGTCGCACAGAAGCAAGCGACTCGCCTTGACGTTTTCGTCGTCCGCTTTAAGCACGGGGCATTTCTCGAAGAACGCGGAGTATTTGTTCGCCAAGACGTAAAGGTAGGCGGTCAGCCAGTTGGGTCGATAATCTTTGGCGACCGTCTCCAACGCGACTTGGAAGTTCGTCAATTCGAACGCCAAGGCGCGCTCCTCGGGGGTTCCCAGCGCGAGGGTTCGGGAGCCGTCGGCGAATTCGCGGCGCAGTTTTTCCGCGTCGATTCCGCCCCTCGCGAAGATCGAGCGAACGCGCGCGTAGGCGTACTGCATGTACGTCGCGGTGTTCCCGTTCATCGCGAGCATTTTGTCGTAGCTGAAAACGTAGTCGCTCTCGCGGTTTTGCGAAAGATCCGCGTAAACGAGCGCGCCGAGCCCGACGCGCCGAGCCGTTTCGCGCTTTTCCTCCTCCGGGAACTTGTCCTCGGGGGCTCGCGCCTCGTCGTTCGCCTCCACGATGACCGCGGCGCGGCGCTCCGCCTCGTCGAGGAGCGACTTTAATCCCACGACGTCCCCGGCGCGGGTCTTAAACGGCTTGCCGTCGTCTCCCAGAACGGTTCCGAACTTGACGTGAACCAGTTCGACGTCTCCCATGTCGAGAAACTTCGCGGCTTCGAAGAGTTGCTCGAAATGCTGGGACTGTCGGAAGTCGACAACGTACAAAATGGCGTCCGGACGGAAACGATCGCGGCGATACTCCAGCGTCGCCAAGTCGGTCGTCGCGTAAAGGAAAGCCCCGTCGCTCTTTTGGATTAACATCGGGACGTCGCGACCCTCGAAGAAAATCCCGATCGCGCCCTCGGTTTCGCGCGCGATTCCCGCCGCCTTGAGCCGCTCCACGAGAGGGGCCAAGCGGTCGTTGTAGAAACTCTCGCCGAGCGTCTCGTCGAATTTCACGTCGAGCCGATCGTAGATCTTGTCGACCTCGGCGAGGCACTGGGGCATAAACCGCCGCCAGAGCGCGAGATTCTCCGCGTCGCCGTGGTGCAGCTTCGAGGTCTCGTTGAGAACGTCGACCCCGATCGTCTCGCGACCTTCGGCGAGCTTCGCCAAATCGGGATTCGACTCGACCGCCTCGATCTTGCTCGACGCGCCGTCGAGTTTTTCGCGCGCCGCCTCGAGCGCCTTCGCGAGCCGATCGAACTCTTTGTTCGCCTTTTTCAGCGCGTCTTTCGACTCTTTCGTCTTTTCGGCGTCGTCTTTCGCCTTCGCGTCGGCGCGAGCGCTCTTTTGCGCCTCGAGCGCGCGGCTCGCCTCGTCGACTTTCGCGCGAAGATCCTCGATACCGCTTTTCGCCGCGCGATACTCGACCAACTGCCGCGTTAGCCGATAAAGCCGCGCCAGCTCCTCGACGGGGCTCTCTTGGTACGCCTTTTCGTCCAAGAAGTTGCGATACCCGTACAGAATCATGCCGAACTGGGTTCCCCAGTCGCCCAAGTGATTGTCGGAAACGACGTCGTGCCCGAGAAAACGAAGAAGACGCGACAGCGAATTGCCAATCATCGTCGAGCGTATGTGCCCGACGTGCAACGGCTTCGCGACGTTCGGCGCGGAATAGTCCAAGACGTATTTGCGCGGCTTCTCGACCTTGTCGACCCCGAGGCGCTGGTCGTTCGCCTCGCGTTGAACCAGCGACGCGAGCCAATCGGTTTTAACCCGGAGGTTAATAAACCCGGGCCCGGCGATTTCCGGTTCTTCTAGAAAATCGGAACAATCGAGATTCGAGACGATCTCCGCCGCGACGTCGCGAGGGGCTTTCCCCAATTTCTTGCCCAAGGGCATCGCGCAGTTCGCTTGGAAGTCGCCGAATTTCGGATCTTGACTCGGACGAATTTGGTCCAAATATTGCTCGGGCTCGACCCCGATCGCCTCGAGCGCCTTCGCGAAACGAGAGGCTATCGTTTTTAAAACGTTCATTCCGCGCCCTCCGCGTCCTCTTCGTCGGAGCCTTGCGATTCGTCCTTAACGATCGGGGCGGAAATATCCCCGGCTTCGGCGGCGGCGTCCATCTCGGCGTCTTTTTCGCCGTACGGAATCTCTTTGCCCTTGCCCCAAAGGTCTTCGAGCGCGTAGTACTCGCGCGTTTCCGGCTCGAAAAGGTGGACGACGACGTCCCCGTAGTCGAGCGCGACCCAGCGGCTCTCTTGATAGCCCGAGATGCTGCGGCGCGCGTCGCCGAGTTTCTTTTCAAACGCGTCGTCGATTTCGTCGCTTATCGAGTGCAATTGACGACGGCTCGTCCCGGAACCTATGACGAAGAAATCGAACGCCTGGGTCACGCCGCGAAGGTCGAGGATGCGAACGTCCTCCCCCTTGTTGTCGACGATGATGCGCGCCGCGAGGCGAGCCCGTTCCAACGACGAAGGAAATTTCTTTTCGGTTTGCGTTTCGTTCACTATGATTGTCCTTAAAATAATGCGCTTTTTCTACGAACAAGCCGAGTCGCTCGCGGGAAAAGAGCCTCTAGCCCCAAATATTCTCCGAAGCTCGCTCGAGCGAAAACGCGACGTCCTCGCGCTCCGCTCGCGGAGGAGAGTTTCGGCGTTCCGGGAAATATCCGACGAACGTTCGACTGCGATATTATACAACGAGAAAAACGACTTTTCAAGCGCGCCGGGAGGAATCTCTCTTTTTCGAGAGCGGCGACAGAAATAAAAAAACCCCCAACGGGGGGCGCGATACAAGAGGCTCCGACTAAATTTCAAAAAAGCGAGGTTGACGGGAATCGAACCCGCAACCACCGGATCGACAGTCCGGGACTCTAACCAATTGAGCTACAACCCCGCGCTAAAAGAGCGCTTCCGCGCTCCTTCGGCTATGCGTTTTCTAAAAAGCGAGGTTGACGGGAATCGAACCCGCAACCACCGGATCGACAGTCCGGGACTCTAACCAATTGAGCTACAACCCCGCGCCAAACGAGCGCTTCCGCGCCCGTTCGAGCAAATACCTTAACCTAGCGAGGTTGACGGGAATCGAACCCGCAACCACCGGATCGACAGTCCGGGACTCTAACCAATTGAGCTACAACCCCAAGGTTACGAGCGAACGGCTCGCGCCACTCGTTCGACGCGCGAAATTCTATCGCGACTCGCGATTTTTTCAAGGGGGCGCTTTTTATTTTTTCCCATTTTCCCGCGCCGCTCGCAAAAACCCCTCGACGATTCCGCGAAAAATCGCTATTCTCGAAACAACTCGACCGCGCGTCGAAAGAGCGAGGATTATGGCGGACACGGATCAAGAACGAACGGAACAGGCGACCCCAAAGCGTCGGCGCGACGCGCGAAAAGAGGGTCGCGTCGCCAAAAGCGCCGATTTGGTCGCCGCCGCAAGTCTTCTCGGGGCGGTCGCCCTGCTCGCGTTCGCCGCGCGCGAGGGAAGCGTCGGCGCGCTGGTTCTTTTTCAAACCTCCCTCGGGCGAGAATTCGAGGTCCAAACCGACGTCGCGTCCTTCGCGGCGGAGCTTTCGCGAACGATTTTGCTCGTTTTCGGCAAGCTCGCCCTATTCTTTTTTGTCGTCGTCGCGACGACCCTCGCCGCCCACCTTCTCCAAACCGGGTTTCTTTTTCTTCCCAAAAAGGTTCTCCCCGACTTTTCCCGGGTCAATCCGCTAAAAAACGTCGCGAAACTCTTTTCGTTCGAAACCCTCGGACGCGCCGGGATCGGGCTCCTCAAAATGTCGCTCCTCTTCGCGACGACCTATCTAACCCTGCGAGGCTCCCTCGAAACGATCCTCTCCCTCCCTTACGGGGAGCCCCTGCAAATCGCGATCCAAGTCGAAGCGCTCTTGGAGCGCCTGGGGTTCGCTCTCTGCGGAGCGCTGTTGCTCGTCGGGGTCGGAGATTACGCCGCGATTCGCTGGCGGCTCGAGCGCTCTCTGAGAATGACGCAACAGGAACTGCGCGACGAAATCAAAGAGGAGTCGGGAAACGCGCAAGTCAAGGGGCGAATCCTTTCGCTGCGCCGCTCCGCGCTCGGAACAGTCTCCCCGACTTCGCGAACGGCTCCGCCGCGACCGGTTTCTCGAAATCGCGACGCGAAAAACAAAGAAAAAGAAGAAGAGCGAAACGACGACGCGAAACGCCGTGGCGCTCGAGACCGGCGCGTTTGAGATCGTTGAGAAAGCGGAGAAAAGAACGCGCTCAGTTAATAACGACGCTTCGAATTTTTCCGAACGCCAGGGTCGTTTCGATAACTTGACCCTCGCGAACTTCCGAGGGATCTCTGAGAATCTTCATATCGTCGACGCGGCGCGTTACCGAATATCCGCGCGAAAGAATCGCTCTCGGATCGCGACCGACCAAGCGCTCTTTCAAGACTTCGCAGGTTTTTTCGACTTCGGCGACCTTCTTTTCGACGCTCGCGACCAGTCTCGCCTCCAGCTCGTCGAGTCGGCGCGCGCGCTTTTCGTAAAGCGTCTCCCAAGGATTGGAAAAAACGCGACTTCGCGCGAGGAAATCGAGTCTTTCCGAGGCGCGGTCCAGGCGCCGCTCGAGCGCCCCGAGCATTTTGCCTCGGAAATTGTCGAGATTGCTCGCGAGCCTCGCGTCGTCGAGTTGAACGAGCCGAACCGCCGCGTCGGTCGGCGTCAACGCGCGAAGATCGGCGACCAGATCGCAAACGGAAACGTCGATTTCGTGCCCGACTCCGGTTACGACCGGCAGAGCCGAGCCCGCGATCGCTCTCGCGACGCTCTCGGAATTGAACGTCCAAAGATCCTCGACGCTTCCCCCGCCGCGTATTAAGACGATTAAATCGAGATTCAACTCGAAGCGGCGATCGTTGAGCAAATTAATGGCGGCGACGATTTCGCGATCCGCGCCCTCGCCCTGCGCGCGAGCTTGCGCGACGACGACGTCGACTCGCTTGCTTCGAGCCCCCAAAACGGAGAGAAAATCGCGCAGCGCGGCGCCGGTCAAACTCGCGACCACCCCGACCCGTTTCGGAAATTTCGGCGTCGGGCGCTTGCGGCGCGGGTCGAACAGCCCCTCGCGCCGCAGTTTCTCCTCGACCTGCTTTTTGGCGAGCTCGTAGGCCCCGACTCCGACCGGTTCGATCTTCGAGGTCTTGATTTGGCAGCGACCCGTCCCCGGATAGATTTCCAAATCGCCGACGCAGACGACCTTTGTCCCGTTTTTCAGTTGGAAAGGCAAACTCTGATAAACCGACTTGAACGCGACCGCGCCAAGTTGAACGTCTTTGCCGCCCTTCCTTTCGTCCTTGTCTTTCAGGTTGAAATAGCAGTGCCCCTGCGGCGAGAATCCCACGCTGGAAACCTCGCCGACCACGCGAAGCCCTCGCGGAAAATTCCCGCCGATCGTCTCTTGGAGACAATCCATTAAAACGGGGATCGGCAGTGGATCCGGAAGGACTCTTCTAGGAGGATAAAAGGGCAAACGCGCGCTCCTTACCGAGGCGAGCTCAGGTTTCCGACGTCGCGCCGACCGTGAAATTCATGCGCTTAATCGAGGCGGTCGGCCCTTTCGCGTTGCGATCGACGACTTCCAATTCCAAAACGTACTCGCCCGGCGCCAACTTGGTCGGCAGAGGAACCGAAACGTTCAGCACGACGTCGCGCAGTTTCGTTTCCGAAACGTTCGAGCAGCGCTGAGATTCGAACGGCATAACGACGTTTCCGTAAACGTCGACCAAGCGCCAGCGGCACTCCACGTCGATCGCGAAACCGTCGAGCGTTTCTCGACTCGACGCGTAGTCCAACTCGGCGTAGGCGTAGAGCTCGTCCCCTTGCGAAAAACTCCCCTTGCGCTCGCGATACAGCCCGTAGCACGCGGGCTCCTCGACCAAAAGCGCCTTTCTTATTTTCAGATCGCAAAGCCCGGTCAACGAGTCGAGCCCCGAACTGAGCCGCTCGGCGACGAAACTCGGATCGATCTCTTCGACCCGATTCTGCAATAGCGTTTCGAGACCTCGGCATTCCTTCTCCCAGAAGACTTTCAGGGGATCGGAATCGTCCCGTATTTCTTGGATCGAGCGATCGTACTCCCCGACGACCAAGTACAAAAGGCGCAGCCTGGCGTCGAGCGCTCGCGAGTCCAACCCTTTCGAGGTCGCCGCGTCTCGCTCCCGCAGTAGCGCCGCGATCGCGTTCTTGATTTGGCCGACCCACTCGATCTCCTCGCGACTCAACGGCATATCGCTCGGATTGTCCCGGCGCTCCGCGACTCGATCCGGCGCCGGAGACTCGTCGATCGTCTTCGCCGCGCGCGCGAGAACGTCCTCACGCAACGAGGCGGCGCTTTCAAGTTCCTCGAGCGCTTCCGATTCTTCCAACGGCTCGGCGGCGCTCGCCGCGACCTCCGGGAAGGAGTCGAAAACGTCGTCGGCGCTCTCGTCGACGTCCTCGTCCAATTCGCTCGGAGGAGTCGGGCGCGACGGAAATTCGTCGAACAAATCGCGCGACAAATCGACCGGCGACTCTTGGATCGGCGCATCGAGCGAATCCGAACCGCTCTCAAATTCGTCCTCGGGCTCGTTCAAAACGTCGCGAGGCTCGGGAATTTCGCTCGCCGACGCGACCGCCGAGTCGAAAATGTCGTCGAGCGAGGCGCCCGGCTCCGCGACGATCGTATTGCGCTCGCGCTCGAGAGGCGCGGACGCCGCGCGCTCGTTGGTCGCCGCGCGCGTTTCGACGGGCGCGGGCGCGGCTTCCGGAGCGCGCTCCCTCGCGGCGTCGACGGACGACGAGGCGCGAGTCGAGGATCCGGAGTCTAGAAGAGAATAATCGATTTGACGACCCAGGGTCGAGAAGAAATCCCCGCTCGATTCCCGAGCGGCGGGAACTTCCGACGAAAAATCGAGCGAATCGAGCGTTTCGCTCGTTTCCTCGGACCATCCGAAAAGCGAATCGAGCGACGGGCGCCCCGACGATTTCGCGGGGCGATCGTAAGAGACTTGCGCGATTCCGCGAGAGCCGATTTTCGAGGCGGGACGCGTCGTTCCCAAAGAGTTCGCGCGCGCGCTTCCCGAGCGAGGGTCGGGCGCGGTCGCGTCGGAGCGAACGATCGGGGAAATGAACGCCGAGCCGTTGCGAGGAGCCGAGTCCGCGTCGCCGTCGCGATCCCGAAAGATCGAGGCGCCGTAGGCGGATATCGGGGCGGCGGAGGCGCTCGACGCGCCCGCGCTTCCGCTCGGATAATAGTACTTTTCGATATCGCGATACGAGGGCATAAAACGAGATTGGTCGTACGCGTCGATTTCGGAGCGATAAGCCTTGGAGCCCGTCGGGCGAGTCGAGCGACCCAAGAGCCGACTCGTCGGCAAACTCAACCCTTTGGGAGCGGTTCGCTCCGCGCGATTCCCCGCGGCCGGAGCGCGCGAGGGAACGGGAACGACGACCGGATCCGACGACGCCGTCTCGCGAGAGCGCTTCGACGGAAACATCTTCGACCAGAACCCGCCGTCGCTCGAGGCGTAACTATCGCGGCGAGAGTCCGTTAGCGCGGGGTCGTTCGTAGGGGGCGTCGGAATGTGGAAGGCGCCCCTAACGCGATCGGCGAACGTGGGAGCGCGATCGGCTCCGCTCTCGTCGTTCCAAGCGGCGCGAACCTCGACCGGTTTCAGCGCGACCCGGGTTCCTTCCTTTTCGCTCTCTCTCGCGCTCGCCCAAGTCGTTTCGGAGGTTTTGTCGACGGGGGCGTACTCGCCGCGCGCGCGCTCGAACCGCGCGTCGCGCGAATTTCCCATCGCGCTACACCCGCTCGAAAACGCGAGCGCGCAACAGGAAATAGCGACGCAAACTCCCAATGTTCGCGGTTTTACGGTAGTTCGTTTCATCGAAATAGTCCTTGTCGTCCCCAATGGCGCCGTCCCGTAGGGAGCCGAAAAAAGCGCGCCTACTTGTCTTTGCGTTTGTTCTTTTTCGCCGCCGCGCAACGATCCAGCCACGCGCAAGTTCGACGGAGTCCTTCCTCTAAGGAAATGGGGTCGTAGCCCAGCTCCCGTTTCGCCTTGTCGCAAGAATACTTCCAATCGACGAGAAAGGTCCGCACCCAGCCGGGGGTGATTCGCGGATATACCCCCGTCAATTTCGCCCAAAGTTCGAGCGAATGGGCGACGAACAACGGGATAAATTTGTACATTGGCAGTTTCCAATGCCATTTCCCGTCGATCGCGTCGATTAACCGGTACAACTCCAGTAGCGACGCGTTCTCGCCTCCCAAAATGTACCGCTCGCCGGGAACGCCTTTTTGCAGCGCGAGATAGATCCCGCGCGCCACGTCGTCCACGTACCCGTAGTTCCCGTAATTGACGCCGTAGTTCAAGAGGAACGGCCCCGTTCCGCGGCGATAGTCTCGAATCAACCCCGCCATCGCGTTGCCCTCGGAAAGCTGACCGGGGCCGTAAACGCGCGTCGGATTGACAATAACGAGAGGAAGCCCCTTTTTCGCGAATAGGAGCGCCTCTTTTTCCGCCTCGGTTTTCGACGCCTCGTAATCGGTGTAGTATTTGTCGGCGATCCGCTCCAAGGTTTCGTCGCAAGTCTCGCCCTTGGGCGTCGGTCCGAACGACACGATCGTCGAGACCCAGACGATCTTCTCGACCCCCAGTTTCTCCGCGACCGAGAAGACGTTTTTCGCCCCGTCGACGTTCGCGCGATAAAACACTTCCGGATTCCGCGCGTAATTCCGAGCGTAACCCGCGAGCGACAAGACGTATCGACATCCGGTCATGCCGCGCGTCAGCGAGTCGAGGTCGTTCACGTCCCCGGGAATCCGCTCAAAATTCGGGTGTTCCCAAAGCTCTTTGGGATCCCCCTCGTACCCGGGCGGGATCTTCGGTTCCGACCGACTCATTCCGCGAACGCGCCAACCGTCCGCCAAGAGTTGGCGCGTTAGCGACGTCCCGATAAAGCCGGTGGGACCCGTTACGAAAATGGGCGACGATTTGTCCAATTCCGACATATTTGGTTATCTTTCCCTTATTCCGAAAGAGTTTCTTCCGAGGTTTGTTCGGGGGTTTGCCCCTCTGGGGACGATTGCTCGCCGCGATCGAGTTTCTCGACGACGCGGCAACTGTACTCGAGAAAACTGGAAAACCCGAACGCGCCGGTCACTTTTTTATCGAACGTCATTTCGGTGCGGGTCGTTAGCCCCAACTCGCGATCGAACAGCGTCTTGCCGGTAAAGAGCCGCTCCGCCAATTCGCCCTCCACGACCGGATCGTCCACGATCGACATTAGGGTCGTTTTGAAGCTAATCGACGCGTATTTCTCGTTGATATTGTCGAGCCGAAATCGCTCGATCGCGCGATAAGGTCGGGTTACCTTGTCGGCGCCTTTGAGGTAAATCGAATACGGAACGACCCAGACGTCGCCGACCCCGACTTCCTCCTTCGGGAACGGAACCACGACGTTCGAGTCCCCCTCCCGGCCTTGATATTCCGCCACCAGCTTCGTCTTGTCGGACATCACGCCCAACGGGTCCACGTCGAACGTCTCCAGCGCGACCCCGACCGCCTTTTCCGTTCCAAACGCGGAAATCTCCTTCGGCACGACGACGTCGCGCTCGCTGTCGTAGGAGATCGGGTCCTTGCCCTCTTCGCGCTGCTCCAGAATCATGCGATCGATCCAATGGCGAGCCGACGTCTTCCCGTCCTCTTTCGCGTCGAGCAGCTCCCATCGGCGCCGCGTCGTCGACGACGTTTGCGTCAGCGTCTCCTTACCCCCGTACGACACCCGCTTGTTCACCGTGTGAACGACCGTCCACGACAAGTTCGCGTTCGCCGGGAATTTGTACTCCAATTTATATTTCTCGGTTCCCTCTTGGCGCGAGCTCGAATCGAGCGTCGGGGTAACGAGGGTGCGGTCGTCGACGTATTTCCGCCGCGTCTCCTCGTCCACGAGGGAAACGTCGATGACGTCGGAGCCGTTCGCCTCGGGGGAGTCGGGATCGTCGTCGGAAAACGTCTTTTCGAATTTCTCGGTCGCGCGGCCCAAGACTCCGGCGGCGTCGAATCCGGTTCCGCCCGATTTATTGGGCGCGCCGTCCTCCTCGGGCTCGGTCGCGGGGGTTTCCTCCGCGTCTCGCTCGACTTTCGCGCTCGGCGATTCATCCGGGGGCGCGCTCTCGCCCGAGCGGGAACAACCGAGTTGTCCCAGCGCGCAAGTCGTCGTCAAGGCGAAAGCCAAAAGGGCGAAGGTCGCGTTTCGAGTCGTCATAGTCTCGTCCGAGGAATCGTTTTTACGGTCGAGCGCCGCGAGCGCGGCGCCAAAATCGGGGCGAGAACCGCTCCGCCCCAGCGCGAAGAATAACCATTTGCCGCTCTCGCGTCCATATCAAATTAACTCGAATTAAAAACCGAAAAGAGACGCTCCGCCCCGCGGTTGGCGTCGACTTTGCTAAGCTCTTTGAAAAACTCGACCCTCGCGAGGGGGAATAATTTTGGGCTTCCCTAGACAAGCCCCCCCCGATTAGTATAATTAATCGACCCGTTTTGACGAAACGCGCGCTAGAGCGCGCTCGACTTATTGGCGCCGGAAGGCGCGCTGGGACGACAAAGAGATTCATATGGCATACGATCGTTTTACCGACCGCGCGCGCAAGGTGATGCAATACGCGCACCAAGAGGCCGTTCGTTTCAATCACGAGTACATTGGAACGGAGCACATTCTCCTCGGTCTCACCAAGGAGGGGGGCGGAGTGGCCGCGAACGTCCTTCGAAAATTGGGCGTCGATCTCAGAAAAATTCGCGCCGAAGTCGAAAACCTCGTGCGCAGCGGGCCCGATTTGGTCACGATGGGGCGCCTTCCCCAAACGCCGCGCGCCAAAAAGGCGCTCGAGTTCGCGATGGAGGAAGCCTCCCAGCTCAAACACACCTATGTCGGCACCGAGCACATTCTGCTGGGTCTTCTTCGCCAGCACGACGGCGTCGCCGCCCAAGCGCTCATGAACCTCGGTCTGCGCTTGGAAGAAGTGCGCGAGGAAGTCCTCTCGACCCTCGGGCAAGACGGCTCCTCCTCTCCGACCGAAAACGGGTTCGACTCCGCTCCCGACGACGACCCCGACGATACCGGGTTCCCCGGCGAGGACAAGCGAACGTTCAGCGTTCGTCCCGGGCAAGCGCGCGGCGGCAAGTCGAAGACCCCCGCTCTCGACAGCTTCGGGCGCGACCTCACCGATCTGGCGCGCCAAGGGTTGCTCGACCCGGTCATCGGGCGCGAGACCGAAATCGAGCGCACGATGCAAATCCTCTGCCGGCGCACGAAGAACAACCCCGCCCTGCTCGGCGAGGCGGGCGTCGGAAAGACCGCCATCGTCGAAGGGTTCGCCCAGCGCATCGTCGACGGGAAAGCCCCCGAAATCCTACTGAATCGGCGCGTCGTCGCGCTCGATTTGGCGATGATGGTCGCCGGAACGAAGTACCGAGGTCAGTTCGAAGAGCGCATCAAGGCTCTGATGAACGAGGTCAAGCGGGTTAAGAACGTCATTCTCTTCGTCGACGAGATGCACACGATCGTCGGGGCCGGAGGGGCCGAGGGCGCCATGGACGCGGCGAACGTCCTCAAGCCCGCCCTCTCCCGAGGCGAATTGCAATGCATCGGCGCGACCACCTTCGACGAGTATCGAAAATATATCGAAAAAGACAACGCGCTGGAGCGGCGCTTCCAAGTCGTTACCGTCAATCCGACCACCCCCGCGCAAACCGTCGAGATCCTCAAAGGATTGCGCGAGCGCTACGAGCAGCACCACAAAGTGACGATCACCGACGAGGCGATCGAGCTGGCGGTCGATCTATCGGAGCGCTATATGTCGGGGCGATGCCTGCCCGACAAGGCGATCGACGTGATCGACGAGGCGGGCGCTCGCGTGCGCATTAAGACGATGACCCTCCCCCCCGACTTGACCGACATTACGCGTCAGGAAGAGGAGCTTAAAAAGGAGAAGGACGTCGCGGTTCAGCGCCAGAACTTCGAGCGCGCGGGTCAGCTTCGAGACGAGCTGGAGCGTCTCGCCGCGAAGAAAAAGGAAATTCAAGCGAACTGGCGAAGCCAGCGCAACAAGTCGAGCGGGACGGTCGACGAGGGCGTGGTGCGCGAGGTGGTCTCCAAGATCACCGGCGTCCCGCTCACGCGCATCTCCACCGAAGACTCGAAGCGCCTGCTCCGCATGGAGGACGAGCTCCACAAGCGCGTCGTCAGCCAGCACGAGGCGATTCAAGCGATCTCGCGCGCGATTCGTCGAAGCCGAAGCGGGGTTCAAGATCCCAAGCGGCCGATCGGGTCGTTCGTTTTCGCGGGTCCGACGGGGGTCGGAAAATCGCTGCTCGCCAAAGCGCTCGCCGAGTTCATGTTCGGCGACGAAAACGCGCTCGTGCAAATCGACATGAGCGAGTACATGGAGAAGCACAGCGTCTCGCGTCTCATCGGCGCCCCTCCGGGATACATCGGTTACGACGCGGGGGGTCAGCTCACCGAGAAGATCCGCCGGCGCCCCTACTCCGTCGTCCTCCTCGACGAAATCGAAAAAGCCCACCCCGACGTCTTCAACGTCCTGTTGCAAGTCTTGGAAGAAGGTCGGCTTACCGATAGTTTCGGGCGCATCGTCGACTTCCGCAACACGATCGTCATTATGACGACCAACGCGGGGGCCGCGGCGATTAAGAACGAGTCCGCGTTCGGATTCCAGCGCCCCGAGGACGACTCGTCCTACAACGATATGAAGCAACGCGTCAAAGAGGAAATCGAGCGCAGTTTCCGCCCCGAGTTCATCAACCGCTTCAACGACGTGATCGTCTTCCGTTACCTGACCGAAAACGACCTCGTCGAAGTCGTCGACATGGAGCTGTCCAAGCTGCGCAAACGATTGCTCGAAAAGCCGTTGTGCCTCGCCGTTCCGGAAGACGTCAAGAAGTACCTCATCAAGCGCGGAAGCAATATGGACTACGGCGCGCGACCTCTCCGCCGCGCGATCGAGACCTACTTGGAAGACCCGCTCTCCGAAAATCTGCTCAACGGAATTTTCGAGGGCTCCGATGAAATCGAGCTTCGCCTCGAGACCTTGGACGCGCCCGATCCGTCCTTCCCCGACGTCCCCGACGACCAGGAGGAATTGAACCGCAAGCGCATCGCGTTCGCCGCGAGAAAGTTCTCCGAAATGACGCCCGAGGAGCTTCAAGATCCTCAAATCGTCGATTACCAAAACAAGTTGGCGGAAAAGGCGAAAAAGCGCGCGAAGAGCGCCGAAGAAAAGGAGAAATCGGAAGACAAGCCCGCCGAGTCCGACGATTCCCTAACCCTTGATAAAACGAGCGGCGACGAGCCCCAAAAGACCGAATAAGAAGCGTCGATCGACGTTTCGAAAATAAAGAAAAAGCGCTTTTCCCGCGATTCGACGGCGGGAAAAGCGCTTTTTTACGCGACGAGCGACCGAAGTCGCTTTCGCTACTTAACCTCGATCGAAACTTCGGCGCTCCCGAGCCCCTCGGCGCTCGCGGTCAATTTGAGCGCGCCGGTCTCTCCGCGCTTCGAGCGAACGATCGCCGAAAGAAGCCCTCCGAACGATTTCCGTTTCGACGACGGGTAGGGCGTCAAATCGGTCGCGTTTCCGGAATCGGCGGCGACAAAAGTTCCCGCGCCCTCGACCTTAAACTCGACCTCGATTTGCGCGTTGGGAACGACGCGCCCTTGCGCGTCGACGATCTCGACCGTCGCGAACGCCAAATCGCGCCCGTCCGACACCAGCGACTCCCGATCGATCGTTAGCCGGAGCGCCGCCGGCTCGCCCGTCGTCTCGACCGTCGCTTCGTCCCAAACCTCGCCGTCTTTGTACGATACGACGCGCAACGTTCCCGGCTCGTATTTGACGTCCTCCCACATAAGACGATACTGGTATTCACCCTTCGATTTGCGCCCCAACGACTTGTCGTTCAAGAACAGCTCCGCCGAGTCGCCCGAGGTAAAGACGTAGACCGGGGTAATTTCGCCCTCGCGGCCCTTGAAATTCCAATGGGGCGCGATCCAAGTCGTCTTTTCGTCGGGAAGCCATCGCGACTTATAGAGATAGGCGATATCTTTCGGGAAGAGGGCCGCGTCGAAAACGCCGGTCTCGCAAATCCGCAACGGGCAGCGCCAAGCGCCGAGCGCCTCTTTCTCGCGCTCCGCCTCCCGCTTCAACTCCGGATCGGTAAAGACTTGGTCTCGCGATAGTTGGTCGATATTGTACGGCGCCCCGAGGTAGTCGATTCCCGTCCAAGCGAACGCTCCGCAAACGAACGGATTGCGATCCTGCGCCTCGAACTCGTAGTCGGGAGGGCAAGCCCAGCCGGAGAGCGGCTTGTCCGGATTAAACCCGAACGCGTACCAGGGATACGACTGCTGATGGAAGTCCGAGTAACCGTCCGACGATTTCGTCGAGCTCTTGACGACCGGGAAAACGCCCCAGGATCGGGACGTCAAGCAGCAAACGACCTCGCTTCCGTAAACGGGAACCGTCGGGTTTTTCTTGTGGAATTCCGCGTATTTCCCGCGACCGTAGTAATTGTAGCCAAAGACGTCGAGAATTTTGGGAATCTCCCCGTCCCCGGCGCTCGGCTTGTTGCACGCCGAGGTCGCGGGGCGCGTCGGATCCTCTTCGCGAACGAATCCCGCCAAGCGCTTCGCTTGGCGAACGAATTCCGCCTCGTCGCCCAGCTCCGGTATCTCGTTGCCTATGCTCCACATAACGATCGCCGGGCAGTTCCGGTCCCTTCGAACCAGCGATCGGGCGTCCGCCTCGCTCCACCGGTCGAAAAGGTCGTAATAACCCGCCGCGCGCCAGCCGCCTCCTTGAGCGAGACGCCATTGGTCGAAAGTTTCCGCCTGGACGAGGAAACCGAGCCGCGCCAAAAGATCGACCGTCTCCGGGGCCGAGGGATTGTGCGAGAGACGAATCGCGTTGCAACCGATCGATTTGAGCGCGAGAAATCGGCGCTTCTCCGCCTTCTCGTTATAAGCGGCCCCGAGCGCGCCAAAGTCGTGGTGAACGCAGAACCCTTTGAGCTCGAACGGCTCGCCGTTAATAAGCAAACCTCGGTCGGCGTCGTAAGAGAGCGCGCGAATCCCGCAGGGCGCCGACTCGACGTCGACGACGCTCCCCTCCGTCGACGCGACCGCCTCGGCGAAACAGGAGTTCGGCTCGTCAGGCGACCAAAGCGGCGCGTCCTCGATCGTCAGCTCCTCGAACTCGACCCGAGCGCTTTCCCCCGGCTTGAGCGAGACCGTTTTCTCGCTCGTTCGCGCGAAAGCCTCGCCGATCTTGTTCCCGTCCGCGTCGCGACGGAAAAAGTCGACGCGAACCGTCGCCTCTTTGGCCGCGTCCTTGTTCTTCTCGTCGACCGCGCGCTCGATCTCCGCCGAAACGCGAACTTTCGCCGTTCGCTCGACGACCTCCGTCGTTTGAACGAAGACGCCCCAGCGCGCGAACCGCGTCTCGCTCGCTTTGACCAGCCAAACGTTGCGATAAAGCCCCGACCCGGAGTACCAGCGCGACGATTGCGGCGGGTTGTCGCAGCGAACCGCGATCGTATTTTTCGACCCAAATTTCACGAACGGCGTCGCGTCGATCCGGAACGAGGAATAACCGTAACCCCATCCCCCGGCGCAACTCCCGTTGACCCAAACGCAGCAGCGCGACATCGCCCCGTCGAAATCGAGGAAAATCGACTTCCCGGCGTCCTCCGCGCTCAACTCGAACGTCTTTCGGTACCAAACCGGTCCGGAGCAAGGCAAAAGCGACTGCGTCGGCTCGTTGACGTAAGAAAACGGCTCCCCGATCGCCGCGTCGTGCGGCAAGTCGACCGTTTCCCACGCGGAATCGTCGTAATTCTCCCGGGTCGAAGCGACGAGAAATCCGGGATTCCCGGCGGGTCGCGCGGCGCGTTTGCCGGGCGCCAGGAGTTGGTCTCGGGTCGCCAGAGCGCTCGGCTCGACGTTCCGCCAGGTCAAACGCCAAGCGGGCTCGTCCGCGTCGCCTCGGCGAAATTTCCAATCGTCGATTAATTTGATTCGCTCCGCGCCGTTGGCGGCAAAGCTCGCGAAACAACAGATCAAAAACGCGATCGACGTCAGAAAACGCCGCTCGCCGTTAAAAGTCGTCATAGAGTCGAGTCCTCGTTGCGTTGGAAAAAAAATCGAAGCGCTCGCGATCGACGCGCTCCGGTCATTATAGTTTTTCGCCAGACGCGCGCAAGTAAAAAGACGATTCTCTTGAAACGGCGTCGCGCTCCGGTAAAATAATCGTTCGTCGAGCGCCGACGTCGACTCTCGACCGCCGAGAGAACCTCCCGCGACCCGTTAGAGAATTCCCAATGCCGATTTCCGAACTGCTCACCCCGATTACGCTAACCCTCGGTCTGATCGCCGCTATTCTCATCGGCGTCTCCAAAACCGGGGTTCCCGGGGTCGGGCTTTTTAGCTGCCTCCTCATGATCGCGGCGTTTCGAGGGCGCGAAATGTTCGCCTCGGGCGCGGTCGTCCCGCTCTTGATCCTGGGCGATCTCGCCGCCGTCAAATTCTATCGAAAAGATTGCGATCGGGAGCTGCTGAAAAAGCTCTTTCCGCCCGTCGGGGTCGGGCTGATTCTAGGAACGATCGTCCTCTGTTTTATGGAGAACGACCATTTCAAGCTGACCGTCGGAATTCTGGCGGCGTCGATTTTGATTTTCGAGTTTATTCGCAAGCAAATGGGCTGGACTCGGGTCGCGACCGGCGCGCCGTTCCGGGTCGGGTGCGGAGTTCTCGCGGGGCTTACCACGATCCTCGGAAACGCCGCGGGCGCCGTCTCCGCCGCTTACTTCTCCTCCCAAAATCTCGACAAGAAAAAGTTTATGGGAGTCAACGCGGTCTTCTTTTTCTGCGTCAACGTCTCCAAAATCCCGCTGCTCCTAATCGCCACTCAAATCAAAACCGCGATGGGATTCGACGCCGTCAACGCGCAAATCATGAACGCGACGACATTTCTTCTCACCCTGATTTTCGCCCCCGGAATCGTCCTCGGAGGATTTTTGGGGCGACGGCTCTATCGCGCCATTCCCGAGAAGGTCTTCGTCCCGTTCATTTTGGTCATGAATTTGATCACCGCCCTGTATATCGTCGCGTCCGCGCTGCGATAGGAAAGGACTTGGAAACGACCGATATGCTGAAAGCCATTTTTTTCGATTTCGACGGAACGATCGCCGACACCTTGCCCGTCTGCGTCGACGCCTTTCGCCAAACGGTCGAGCCGGTCGTCGGGCGCCCCCTCTCCCTCGACGACGTACGCGCCTATTTCGGACCGACCGAAGAGGGGATTTTCGTCAAGCATTTCCCCGAGCGAGCCGAACAAATGCTCAAAACCTACTTTGAGCGATACGAGGCCCTGCAGCGCGAGCGCCCCGACTTGGCCCCCGGCGTTATGGACCTGATTCGCGCCTTGAAGCGAAAGGGCGTTCGCGTCGCCCTCGTTACCGCCAAGGGGCCGACTTCTTGCAAAATTTCGCTCGACTTCTATCAAATCGCCGACGAATTCGAAACGATCGAGACCGGCTCGCCCAAAGGTCGCGCCAAAGCCGACTCGATCGCCAAAGCACTCGCCGATTTGAACTTGGCCCCGGAGGAAGTCGCCTACGTGGGCGACTCGCCGAAAGACGTCGTTTCCTCGCGCAAAGCGGGGGTCGCCCCCTGGGGCGCCGCGTGGTTCGAAAGCGCCGAGCCCGAGAAGATTCTGGCGAACGAACCCGAAGAAATTTTTTACGCCGTCGACGAGCTGAAAGCGCGCTTGGAGCGCGAGTTCGGACCGCTCGACTAATCCTGTTTTAAGTAATTGTCCAAGGTTTTCATCGGGAGATTTTCAATGAAAAGAAGAGACTTTCTCAAGACGGCGCTCGGAGGAGCCCTCGGCGCCGGTTTCGCCGCGACGACCGGATTCAATCCGCTAGCCTTTGCCGATCCGGTCGCCAAGCCGCGTTGGTACAAAGGGAATATCCATTGCCACTCCCAATGGAGCGACGGGCAAGACCTCCCCGAGGCGGTCGTCGACGGCTACAAGAAAAACGGCTACGACTTTCTAAGCCTGACCGATCACAATATTCTCCACAAAGAGGATTTGCGATTCACCGGTTTCGGGATGAACTACACTCCGAGCGACCTGAAACAGTTCGACGGGGAAACCTCTTTCTGGAAGAAAATTCAGCCGAGCTACGCGTGGCCCAACTTGATCCAAGACCACGTCGCCAAGGCGCGCGAGCTGTTCGGCGAGGATTCCGTGACCCTCAAAGAAACCGCCGACGGAACCTACTGCCGCATGAAGACCGAAAAGGAACTGCGAGAACAATTTGCCGAAGAGGGCAAGTTCCTCCTGATTCCCGGCTTTGAAATGACCGCCAATCTCGTGCACGTCAACCTGATCAACGTCGACAAGGACTTCTTTATGGAAGATCCCTCGATTACGAATCTTGTCGCTAAGTTGTTCGATTACGCCAAGGACTTCTACGGCGACCCCGAGTCCGAGCCGTATCTCTTCACCGTCAATCACCCGCTCTGGCAGTACTACAATATCCAGCCGAGCGACCTCTTCCAACGACCGGGAATCCGCTATCTCGAAATCGGAAACAACGACACGAGCTGGGCTTATATTCCAGAGGCGTGGACCCCCGAGCAACTTTGGGACATTGTCAACGCCTATCGCGCCAAAAACGACCAGCCGACCCTCTACGGCGACGGAACCGACGACAGCCACGGCGTCTTCCGACAAGACTACAAAGCCTACCACAGCTGGACCGGCGTCTACGCCGACGCCCTCGAGACCGAGGAAATTATCAAGGCGATGAAGCGAGGGCGCTCGTACGTCTCCACCGCCCTCGAATTCGCCGAAATCTCCTTCGACGGCAAGACCTTGGGAGTCAAGATCAATCCGAAAGTCGAGGGCGAGTACAAAATCGAATTCGTCGGCACGAAAAAGGATTACGACGAAACCTTCAAGGTCGTCGAAACCGGAGGGGACGCCGCCAACACGCCCAAGCGAACCGTCGAATGCTGGTCCAAGGAAATCGGCAAAGTCCTCGAAACCGCCGACGGAACCGAGGCGAGCTACACCTTGAAATCGGACGATTTGTACGTTCGCGCCAAGGCGTATCGCGTCGGCGCCGGCATGTCCTATCACGGAACCGCCTCCAACAAGCCGACGCTCCTCTCCGCCGACGCCGCCTGGACCCAACCGTATCGTCCCGGCGAAAAATTCTAACCCTCGATTCAACGTCGAGAAACCAAAATGACGAAACGCAGAATTACGCGCAAAATCAAAGTCGGAAACGCCTTTATTGGAGGCGACGCCCCCGTTCTCGTCCAGACCATGGTCGCGACGAAAACTCGCGACGTCGACGCGACCGTCGCCGCGATCGACGCGCTCGCCGAAGCGGGGGCGGGTCTGATTCGCGTCGCCGTCGACTCCAAAGACGACGCGGCGGCTTTGGCGGAAATCCGCAAAAGGACGACCGCCAACCTCTCCGTCGACTTGCAAGAGAACTACCGACTCGCCGAGCTCGTCGCTCCGAGCGTCGACAAAATCCGCTATAACCCCGGGCATCTGCACCATTTGGAGCCGAGCGTCCCCTGGGAGCGCAAAGTCGACTACCTCGTCGACGTCGCTCGACGATTCGACGTTGCCCTGAGAGTCGGCGTCAATTGCGGAAGTCTCGACCCCGCGAAACGATCCGAGCGCGATCCAAACGACGCCTCGATTTGCGACCCGCTTCTCGCGAGCGCCCTCGAGCACGTCGATTACCTCGACTCGATCGGGTTCGCGCGATTCTGCGTTTCGATTAAAGACTCCGATCCGGCGACCGTCGTTATGGCGAACGCGCGGTTCGCCGAGTTGCGACCCGACGTCCCCTTGCACCTCGGCGTCACCGAGGCGGGGGCGCCGCCGCGCGGAGTCGAGAAATCGAGAATGGCCCTCGAAACGCTTCTCGCAAAAGGAATTGGCGAGACCCTTCGCGTCTCCCTAACGGTCGAGGCGAGCGAAAAGCGCGCCGAAATCGACGCGGCGAACCTAATTCTCGCCAACGTCGCCTCCGGAAAGACGATCGGCTTGGACTATCGCTTGCCCGCGCTCAATATCGTCAGTTGCCCAAGTTGCTCGCGGGTTCAAAACGGTCGATTCGTCGAGCTGGCGCGAGCGATCGAAAAGGCGACCGAATTCGCGAGGGACTACCCGTTTAAGATCGCGACGATGGGCTGTCGCGTCAATGGGCCCGGCGAAACCGACGACGCCGACGTGGGGTTGTGGTGCGGCCCCGACCGCGTCAATCTCAAAAGCGGTTCGACGACGATCGGCGCCTTCTCCTACGAGGAGGTCGTCGACAAGGCGGTCGAGCTGCTCCGCCAAAAAATCAAAGAATACGATTCCTCGAAAAACCCGAGTTAGCGACCGAACAAGGAGCGAACCGTGACCCCGAGCGTTACTCGCCGATCCTTTCTAGCCTCTTCGTTAATCGCGCTTTGCGTCCCTTCCCGACTCTTCGCCGCCGACGAGTCCCAAGTCGTCCTGCGATTCGCCGCCATGAGCGACGTCCACTTCGACCGGAGCCACGCCGACGCCTCGGCGGAGCGCGTTCGCTTGGGCAAGGCGATTCGGTTTATGAACGAGTTTTCGCAAGCCCAACCGTATAAAGGTTTCGACGCGCTCGTCGTCGCGGGGGACCTCTCGAACCATGGCGTTCCCGAAGAGCTCGTTCCGTTCAAGAAGATTCTGGACGACAATTTGCGACCCTCGACCAAGCGCGTTCTCTGCATGGGAAACCACGAGCATTACGGCGGAAACCGCGAGCTGTGGCAACAAATCTTCGAGACCAACGCGAATCGCCGCCAAGAGATCAACGGCTATCAGTTCATTGCGATTTCCCCGGAAAAGGGAACCTGTCGCGACGACGATTACTCCTATCTCCGAGAATGGCTCGCCGAGAACTTGGCGGCCGCCGCGAGCGCCGATCCGGAAAAGCCGATCTTCGTCGTTCAGCATTATCACGTTCGCGACACCGTCTACGGCAGCTGGAACAAGCCGGGCGATTTCCCCGCCGGCACGAAGGACTTGACCGAGATTTTAAAGAAATACCCGCAAGTCGTTCACATTTCCGGGCATTCGCACGTCCCGTCCTACGATCCCCGCGCCGTTTGGCAGGGCGGCTTCACCTGCTTCGGAACCGGGTCCCTGAGCTATTTCGCGCTCCTGACCTTCGAGCGCGAGCGAAACTTCCAGTTCTGCTCCGACTCCCCCTATCGTCGCGCCGGAACGTTCCTTATTTTCGAAGTTTACCAAGACGCCGCGATTCGCGTTCGGCTTTACGACCTCGAGTCCGACTCGTTCCTCGATCGGGAGTACCTCGTCCTCGATCCGAAAAACGTCGACAAATACGTCTATACCGACAAACGATTTGAGGAGGCGACCGCCCCTCGCTGGCCCGACGGCGCCTCCGCCGAGATTCTCGAAACGAGCCCGACCGCCGCGACCCTCCAATTCTCGCAAGCCGTCGACGACTTCTGCGTCGTTTCCTATCGCGTCGTCGTCGAAGCCGAGCGCGACGGGAAATGGAGCGAGATCCAAACCCGATTCGTTTGGTCCGACTACTATATGAAGAAGCCCGCCGACAAATTGCGGCTCGATCTCCTCGAACTCCCTTCCGAGAACCGACTTCGCGCGAGCGTCTTCGCGACCGGAGCCTTCCAAAAGGAAACCCTCGAGCCAATTCGCGTCGAGTTCGCGACCCCGAGCCCCGCGAGCGACGTCGATCGGAGCGACCCGAACCCGCGGGGCGATTTCCTCGACGTCCTCTTCGATCCCGAAAAAGGACCGATCAACGCCAACCCCAAAATCGAGAATCCTTTGGAAATCGTAGCGGTCGGAAATCCGAAGATCGTCGACGATCCGTCCCTTGGCTCGGTCGCCTCGCTCAACGGGGTCGACCAATGCTATTTCGCCCCGTTCTCCGGAATTCGCTCGGGCAATATCGGAAACGAAATCTCGCTATTCCTTCGATTTAGACTCGATCTTTCCAAAAAGAAGGACCAAGAGACGATTAGCCTCTTCGGCTCGACCGAGAGCGGCGGGCTGGGATTCGAGTATTATCCCAAGTCGAAACAACTCGCCTCGCGCTGCTGGGTCGACGACAAATACTCCGACCTAGCCGTCGACTTCGATTCCGACCAAGAAACCGTCGCCGTCTTTACTTACGACGGAAAGGAAACCCGGCTCTACCTCGACGGAAATCTTGTCGCGAGCGCGAAAGCCGAAGGAAAGTTTCGGTTCACCCAACACGCCTCCGCCAGGGCGTTTTGCATTGGCGCCGACGTCTGCCCCGATCGAAAAGCCAGATGGTTCTTCCCCGGCGAAATCGCCGGCGCGCGCGTCTACGCTTGGGCGCTTTCCCCGGAGCAAGTCGCAAACGTTTCCAAATAAAACCCTCGCGCCAGCGACGAATAGGAGCTTACGCTTATGCCCCATTCTTCCCTCAATCGACGAACGTTCCTAAGCGCCTCGGCGCTCGCGCTGTGCGTCCCTTCGCGGCTCGTCGCCGACGAAAATCCCGACGAGCTCGCGCTGCGTTTCGTCGCCGTTAGCGACGTCCACTTCGACAAGAGCCACAACGACGAGTCCGCCGAGCGCGTCCGGCTCGTCAAGACCCTCAAAAAGGCGAAAGTCTTTTGCTTCCTCCAACCTTGCGATCGATTCGACGCCTTTCTCGTCGCGGGGGATTTCTCCAACCACGGCGTCCCGGAAGAGCTTAACCCCTTTAAAAAGATCTTGGACGAAAACCTCGCCCCGTCGGTCCGTCGCGTTCTCGCGATGGGAAACCACGAGTATTACGGCGGCAATCGGAAGCTCTGGGAAGAGACGTTCCAAACGAGGGCGAATCGCCGCCAAGAAATTAACGGGTATCAGTTTATTACCATCTCGCCTGAAAAGGGAACTTGCGACGAGAACGACTACGTCTATTTGCGAGAATGGCTCGACGAAAACTTGGAAAAGGCGGTCCAAGCCGATCCGACCAAACCGGTCTTCGTCGTCCAGCATTACTGCGTTCGCGACGCCGTTTACGGAAGTCAAGACAAGCCCGGCGATTTCCACGCCGGAGTGAGCGATCTCGCCGATATTCTCGCGAAATACCCGCAAATCGTTCACATTTCCGGACATTCCCACATTCCGTCCGTCGACCCGCGCGCGATTTGGCAAGGGCCCTTCGCCTGTTACGGAACCGGGTCCCTAAGCTACTTCGCGCTCGGGCTCTACGAGCGAGAGCGCGATTTCCAACTGGGGGACGTTCCGTTCCGCGAGGCGGGAACCTTCTCGATTTTCGACGTTTACAAAGACAATACGATCCGAATTCGCCTCTACGACGTCATCTCCGACTCCCTCCTCGATCGCGAGTATCTCCTCGTCGATCCCCTCGACCTTAATAAGCGCGTCCATACCGACGCGCGCTTCAACGCGGCGTCCGCGCCGACTTGGTCCCCGAGCGCGTCCGTCGAGGTTCTCGAAATCCGCGCCTCCGCCGCGTCGCTGCGCTTTTCCCAAGCGAAAGACGAGTTTTGCGTCGTCTCCTATCGCGTCGTCGTCGAGAAGGAAACGGACGACGGCTGGAAGGAAGTCGCGACTCGATATTTCTGGTCCGACTATTTCATGAAGAACCCGGCCGACTCGATTCGCGCGACCCTCCGCGAACTCGAGTCCTCCGCTAAATTTCGCGCCAAAATCTACGCGACCGGCGCGTTCCAAAAAGAGACCGCCGAGCCGCTGGTCGTCGAGTTCGAGACCCTCGCCCCCGTCGACGAGGCGGCGCGCTCGAATCCGAACCCGCGAGGCAACTTCCTCGACGTCCTTTTCGACCCCGAGAAAGGTCCGATCGACGTTTCCGGATCTCGGCCCGCCGTCGAGTTTAAGAAGATCGGAGCGCCCCAAATCGTCGACCTTCCCGACATGGGAGTCGCCGCGTCGTTCAACGGGGTCGACCAAACGTTTATCGCGCCCTTCTCCGAGGCGCGAGAATGCGATTTTGGGAACGAAATCTCGATCTTCGTCAATTTTAAACTCGATCTTTCGCTGAAAAAAGACTCCGAATTGATTTCGATCTTCGGCTCGACCGAGAGCGGAGGGTTGGGATTCGAGTATTACGTTGGGCAAAAGTCGCTCAAAGTTCGCTATTGGGTCGATTCCGACTATCGGTTCCTCGAAGTCCCGTTCGACTCCCAAGAGCCGACCAAGGCGGCGTTTACCTTCGACGGCGAGCGAGCGCGGCTCTACCTCGACGGAAAACTCGCCGCCGAAGCCGAGGCGAAAGGCAAATTCCGATTCACGAAAAATGCCGCCGCGAGAGCGTTTTGCGTCGGAGGGGACGTCAATCCCGGTCTGACGTCAAGATTCTTCTTCCCCGGGCGTATCGCCAACGCCAGGGTCTATACTTGGGCGCTGACCCCCGAACAAGTCGCCAACGTTTCGCGTTAAAGGAGAGAGCATCGAATGACCCCCGAACAATTGCTCGGTTTAACAGCAGGATTTCAAACGTCTTGCGCAGTAATGGCGGCTTGCGAGCTCGACTTGTTCTCCGCGATTGTCGATCGCGGTTCCGCCGACCCGGAGACCTTGGCGAAAGCGCTCGACCTCGACGGCAGAGGCTTTTCCTATCTGCTCGCCGCCCTCGCGTCCCTCGACTTGCTCGAGATCGACGACGGCAAATATCGCGTCCCCGAGGCGTTAAAGCCCTTCCTCGACTCGCGTTCGCCACGGTCCGTCGTTCCGATGATCCGCCATCAAGCGAACTGCGCTCGAGGATGGTCGCAATTGGCTTGGACGCTCAAAAACGGCGTTCCCGTCCCCGACGTCGCGGGCGTCAACGGCGCTTTGGTCGAGTTCCAAGACTTCGTTCTGGCGATGAACGTCGTCGCCAACCGGCTCGCGCCCAAAATCGCCGACTCGTTGCGAAACGTCGGTCTGCTCGACTTCGAGCGCATGCTCGACCTGGGAGGCGCGTCGGGAACCTACTCGTTCGAGTTCCTCGCCAAAAATCCCAATCCGAGCGCGAAAGCGGTTCTGTTCGATCGTCCCGCCGCGATCGAGGAGGCGAAAATCAAAGCGAAAACCGCCCTTCGCGGCGATTCCGTCGAGTTCTATCCCGGCGACTTTTACGTCGATCCCTACCCGACCGACGTCGATTTCGTCTGGATTAGCGCGATTATTCATCAGCAGGACGACGACGCGACCCAAACGATGTTCCGCAAGTCGTTCGACGCGCTCCGACCGGGGGGCGCGATCGCCGTTCGCGACGTCTATATTCGCGACGATCAAACCGGTCCCAAAGCCGCCGCGTTCTTCGGGTTAAATATGACCGTTCGAACGTTGAAAGGAAAAGTCTACTCCGCGCGAGAAACGATTTCCGCGCTCGAAAAGGCGGGGTTCCAAAACGCGCGACTCGCGATCCCCGCCGACGACATGTCCGCCGTTGTCGCGGCGCAAAAACCCGCCGACTAGGAGAAATAACTTATGTTTAACTTAAAACGAATCGTCCCTTCGCTCGCGATCGGGCTCCTCGCGCTCGCCTTCTCCTCCGCGCTGCAAGCGAAGGACGAGACGACCCAACTCCACGGCGTCTGGGTCTCCAGCGTCTCCAATATCGACTTCCCGTCCAAACCGGGACTTAGCGCCGATCAAATGCGCGTCGAAGCCGACCAATGGCTCGATCGCGCCGTCGAGCTCCGCCTGAACGCGATCTTCCTCCAAGTTCGCCCCATGGGCGACGCGTTCTATCCCTCGAAAATCTACCCCTGGTCCGGATTCCTCTCCGGCGAGCAGGGCAAAGCCCCCGACCAAAACTTCGACGCCCTCGACTATTGGGTCAAAGAAGCGCATAAGCGAGGGATTCAGCTTCACGCCTGGGTCAACCCGTACCGCGTTACCGTCGGCCGAAAGGCGCTGGAAGACCTCGCGGAAAACAACCCCGCGCGCGTTCACCCGGAATGGACCTTCAAACACGGCGATCGCTTCTACCTCAATCCCGGGCTGCCCGAGGTTCGCCAACTCGTCGTCGACGGAATGGTCGAAATCGTTAAGAACTACGACGTCGACGGAATCCATATCGACGACTACTTTTATCCCGAGCGCAACCTAACCGAGGACGAGGAAACCTTTAAGGAATACGGCAAAGACTTCGACAATATCGAGGACTGGCGCCGCCACAACGTCGACCTCTTGATCGAGGCGGCGGGAAAAGAGATCCATAGCGCGCGACCCGGCGTCGTCTGGGGCGTTAGTCCCGCCGGAATTTGGGCGAACAAATCGAGCAATCCGCTCGGAAGCGAAACGAACGGCAACCAATGCTACTACAACCTTTACGCCGACGTTCGCGGATGGATCAAAGACGAAAAGATCGATTACGTCGTTCCGCAAATCTACTGGCACATCGGGTTTAAAATCGCCGACTTCAAAATCCTGACCGACTGGTGGTCCGACGTCGTGAAAGACACTAACGTCAAACTCTATATCGGAACCGCCGCGTATCGCGTCGATCCCAACTCCAAGACCGAAGCGTGGCGCGACCCGAGCGAACTGACCCGACAACTCGAGTACATGGCGAGCTCCCCAGAAGTCGACGGGCAAGTCTTCTTCACCGCCCACAGCTTCAAACCGGGCGCCCCCGCTTGCGAGCCGGTCGAAAAGTACGGCGCGGATCATTGGAGCGAAACGAAACCGTAATTCGCGCGGTTCTTTGGAAAACGACGATTAAACCGCGCGGCGCAATCCGAGTCGCGCGGTTTTTTTAGCGATATTTTTTGTCGAGAGAAAGACGAGCCATGCTAAATTCCAAAATCGACGAGGCGGAAATCGCCAATTGGCTGCGAGAAACCGACGAGGAAAAACTCGCCGAGCTTTTCCATGCCGCCGACCGACTCCGGCGCGACCGCGTCGGAGACGCGGTCTGGTTCCGGGGACTTCTGGAAATCTCCAACTATTGTCGTCGCAACTGCTTGTACTGCGGCGTTCGAGCCTCCCGAACCATCGCGCGATACCGAATGACCCGCGAGGAAATTCTCGACGGCGCCTCCTTCGCCGCCTCCCGAGGATTTGGAACCCTCGTCTTGCAGGCGGGGGAAGACCTCGCGCTCGACGCCGATTTCGTCGCCGAGCTCGTCGCCGAAATCAAGGGGCGATTTGAACTCGCGATTACGCTAAGTCTAGGCGAGCGCTCCGATTCCGAGTGGGAATTGTGGAAGCGCGCCGGAGCCGACCGGTACCTCCTGCGCTTCGAAACCTCGAATCCCGAGCTCTATCGCGCGATCCATCCCTCCGCCGACGAAAACGAGCCCGCCGATCGAATCGCGCTGCTAAAACGTCTGAGAGAAATCGGTTACGAAATAGGAAGCGGAGTAATGATCGGCATTCCCGGCCAGACCTTTCGCGATCTCGCGCGCGACCTCGCGCTCTTCCGCGAGCTCGATCTCGACATGATAGGCTGCGGAGCCTACATCCCGCACCGCTCGACCCCGTTGGGACGGCTCGAAAAGCGCGACGGTCTCTGGAAAACGATTCCCCTTCCCGACGACGCGCCCAAAAGCGAGCGAGAGATTCCCCTTCCCTCCAACAAACAATTCGTCTATCCCGCGACGAGCGAGCAGGTTCCGAACGATCTCGAGACCGCGCTAAAGACGGTCGCGCTCGCGCGCGTTCTATGCCCCGACGCCAATATTCCGAGCACGACCGCGCTCGCCACCCTCGACGCCAAACGAGGGCGCAAAGGGGGACTCGAGCGCGGCGCCAACGTCGTTATGCCCAACCTAACCCCGACGAAATATCGAAGTCTCTACGAGATCTACCCCAACAAATCGGGAACGACCGAGAGCGCCGAAAAGACGCTCCAAACCGCGCTTGATCAAATCGCCGAAATCGGGCGCTTTCCAGGAAAAGGAAGCGGAGCCTCCCCGCGATTCCTCGAGCGCTCGAGCGGCGCTACTCGTTGGCGTTGAAATACAAATCCCGACCGCTTTCCGAGTCGAGATTCTTCGTCGCCCAGTAAAACTTGTTCCCCAACAAGTTCTCGGGGCGATAAAGATACTTTCCTATTTCGCGAACCGTCTCGGGATCGACGCGAGAGGAGTCCCCGAACGCGTTGGCGGAGACGACCAGGATTTTATAGACCCCTTGCGCGGGAAGCTCGGCGTCGAAATTGCCGTCGAACCCCGCGCTTTCAAAAGCTCCGCCGTTCGCCGCGAGCTTAACGCAAAACTCGTCGTCTTTCGACGGCGTCTTCCTTTGGGGCGCGGCGCCCCCCAAACTCAAGGGCGTCTCGAACGGGCGATCCGGAAAAAAGAACAGAAAAGCCCCCTCGTCCCCTTCCAATTCGCCCGTTTCGCTCGGGAAAACCGCCCGGCCAAAGACCCGGACTTTTTCCGGTCCGCCCCCCGAAAGACGCGCGTATTTCGGGCTAGAAACCCGCAAAACAAAAGACGCCCCGAACGCGACCAATCCGAGGACGACGGCGAGCGCCCCCAAGCGCAATCCGAGTTTGACGAAATCGACCCGTTGCGACCAAGGAATCTTGACCGGCTTCGGAACGTAAACCGGCGGCGCTTTCACGTCCCCGCCCCGAACGGGACCGCGCGCGACCGGTTCCGCCGTCAGACGGTCGAAAAACTCCTCGTCCGACAGATCCCGTTCCGCGAGGAACACGTCCGGCTCCTCGGGCTCCTCCGGTTCCCCTCGCCGAAACCAGTCCAGTTTTAGCGTCTTGCCAATATCGAGCCGTTTGGAGCGTTCCGGCTTCAAATACGAGCGAATCGTCACGACGCTCGATTTGCCGCCGGAATCGCGCTTCCGCAAATCCTCGCGCGAGTCGGGGCGTCGCGGCGCCTCTCGCTCGTCGGAGCGATTCCGATTCCCGCTCCCTTCCGATCGGGGAGCTTTCTTAATCGGCGGCGGCTGAACCTGGCGAAATCCCGGATCGATCGTCGGGACGACGAACCCGCGACGGCAAACCGCGCAAAGCGTCGAGCATCCCTGAAGTTTCGCGGATATCCGCTGCTCGCGCCCGCAATGGGGACAGTATATGGAAACCGTTTCGCTCACTTCTTCGATCTCGACGTTAATTTGCGCTAAATAAGAAAAACGGACGTTCTCGCGAGGTAAAATTTACCTCGAAGAGAAATTTTGCCGTTTAGACGATAAGGGGGCGGCGCGTCCGACGACCAAAACGAGCTTCCGCGAGGAAACTATTTCGTCGGCGCGAGCGTCCAAACCGCTCGAGAAGACGAGCGCGAAGCTCGACCCCGAACGCCCTCTTCGCGAAACTTTATTTTAATGGATTCGGTATGTCGCGTCAAGAATTGAAAACGATCGGAATCGCGCTGGCCATGGCGACGACGCTCTCGCTCGTCTCGCTCGCCTCGGCGAATCTCCAAGCCGCGCAGACCCGCGTCGTGATGAAAGACGGAAGGCTCTACATCGGAGAGATCTTCCGGACTAGAAGCGTCGTCGAAACGACCGAGTCGAAAAAAGAGCGCGATTCCTCCCCCGTTCAGTCCGAAAAAATCGTCGCCATCGACGACCAGTTGCGCAGAATTTACGTCCCCAAAAACGCGATCGCCGATCTGATTCTCGACGATTCGACTTCCGCGATGGAGACCTTCAAAATCAAGCAGCGCGTCGACGAAAACCCCAACGATCGCATCGCGATTTTGGGCTCCTACCGCGCGACCTCCGATTTCGACGAGTTCGGACGGCGGACGATTATCGCCTCCGGCGTCCCGATCGCGCAGGGAATCACCGAAATCGCCCCCACTTACGTCCGCGTCCAAGGGCTGACGAGCAATCTCGACATGCGGCTGTCGCCCCATACTCTGCCGCGTGCCACCCTCACCGCGTTGATTAAAAAACAGATCGATCCCAAGTCTCTCGACGATCGGCTCCGCATTTATCAGTTCTACGTCCAAGCCTCCCTGTACGAACAAGCGATCGAGGAGTTAAAGGAAATCGTCGACGACTTCCAATCGGACGAGGAAGCGACGAAACTCGACTCCGCTCTGCGCCTCATCAAACAGCTCGCCGCCGAGCGGCTTCTCGGCGAGCTCGAGTTGCGCCGCAATTCGGGGCAGCACAAAAAGGTCAGGGAACTCCTCGCCGCGTTCGAGGCGGATCGCGTTTCCCCCGAAAAAATCCAAGCGATTCGCCGCATGCGCCGGCAGTGCGAGGAAGAGGACGAAGAGCGCTCCCGCGTTCTGGGGCGGCTCCAAGAGCTCCTCGCCGCCGTCGAGGATCCCGAGCAGAAGAAGGACGCCTCCTCGATCGTCGTCGAAATAGAAAAAGAGCTCAACCCCAATACGCTCGGAAGGTTCGCCGCCTTTAAACAAGCGGAAAACGACGGCTCGCTCAACGACTCCCAAAAACTCGCCCTCGCCCTAAGCGGATGGCTCGTCGGCAACGTCGCCACCGACGATCGCTTGGAGTTCGCGACCTCGATGTATCGCGTCCGGCGCCTCGTTCGACGCTATCTCTTGGAGGACGAGCCGACTCGCCGCGCCCAACTTTGGGACGAAATTCGCGCCGAGGAAGCCTCGAATCCCCAGCAAATCGCGAGAATTCTCGCCGTGATGAAGCCCCCGAAGAGCCCACCCCGCTCCACCCGCGACAAGCCCTTCTTTTACGAGATTACCGTTCCCTCCTTCCAGGCGGGCAAAACCTTCTCGTACCTCGTCCAACTCCCCCCGGAGTACGACCCCAATCGGAAATACCCCGTCGTCGTTACCCTGAACGGCGAGCGATCCTCCCCCGTTCAGCAGCTCAACTGGTGGTGCGGGCCTTGGGTCGAAAAGACGAACGCGCAAGGCAGAAAAACCGGCGAGCGGTACGGGCAAGCCGGACGGTTCGGATATATCGTCATCGCTCCCAACTGGAGAGCCGGCGGCGACGCGCGCGAAGGTTCGGCGGTTTCTTGCGCCTCCGTTCTCTATTGCCTGCGCGACGCGGAAAGAACCTTTTCGATCGACGCGGATCGCGTTTTCATTTCCGGCTTTCAGTCGGGAGGCGACCTCGCCTGGGATCTCGCGCTGGCGCATCCGGATCTTTGGGCGGGGTGCGTTCCGATTTGCGGCTCCGCGAATTTCCTCACCCCGTTGCTCAAACGAAACGGCGAATTTGTCCCCCTTTACGCGATCGGCGGAGAGCTCGACGGCGGAAAAATGGCGAAAAGCCGGGAAACCCTCGACTGGGGCATGGATCTCTCCAAGCCGTTCGACATGACCTATTCGCAATTCAAAGGGCGAGGCGCCGAGCCGTTCCCCGAGGAAACCACCAGAATTTTCGACTGGGCGACGATGAAGACGAGGCGATTCTTCTTCCAAGAAGAGCGCGTCGTCTATTCGATCAGACCCTGGGACAATTTCTTCTGGTCTGTCGAGCTATTCGACTTCCCCGAGAAATCGATGCTCGACCCCCTCTTCGTCGAATCGAGAACCGGGCGATACCAGCCCGCCAAAACCGAGTTCTTCAAGATCGTCGACAACGCCCTGCGCGTTAAGTCCACCGCCGACCGAGCCGTGATCTTTCTGTCCCCCGAGGCGCTCGATTTCGAGCGCAAAATGGAGGTTACGTTCAACGGAAGAAAGCTCACGCCACAGAACGGGCTGGTCCCCGCCAGCTCGCGCGTTATCCTCGAAGACGCGAGAACCCGCGCCGATCGGCAACATCCCTTCTGGGCGACTCTCAACTCCAAATTGCCCGGAAAATACAACGAATGGGACGACCAATAAAAAACGCGCGCCGACGTCGAAAAACGCCGGCGCGCGTCGTTTCAAACGCAATGAAGTCGACGATTTAGAGCCGAATCGGAATCGTCTCGTTTTCCCGCGCGGTCAGGGTCGTTTTCTCGCCGCCGCGAGCGATTTCCACGTCGATCGTTCCCGGCTCCTCTCCCCGCTCGACGACGATATCGAAGGTTCGCCCAAATCCGCGGACGCTCTTTAGAGCCATTCGATTCCATTCCTTCGGAAGTCGCGGGGTCAGTTGGAACGACGAAAAGCCGGTCGGGCGAATCCCAAAGAGCCCCTCGACGTAAACGCGGCAATACAAACCGCTTTCCGCCGACAGATGCCGCTGCGAGCCCTCCGGCCACGCCTCGATCGGATAGGGAACGTGGTCGCCGAGGAGGCGCGTCTTGGAATAGCTTCGCAAATGGTCGAGCGCGCGCTCCGTCTCTCCGACCGCCAGCGCGCCGCGCAGCGCGTAGAGCGTCGAGCGATCCCAGTACGTCGCGCTGCCCTCTTCGGTCAGCAACCCGTTCTCCGTCCAGAGTTTCGTAAAGAGCGCGTCCAACGTTTCCTCTTTGCGCTCGTCGATTCCCGCGATAAAGGGAACGCATATCCACGAGCGCAGTTTTTCGCAACCCTCGAAATAGCGGTACGTTTGGTAACCGCGAACCTCCGCTCCGAAATGCTTCTCGATATTCTCGCGCATTTCCGAGGCTCGACGAGCGTATTCCTCGAGCCGCTCCTCCGAAACGCCGAGCTCTTTCCCCAAATATTGGGCGCTAATCAGCGCGTCGTAATAAAGCGTCGAAGTGCAGAGATTCGCCTCGCCCGCCGGAAAACGGCGCTCCAGCTCGTCGCAATCGGACGCGACGACCCCCGCGTCGTTCAATTTGCGTTGGCAATATTCCAAACACCACTCGATCAACGGCCAAAGACGTCGCGCCTCCGCTTGATCGGCGCGAACCAGCGCGTAGCGCGAGGCGCCGTAGGCGATCATCGCCGCGTCCCCGCGATCCCCGGCTCCGTTCCAAATATCGATTCCCTCCGCGATAATCGAGCACGGAAGCGGTTTGTACTCGGGGTTGATAAACCGCGCGAAATGCGCGTAAGAATTGAGCGCGCTCTCGTTTCCGTTCTCGTTCCCCAAATACGGGAAGAACGGATTGACGTACTCGGCCTGGTCGTTCGCCCAAATCGCGGCGTAGTAAGACTCTCCCCCCGGTCCGTGCATTAGCCCGCCCGCGGTTCGATAGATACTTTCCGTCGCCCTGATTTTCGCGAACGCGAACGCGACGTCCAGAACGTCCTCGGGCGTCTCCAAAACGAGATTCGTCCAAAGTTCGCGAACGAGCGCCGCGCGCGCCTCTTCCTCCGTCTCCAAGTCGGGGTCGAGCTCCGACTCGCCCTTGCCCTCGGAATAACCCTGAATCGAGAACTCGACGCGCGCCGACTCCCCGGAGCCGAGCGTTTTGGTCCCGGCGCCGGCCAGTTTCTCGACGAGGGTATAACTCCCGTTGACGCCTTTGTTCGGGTCGGTCGTCGAAACCTTCCGATACTCCGGAATTTCGACCTTTATTTCGCGCTCCGCTCGATTCGTCAGCTTGACGCGCTCGCAAATAAACGGTCCGGTCGTCGAAGGAAAGATCTTCCGCTCGACTTCCAGCGCTCCCCCGGCGGCGAGCGGAAACTCGCTCTCGACCGTAAGAAACCCGTTGAGCCGCAGCGACTTAACTTTTTCGCCCACCAACCGTTCCCCGTCGACGAGCGCCGTCCCGAGAATATCGGTTCCAAAACGGATCGTCAAACTCGCGTGGGTGTTGTTCGGAATCGTTCTCAGCATAGGCCAGACGACCGAGCGCTCCAACTGAAAAGCGCGTTTTCCGTCGACTCCGTACCGCAAAACGGTCGAAACCCGCTCCCCGCTCGCTTCGATATGATCCTTGTGGGGAATCCTATCTCCCGAAAAATCGGTCCATAAGATCGAGCCGTCCTCTTGAATCGCCCAGCGCGTTCCTTCGCTCTCGATCCCGCGAGCGCGCGGCGCGAAGCCGAAAAGGGTCGCGAACAAGCACAAAACGATCGTTGCCGTCGTCGTTTTCATCGCCTCTCCTATTCGTTTGTAAATCCAATGATCGTCGTCTCGTAGGGCTTGAGCTCGATTTTGAATCGCTTCGGCGCGTCGGAATTCCTTTCGAGCGGAGCGATCTCTCCGGTCCAAGGATCCCAACGATTAACCTCGCCCCCTTGATCCGCCGAAAACGTCAGCGTCGCGTCGAGAGGCTTGTCGACCTCGTTGAACAAGAAATAAAACTCGACCGGTCCTTTCGAGACACGACGAGCGCGCAACCCGCTCGAATCGCCCGAGATCGTCTCGACGTCCGATCCCGACGTCTCGAGAATCGCGGCGACCGCCTCGTCGTCGTTTCGAGCTAGCTTCGCGCCCTCGACTGGCGCCGACTGGTCGCTCCAGCGCAAAACGCGCCCTTGTCGCGCCAAATCTTTGAGAATCGGTTCGGCGTCTTTGGGAACGTCGTAGCCCGGGGTCAGCGCGAGGGTTTTATAAAAACCTCCGCCAACGGAGATTCCGTCGTCGTCGATCGTCGCGTCCTCGACCAGCGAGCGAAATTCGAGGTAGTTGAAGTCGAGTTGCCGCTCGAAGAGGGTCTTCGTTCCCCATGAGGTCGCGACGTTCGAATCGACCAAAAGGGCGGTCGGGGCCCAAGGCTTGGAGTCGGTATTGAGCCAGCAGATCCGCGCGCAGTAATCCGCGAACGTCTTGTAATCGTCCCACCAAAGCGAGTTCGGTCCAACGTCTGGCGGGCGCTCTTCAAAGCGCGGTCCCCGAATCGAATAGTAGAACGCGTGCGGCACGATCATGTTCTGTCCGCGAACGACCAACCAGTTGACCAGCCAGACCGTCTCCTCGTAAGTTAGGTCGTGCCCGTAGGCTCCGAACGCCTCGTTCATATTGCGCCGAGCCCCGTTGTGCAGCGCCGCGCTCGACGCGCACTTCGCCATCGGAGAATGCCCCGGATCGAACGCCTTCTCGCCCGGCTCGATATACCGCCACACGAGATCCTGACCCGGGATCTGAAACTTTCTCAAAACCCCAATGTCCGCCGACTGCTCCGGATGCCCGCACAGTTTCGTTCCATGCGCGGCGCACCATTCCGAAAGCGCTCCGTAATAAATCTCTTCCAGCGCCAGCTTTACCGCCCTATTGTACTCCTTGCGTCGTTGAGGGCTCTCAGGAGACCAATCGCGCCAAAGCTCGGGCAAATGAGGCGTAAAGTCGTATCCCAAATACTTGTTGATCGTCGGCAGGGCTTGAAGATTCCCGACTTGCATTCCGCGACGAGACCCCCGGCCCAAAATCGACGGCTCGTCCGTGAAGATTCCGACGACGACTCCCGCGTCGAAATACTCCTTGAACTCGTCGTAAAACCGCTGGTACACTAAGCGAACGAACGTCGCGACCGCGTCTCGATTGAGCAAATCGGAGGCGGGGGGCGAAAACTCGCCCGGGTTTTTCGATTCGTCCCCGATATAGTGCAGTCCGCGAATAACGCCCCCCGAGGGCGCGTCGTAAATCGCCTCCGACTCCCCTTGCGGATCGGTGAACGTTCCCGCCAAATTCCAGTCGTCGCCGATTCTAACCTTCTCGTCTTTCGGGGTTCCGTCCTCTTTGAGCGGAACGCGCAAAAAGCCGCGCGCCGCGTAAGCGGGATCCTCCGCGACGACCTGACCCGCCGACGACCCCGACGGGTACATCCCCTCGTCGTAGAGCAGGACGAACATCCCGCGACGCCGAGCCTCTTCCAACGCGACCCGCATCGTCGACAGCAACTTCTCGCTCATCCAACCCTCGTCCTCGGGCAGTCCAATGCGAGGATGAATCGTAAATCCATAAACGCCCTTCTCTTCAAAACTCGCGATCTGGCGAGCGATCTCCTTCTCGTCGAGCTTGTCGTTCCAAAACCAGAACGGCATGACGGTGAACTCGCGAGGAGGATCCTTAAACTCGCGCTCCAATCGCCCTTTGTCGAACTCCGGGATCCCGTCGTTCGCCGACGCGACCGTTCCGACCGCGACCAAAAGCGCGAAAAACAATCCGAATAATCTCATCGCTCTTTCCTATTTCGACGCGTTGACTTTCTTAATTTCTTTCAGTATCGCGGCTTCCTCGCGCGCGCGGTAGAAGTCGTCCAACGGGTAGCACCCGGAGACCATCCCGGCCCGAGGCGCGTTCGTGCAGTCGCCGAACGTCCGGCATATCGCTTTCTTGTTCAGCGGTTTGCCCGCCATATAGTCCGCCGAAAGCGAGGGGTACGACAGCGCCGAGCGACCGAGACCGATCGAGTCCGCGCCTCCCGTCTCCAAAACCCATTCCCCGACCAGCGGGATGAACTCTTGCAGGTACGAGTACCCCGAGCCGATTAAGTAAAGCTCCGGTCGGCGCTCTTTAAGCGCGCGAACCGTTCGCAACTGCCGCGCGACTCCGAGAAGCGGATCCTCCGGAGGCAAGTAGCCGTCGGAGACCGCGAACGCCGCGGGGCGCTGGGAGTGCGGGACGTAATAAGGACTTCCGAACGTCGTTCCGATAAGCGAAATCCCGAGCTCGTCGAGCAAATCGGCGAATTGCAGGAGATCCTTCATCTCCGGATCGACGCCGAGCCCCGTCCCGTCTCCGTTGAACGCGTAGGGATATCGCCCCTCCCATTCGATCGGGCGACCCGTTCCGTCCGGTCCCTTTTCGAAAGGTCTCAAATCCCCGACGCCCAAACGAGTTCCGATATCGAGCCCCGGGGCGACTTTCTTAATTCCCTCGACGATCTCGCGGAAAAACCGCGTTCGGTTCTCGAACGATCCGCCGTACTTGCCGGGTCGATCGAACGCCGTCAGAAATTCCCAGCCGAGATACCCGTGCGCGCACTTGACGTCCACGAAATCGAAACCCGCCTCCTGCGACAACTTGGCGGCTTCCAGGAAATGGGCGATAATATCCTCGACTTCCCCGTCCGTCAACACGTTCTCGGGACCGCAATGGAACTTCTTATCGAGGCACGGATGCTCGTAGGCGGTGCGGGAGTCCAGTTTTTTGTCGTCCGGGGTCTTAACGAAGCGCCCGGAGTGCGTTAGCTGCAACCCGATATAGGGGACGCGGTCGGACCCGAAAAGATCTCGAACTCGAGCGACGACGTCCTCGCGAAGTTTCGCGATTTCCCCGACCGTCTCTTTCGTAATCGACATTTGCCGCGCGTTCGCCTTGGCCGTCGGCATAACGGCGACCGCCTCGCAACCGAAAAACACCGAGGCCCCGCTTTCCGCGAACCGAAGCCAACGTCGACGCGCCAAGTCGCTCGGCGCCCCGTTCGGCTCGCAGTCCCAGCCCTCCATCGGCAAAATCGTCCAACGATTCGGAAAAACCCGTTTCGCGCCCGTTATCTTACTCTCGTATTCGTAAGGCTTCGAAAACGCCGATTCCTTTCCGACTCGCGCCGCGTCGACCAAGTCGAAGTCCGCCCCGATCGCTCGCAAATACTCTCGAAACTCCCCGACGCTCTTAAACGTCGCCAGCTTTTTAAATTCGGTCATTAAAGAGCCCTTGTCTAGCAAATGAGTTTACCGATAAATTGTCCCGTCGCGAAAATCCCGCCACACGTTCTCGAACCAGTCGTCCGGTTCCGGGATCGGGCGAGTCGCGCGCCAACGCGCCTCCGTCTCGATCTCCCCGTCGACCGTCCTCGTCCAAGCGCAAAGCGCCATGTCGCGGTACTTCGGATCCTCGTCCAGCGCTCGCCAATCCTCTGGAAACTTCTCCGAAATCGTCCGTCCCTCGGGAGATATCGCCAACGACGAGCCTCGAGACCCGACCTTCGACGCCGAATAGATCCAGCAGGCGCGAAGCAGCGTCGCGCGCGCGTAAAACAGTTGGAAAACCCGAAGCGTCTCGCGCTCGTCCGCGTCGAATCGATACCCGTCGTCCAGCGCGAGCTCGAAAGGCTCCGACTCGCTCGTCAGACGCCGCCACTGCTCCGTCGCCGCGCTCGACGCGCTCGCCAACTCTTTGCCGGAGCGCAGAATACCCGCGACCCGCGTCGTTTCCGTTCGGATTTCTTCGAGTTCGCGTCGCCAATCGACCCCGGCGAGTCGCGCGCGCCTCGCGCGCGTCGCCAACTTCGCGACCCGACGAACCAAGTTCGAGATTTCCGGATCTTTCGCGAGCCCCGAGGAATACGCCTCGTCGAGCGAAAGGGTCGTCGGCTCGCTCTCGCCAGGGTTCGTCGACGCCTCGCGCGCGATTTGAGCCGCCGCGCGAAACGCCCCGACCTGACCCGCGTTGAGCGCCGAGCCGCCGGGGCGCGCGACGCCGTGCGTCCCCGCGACCTCCCCGATCGGATAGAGCCCCTCGACGTTGACCGAGCGCCACCGGCAATCGACGTCCAGTCCTCCGTTGCAATGCTGCGCGCAAACCGCGATTTCGAGCGGCTCGGTCGCCAAGTCGAGCCCCCAATCGCGATACAGCTCGATCGCGCTCGGGTTCATTTTTTGCAAGCGCGCGAACGGAACGGGAATCGCGGCGCCCGATTTTTCGAGATACTCTCGCGCCTCGTCGGGCAGCGCGTCGAGCGAAAACCCCTCCGGATCCGCGCGATAGTCGAGAAAAACGCGCCGCCCGCGAACCGTCGTCTCGCGGAAAACGCACAAATCGATAAACGACGATCCGCCGAAGACTTTGCGCGCGTCGAACGGCCATTGGTACCCTTTGAGAAACACCCGTCCGAAAAGGTCGCCGAGGTCGTCGAAATACTCCCGCAAAAACTCCCGAGGATTGGAAACGCCGTCCGCGTCGGTCGAAATAAACTTCGGAACGACCTGCATATAGGTTCCGGACACGTTCCAGCGAAACTCCTTCGGAACGAACGGCGCGCTCGCTTTGATCTTCCGATTCGCGAGATCGGTGAACGACGCGAGACCGAACTGCCCGTCCGGCAATCCTTTCGTCGCGGCCCCCGCCTCGATCGCGAGCCCGATCGACCCGACGTGAGCCTCGGGGTAAACGCTCGTCTTGTAAAGACCTCCGGGACCTCCGACCGCGAAAACAACGTTCTCGGCGCGATAGACGATCGGCTCTCCCTTCGCGTCGATCGCGATCAGCCCGACGACCTTCCGCTTCGGAACCCCGTTCTCTTCCCCGAGATAGCGCGTTGTCAGCTCGACCGCGAGCTCTCCCTCGAAGACGGCGATATTCCTCCGTTCGACCTCTCGAATCATCGCGCGGCACATCTCGCGAGAAGTGTAGGGGCCGCAACTGGTCGCGCGCTTGGCGGGGTCGTGGTCCGTCTTGTACCCCGCGTACTGCCCGTACGCGTCGTAAGGAAAAGGAACTCCGAGATTCGCCAAATGAAAGAACGCGCGAGGCGACGTCGCCGACTCGACGAGCGCCAGATCCCCGTCCGCGCCCCCCGCCGTCAAATAGCTCTCCGCCATCGCCCTCGGAGAATCGAGCGCGGAGCCGCAAAGCCCGAGTTTGTAGTACGTTTGCTTGTCGCTGCCCGCGTTGATCGACGTCCCTAAGTTCAGCCCCTCCGTTACGACGCAGAAGTCTTTGACCCCCTCCGCGTCGAGTCGAAGCGCGGCGCAAAGCCCCGCCGCGCCGCTACCGAGAACGACCGTTCGGTAAGTTCGTATTCGCATTGTTCTTCGTCCGTCGGCGCGCCGCTTACAATCGTCCTATTTCCATGCCGCCCCCGACGTTGATCGTCTGACCCGTCGAGTACGGAAAATCTCCCCGCAGCAGCGAGGCGACCGCCTTGCCAACGTCCTCCGGCAACCCCCAGCGCGGTTGCAGGGTCAACCCCTCGGCGATCAGTTTGTCGTACTTCGCCGTTACCGCCGACGTCATGTCCGACTTAATAATCCCCGGGCGTATTTCGTAGACCGGAATCCCGAATTCCGCCAAGCGAACCGCCCAAAGCAGCGTCGCCATTCCGACGCCCGCTTTGGAAAGGCAATACTCGCCGCGACTTACGCTCGCGACCGTCGCCGAGACCGATCCGACGTTGACGATCGTCGCCGAAAAGTTCGGATCTTTCTTCTTTTGCTCCGCCATGTAGTTCGCGACCAATTGCGTGAGGAAATAGGGTCCCTTCAAATTAATGTTCATCACGCGATCGAAGCTCTCCTCCGTCGCCTCCATAATATCGGCGCGAACCAACGGGGCGACCCCCGCGTTGTTGACCAGCGCGTTGAGCGACCCGAATTCCTCGAGAACGCGCGCGAACGTCGCGCGGCGATCGTCCCGATTCGAAACGTCGCACTGGACGTAAAGCGCGCGGACGTCGTGTTTCTTCTCGAGTTCGGCGACTCGCGCCTTCATTTTCTCCGGCTCGGTGCGTCCGCAAAACGCGACGTTCCACGACTCCGCCGCCAACGCGTCCGCGATTCCCGCGCCTATTCCGCGACCGCCGCCCGTGATCAACGCGACTTTCATTTCAACTTCTCCTCGATTAATTGCGTCCAAAGCCGAGCGTATCGCTCGACGACTCGTTCGTTCGTAAACTCGCTCGCGACTCGCGCGCGATTCCTTTTGCCAAGCTCCGCTCTCAACGCCGGGTCGCCCGTTAGCGCCGCGATTTTGCGCGACCACTCGCCGACGTCCCCGGGCGCCGCGATTTGCGGCTCCGAGCCCCCGAGGATCTCCTCGACCCCCTCGACGTTCGCGCAAAGCGCGGCGACTCCGAGCGCCGCCGCCTCCAAAAGCGCGTTCGGAAACCCCTCCCAGCGCGAGGGAAGCAGAAACAGCTCCGACTCCGACAGCAAATCGGAAACGTCCGGGCGCCAACCGGCGAGCCAAACGTCTTTTTCCAAACCGCGCTCTCGGACGATTCGCTCCAACCGAGCGCGCTCGGGGCCCTCTCCGACGATCCAAAGCTCCCAATCCCGTCGCGTCGACTCGTCGAACAGCGCGGGGAAATTTTCCAAAAGCCAATCGAACCCCTTTTGGGGCGCGAGTCGCCCGACCGCGATCAGCCGTTTTCGCCGCCCGAATCCCTCGGGGACCGCGGACTTGGCGCGCTCCCCTTCGAGCGATTCCAAAGCTCCCCCCGCCGTCAGCGCCCGAATCGAGCCCCCGACTTCGATCGTCTCCGCCCCGTTCGGGATCGAAACGACTCGATCCGCGGGAATTTTGCCCGTCTCGCGAGTAAACTTCGCGACCGATTCACCGACGCAGACCCAAACGTCGACGAGACTCTTCGTCCAACGATCGAGCGCGAGCCGAAAACGAGAATCTCGCTCCGCGACCCGGATCCCGGAACAAATAATCGGAACCCCCGCCGCTCGACCCGCGAAACGTCCGAGCAAGTTCCCGTGGAACATAAACGACTGCAACAAAATCGGCTTCCGGCGCCGAAGATTCCGACGAAGCGCGCGAAACGCCCGAGGAATATCGAGCGCGCTCTTCGCGCCGAGCTCGACGACCTCGATTCCGGATTCCCGAAGAACCGGCGCGAGCGACTTTTCCCGATCGCTCGCTCGACCGCTCAGCGAGTAAACGACCGGGCGAAATCTCGCCCGATCGAGCCCGAGCGCCAACCGAGTCAGGGCTTTTTCCGCGCCCCCGGGGGCCAGCTCCGTTATCAAAAACGCGACGTCGAGCGGGGTCTTGTTCCTTCGCGCGACTTCTTCTCGACGAGACATGCTCCGTTCCAATTGACCGTTCCAAAACGCGACGCGAAAGCGCGACCGCGCCCCGACATTATACGCGAACCAAAGCGCCGATTTCAACCCCCGACCGTTGAAAAAGTTCGTTGTTTTCCCTAAAATTGGCGCAAAAGGAAGCTCGCGTCCTTTTATTTACCGCAAAAACCGTTATAATTGGTTCCGAGCGCGCGACCCTTGGATCGAGTCGCGCCCTCGACGAAACGAACGTCAACAATTAAGCGCCCCGCGTCGCGGCGGCGATCGGATAGCGAAACATTGGGCGATTTATTCAATAGACTTTTGTCCTCGATTCTAGGCGGCTCTTCCGGAAAAAAGAAACCGAGTCGAGCGCGCGTCGAGTCGCGTCGGGAACCGACCCCCAAACCAGCGAGCGGCGAGCTCTTGGAAAAAACCCCCTCGGCTCCCCCGATCGAAAAGGTTCCCCAATCCGAGGAGAACGAGCTCGACCAGTACGACTACGAGCTACCCGAGCGCTTGATCGCCCAAACCCCCCTGCCCGACCGCGCCGCCGCCCGCATGATGGTCGTCGATCGCGCCTCCGGCAAGATTTCCCACTCCCGCGTCCGCGATATTCTCTCCTTCCTGCGACCGGAAGACGCGCTGGTTCTCAACGACACGAAGGTGCTTCCGGCGCGACTGCTGGGCGAGCGCGTCGAGACCGGAGGCCGCTGGGAAGGCCTCTTCCTCCAATGCGACCCTAGGGGGCTTTGGGAGATTATGTCCAAAACCCGGGGAAAGTTGCGACCCGGCGAAAAGATCCTGTTGCGCGATTCCGAGGGGAGCGGCGTCAAGCGCTATCTGCAAGTCGAGGCGAGAACCGAGGCGAAGACCCTAATCGTAAAGCCTTTGCTCGACGAGGGCGAGGACTCCTTCTCCTTTCTCGATCGCGTCGGATGGGTTCCGATTCCCCCCTATATCCGCGACGGGCTTATGAAGCCCTCCGATCGCGAAGACTACCAAACGGTTTACGCGCGAACCCCGGGCGCCGTCGCCGCGCCGACCGCCGGGTTGCACTTCACCGAAGAGCTCCTCGACGAAATCCGAGATATGGGCGTCGCCGTTTGCCCCGTCACTCTGCACGTCGGAGCCGGAACGTTCAAGCCGATTTCCGTCTCGAAACTCTCCGAGCACCATATGCACTCCGAGTTCGCGACCATCTCCGAAAAAGTCGTCGCGACCCTCGAGGAGCGCCGAGCGCGAGGAGGCCGAATCGTCGCCGTCGGAACCACCTCCGCGAGAACCTTGGAGTCCGCGAGCAATCTTCTCGACGACGGAACCGTCGATTCGACCGGGCTTAACGACAAGAAATTGCGGCCGTTCTCCGGCTCGACCAATCTCTTTATTCGACCGCCCTATCGCTTCAAGTCGGTCGACGCGATGCTCACCAACTTCCACCTGCCAAAATCCACCCTCGTTATTATGATACGAACCTTCGGAGGCGACGAGTTGATTAAGCGCGCCTACCAAGAGGCGATCGCCGAGGACTATCGCTTTTACAGTTACGGCGACGCGATGCTGATTCTCTAAGGTTCCGACGAAAACGTCGATTAAATTTGCCGAGCGCGAAAATGCCAAATAAAAAAACTCAAAAAACCGTTTCCGCCGAAAATGTCGAAGAGCGACCCCAAGGCTCCAACTCGGGGCTTTTTATACGCGTTGGAATCGTGGCGCTGCTCGTCCTCTATATGCTCAAACCCTATCTGTTGGACAAGCCCAAAACCGACGAAAATCGCGGCCAAGTCTTCGCCGTCGAAGGGAAGACGATGGGCACCTACTGGAGCGCCCTCGTTTGCGCCAGCACGGATCAACTCCTGCAAATCAACAACGACGAAGAAATGACGAGCGACGAGGAAGAACCGATCGACGCCTGCGAAACCCTTCTGGCGAAAATCGTTCAAAAGCGGCTCGATTTCGTCGACTCGATCGCCTCGACCTATCGCGCCGATTCGGAAATTTCCAAGTTCAACGCCTCCGATTCGACCGATTGGTTCGACGTCTCCCCGGAAACCGCCGAAATCGTGTCCATCGCTCAAAAAGTCTCCAAAAACACCGGCGGCGCCTTCGATATTACCGTCGCCCCGTTGGTGAACCTTTATCGCTTTGGTCCGAACAAGGCCCCGCTCGTCGCGCTCCCCTCCGACGAGCAAATCGACGCGATTAAGCAAAACGTCGGCTACGATAAGCTCGAAGTCCGCGCCGAACCGAAGCCGGGGCTCAAAAAATCGATTCCGTCTCTAACGATCGATCTCTCCGGGGTCGCCAAGGGATTCGCCGCCGATCTCGCCGGCAAAGCCTTGGAAGAGCGAGGGTTGACGTCCTATATGCTCGAAGTCGGCGGCGAGATTCGATGCCGAGGCGAGAAAATTTTGGACCCCGACGCGGACGACTCGAAAAAACCCAAAACCGCCCCGTGGACCCTCGGTATTGAAAAACCCGCGACTCGACCCGAAAACGAAAACGAGCGCGAGGCTCCCGAGCTCTATCGGGTTCTGCGCGTCGGATCGAACGAAAACGCCGCCGCCCTCGCCACGAGCGGAGACTACCGAAACTACCGACAAGTCGGCGACGTTCGTTTCTCTCACATTCTAGACCCCAGAACCGGAAAACCGACCGAGATCGTCGACGAAGGCGCCGCGAGCAAAGAGCGGCTCGGATCCGTTTCCGTCGCTTCGAGTTCCGCCGACGCGTTCTCCTGCGCCGAAGCCGACGCCTACGCCACCGGGCTGTTCGTCCTCGGCGCCAAAGAAGGCTCCGACCTCGCCCAAAAGCTCGGCGTTCCCGCCCTCTTTTTAGTCCGAAAAGACGACTCCGCCGCGGAGCTCGTCGAAACCTCGACCCCCGCCTTCGACGCCCTCGACTCCAAAACGATGGACGAGTTCCTCGAGGAAAAAAAGGCCGAGAAAAAAGAAAAGGCGAACAAGAAATAGCGGTCCTCTCGCGCTCCCGACCCCGCGCGAGCTTATTCGAACGATCGACGCAAACGAGGTTTGATTCAAATGAGTTACTCTTTTGAAAACAAAGTGGTTCGCGCCTCCGCCGGGTCGGGAAAAACTTTTAAGCTTTCCGAGCGATTCCTCAAACTGATCCTCTGCGGCGAGCCGGTCGACTCCATTTTGGCGACCACGTTCACTCGAAAAGCCGCCGGAGAAATCAAGGCGAGAGTCTTCGCCAGGCTCGGGCTCGGCGCCGCCTCCGCCGAGGGCGCCGAAAAACTGCGCCAAGAGCTCTGCGACCGCGACGACGCCTTCGCCGAACGCGTCGGGCTTACCCCCGAAAACGCCCGACGCGTCTTCCAAAACAAATTGGTCGATCTCGTTCGAGAGCCCCAACGCGCTCGCGTCTGCACCCTCGACTCCTTCTTTATGCAAATCGCCGGGGGATACGCCTTCGAGCTCGGGCTGCCCCCCAACTGGAATATCGTCGAGGAACTCGAGGATCGTCTCCTGATGCGCTCCGCGCTCCTCGAAGCCTTCGCCCAAGCCGATCTCGAAGCCGCCGTTACCCTCGCCAGAGCCCTCTTCAAAGGCGAGTTCGAGCGCTCCGTCGAAAGACAAATCGCCGAGATCGTCGGCAATTCCCTCGAGATTTTTCGCGAATCGCCCCCGAGCGCCTGGACCAGACTGGAAGAGGGGCTCGACTCCGCTCTCGACTACGACTCGCTTTGCGAAAAGTTGCAATTGGCGCGAGCGAATCTGGACGTCGAGGTCGAAGCCAAGCGCGTCGACGGACGAATCCGCAAATCCGCCGATACGTTTATCGCGCTGTTCTTGGGAAAGGACTGGGATAATCTCAACAAGAACGGGTTACTAGATAAAGCTCGAAACGGCAAGTCGTTCTACAACAAACCGATTCCGGAGGATCTCGTCGACGCCGTCCTCCAAAGCGGAAACTACGCCAGGCAATTGAAATTCGCCGAAATGTCCAAAGTTCTCCGCGCCACTTGGAACCTCCTCGACGTCGCCGCTCGGAGCTTCGACGAGGCGAAGCGCGAAAAAGGAGCCTATCGCTTCGAGGACCTGACCCGACTGATCTCCGAGCTCCAGCTCGCCGACAAACTCCGCCAAATCGTCTATCGCCTCGACTCGAAAATCTCCCACGTCCTGCTCGACGAGTTCCAAGACGCGTCCTTCCCGCAATGGAAGATTATCAAACCGTTCGCTTTATCGGCGGTTACGAGGCGCGTCGACGAGTCGACCGGGCGAATTCCCGGCTCCTTCTACTGCGTCGGCGACGTTAAGCAGGCCATTTACGGATGGCGCGGCGGACGCGCCGAAATTTTCGACTCCATCGAGCGCGATTTGCCGAACGTCGCGAGCGACTCGATGGCGATCAACTGGCGCAGCTGCCCGACTATTATCGACGCGGTCAACGAGCTCTTCGAAAATATTCGCGAAAACCCCGCGCTCGCCGGGGGCGACGGCGACGAGTCTGCGAGTCTCGCCGCGACCGCGATCCGCAAAGCTGTTCTCCGCTGGAGCAAAGGATTTGAAACGCACCGCGTCGCGCCGAAAAACGAGTCCCTGCCCGGGCATTGGTCTCTCGAGCAAGCTCCGACCGTCGAAAAGAACGACGGGGGCTCGTTTATCTCGGTTAGTCTTGACCCGATCGACGCCGCGGCTCCGAGGGCGGAGGACGAGCCCAAGCCCGAAATGCGATCCCTCTTCGACGACGGTTCCGGCGACGACGAAAGCGACGCGAACTCCGCGAGCGGAATCTCCGATTCCAGCCTGCAAAAGCAAGCGACCATGCTCTACGTCGTCGAGCGAGTTTACCAGTTGCGCAAACGCCGTCCGCGCGCGTCCATCGGCGTTCTCGCGCGAACGAATAAAGCGATCGCGCAAATCATCTCCAAACTGAAAGAGCGATTCCGAGGCGAGGACGTCGAAATTAGCGAAGAGGGAGGCTCCCCGATCGCCGACTCCCCCGCCGTCGACGCCGCCCTCGCCGTCCTGCAAATGGCGGCGCGCTCGGGGGACTCCGTCGCGAGGTACCGCGTCGCGACAATCGAGCCCCTCTCGAAAAAATTCAATTTGACGCCCGAAAACTTCGACGCGCCCTTCAAAGGGCAAGACGTCTCCCGCCGCGCGAGAAAGGAACTGGAAACGAAAGGGCTCGGAGATTTCCTCTCGGAAATCCGCGATCTGCTGCTGCCCGTTTGCCCCGCCGAGCGCGACAAGGAACGTCTCGACAAGCTCGTCGAATTTGCTTATGGTTATAACCAACGCGTCGACGAGCTCTCCCTCGACCGCTTTATTTTGGCGGCGCGAGAGTTTAAAGCCGAGTCCCCCTCCGCCGCGACATTGCGGGTAATGAGCCTGCACAAGTCCAAGGGACTCGAGTTCGATATCGTCGTCCTGCCCGACTTGGCCGACAATATCAACCGCGTCGACCTTAAAAAGATTTACGTCCATCGCGACAAATCGAAAGGCGAGCTCGAAGCCCCGGTCGACGCCGCGGTCAAATACGTTTCCGAGAGCCTGCTCGAGGATCTCCCCGAACCCCTCGACGAATGGCTGCCCGAAACCTTCGCCGACCAAACGACGTCGCGAGTCCAAGAAGCCCTCAATTTGCTTTACGTCGGACTCACGCGACCCGTTCGGGAACTGGTCGCCATCGTTCCTCCAAAGTCGCGAGGGGGCAAGACGTTGACGAGCGCGAAAATCCTCGTCGAAGGGTTCGCCGGGAAATACGTCGGCGATCCGAGCGCCCTAGCGAACGATCCGCGACCCCAAATCCTTTGTCAATTCGGAGACCCGAATTGGGACGACGACGAGTCGGCCGAGCGCGAGTCGCGAACTCCCGAAAGCCTTGAGCCCCAAGCGCCGATAACCAATCGCGACTTGCCCCAAGGCGCCCCCGCGCGTCGACTCCTTTTCCACCGCAAAACCCCGACCGGAGGGCGCGAGTCGCTGCGATGGACCCCGGGAACCCGATTCCGCGACGGTTCCGCGATTCACGCCTGTTTCGAGCGCGTCGAATGGCTCGACCGCGGCGGCGTCCCCTCCAAAGAGGAGCTCGACGCCGCGATTCGTCCGTTCCTATTCGATCCCGCGCAAGTCGGGCGCGTCGCCCAAAGATTCCGCGATATGTGCGGGTCGGAGTTTGTCCAAAAACTCCTGAGCCAATCCTCCTACCCGGGGTTCGAGGTCAAAGCGCTCCGAGAGACGCCCTTCTCCCGAACCGAAGGGGGCGACCTTCTCGTTCGAGGAACGATCGACCGGCTCGTTCTCCTCTACAAAGAGGGAAAACTTGTCGCCGCCGACGTGATCGACTTCAAAACCGATCGATACAAACCGTCCGAAGAAACCTACCTGGAGTACCGAGCGCAACTTGGAGAGTACGCGAAAGCGGTCGAGCGACGAACCGGGCTTTCGCGCGAGCAAATAACCGTCAGACTCGCCTTCGTCGCCGAAGACTGGCCCGACGAAGAGCGAAACTATATTATCGAGTAACCGATTAGGGGAAACGAGGGAAGCGCAAAACAAGGAGGCGCGATGAAATCCTATCGAGAAAAACCGAGCGGCGGCGCCGTCCGCCATCCGATCGACGAGCCGATCTGGTCGAACGAGGTCGACGACGACTTCCCGACCCTCGGCGCGAATCGCCCCAAAAAGAAACGCAAGCCCTCTTGCGTCCTGAATTTGCTGGCGTTTCTCGTGCCGTTCGTCGTCGCCTTGGCGTTTATGACGTCGAGAGGGCGCTCCTTCAATCCGCCCGAAACCGACGCCCCGAGTCCGCCGACCGAAACCCGCTCCGAGACGCCCGAGGAAACGGCGACCGAAGCGCCCGCGACCGAGGAATCGACGACCGAGGAACCGGTTCCCGAAGCGTCGACGCCCGAAATCGACGCTCCCGAGGATTCCGCCCCCGAGGAACCGACGCCCGAAATCGACGCTCCCGAGGAATCCGCCCCCGAGCCGAACCCGACGGACAATCCGGAAATCTCCGCGCCGAGCGAAACCGAAACCGAGCCGGAAACCGAGCCGGAAACCGAACCGGAGGTCGAGTCGACTCCCGACGACGTCGACGCGGCGCCCGAGGAATCGCCGGAAGAAACGCCGGTCGACGACGCGGAAGAACCTTCCGATTTGGACGCCGAACCGAGCGTCGACCCAATCCCCGAGCGAACCCTCGAGGAAAAATTCGGCGAATCGGAGCCGGTTTCCGACGCGACGTTGGAAACCGAGGAAGAGACCTTCGATTTCGCGGGGAACGACGAGCCCGCCCCCTCTCCCTACGCGGATCCCGAGGAAACCGAGCGCGAGCTCGAGCGAATCGTTTTTCAATTCCAAGAGTTGAAAAAACGAGATTTCCGAGACCCGGACGCTTGGCTCGAAGCGCTCCGCCCCCTGAGCGAGCAAGCGAGCGACGCCCTCCAAAGCGCGGAGCCGTCTTTGCTTGCAAAGACGACCGCCGTCTCCGAAGAGCTCCAAACGTTTCGCGACCTAATCGAGTCGAATCGCGCCCTTTTCTCCCGACTTGCCGACTACGACGCCGCCGCGCTAAATCCGGAGGCGACCAAGGCGTTTCTCGCGAGCGCCTCGAGCGACGAAACCAACGACCTCGCCGCCTCTTACGACCGCGATTTCGCGAGCGTCGCCAAGACCCTCGACGCGCTCGACGAACTCGAGCGCTGGAACTCCTTCGTCGAGGAGAACGGCGAGGCCCTCGAGCGATTCCGCGTTCCCAACGAAGTCGCCCAAAAAGCCCTCGATTTCCTGAGCGCCGCGAAAGACCCCGCGACTCCCCCCGAGTTGGCGGCCCTGCGGCGCAGAGTCGACGAATGGAAATTCCAATTGAGCTCCGACGTCCCGGTCCGACGCAAAATCGTCCTGAGAATCGAGGCGGAACTCAACAAAAAATACTGGACTTACGCCCCGAGCGAAGACCTGTTCTACTACCTCCCGGCGCCCCCTAAACCCGGCGCCAATCGCTATTTCGCGAGCGCCTCGGGCGAGATCGCCGAAGTCGAGATTCCCCAAAGCGCCCCCGAGCTAACCGCCGAGGAGTCGCGCCAAATCAAGATCCTCGCCGAGCTTTCCCAAAAGGCGAAAAACGCCAAGGACGAAACGCGCGAGACCGACGTCGCCCAGTGGTACGCCCAGTGGTGCGACTTCCTCAACGAAATCCGCTCCGTCGAGGGGCTCGATCCCCTGGTCCGCTTCGCCCTTTTCCGCGATTGCGCGACGACGCTCGCCTCGAGCGACTACTACTTCGGCAAGCGCCTAGAGCCCCTTCTCAAAATGCTCGACGCCCCCAAACTGCGCGACGTCGCGGCGATCGACCGCTTCCGCGCCGACGCCCCCGAGCTGCGCGAATTGCGACGCCTCGCGAGCTCGAGAATCGCGTTCTTGCCGAAAGACCACCTCGAAGTCGATAAAACGACCCCTCAACTCGACGCGCAAACCGAGCGCGTCGCCTTCCTCTATCGGCGAGTCGGTTGGCTCGATCGCGATTTCGCCGACGTCTGGCGACTTCGCGGCGCGTCGGAAAACGAAATCCCCGTCGGCGAGCTCTGCGTCTGGACTCCCGCCTCCGACGACAAAGCCGTCCCTCAAAAGCTCAAAATCGGCGAAAGCGACGGAAGGCGCGCGGAGCCCAATTTGGTCTCCGCGAGCGTCCCCAAAGGGTCCGTCGTCTTCTGCCGCGTTTCCCTGAAACCGAACGAGCCGAACTCGAAACGCGCCAGCGTCGACTGGTTCTTCAACCGATAGCGTGCGCGAACTCGCCCTCGACTTAAAACGCGAAAAAGGAGCGACCGCCTCGCGCGACCGCTCCTTTTCGTTTCTTCACATTTCGCGACGCCAAAGACTTCGCGCTCCGCTACTTCTTCTCGTCCCCCTTTCGAGAATCGCTCTCGTTTTGGGGCGCGGAACCGTTCTTCGGCAAAACCGTCGGCTTGTACTCCGGCACGAAATCTCGCAATCGCGCTCTGATCTCGTCCGAGGTTCGCGAGGTCATCGAGAGCAACTCGTCGATCTGCTTCTGCACCTCGTCCAAATCGAACTGCCGGTGCTGGGCGGCGAACAACTTCTTTTGCGTCGTGGGGATGCGCGTCTCCGTCTCGAAATAGAGCTCTTCGTACAGTTTTTCGCCCGGGCGCAAACCGACTTCTTGGATTTCGATCGCGCGCTCCGGCAATCCGGAAAGTCGCACGAGGTCTTTCGCGAGCTCCATAATGCGAACCGGCTCGCCCATGTCGAGAACGAATATTTCGCCCCCCTTCCCCATCGCCGCCGCGTCCAAAACCAGCTGCGACGCCTCGGGAATCGTCATGAAATAGCGCGTCATTCGCTTGTCGGTGATCGTGATCGGACCCCCGTTCTCGATCTGTTTCGTAAAGATCGGAACCACGCTCCCGTTCGAGCCGAGCACGTTGCCGAAACGCGTTACGATGAACTTCGTCTTCGATCGAACCGCAAGCGCGTTCACGTACCGCTCCGCCATCTGCTTCGAGCAGCCCATGACGCTCGACGGATTCACCGCCTTGTCGGTCGACACCATCACGAACTTCTCCACCCCGTATTTGTCGGAGCAGTCCGCGACAACTTTCGTGCCGTAAATATTATTGCGAATCGCCTCGCAAGCGTTCGCCTCCATGAGCGGAACGTGCTTGTGCGCCGCCGCGTGGAACACCAGCTCCGGACGCGTCGCTTGGAAAACTCCGTCGATTCGCTCCGCGTTCTGAACGTCGGCGATAATCGGCGTCACTTTGACTTTCGGATTCGTCGAGCGAAGCTCTCGATCGAGGAAGAAAATCCGGTTCTCTCCGCGACCCAGAATAAAAAGCTCGCCGGGCGCGAATCGCGCGAGCTGTCGGCAGATCTCCGAACCGATGCTGCCTCCCGCCCCCGTGACCAACACTCGCTTCCCGGAGACCAGCGCGCGAATCTGCTCGTCGTCGAGACGAACCGGATCCCGCTTCAAAAGGTCGTTTACGTCCACGTCCCGAATCGGGATCTTCGTGTCGGGATAGTACTCCACTTGAGGAACGACCCGCAATACCAGCCCGTTTTGATCGCACTTCTCGTAGAGCGCTCGGAACACCTTCCCCGGAAGCGACCCCGCGATAAACAGGATCGTCTTGACCTTCGCCTTTTTCGCGACCGGAACGAAATCGTCGACGTTCGCCACCACCGGCAGCGAACCGAGCCGCATTTTCACCTTGTACTCGTGGATCGTCAGGAATCCGACCACTCGAACCCCGACGTTCCGCTGCGTGTTGATCCCGTTCGCCACGCGCGCTCCGCGACTGTTCGCCCCCACCAAAAACGCCGGCTCGTCGTCCGGATTCCCTTCGAACGTCGGAGCGATCGACTCGAAATAGAACCGCTTCACCATGCGCCCCCCGCCTCGAGCCACGATCGAAAAGATCATGTCCAACACGGCGACGCTGAAGCTCAGATTGTCTTTGAAAATTCCGAGATGATGTCCGATTTTAAAGAAAAGCACGATCCCGGCGAAACCGACGACCGAATCGACGACGATCGAGTACAATTCCCGAAACGTCGCGTAGTAACCGATATTGCGGTACGAGCGCGCCGCGAAAAGCACGAGCAATTTGATGGCGAGCGCCCAGGGGAGCGCCTTCCAGAAAAAAGACCAAGGGAAGCTGTCGTACTTGATAAGGAAAGCGAGATAGAAAACGCAGCCGTAAACCAAGAAATTGACGACGAACGATCGAGCGTACACTACCGGGCGCTTCGTCCAGAACGAATTCTCGCGCGTCAGGGTCAATTTCTCGTTGGGTTGTCGATTGTTTTCCGCCATAGTTATCCGTCCAAAACGGGACCTGTAATCGGGAATCGCCGAGCCGCTCGGTCGCGCGCCCGCTTTTCGAACCGTTTCGCTCGCTCGACGCTTCGTCGGAGCGGGAAAAATTCTCGAAAGCGCTAGTTATTTTACTCCGTTTTCGCAAATAATCTAGTCGTCCCCGAAAAAATGAAAAACGCGATTCGCCCTTCGCAAAAAAAACGACGCGTCAAATATCGACGCGTCGTCCTCAACTTCAACCCAAAAACCGGGTCGCTAAAACCCCGTTTCCAAATTATTTTTCTTGGAAAACGTAAGATCCCGATTTAACGTTAAACTTCGCGTATTCCGCGGTCTCCTCGACCGCGACCGCGCCCTTCGGAGCCGCCACTTTGCCGTCCGCCTTCGTCTTCGGGACGTAAATCGTCGCTTCCGTATTCGGAGGAACCGCGACCGAAAGCTCGAATCCGCTAGCCTTCTTCTCCCAAGCGCTCTTGATCTCGCCCGATATCGAGGCGTAGGACCCCTTCGCCCAAGTCAACTCGGTCTCATTCGCCATCGGGGGACGAACGACGAACTTCCGGAAACCGGGGAACTCGTCGTTCCGCTGAATCCCCAAAACGCCCGAAACGTACCACGCGACCGGGAACAGATACGAGCTGTGCAGCAGCGAGTGGCCCGGACGATCAAGCTCCCAAGCCTCCCAGTAGGTCGTCGCGTTGTGAGCGCGCATAAAGCCCCAGCCCGGGTATTCCGTTTGCTTCGTCGTCGAGTAGATCAGGTCGTTGCGATTCGTCTGGCGCAGGTACCGGAAGAGTAAGCCGCCGCCGGTGATTCCCGCCCCAATGTGCCCCTTCGAGTCGACGAGGATCGCTCGCTCCAAGCGCTTGTGGACCCGCGCCGCGTCTTCCGCCGTCGGAGGAAGCTCCGCCAAAAGCGCGAGCGCCAGAACCGCCTGCGCGTCGTCGAAATAGGAGCCCTCGTCTTTCTTGAAGTACTCCTTGTTAATCGCCTCGGCGTGGCTCGCGGCCAGCTTCTCCCACTCCTCCGCCTTCTCGGTCTTGCCGATAACGCGCGCGATCTTCGCCGCGGTCCGCAAATTAAAGACCAAGTAGCAGTTGTTCAAACAGAGCGCTTGGGGCGTGTGCGAGTTCGGTCCGTCCGGAGCGCCCGGCCAGAGCCAGTCCCCGAGGAACTTCCACTCGTCCCCGTACTTGCGAAGCAATCCGTCCTGAACTTTCGACTCGAGGAAACCGAGCCACTTCTCGATCATCTCGAAGTTTTCCTCCAAGATGCGCGTATCGCCGTATTGCAAATAATACGTGTAGGGCAGCGTAATGACAATTCCGCCCCAAGAGGGACCGCCGCCGCCCCAGTACGTCGGAGCCGTGTTCGGAAGCCACCCGTCCGGGTAGTCCTTTTGGCAATCGCGCCAGTCTTGGAGCCACTTGTAATAAAACGCCTCCATCGCGTAATTGTACATCGCCGACTCCGACGTCGCGTGCGCGTCTCCGCCGTAGCCCATTCGCTCGCGCTGAGGACAGTCGACCACGTAACCGCCGACCGACAAATTCTCGAACGTCCAGCGACCCGTGTTGTAAACCCAGTTCTGCAAATCGTCCGACGTCTCGCAATTCGCCGCGACCTCGTACCCCGTGCGAACGTTCCAGCCCGTGAAGTCGTCGACGCTCGGCTCGTAGTCGAGACCCGTTACCGTGATCCAACGACCGGAGCTGTAGTTAAAGCGGTTCTCGAAGAACCCTTCCCCCTTCGGTCCGATCGTATAGGAGCTGAACAAATTGAACGTTTTGACTTCTTGCTCGCGCTCGGAATACTCGAATTTAATCGTGGTTCCCGGCTTGCCCTTGACCTTGACGCGAGTCCGACCCGCAAAATTGACGCCCATATCGACGCGATAGACGCCGTCCCCTTTCTTTTCGATCGAGACCGCCTTGAACGGCTCGCTCAAAATATTGAACGGGGTGGCTTGCGCGCTCAGTTCGAGATTCGGCGCGAATTCGGTCGCGTTTTTCCACGCGGAATCGTCGAAATCGACCTTGTTCCAATCCGGATTTTCCAGATTCGCGTCGTAGCTTTCGCCTCCGAAGTTGCCGAAGATCCACGCTCCGCAGAGATTGTTCGGGCTGACCCCGACCTTCCACGACTTATCGGTAACGATCCGCTTCTTCGAACCGTCCGCGAAACGAACGTCCGTCTGCGCCAAAACGAGGGCGGTCAACGGGCGATCCGGGGTCGCGTACTCGGTGTAGACGCCCCATCCGTTCCCGAGCCAAAACGCGATTACGTTCTTGCCCGGCTTCAAATAGGACGCGATATCGTAGGCGACGTACCGCGCGCGATACTTGTGGTCCGAAACGTTCGGCGTCAAGACCGCCTCTTTCTCCACTTGCTCTCCGTTGACGTAGAGCTCGTGATAGCCGCAACTCGCGACGAAAATCGTCGCGCGCGCCGGAGCCTCTTTAAGCTCGAACGTCTTGCGGAGCCACGGGTCGTTGTAGAGCCCCGTCTCCGGGTTCTTCGACGTCGTCTTCGCGAGATCCGTCTCCCCGTCCGGGAGGAATCCCGTTCCGATCCACCGCGCCGACCATTCCGAGCGCTCGAAAAGCCCGGTCGTCCAGGTCGCGACCTCGGAAATCGCCGTCGCCCCGTCTTGATCTTTCGTCTCGACCGTCCAGAAATACGACGAATCGGAGGTCAATTCCGCGCCCGCGTACGGAATATGCGCCATCGCGCTCGACTCGACCCAATCGGAGTCCCAAACTTTGCCGAGTTTCGCCTTGGCGTCCGCCTCCGAAGCGTCGACGCGAATTCGATACGCCGTCTGCGCTTGACCTAGCGCGCTCGCGTCTTTCGTTTCAAAAATCCAGCTTAAACGCGGCGCCTTGACGTCGATCCCTTTCGGGCTGGTCAGGTACTCGCAGCGCAATTTGCTCGGAACGAGCGACGAATCTTCCCCGCGAACCGGCGAGACTCCAAAAAACGCGGAGGTCGCTAACGCGAGCGTCGTCAATACGTTGAAAAATTTCATATGTTGCGTTCCTTAAGAAGAACCGAAACTCGCGCGACCCAAACGAAAGCCGCGCGAGCTCTATTATACCGGCGTCGTTGAAGCGAGTCAACGCTCGGAGCGCCTTTGCGAAAGATAGAACCCGCGCGTCGAAATCCAAATCGATCTTCGCGGGAAAAAACGCCGCTCGCTTCGCTCCGAAGCCCCAAGCGAATTGGAAACGACCGATTGGCGAAAAAACTCGACTCTTCCCGCGGACGAATCCCGTCTATTTCAGGCGAGAGCTTCTTCCCTTCTTTGCCAAAATCCTAGTCCTTCGCCAGACGAGTAATCGGATCCTGATCGTGGAACGCGACGCAAATCCGAGGCAAATTCGGAAACTTCTCCTTGAGGCTCTTTTCGACGAGCGCCAGATTTCGCGTTACCTCGACGAGCGCGTAGAAAAAGAGCGAGTAGTCCTCCGCGTCGCCGTTGGCGAAGACAAGCTCCGGTCCGGCGAGCTCGGGCGCCGCCGGAGCCTCGACCGAAACCTCGTAATCGCAAGCCCAATCGTCGTCCTCTTGGCTTATGGGATTGTAACTAGCGCAAAAGAAAAAATCCCCGCCCCATCCGTTGTCCGTGTCGTACTCGTAATAGATCGCCTTCGTCGACTCGAGAAGCGAAGGATTCTTCGCCAGCGCGTCGACGACCGCCGCTTCGGTCTTCTCGCGAAACTTGTCCCAGTTGGCGTCGCGTATTCGAATCGCCCCGTCGCGAGATTTGGGATTGGCCAAACATTTCTCGAGTCGTTTCGCGAGATATTCGTCGAGCGTATCGGAAAATATCGCGGACTGAATGGAATCTGTCGTGTTGATCAGTTCGGTAAAGGCGTCCATAAGTTTATCCTTTTCTCTTAAAGTCTACATTTGTAGTCCTGAAACGTTCGATCGTTTTATGAAGGTTCAGGACACTATTAGTTGACAATCACGTCATCTAAAGTATACTGAACATATGAGTAACAAATACATAAAACATTCACACCTTTCAGAGTGTCAAACGCGCGAGATGTTGAGGTACTTTTGCGTCGACATTGAGGCATCCAAGATAGCAGCATTGACAGGTATCAGTCGGCAAGCTGTCAATCGCTTTCTCAAGGCTCTCCGAGAGTGTATTGCGATCCTAGCCAAGCGCGAGAGCGCCAACTCTGACGGAAGCATCGAAATGGACGAAAGCTACTTTGGAGCTCGGCGAGTTCGATGTACACGAGGACGAAGGGCTAACGGTAAACATATCGTTTTCGGATTGATAAAACGAGGGAGTAACGTACACACAAAGATAGTCGCAACCTGTTCCTTTAAATAGATTTATCCAATCATTTTTTTCAAAGGTTAGTCGCGATTCAACAGTGTACACCGACGGCTTCAAAACATACGATGGTTTTGTTGATTTCGGGTTTCAAAAACACTATCGAATCCTTCACAAAAACAATGAATTTGCTGATGGACACAATCACATTAACGGTATTGAAAACTTCTGGGGATGGGCTAAAATAAGGCTCTCGAAGTTCAGAGGAATATCGAAGTAAACCTTCTATCTTCACCTGAAAGAATGCGAGTTTCGATTCAATCATAGGAACGATGATTTGTACAAAATCCTCCTAAAGGAACTTCGAAATAATCCATTAAAGTTATCTTGAACCAAAGTTATTATGAACCTTATTCATTTATCAAAAGGAAAAGGAATAGGAATTTTACTATACAAAATACTCGGATCCGCTATCGCTGGTTGTTTTACGTACTCATCGAATAATCTTAAAAATTCAGCTGTGTTACCATTGGCTTTTTTATCTGCTTTTTTGAGGCATGCATAAACAAATTCATGGTAATAATTAGTATGTCTTCCATTATGAGGAAGCAACTTTTTGTTCCAATCGTCCTTTAGGGTTAATATCTTGCCATTTGGGTGTTTGTATTTAGAAACAATACCAGTAAAAATGGGTTCGTAGTGTTTACTTTTGTTCGTGGCAAAATGGTGGATTTGATAGGGGTTGTGAACCAAAACCCCGTCCATAGCGACGCGATAGACGTGCTCGGAGAACACTTCCAGATTGTAGACCGTCTCCGGACCCGGACGCGGTAACTTCTGAACGACTCGCTTCGTCTCCCCGTTAAAGACGAGTAACCGCTCCCCTTCGAGCAGTTCCCCCGCCTCGACGAAGTCCTCCCGATCTACCGACCAGAACGGGTGATTCGGCGTGCAAGTAATCGGCTTCGAGTCCCCCTCGATCGTCAGTTCAAGTAACTCGTTGGCGACGTGCTCAAACGTCCCCGTTACGAGATTCCCGACGCCCTCGCGATACTCGAACGAATCGTCGGCGTCGACCAACTCCGCCCACCCGACGCAACCGACTTCCGGCAAATCGAGCAAAACGTCGAGCGCCATCTCGTCCAACGCGGCTTCTTGCAGTTCCGGCGATATGAGCCTATCGGCGATGAGCTCGAGCTCGGAAAGTTCTTTACCACTATTGCGATCGCGCAGTCGCGTTGTTCCTAAGTCGAGCCAATCGACGGATCGCAGAAGTTTAACCTTACTTACGCTACCGTCATCGCGAACAAGCTCGAACGAGTAAATCAGATGCTCGACTTCTCGGAAAATCGATTCGTCGGAACCGTCGTTCCCTTGCGGGTTAGCGCCGTCCGTTCGCGAGCCGATCGCTACTTCGTTGATCTTTTGTCGACGAAGAACGAATTGATTTTCGCTTGCCGTTGTCTGGATCTCGACGTTCTTGGGAATGTCGCTTACTTCCGAACTCGCGACGTCCTCTTCGACAATCTCGGACTCGGATGAAAGTTCAGTCCCATCGACGAGTTGCGGGGCTGCGATCCGATCGTTGGACGGCGATTCTGCGATCGCGAATTGCGGTTCCTCAACGACTTGCTTCGTCGTATCGGCGAGCGCCGTAGTTTTGGGAACCAAACGCTTCGTTTCGACCGTTTGGCGCCCAAACGTCAGCGACAAAACGAGAATCAAAACGCCCAACGCGCCAAAAGACGCCGCAAAGCGCCGTCGCCGCGCGAAACGCTTCTCAACGCCGTTCTTTCTCGCGATAGGAACCCGCTTTAT
>JAFRXD010000077.1 GCA_017441605.1 Thermoguttaceae bacterium | reverse complement strand
TAGTTTACCCAACCGCGCGGAAGCGCGAACCGCCAGTCCGGCTACGGACCGACCAACGGGAGCGGGTAGTTTACCCAACCGCGCGGAAGCGCGAACCGCCAGTCCGGCTACGGATCCCAACCGCGCGGTAGCGCGAACAAAAGCGCCCTAGGCGCCGCGAACTGCCCGTCCGGCTACGGACCAGCGGCAAAACAAAACCCGCCTTCGGCGGGCGCTTTTCGGCGACGCGAACCGAACAAAAGCGCCTTTGTGGAAACGCGAGAGAAAATGACGACCCAACCGATCTATCCAATCCGAGACGAGCGAATAGCGGCGTTGCGCAGAAAGCTGGGCGCGCGAGGCTACGGAATCTACTGCCTACTTCTAGAACGGCTAGCCGATCTTGGCTCCGAGCGCCTCCGCTACGACCCGCCGACTTTGGCGTGGATTCTAAGAGTCTCGGAAAAAGCGTTGGAAAGCGTAATCAAGGACTTCGCCCTCTTCGAGCTAACAAAAGACGGCGAGTACTTCCGCCACCGCGAGGACCCCGACCGCCCCCAACCCCCCGAGCCAACGCCCGAGCGCCCACGAGATTCCCTCTCCGACCATCTCCCGGAATCTCCTACCGAACGCCCCCTAGAGTCGCCCGCCAAACAACCGCTAGAATCGCCCGCCGAACGCCTCTTAGAGTCGCCCGCCAAACAACCGCTAGAATCGCCTACCAAACAACCGCTAGAGTCGCCCGCCAAACAACCGCTAGAGTCCTTCGAACCAAGTAGCGTCCCCAACGGGGACGCGGGTAGTTCACCCAACCGCGCGGTAGCGCGATACGCCAGTCCGGCTACGGACCCCAACGGGGACGCGGGTAGTTCACCCAACCGCGCGGAAGCGCGAACAAAAGCGCCCTCGGCGCCGCGAACCGCCAGTCCGGCCACGGACCCGATTACGGACCCGGAGATCGATCGAGCGCTGAGCGCGGCGGTGGAGAAATGCACGAGCGATCAACTAATAGAGGTAATGACCCTCGTTAAGGAAGCCCGCGAAGACATTAGAAGAAAACAAGCCGACGCCAGGGCCGCCCCCTAGGTCCGCGAAAAAGACAACGAAGCGCCGCGAGGCGACGCTCCGTTGTCCAGAGCCAATAAAGAAAGTTAAGACCGAGGGAGTCCAGCGCCCCAACGGGGCGCGGCTAGTTTACCCAAGTTGCAGCGGCAAAACAAAACCCGCCCTCGGCGGGCGGCTACGGACCTAAAACCACCAGTCCCAGGAGCGACCGCGCTCGTTGCGATCGCGATCGCTAATAAAGACCCGATCCTCGCCTCCGCGATCGCTATAGACCTTATCGCGCGCGCCGTCCGACTGATCCGAGCCAATGAGCGCGACGGTCGCGTCGACGTCGGCGTCGTCGATCCAAGCCTCTTGCAGCGACGCGAAGTAGGCGTCCCGTTTAGCGGCGTCCCAGGACTCGAGATCGCTCGCGAGATCCCCGCGATTAGCGTAAATCAAATCCTGCCCGCGTCCGCCGTCGAGCTCGTCGCGTCCGAGCGACCCAAAGATAATATCGCGCCCGTCGCCGCCAAAGATCCAGTCGTCCCCGGACCCGCCGAAGATCAGATCGTCCCCGTCGCCGCCGGAGTAGGACCCCCAGCCGGTCGCGGCGACCGCCCAAATCGCGTCGTTGCCCGCGCCTCCTTTGGCGGTATTGTCCGAACCGGACACGACAAAGACGTCGGCGCCCTCGCCTCCGACCGCCTCGTTGCGATCCCCGGAGACCGAGACCGTATTGGCCGCCGCGGAGGTCGTCTTGGACAAGTCAATTTTGGACTTATTGCCGGAAACCGTAATCGAATTAGTCCCCGCGCCCTCGACCGAAACCGAGTTCCCGTCGCTCTTGAGATCGACCTCGTTGTCCCCGCCGGTAAGCGTAACGACGTTCTTACCGGCCGTTTCCGTAACTTTCAGATTAGACCCGGTAATTTTATCCGACTTCGCCGACCCAACGACCGCGTTGAACGTCCCGTCGAGCTTAATCCTGCCGTTCCAGTAATTGGAAACCGTCTGGAAATCGGACGACCCGAAATCGACCGTAACCCCGTCGATCTTAGAGTCCTCGCACCCATGGCTGTGCCAGCCGCAATACCAACAATCCCAGCCCCAATCGTCCCAGCGATGCGACCGATCGTTCTGAGCGGTCCCGGTGTCGGCGTCGGAGAAATCGACCGACGCGGTCCCGTCGGAAACCAGAACGACGTCGTCCGCGACGGAAGTAATCTTATAGACGTCGGCTCCGCCGTCTCCGTCGAGCGTAACGGACGCGGCGCCCTTGACCGTAAACGCGGTCTCCGCCTCGCCGACCTTCAGCGTCGCGAGCGTAATATCGTCGCTCGACTTCTCGACCTTGTCCTTTTTGGAGTCTTTCCGACTATGCCAACCCCAACCCCAATCGTCCCAGCGATCCCAACGACCGTGGCGCCCGGAGTCGGCGGCGGTATCGGCGACGTTCTCCCCGGAGGAATCGGTCGAAACCGCGAATGTGTCGACCGCGGCGGTTCCTTTAATCGTAACGTCGACCGCGTCTTCGCTCCCGCCGTCGAACTCGATTTCGCCGATCTTCGTCGCGGACGACTCGATCGTCAGCGTCTCGGCGGAGGAACCGGTCGCGACGATCTTCAGCGCGGAGTCCGCCTCGACGTCGAGATGCGTCAGCTCCGTTTTAGTCCCGGCGGAGTCGATTCCGTAAAGAACGATTTGATCCGGCGCCGGCGTTGTCCCGTCGACCCCTTCGATAACGTAATCGCTATACCCCGCGTAGTCCGCGAGCGCCCAAACCGTCGGATCCGCCGCGAGCAATTCCCGATTCTCGAGCCGCTCGACCCGCAAGACCCGCTTGGACGCGGCGTTGTTTTGTCGATTAGACCATTTCCCCAAACGATTTTTCAGAAAAGAACGCAACATATCGAAATTGCCTCCATAAAGCGACTCGCGCTCGTCGTTCCCGGCGCGTTCGGACCTCGCCCATTCGAGATCGCTCGAAGACCCGAACCGTACAAATCAAAAGTGGCGCCCCGAGTTCCCGAACCCGGGGCGCCGCTAATTGTATCCCGTCCAACGATAACGGTCAATCGGGAATTTAGGAAAACTAAAGGTTTTTAGGCGAAATGCGATAAAACTCGTCGAGTTTTCCGGTAAAAGGAATTTTAGCGACGTTCCCCTGAATCGCCCGCTCGAGCCCCAGTTTCGCGTCCCCGGTCTGATAGATCTGCCAAGTGAGCGAGTCCTCGAACCGCCGCTCCAGACCGGGCGGCAGCGCTCCAGCCGCCTCGAAGATCCGCTCCGCGAACTCCAGCGAGACCGGCGCCCGCCGCGCCAGCGCGTGAAACTCCCGCTTTTCGACCGGATCGCTCGGTTCCTCGGCGAGGATTTCCCGAAGCGGGCGATCGTAATACCTCGCGAGCGCGCGAAACTCCTCCGGCGTCTCGCGCGAGACCGGCGCCCCCGACCCCGCGAGCGCCGCGCGCGCCGCCCGGTCGAGCTCCCCCGCCGGAACGACCGCGTCGGCGATCCCAAGTTTCAGCGCGGTCCCCGCGTTGATCGGCTTCCCGGTAAAGACGAACCGCTTGGCGAGCGGCGCCCCGACGAGCCGCCGCAGCCGCTTAATTCCCCCCCAGCCGGGGAAGATCCCGAGCCCCGTCTCCGGAAACTCCAGCGACGCGCTCGGCGCGAGAACCCGAGCCCGGCACGCGAGCGCCAGCTCGAACCCGCCCCCCATCGCCGCTCCGGAGATCTTCGCGACCGTCGGAAAAGGCGCCTTTTCGAGCGCGTCGAAGAAATCGTTCCCCAAGTCCGAGTATTTCGCGACCAAATCGACCCGCTTGTCCCGAACCGCCTCGTAGAAGTAGTCGACGTCCGCGCCCAGCAGAAAGTTCTTCCCCTCCGCCTCGAAAACGAGCGACTCGACCGTCGAGTCCCCGAGAAGCGAGTCGAAAAGCTCCCGAGCGCGCGTCAGCGTCTCGAAATAGAGAACCCGCGTCGAAAACCGAATCGTCGCCGCGCCCCCCTCGCGAAGCAGCGCGACCGTGTCGAGTCGTTCCGGTTCGAATTGCAAACCCATGTCAGCCCTTTCGTCGCGGCGCGTCTTTCCCCGTCTCTTTCGAGAGGGAAGGCGCCTCCTTCTTGTCCTTTTTCCCAAACTTAAATCGCCGTCCGACCGGTTCGAAGAACCAGCCCGTCCAAGCGACCAGAAACGCCGGGAACATAATCAAACTACCGTACAGCGCCACGCCAAGGAGAATCGCCATCATAATCGCGAATCGCGAAATCGGCAGGAATTGCGAGAACGCGAACGCGAGCATCCCGCCCCCGCAGATAATCGTCGTCTCCGTCGTCGCCGCCCCGCACTCCCGATACGCGAACCGCGTCGCCTCTTGCCGCGTCATTCCCTCCGAAAGCCCGCGACGATACCACGTTAGAAAGTGAATCGTCGCGTCCACCGAAATCCCCAGCGCCACGCTCGCGGTCATCATCGACCCCATGTCCACTTTGATCCCCAGCGCCGCCATCGCCCCGAACACCAAAACGCTCGGCAAAATATTCGGCAGCATCGCGATAACCCCCGCGCCAAATCCCGTTAATAAAACGACCAGCGCGAGCAGAATCAAAACGAACGCCGAGCCGTAGCTCCGTATCAAGTCGGTCAGCAATTGCTCTTGCGCCTTGTGCGCGAGCGGAACGCCCCCCGTCACGATCGTCGAGACGTCCTTCAGCTCGTAAAACTCTTGGTAGTCCGCGACCGTCTGATTCGCCGTTTCCCGAAGTTTCGCCAAGAGCGGGCCGTACTCCAGTTTCGATTTCGCTTGAACCCGAAAACTGACCCGCCACCGCCGAGCCGCCGGCAAGTTCATTTCCTTGTCGAGCTCGATTTCCCGATCGTCGAAAAGGCACCCTTCCCGCAGCGCCCCGAGTCGCGCCGAAAAAGCGCTATTGAACGCCGACCGCGCCCCCACCGCCCGAAAACCCGTCTCGTTCGGATCCGGAAGCGCGGGGACGAAGTTCAGCGCCGAAAGAGACGACTCGATCCCCTCGACTTGACTCGACGCCGCGACCACGTCGTAGAGCAAATTCAACTCGTTCGTCGGATTGACTTCCGGATTCGAGCCGACCGGAATATTGACGACCAATTCGATCGGAATCAGACCCCCGATTCGATCCTCGAGATAGTTGTAGTCCTTAATGACCCGCGCGGTTTCCGGAAACATCCCGTGGAACGTTACCGTCGTTTGCAGTTTCGGAAGCTGCCAAGCGAAGAAACCGAGCGCCGCGAGATTGACGACGATTACGAGCCAAGGAAACCGCAGCGTGAAATTCGGAACCCGCGCCCAAAACGCGTCGAGACGCTCGCTTAGCGCGACTCCGCGCCGTTTCATCGGGCGACGACGACCGAACACCTGGCCAAAATCCTCCTCCTCGTAGTCGTCCGATTCCTCCCGCCTCGCCCAGCGCCGAATCGGAAATTGCTCGACGAACGCGCTAATATAGACGAAGAAAAAGACGCTCCCGATCAATAGCGCCAGCGTCGCGAATATCCCGAACTTCCGGATCGGCGCGACTTTACCGAGCGCCAGCGACGAGAGCCCCATTCCCGTCGTGAGGCACGAAAGCGCGCAAGGGATCAGCGCTCGCTTCATCGCCCCGACGACCGCCCCCTCTTTCCCTTCCCGCTTCATCTTGTCGCGGTAGTAGTTCAAGAGGTGCAGCGAACCCGAGATCGTGAGCGTGAACATCAGCGACGCGCTCAGCAGCGAGATCGAATCCGCCCGAGACCCGCAAAAGTAAATCAGCGCCGAGCTTAGCTCCTCGTTAAAGATCGCCGCGACGAAAACGACGAAAACCGCCTTCCACGTCCCCAAAAGCAAGAATAGCGCGACGACGCAAACCGCAAGAAAGATAGGCAACAGCTTCGCTTGAGACTCCGCGCTCGCCTCGTCGATCGCCAGCGCGTCGAGGCTCGTCCCAGCGAGCCGCAACTTCGACGCCGGGATTTGCGCGACCTCTTCGACCGTCTCGCGCAGAAGCCCGACTGCCCCCGCAACGTCCGCGTACCCCTCTTCCGAGAAAAACGCCAGCCCGCATCCCTGCGTCCCGTCCCGCGAAACGATCCACCCTTGCATTCGCTCGAGCGCCTCTTCGTCCGTCGCCGAAATCGGCTTCGCCGTCAGATCCTCCTTAATCTCCGGGGTCGTCATGACCTTCCAGAAGAGCGCCGGGGAGCCGTCCTCGCGAGGCGACGTCAACCGCTTCGCGATTTCAAGGAGCGATGGGTCGTCCGCCGCGCAATCGTTCCAACTGAACATCAGCAGCTCGCCCTCGTAGAAATGCTCGAGGAACCAGTTGAAATCTTGCGTCTCTTGGAACCCTTTCGGGAGCCAGTCGATTACTTGATTCGCTTGGTTCTTCCGCGCCCGATCCGCTCCGTACAGTACGACGACCAACCCGACCGCGACCAGAAAGAAAAGCGCAAACCGCAAAGGCGCCGTTAAAAATTCGCGTTTCATAATTCCGCTCCCTCTGTCGATGGACTGTTGTCCCGCGCGCCGAGCGAGCGGCGCGCCCCGTCATTATACGCGCCCTCAAAAATCTCGAAAAGTCGACCGCCCCTTCTCCGATCCCTTTTTTTCGGCGGCCCCGGCGAGATTTGAGGTTCGATCGGAATAAAAGAAAAAGTTTGCCCGTTTTGCGAGTTCCGGAGCGATTTGACGCCAAACCCCTACTTAAGCGAGCCCGGAACGTTTTGGCGCAAAAAATTTTGGAAAATTTTCCGATTTCTTGTCGTCGCGACTAAAGTTTCGCGTAATTAGTTGCGGCGGGCGATTGAAACCCCGACCAAAAAAGAAAAACGATTCGTCGAGCCGTGAAAACCCCGAGCCCGACACCTTTCAAAAGGATTTGAAACGGCTCCCCGAGAGTCGACCCAAAATAGGAGATAGAGCCATGAAAAAGACCAGATTTTCCTCCGCTTTCCTCGCTTGCGCCTTCCTCGCCGCGATCCTCCTGTTCGCCCCCGCGAAACAAGCGAGCGCCTCGAACTTCGGGCTAGGGCTCAACATCGGTAGCTTCTCGCTCGGTATCGGAATCGGCGACAACGATCGGCCGACCTACTCCCCCGCTCCCGCCTACGTCGCGACCCCCGCCCCCGTGATTCGCGGGCAGGCTCCCGCCCCCGGACCGCGTCCCGGCGTTGGACCCGCCCCCGCCCCGCGACCCGGTTACGGACCCGCATTCGGCCCGAGACCCGGCGTTGGACCCGCCCCGAGACCCGGTTACGGTCCCGCATTCGGCCCGCGGCCCGGCTACGGTCCCGCCCCGAGACCCGGCTACGCGCCCGCTCCCCGACCCGGTTACGGCCCTGGACCTCGGTTCTAGCCCTTGAGCGTATCCTTTGGTTCCCTTAGAAAGGGGGAATCGGTTCGCGACCGACGAGAAATTGTCGGTCGCGATTCTTTTTGTCTATTTCCGTTAGCGTCGAGCCGCTCTCGCGGTCAAATACTCCAGCAGCGCCTTGTCGAACGGAGTCCCCGCGTCCAGCTCCACAAAATCGAATTTCGCGTTCGAAGCCTCCCGCCGAAACCGCTCCCGAAACCGCTCGAGCTCTTCTCGATAATAGTCCCCGACCGACTCCGCGTCCACGACGACCGACTCTCCCGTCTCCGGATCCCGCAATTCGAGATCCCCTTTGAGCGCGAACTTCGCCTCCGCCTCTCCGAGAATGTGAAACAGAATAACGTCGTGCCCCGAGTGCCGAAGCCGATAAATCGCGTTGAGCGTCCCCTCCGGATCCCCGAGCAAATCCGAGAAAATCATAACCAGCGACGCCCGCTTGAGAGTCGACGCGAACTGCGTCAGCGCGGCCGCGAAGTCCGTCTTCCCGCTAGGCCGCAAATTGACCAGCGTCGAGAGGATCGCCCCGAACTGCGACCGCTTCGATTTCGGAGGAACCGAGCGAACGATCTTCTCGTCGAACGCCACCAACCCGACCGGGTCTTGCCGGTGAATCATCAAATGGCAGAGCGCCGCCGCAAGCGAAATCGCGTAGTCGAACTTCGTCGTCTCCCCCGGGTACTCCGTTCCCATCGACGCGCTCGAGTCCACGACGAGCCAACCCGTCATGTTCGTCTCCGCCTCGTATTTCCGAACGTAGTACTTGTCCGTCCGCGCGTAAAGCCGCCAATCGATATCTTTCGGATCGTCCCCCCGCTCGTATTTCCGATGCTCGCTGAACTCGACCGAAAATCCCTGCAACGGGCTCGCGTGCAGCCCGTGCATAAATCCCTTGACGATGAACTGCGCCTTCAAATCCAGCCGCTCGATCGTCTTGGCCACCCGAGGATCCAAATAAGATTCGCTCGACTTGCCGCCGACATCGACGCCTTTCGACATTGCCTACGCCTTCCTATCAAACGACTAGAATTGCCGCGAGCGCCTTACCGCGACAAACGGTTTCGCGCTAGTTCCATTCCGAAGCCAACTTTTTCGCGACCGCGACGCACTCGTTGGCGCTTTGACTATACCCGTCCGCGCCGATCGAGTCGGCGAACTCTCGGGTCACGGGAGCGCCTCCGACGAGCGTTTTAATCGAATCTTTAAGCCCCGCGGCTTCCAGCGCTTCGATCGTCGCCTTCATCTGCGGAATCGTGGTCGTGAGCAGCGCCGACATCGCCACGAACGTTTTGCCCCCGTCGCCGTTGCGAACCGCGTCCACGAACTGTTCCGGCGCCACGTTGCACCCGAGATCGACCACGTCGAAACCGGCGCCCTCGAGGGTCGCCGCGACCAAGTTTTTGCCGATGTCGTGCATGTCCCCTTTGACCGTTCCGATCACGACTCGACCCTGCCGCTCCGCCCCCGCCTCTTTAAGCAACGGGTTCAACAGCGCCATCGCCTCCTGCGCCGCCTTCGCCGCCATGAGCAACTCCGGCACGAAATACTCCCCTTCGTCGAATAGATCCCCGACCTCGCCCATCGCCGGAACGACGTGCTCGTCGAGAATCTGAGACGGCGTCAGTCCTTGGTCGAGCAGCGCTTGCGTCTCCTCTTCGGCGATATCGAAATCGCCGTCCACGATCGCTTGGTAAAGCTCCGAGCGCTCTGTTTCCGACATAACTTTCTCCGTTCAAAATACGCGCGACGCGAAACGAACGACTCGCTACCGCTCCGGTTTCGGAATCCGCGAAGAACCGCTTCCGTCTCGGCCGCGCCCCCCTCGTTTGCCTCGTTTTTTCCGCTGTTCCCGATCGAACTGAAACACCGTCGTCCGCTCCCCGACCTTTTCTCGCATCGCCTCGATCCGATCGCGCAATCGCGCCGCCGTCTCGAAGTCCAGTCGGTCCGCCGCCGCGAGCATTTCCTTTTCCAGTTCGTCCAAGTATTCCAGGGTAATGACTTCGGCGTCGGACTTTGCGCCGATCGCCTCGCCGACGCGCTCGCGCGCCTCGGCCTCCGCTTGGATTCCCTCGCGAACGGCGCGCTTGACCGTTTCGGGGGTAATCCCGTGCTCCTTATTGTACGCCTCTTGCTTCGCTCGACGTCGTTCCGTCTCGACGATCGCCTTGCGCATGGAGTCGGTAACTTTGTCGGCGTACAAAATCACTTTCGCGTTGACGTTTCGCGCGCTCCGCCCGATCGTCTGAATCAGCGAGGTCTCGCTGCGAAGAAAGCCTTCCTTGTCGGCGTCTAAAATCGCGACCAGCGAGACTTCCGGCAAGTCGAGTCCTTCCCGCAAAAGGTTGACGCCGACGAGAACGTCGAACTCTCCCTCGCGAAGCCCTCGCAACAACTCGACGCGCTCGAAGGCGTCGAGCTCGCTGTGCATCCACTTGCACTTAAATCCTTCTTTGACAAAATACGCCGCGACGTCCTCCGCGAGTCGCTTGGTCAACGCCGCCACGAGGGTCCGCTCTTTTCGGGCGACGCGCTCCGCCAGTTGATCTTTCAAATGCTCGATTTGAATCGCGGCGGGAACGACTTCCACGAGCGGATCGAGCAACCCCGTCGGGCGGATCACCTGCTCGGCGACGCGACCTTGCGAGCGCTCGAGCTCGTATTCGTTCGGGGTGGCGCTCACGTAGACGACCTTGTCGACGCGCTCCTCCCATTCCTCGAATTTTAGGGGCCGATTGTCGTAGGCGCTCGGGAGTCGGAACCCGTGGTCCACCAAGTTCTTCTTGCGGGCTCGGTCCCCGGCGAACATGGCGCGAATTTGCGGAATCGTAACGTGCGACTCGTCGACGAAGAGCAGAAAATCTTTCGGAAAGAAATCGAACAGCGTCTCCGGGGGAACGCCGGGGGCGCGATTCGCCAGGATCGCGCTATAGTTCTCGATACCGGGGCAGTACCCGCACTCTTGCATTAGCTCCATATCGTAGCGAGTTCTCGCGATAAGGCGCTGCGCCTCCAAGAGAAGCCCTCGCTCGCGAAAATATTCGACCCGTTGGTTCAACTCCTCGTTGATCCGAACGACCGCCTCCTTAATGCGCTCCTCGGGCAAGACGAAATGCTTCGCGGGATAGATAAACGCCTCGTCCAGTTTCTTTAGCGTCTCGAACGAAATGGGATCGACGTAGGAGAGGGCCTCGACCTCGTCTCCCCAAAGCTCGATCCGAAGCGCGAACTCCTCGTAGGGCAACCGGATATCGATCGAGTCTCCTCGAACCCGAAACTCTCCGCGCTCCATCGCGACGTCTTTTCGCTCGTACTGAATGTCGACGAGTTTGCGAAGCAATTCCTCCCGATCGAAGGTCTCGCCGACTTTCAGCCCGATCGTCAGGGCTTTGTAGTCCTCGGGGGAGCCAAGACCGTAAATGCTGCTCACGCTGGCCACGACGATCGCGTCTTCGCGACTAACTAGGGCGCTGGTCGCCGCCAGACGCATGCGATCGATTTCGTCGTTGATCGAGGCGTCTTTTTCGATATAAATATCTCGTTGCGGGATATAGGCTTCGGGCTGGTAGTAGTCGTAATAGCTGACGAAATAGGAGACGGAATTGTTCGGAAAAAACGCTTTGAACTCGTCGTAAAGCTGCGCGGCGAGCGTCTTATTGTGCGACAGGACAAGGGTCGGGCGCTGGATCTCCTGAATAACGTTCGCCATCGTGAACGTTTTCCCCGACCCCGTTACCCCGAGCAGCGTCTGCTCTTTCGCCCCGGCTCGAAATCCCTCGACGAGCTCTCGAATCGCCCGAGGTTGGTCCCCGGAGGGTTCGAACGGCTTGTTCAACTCGAACATGCGAACCCCTTACAAACTCTTCCAAGCGCGCGTTTTCGCCGACTCGCGAACCGCCTCCAGCGCGTCCTGAATCCGCAATCCTTGCGCCAAGTCCGCGGAGGTCGACTCCCCGGTCTCGATCGCGCGATAGAACGCCGCGGTCGAGGCGACGTGCGCTCGAAGCCAGCCGGTCGTCGACTTCGGAGAGGGAAATTCGCACTCCGGCTCCCCGTAGCGCCCCCCGCAATCGATCCGAAGGAACCCGCGCTCTCCGCCGTTGACGCCGGCGGGGCGCGTTCCGTCGTAAAATTCCAAACGGTGGGGTTTCATTAGATCGAACTTAATCGATCCGCGGGTTCCGTTGATTTCCAAGCGCGCCTCGTCCTCGGCGCCGGAGACCAGTTTCGTTGCCTCGACGACGCCGGTAATCGCGGCTCCGTCGGAGGGATCCGCGACGGCGATGGGAATTCGCCCCTCGCTAGCGGGCGCGTTTCCGGGATATTCCCAAATCGCGTCGGAATCCAAAGCGGGTATCGTCTTGCGCGCCGCTTGGGCGTCCAGTCCTCGGGTTAGCAGAACGACCGAGTCCTCCGCGACGACTTCGCGCGTTTCGACCTCCTCGAGCCGCTCTCCCGGTTTAAGCGCGCGGGTCGGCCGGCGAGGGGAGAGAATCGTCTTTTGCGCCAAAACCTCGGCGGGAAGCCCGACGAGATAGTCGATCGCGTCGAACAAATGGGAACAAAGATCGAGAATCGTTCCCCCCGATTCTCCGTGCTTCCAACGATACGGGGTCGTTGGCGACAACATGCTCGAATGGTAATACCCGACGCGGTACTGAACGATTTGGCCAAGTTTTCCGGAATCGATTAGCTCTTTCGCGCGACGAATCGCGGTAAAACCTCGGGTGTGGAACGCGACGCCCGTCGTCCCTCGATACAAGGGCGCTCCGTCGGGACCGCGCTTTTCCAGGGCCTCGCGAAGGGCTCGCGCCTCCTCGGCGCTCGCGACGACCGGCTTCTCGCAGTAGATGTGTTTGTTCGCGTCGATCGCGGCGAGCAGCGCCGGAAAATGTTCGGCGTTCGGAGAGCAGATCTCGACGACGTCGATATTCGGGTCCTCGACGATCTCGCGATAATCGACGGTCGCTCGGTCGCATCCGAGCGTCTCCTTGGCGCGGGCGGCGGTCTCGTCGCGGGAGGTCGCGACCGCGACGACGCGGGGCGCAACGCCCAACCCGGGCGCGTAGTAAGGTAGCGCCGAGATGCAATAGGCGTGGACTTTTCCGATCATACCAAAGCCGATCAAGCCGACTCGAAGCGTCTTCTTCATAGAACCAATCCCAACCGCAAATAAAAAAGGAGTTTCGCAACAGCCGAAACTCCGCCGCCAAACGGCGCGATTCAACGCGCGATTTTAATCGAAAACTCGGGTTCGACAAGCGCGTTTTTCCAAAAGGCTCCGGTTTCTTATTCGTCCTCGTCGGCGGCTCCGGCGCTTCCCGCGCTCGAGTCGCTCGTTCCATTCGCCGCGTCGTAACGGGCGCGGCGCATATCGCGCATCGTCCGCAGGGCGTTCAAAAGCCTCTCTTTGCGGGACTCTCCGTCCTCCGGTTCGCTCGCGCTCGAGTCGGTCGTCGAGTCGGTCGCCGGGGATTCCGAGCTCGCGCTCGTCGCCGCGGTCGCGTCGGAGGAGGAGGCGGTCGCGAGGGCTCCGGCGGCGCCGTTTCGATTCGTTCCTCCGGCCCGAGCCCCTAACGCGCCGGACGAGGGGGCGGAACCGTTCGTGGAATTCGCCGCGCTCGCGGGGGAGGTCGGGTCTTCGGTCGCGCCAAACCCCGATCCCAAAGCGCTCTCGCTCGCGGTCGTCGCGAAGGGATCGAGGGCGGCGTTTCCTCGGGGACTCGCCGCGGGGCCGGTCGCGTTGGCGGAGCCGAACTGGGCGTCGATCGCGGCGAAGGGATCCGCGCTCGGATCGCCAAATTGATTGTATCCCGAGGTTCGCTCGGAGTCGATCTCGAACAAATCGGTCTCGACGGTCCGCCAATCGGGCGCGTCCATGGTCGAGTCGTTGGGGTCTTTCGACGCGCCTTCCCCAAGCAAGACGGACGGTTCGAACCCTTTGCCGAGGGTCGTTAAGTCTTTATAAAACACCTGTCGAGGGGGAATCGTGGTTCCGTCGATCACGACCTCGGCGCGGGCGGTTTCGTCCGATCCTTCTAGAAAACCGATAATTTGCCCTCGATAGACGTCGCCTCGCGCGGTCGTCTTATTGTAGAGGCTCTTCATCTTTTGCAGATTAACGAGCCCTTTGGTATAGAGCCAAGATGCGTGCCGATAATCGTCGGGAAGTCGCTTCGCGGGGTCGGGTCGATTGTCCATAATCGATCGAACGTCGGCGGCGCCCAACCCGGGAATCGCCGAGAGCACGATTTGCGAGGCGACGTTCACGTTCACTCGCCCGACGATGGTGGTGGAGTCGTTCGTCGAGGCGTAGTCGAGGAATTTGAAGAGGTTCTCGGCGACGCGGGCGTTTTGGGAGTCGGGAATCGGAGAATCGTAGACGACGTTTCCGACGACCACTTGCGCCCCGACGATATCGAGAGGCGAGGCGAGAGTCGTTTCCGACTCTTTCGAGAAGTCCAAATTGACGGAAGCGAGGTTTCCTTTCGTCGGTTCGTTTTCGCCGGAATTCGCGCTCGCGTTTCGGTTCGCCGCGCCGCGGAAAGAGTATCCGGATTCTCGCCGCCCCCGGGCGCCGGCTCTCCCCGCGCCTCGGGCGGGGCTCGAATTCGAGTTCGATTCCGGGGTCGGGCGAGGGCCGTACTGACGGTACAAAACGACGAATTTCGCGAGATCGTCGCCGACTCGCGGGGCCAGCTCGCGATATAGAAATTGCAAATCGGCTCCGTTCAGGTCGACTCTCGCGCTCCCGGTCGGATCGACGTCTTTTTCCGCGCTGAAGACGGTGAGCAGCTCTTTCCAAGGAACCGCGTCGTTCGATCGCTCGGAACTCGACGCGCCTCCGAGGATTAGCGAGCCACCCAAAGCGCGCCCCTCGTTCGGATCGATCTTCTCGGCGCCGTAGGTGAAGTCCTCGTCGGTTCCGTAAAGCTGGGAGCGGGTCGCGCCGCGCGCCAAAAGAATCTCTTCGAGAAAGACGGGAACGGCGTTTCGGGGGCTGTACGGCAGTTTTTTGCTCGAGTAATACGAGGCCTCGGCGCCGTTGCTTCGAGGTCGCTCGTCGGGGTCGATCCAGTCGAGAATCGAGTCGGCGGCGATCGGAGTCATACCGGGCAATTTGAGCAGGGCCTCGCGGCCCGCGCCGGGGTTTTCCGCGTCCCAAGCCAGCACGGCGTCGAGATTTAACTTCGTCGATTCGTCGGTCAACCCGTACCGAACGCCTTCGATCTTCGCATCGGTGAACTTGGGGGAAACGACGGTGAACCTCGAGGCGTCGGCGCCCCCCTCCTCGAATTTCAGGAGCTCGGTTCCTTGAAAATAATCGGGATTGTCGTAGAGCCCCCCAAACTTTTCGCGCTCCTCCGGGGTCGATTCGACGGCGGAAATAAGAAACACGACCGCGGACCGATCGACGCCCTTGACGAGGGCGTCGAGTCCGCGAACGTCGGTGGCGCCGCGCTCCGCCTTCATGAGCAAAAGGAGGGCCGCCCCGCTAAGAGAGAGGGTCGCCAGCACGAGCGTTACGATCAAGAGCATTACGCCCCGGCGATTCGGGCGCCTAGTCGATATAAGCTCGCCAAAGAGACGCCAATTTGTGAAGAATGGGCTTCGCTTTGTCATTTTCATCGAACAGACCGGAGGCCGGAAATCGGTCCGGATTTCTGGGGTCGTAGGTCGACTCCGCGCGCTGGAGCGAGAATCCGGAATCGGAGAAAACGTCCGGGGAGTCGGGCGCGCTCGAGGAACTTCTAGTATCGTCGGGCCTCGAAAGAAAGTCGTTCGCCCCGACGTCCAACAGCCGGGACCAGACGATTTCCTCGACGTTTCTTCGGGCGAGGGCGGCGCAGAGGGTCCGACGAACGGTCTCGCGCTGGTTTCCCTCGGTAAAGAAGGACTTCGCGGCCGGTTTTTCGCCGAAAAGGGGGGCCAGCAAGTCGGCGGCGGCGGCGGAGGCTCGCTGTCGGCCCGAGGAGGCCGCGGGGTTTGGCCCGGCGCCGTTTAGCAGGTAGGTCGATTGGTCGGAAGTCGTGTCGGTCGGCATATCGCACGGATGCGAAATACCGAGGATAATCGGTCGCCCAAGGCCGCACCAACGATCGAAAAAGCGATGAATTTCCAACGGGTCGCGCGGGAGTGTGGCGTCGTTTGTAAGTCCGAAGTTCATTTCGAGATAGAACCCGTCGAAGGCGTCGCGCCTAGCGACTCGCGCCGCGAGCTCGTAGGGGGAGATATAGAACCCGGAGCGTCGCGCGGCGTCGCCAAAGGGTTGCTCGAAGCCAAGATACGCGACTGCGCCGGGAATGGCGCGCCGAATTCTCAGGGCGGTCTCACCGGCGAGCCAGAGCCTTGCCTCGAACGAGCGCGGATCGCGGGTGGACTCGACGTTCGTGGCGACGATCCATCGCTTGGTTCTTCCGGCGTCTCGAACGAGGACCTCCTCGACGAACCGCACGCGCTCGTCCAAGATCGCCCTCAGCTCTCGCTCTTTGAGATCGCTCGGCAAGGAGCTCGGTAAAACGGTGCCTCGCTCGCCCCATCGAACGAGGGGCCCGATCGTCGGTCGCAAACCGCGCTTGAGGGCGTTGGAAAGATTCGAGTCGAAAAGCCCCCACCGACGATCCGGCGCGAAACTGTCGAGCTCGTCCAGCGAAAATTCCAATCGAATCGCGTTAAAACACCCGTAAAACTTCGAGCGCTGATTCGCCAGGAGATTGTCGTGCACCTCGAGCCAAGGCTCTCGGAGGGACGAAAGTCCGAAGCCCAATTTCGTGGACCAAGGTCGCTTCAAATTGCGCCTCGCGCGAAGGATCTGGGACAAGTATTGCTCGTTGACCTTTCGACTCGTCGCGCAAAGACTCTTAAAGAGCTCGAAGGTATCGCGGTCGAAGGGGACGGGGTCGACTTCCGGATCGCTGGCGCGGCCGAGCAATTCGGCGAATTTCGAGAGGTATTTTCGCGTCGCGGCCCTGACTCCGGAAGAGGGCAGAAATCCAAATTGGAACCAGTCGCACTCTTTTTGCGCAAGACGCTCCAATTGCCCACGGCAGAGTTCCAAATAGAGAGAATAGGGTCGCGCGGAAGGGCGGAGGGTCGACGTCGAGACGAAGAAAAAGGATCCGTCGGCGTCGACAAAGGGCGCGCAAAGGGAGCGGGAGTCGTTGGAGTTGGTTTCGACGGAGAGGACGTCGCGATCCCGGCCGTATCGCCCGATCGTCGCGGAGGTCTTGGACGGAGCGAGGGAACCTCGCGCGAGAAAAGCGAGGCCCGCCAACGATTCGTCAAAGCGTTTTCTCGGATAGTAAAAGTGGTATTCGCCCATTGTTCGATCCTTGGCGCGGCGATAAACGCCCGCTCGGAGCCCTCGGGACCTCTCGAAGCCTCGCTTCGATATTCCCCCGTCTAACTCAAAATATAAAGGAATTGGAAAAAGATTCAACTTCAGAACGATATTTTTGGCGCTTTTTTTGAAATTTCCTTGAAACAACTTAGAAAACAAAATTTTGAAAAAATGGAAATTTTACACAGTTTCCACTAGAAAATCGGACTGTTCTTTTATATAATCACGCGAAACGGGCGTCGCTCGCGTTCGCGCGGGCTAACGCGCTCCCGATCTCGTCGCTCGCGCGACGATTCCTTCCTTTAATTGCAATTTAGGAGTACATAATGGGTTTCCAAACTTCCCGACGCGATTTCCTGAAAACGTCGACCATCGCCGGCGCGGGTTTCCTCGTTGCCGCGGGTTCCTCGGCTAAAGTCGCTCGCGCTTCGGCGCTCGAAGGTCTCGCCATCGCCGGCATCGGCGTCGGCGGCAAAGGCGCCAGCGATATCCAACAAGCCGGTCTCTACGGGAAGGTCGTCGCTCTCTGCGACACCTGCCGCTCCACGCTCGAAGGTCAAGCGAAGAACTTCAAGGACACGAATCCGAAGCTCTACACCGACTATCGCGAACTCTTCGCGGAAATGATGGACAAGATCGACGCGGTTACGGTCAGCACGCCGGACCACATGCACACGATCATCACGGCGACGGCGATCAAAGCGGGCAAGCACGCGTACACGCAAAAGCCGCTGACGCGCACGATCGGCGAAGCCCGCTACCTCGGCTATCTCGCGCGCAAGCACGGCGTCTGCACGCAAATGGGCAACCAGGGCTCCACGCTGGACGCGATGCGCCGCTGCGTCGCGCAAATTAAGGCGGGCGTCATCGGCGAAATCCTGAAGGTTCACATTTGGACGAACCGTCCGATTTGGGCGCAAGGTCCGGATCGCGATATGACGATGGCGAAGTTCGCGGAAGAGTGCAAGAAAGAGACGGACGACGCGGACGAATTGAAAGAACTGGTCGAAGAGAAGCGGAAGCAAGTCGAAGAAGCGAAGAAGAACGTCGATTGGGACAGCTGGATCGGGGTCGCGCCGAAGCGCGAATTCTGGCCCGGCATCTACCACGACTTCCAATGGCGCGGCTGGTGGGACTTCGGTTCCGGCTCGCTCGGCGACATGGCTTGCCATACCGCCAACATGCCTTATGGCGCTTGCGATCTGAAGTTCCCGACGGAAGTCGTCGCGGAATCCTCCGGTCACGACTTCAACTCTTTCCCGGCCGCCTCGAAGATTTGGTTCCAATTCCCGGCGACGGACAACCGCGGCGCGATCGTGGTTACTTGGTACGACGCGAAGGTCAAACCGGACGCGGCGCTCTTCGAGAAGTACGGCATCGAGAAGCCGACCGACTCCGGCGCGATCATCATCGGCTCCAAGGGCGTCGCCTATAGCCCGGACGACTACGCCAACAGCTACGAGCTTCGCGCCGAGGGCGGCGAGCGCATTAAGGAAATCGACGGCGTCGAATGGCGCAAGGCTCCGGAAGACGAGCACTCCGGCAACTTCGACGCGCGCAACAAGCTCGAGTGGGTCACCGCGATCAAAGAGAACAAGCCCGAGCTCTGCTGGTCCAACTTCCCGGACTTCGCCGGACCGCTCACCGAGACGATCCTGCTCGGGAACCTCGCCGTTTGGGCCGCTCCGAAAGAGGGCGAGCGCGGCGAAACGATCAAGTGGGACGCGAAGAAACTCGAGGTCACCAACCTCGCCGACCTCAAGACCCCCGGCGTCGCCGAACTCGTTCGTCCCGAGTACCAAAACGGGTACGAGAAGATCGATTGGTCCTTCATTAAGGAAACCCTCTGATCTTTCGATCGGGACAACGGCTTTGACCGTTAGTTCGTGAAAAAAGAGGCGGCTCGCGCGTTGCGAGTCGCCTCTTTCATTTTTCGCGGGCTTTTCGCCGACGAATCGATTGTCTTCGGTCGCGGAACCGTTTCCGGAAGGGAAGCGCTATTCGTCGCGTCGCCTCGGCAAGAGCCTCCCTAGCTTGGACTCGTATCGATTGGGCTCTCTCGGCTCGTCTTTCGGGGAGGGGGCGCGCCTAGTTTCCTCGTCGGGTCGGCGACGCAATCCGAGGACGGGTCGCTTCGCGGGCTCGGTCGGAACGGTTCGCTCAAAGTCGAACGTTCGGCGATCTTCCGGGGGCGGGGGAGCGGGCTCGACGCGGGGGACTGCGCCCGGCTCGCGGGGGAACTCGGAGCGAGCCGCTTGAACGCCCCCGAGCTTCTTTAAGATACGCTCTCGCACGTAAGTCGCGTTTCCGCCGAAATATAGTTTGACGGCGAGCTCGTTGTCGAGGACTTCCAACGGGGCGCCGGAGCAGAGAACCTCGCCGGCGTTGATAATATAGCTTCGATCGGTGATATCGAGGGTTTCTTGAACTTGGTGGTCGGTGATCAAGATCGCGACCCCGTCGCTCGAGAGCTCGCGAATCACTTTCTGCAACTCTTCGACGGTGATCGGGTCGACGTTGGCGAAGGGTTCGTCGAGGAGTAGAATTTTCGGGTCCGCCAAGAGGGCGCGGGCGATTTCCAGCCGCCTGCGCTCGCCTCCGGAGAGCCCTCCGGATCCTCCGGCGCCGACTTTCGTCTTGCGAATGTGGAGCAGGTTGAAGCGCTTGAGAGACTCCTCGCATCGCCGCTTTTGCTCGGAGCGGGAGTAGCCGAGAAATTCCATCGCGGCGTAGAGATTCTGCTCGGTCGTGAGGGCGGCGAAGGCGCTTCGGTCTTGGGGCAGGTATCCGAGCCTCCCCTCGCGGGCGCGGCGATACATCGGCCAATCAGTGACGTCGAGGCCGTTGAGGAGAACGCGCCCGCCGTTGGTCGGGATCAGGCCGCAGGACATGCGAAAACTCGTGGTCTTTCCGGCTCCGTTGGCGCCGAGCAGCCCGACGACCTCGCCCTCGCGGACCTCAAAGCTCACGCCCTTGACGACGGTTCGCTCGCCGTACTTTTTGACCAACCCTTCGGCTTTTAAGACGACCGCTCTCTCGCGGCGACCTTCCGGCCGCTTCGGTCGCGGTTTCGGAGTCATTTTCCAATTTGGCATCGCGCTCTCGTCCCGCACTGTTCGATAAAAAATAATTCCCGGGGCGCATTTTAGCGATTTCCGCGCTTTGACGCAAGGGGAAAAAGCCGCCGGGGTCGCGAGGGCGCCGCCCAAGGGCGGACTCAACTATCGCGGGACTCGTCGTCGGAATCGTCGGGGGAGTCGGGGGCGTCGGGGGCGGTCGCCATTTTATAGCAACACCACGAGAAGAGTCCCAGGACGAATCCGAGGGTTACCGTCATGCTAATCCAACCGCCGAGGGTCATAGGTTCGCTCCTTTCTCCTTGCCAAGTCGTTCCTCGCGCTTCCAGCGCAGAACGGTAAAGATCGATACGATAACGAGGGCGGCGAACACCGCGAGCAAAAAGATCTCGGACGTTAACGATCCCGGTTTGGCGGCGAATTCTTTGCACTTATTCACGAATTCGCCGTAAAGCCAGAATCCGAAAACGATCGCGAGATACGGCAGCGAAACGAACGCGATCGCGGGAAAAACGTATTTCGAGGTTTTAATAATGGCGCCGGAATCGAGCTCGTCGCGCAATTTCTTTCGTCCCAAGAAGAAAACGATCAGGGTCGTCTGAACGAGCGCGCAAAGGAAGGGCATAAAATTCGCGGACCAGAAATCGAACGCGTCGAGCGCGACAAGCCCCTCCGTAAACCAACAGACGACGAAGGTTCCGGTCAATTCGGCGAGGGCGACGGCCAAGACGCGCTTGCCTCGGGTCCAGCCGAACGCCTCTTCCAAGAAAGCGCTCGCGGGCTGGAGCTGCGAAATCGAGCTGGTAATCGCGGCGAAGAAGAGGAGGGCGAAGAAGGCGAACCCAAAGAACTGCCCGGCGGGCATTTGCCCGAAGACGTTCGGAAGAATCACGAACCCCAGGGAGAAGACGCTCCCAATTTTCTCGGAGGCGGCGGCGCCCAAGAACATAATGGCGGGTGGCACGATCATCAAGCCGCCTAGGCAGACCTCGCAAAACTCGTTTGTCATCGTGGAGGTAAGGCTCGAGAGGGCGACGTCGCGCTTCGCTTGAACGTAGCTACCGTAGCAGAGCACGGCGCTTGTGCAAATCGAGGTCGAGAAGAAGATCTGGGAGGTCGCCGCGAGCCAGACGCTCGGTTTTTTAAGGGTTTCCGCGGCGTTTTGGGGGTTCCACATAAACCCTAGCCCGTCGAGCAGGCTCTGCCCCTCTTTTCCGGTCGGATTGTCGAGCGTGAGGACGCGGAAGATAATGATAATCGAGCAGATCAAAATAAGGGGCGCGACCGCTTTGCAGAACCGCTCGATTCCCTTTGAGACGCCGCGATAAATCAGCCAGAAATTCGCGATCGCGCAGAGCGCGAAGACGCCGAGAACGCTCGCGCCGTTCGCGCCGAACAGGGCGCGATCGCGGGTCGCGCCGGTGGTCGCGAGGAACGCGTCTTGGTAGGCCGCGGCGGAGTCTAGGGAAAGCCCCGGGGCTTGGTTGGGGAACAGCGAGAAGCCAAGCCCCAACGGAGCCAACAATCCGCCGAGGTACTGCAGGGCGTAGAGCGCGCACCACGACTCCACGAACAGGTAGTACATATTAATGACGAACGCGGTAAAGGTCAGGCCTCCGCCGCAGACGCCGAAAAAGGGTCTCCGCCCGCTCGCGACGTAATAAATCCCCATGGGAGAGTGCATACCGCGCCGCCCTCCGTATCGTCCCAGGGCCCATTCGGCGCTCGCGAGGGGAATCGCGACGGCGACGAGGGCGATCAGGTAGGGTATCATAAAGGCTCCGCCGCCGTTGGAGGCGGCTTGGGCGGGAAAGCGCAGGAAATTCCCGAGTCCGACGGCGCTTCCGGAAACCGCGAGCACGACCCCTAATCGCGAACCCCAATGTTCGTTTTGCATTGGTTTTTTCATTTTGCGCTCTCCTCGCGCTTCCATTTTCGAACGACGATTACCGACAGAACGAGCAACCCGACCGCGAGCCCCGCCATATAAAGCAGGGACAATTGTGCGACTTGACTTCCCGCGACGCCTTTCAGCCGTTCGGCGAGATTCTTATAACACCAGAAAGCGAAAATTAAAATCAAATACGGGAGAGAGATCCACTTGACGACGAACCCGAAGAATCGGGGCAATCGGATCAGGGCTCCGCGATCCAACTCCTTGCGCAAACTGGAAATATTCCAAACGAAGGCGATGAGAATCGTCTGGAAAATCCCGCCAAGGAAGGGCGCGAAGTTGGCGAGCCAGAAGTCGAAGGCGTCGAGGGCGGCGAGATCTTTCGTAAACCAGCACACGAAGGCGGTTCCGGACAGAACGACCAAGCAAGTCAGTCCGACGCAAGCGGTTCGGGAGAGATTCAGCGAGTCTCCAAAGAGGGCCAAGGTCGGCTGGACAATCGAGATCGAGCTTGTGATCGCGGCGCAAAAGAGGAGAGTGAAGAAGGCGAATCCGAAAAACTCCCCGAACGGCATGCGCTCGAAGACGTTCGGAAGGGCGATAAAGCCGAGGGAGAAGGAGGAACCGAATTTGTCGGCGGCTTGGGCTCCGAGGAACATAATCATGGGCGGAATCGCCATAAGCCCTCCGAGGGCGACCTCGCAGAACTCGTTGGCGGCGGTGGAGGTAACGCTCGAGAGGGCGATATCCTCGTCGGGTCGAACGTAGCTCGCGTAAGTACAAGTGGCGCCGAGGCAAATGGAGACGGTAAAGAAGATTTGGGAGGTCGCGGCGAGCCAGACCTCGGGATTCGCGAGGGACGACCAAATCGTCCGATGGACGACCTCGCCCGACTCCAAAACGACGTCTCGGGACGGGTTCCACATAAATCCGAGCCCGTCGAGTAGGCTTTGTCCTTCGATTCCGGTCGGGTTCCCGAGGGTCAAGACGCGCCCGACCACCAGTAGAGAGCAGATCAAGACGAGAGGGGCGACGAGTTTGCTAAATCGCTCGATTCCCTTGGAAACGCCGCGATAGATCAGGTAAAAATTGACGAACGCGCAGGCGAGAGTCATAAGGAGCAGCGGGGAGAGCCCTCCTTTAAAGAGGCTCCCGTCCCCGTTCGCGCCGATAAAGCGCTCGAAAAGACCCTGGTACTCCGCTCCTCCGGTCTCGGCGCCCAGCTTCAGCCCAGGTTCGACCCCGTCGAGGAGCGAGAACCCCAAACCGAGCGGCTCGAGCAAACCTCCGAGGTACTGCAGCGCGTAGACCAGGCACCACGCCTCGACGAAGATGTAGTACATGCTAATGACGAGCGGGGTGAGGGCGGAAAGCCCGCCCAAAATCCCCCAGAATCTGGACTTTCCACCGACGGCGTAGTAAATGCCGAGAGGGGAGTGGAACCCCATTCTGCCGCCGCGCCGCCCGAGCGCCCACTCGGAGGTCGCGAGGGGGAGGGCGATAATAAGGAACGAGAAGAGATACGGGATCATAAACGCCCCGCCCCCGTAATTCGCCGCTTGCCCGGGAAATCTTAAGAAGTTCCCGAGCCCGACCGCGCCGCCCGCCACCGCCAAGACGACGCCAAGGCGCGATCCCCAATGCTCTTTCCGCCGATTCGGGTTTCCCATTCGTCTCACCAATTCAACTCCGACGCTTCTTCCCAGTGTTCGTAAAGGGTTTTGATCGCTTCCTCTTCCGCCTTAATTTCCGCTTGCAGCTCCTTCATTTTTTCGCCGTCGCGGAGATTTTCGGGCTTGAGCAGGTCCTCGTTGAGGGTCTGCATATGGGTCTCGCGAATGAAGATTTCGTCTTCGATTTCGGAAATCTTGCGATACGGGAACTTCCGTTTGCGCTTTTCCGGCTTCGGCTTTCCTTTTCCGCCGCCTTGCGCCTCCTTGAACGCCTGCTCCTCGTTCTTCGGACGATTCGGCTTCGATTTGTAACTATTGGGAATTCCGTTGGTTCGATGGGCGTTTAGGTTCTCGTCGAGCTCCGGAATCGCGCCGCGATTCTTTCCTTTTCCTCCCCCTTTGACCGGAGACGACGAGCGCTGGGGAACGCTCGGGGCGCTCGCGACGACCGGCTTAACCGCCGCCGCGCGCTTGTTTTTGCTCTTATTGGAGAGATGTTCCAACGACGAGCGCTTCGACATGTCGGAGCTCGCCTTGACCGGGGCGCGAACGGACGTTTTCTCGGGGACGAACGGCTCGTCGAGGGCGTTCGGGAGGAACGGGTCGGCGATCAGCCCCTTCGAGACCATGTGCCGGAAGGTCGAGTAGTTCCCCTCGACGATCTTAAAGGTCGCGTTCGGCTGGACGACGAGGATCTTGTCGGCCACTTGGTCGACGAAATACCGGTCGTGGCTAATGAAAATCGCGCTTCCCTCGAAGCTCTTGAGGGCCTTTTCGAGGGCTTTGCGCGCCCAGAGGTCGAGGTGGTTGGTCGGCTCGTCGAGGATCAGGACGTTCGGGTCGTCCGCCGCCAACTTGGCGAGCGCGGCGCGGCAACGCTGTCCTCCGCTCAAATTGCAGACTTTGAGCAACTGCTGGTCTCCGGACAAACCGAACATCGCCAGCAACTTGCGACGCTGCAGGTCCTCGAAGACCTTCTTTTCCGGTCGAATCGCGTCGACGACCGCCATTTGGTCGTCGACGACCTTTAGCTGCTGGTCGAAGTACCCGACGGCGACGCCCTGCCCGAATCGGACCGAGCCGGAGTCGGGCGTCTCCTCGCCCAAAAGGCAGCGCAAAAAGGTCGTTTTCCCGCACCCGTTCGGTCCGAGAATCGCCCAGCGCTCCCCGCGCTGCACGTCGAACGAGAGGTCCTTAAAGAGGACGCGGTCTCCGTAACCCTTGGTTAGACCGTCGATTCGGAAGACAATGTCCCCGGTTCGGGAAGCCGGGGGAAAAGTCATCGGGGGCGCGGAGACGTCGCGGGGCAGCTCCGGGGGATCCGCCTCGAGGCGCTCGAGCTTCTTGCGCCGGTCCTCGGCGCGCGCGGCGGTGTCTTTTCCGTAGTGGTTCTTGCGAATAAAGTCTTTCGCTTTTTCGACTTCCTCGACCCACTTTTCGTAGGTTTTCTTCTGGACGGCGAGCCGCTCCTCTTTGAGGGTCGTATATTTCGTGAAATTGCCGGGGTAATCGTCGACGGTTCCGGCGTACAATTCGAGGGTTCGATTCGTAACGCGATCCAAGAAATACCGGTCGTGGCTGACGAGAATAATCGCGGCGGTCGTCGTCTTAAGAAAATCCTCGAGCCATTCGGTCGCCGCCAAGTCGAGGTGGTTCGACGGCTCGTCGAGGAGCATAATATCGGGTTCCTCCAAGAGCAACTTCGCGAGCCCGAGCCGGTTCAATTCCCCGCCGCTGAGGGACGCGACCGATTTCGCGAAATCCTCCTCGCGGAACCCGACCCCGAGCAGCACGCGCTCGACGCGATGCTCGATATTGTACGCGTCCTTGCGCATGAGCTCCTCGTGGAGCTTGTCGTAGCGCCTCGCCAATCGGTCATGTTCCGACGGTTCCAACCCCGGATCCGACATCTTGACCGCGATCTCTTCCGACTCTTTCAGGGCGTCGGTCAAATGGGAAAGGGCGCTTCGCCCCGCGTCGAGAACCGTCTCTTTCGAGTCGACCGCCGGGCGCTGCTCCAGGTACCCGATCGACGCGTCGGAGTAGCGCTCGACGATTCCTCGCTCCGTTTCGTCGCGCCCCGACAGAATATTGAGGAGCGTGGTCTTGCCGCATCCGTTCGGTCCGACGAGCCCGATCTTGTCCCCTTCACGGACTTGAAAGGTAACGTCAGCCAAGACGGGATCGGGTCCGTAATGTTTGCGCAGGTGTTCGACGTTCAGTATAACGGCCATAGTCGCTCGCTTTCACGTTGCGAAGCGCCGCGCGCAACGCGCGACCCTCCCGAAAATCCGACGACCGCTCGTCGCGTTCGTTTCGACGAGCGAATATTTCCGTCATTTTAGAGGAAATCCTCGCTTTGTAAAGGACTCTCCGCGGCCTCGTCGGACAGGGTCGCCGCCAACTTGATCTCGTTGCGACTCGCCCATTGGGCAATGTCGCGGCGATCGATCGCCGCCGCCATCATATCGGGGAACAAGTCCGGGGTACAGGCGAAGGTCGGAATCTCCATGGCGGCGAACTTTCGGGCCATACTCGCGCTGAAGTACGGCTTGCCCTCGTCGCTCAAGGCGGTCAAGCAAATGAAGTTGACGCCCGACTTCTTGATTTCGTAGGCGGTTCGTAGCAATTTTCGCTCGTCGCCCCCCTCTTCCAAGTCGGTGATCAACACCAAGACCGTTTGGTTCGGTCGAGAAATCCGGGATCTGCAGTAGCTCAAGGCGCGCCCGATATCGGTTCCGCCCCCCAGTTGCGCGCCGAAGAGGGCGTCGACGGGATCGGCGAGCTTATCGGTCAAATCGACGACTTCAGTGTCGAACAAGACGAGCCGCGCCGAAAGGGAGGGAATCGAGGCCAAGACGGCGCCGAAGATCGAGGAGTACACCACGGAGTTCGCCATCGAGCCGCTCTCGTCGACGCACAAGACGACGTCGCGCAACGACCGACGCCGCCGCCCGTACCCGATAAACCGGTCGGCAAACAGCTTTTGGCGGTCCGCGTCCCAGTTCTTCAAGTTCGCTTGGATCGTCCTTCGGAAATCGAGCTCGTTCATTTTCGGGCGATTCGTTCGCGTCGACCGGTTCAGACTCCCTTGGACCGCGTTGATCGTCTTCGCCTCGATCCGCCGCATAATTTGGTCGACCAGTTTCCGAACGACCGCGCGCGCCGTCTCTTTCGTCCGCTCCGGAATAACGTTCGAGAGGGTCAGGAGGGTCGCCACCAAATTGACGTCGACCTCGATCGTCTCCAAAATTTCCGGCTCGGTCAGCATCGCCTTGAGATTCAGTCGCTCGAGAGCGTCTTTCTGCATAACGCGGACAACCGACTTCGGGAAATAAGTCCGTATGTCCCCGAGCCATCGCTTGACCGAGGGCGCCGAGCCGCCGAGCCCTCCGCGACCTCGACCTCCCCCCGTTTTGCTAAAATTTCCGGAGCTACCGTAGAGCGCTTGCAACACGGAGTCCATCTTGCCAAACGCGCCCGAGAGTTTCCCGGTCGATTCCTCGGAGTCTTTTCCGAGAATCAGTCGCCATCGCTCGAGCCGTTCCTTTTCGTCGACTCTCGTCTTTTCCTCGGTCATTCGCCGTCTCCTAAGATAAACGACAGCAGCGGATCGAACTGGTCGGGCTCCGCGGCGCTCTCGGTTTCCTCGCTCGACGGGGCGCTCTCGGGCTTCTCGCTCGGCGCCTCGCCGTCCCCTAAAATGAACGACAGCAACGGATCGAACTGGTCCGGTTCCGCGGCGCTCTCGGTTTCCCCGCTCGACGGGGTCGCGTCCGAATCGCTCGCCGCCTCTCCCGGCGCGCTTTCCGCCGCGTCCTCTTTCGGCTCCTCCGATTTGAGCCCGGCGACGATCTTCCCCATCTCGCGGCGCTCCGGAGGCTCGAAGTCGGCGAAGGCGCGCCGCAGAATCGCGACGAGCTCCTGAAACGTCTCGGGAGCCAACGAAACGAGCCATCGATCGAAGATCCGCCAAATCGCGTCGAGCCACAGCAGGGTCTGCCCCGTTCCGGACAAGAACCCTTGCAACCACCGCGCGACATCGACCGAGTCGATCGTTTTCGAGACGAAGAACCCGAATTTGCGCTCCAGCTCCTCTTGGTCGCAAACCCTTTGCTCGAAGAGGATCCGAACGATCCGCCCGACGACGATCCGGGACGCGGTTCCGTCGGCGACGACCGTTTCGAGCGCGCGCCACAGCTCCTCCAAGCGCTCGGAATCGGATAGGGTTACGATCGCGCTCGTTAGGGAATTGAGTTGCGCGACCCTTTTTAGGGACGCCTCCTCGTCGAGGAACGAGCACGCCCCGGGAATCGCGACAAGCAGGCGCTCGTAAAGCGAGTCAAAAAGGGTCTTTAATCGCGAAAGATCGCTTCCTCGCGAGTCCCCGTAGCGCAGCAGGCGAACGATCGGGGGAATCGCCTCGAACAGCTCGTCGACGTTGGTCGTTACCGCCCCGTCGCGCTCGATCCGCTCGTAGATTCCTTGAATCGCCTTCTGGGAGACCTCGGCGTTGAGCGCGGTCTCGAACAGGTCCAGAATCGCCGCGAGCCCTTTGAGGGAGCTCAGTTTAGCGAGCGCGGCGCCGCTCGCGGCGGTCTCGACCGTCGTTCCGAATCGGCTCGCCTCGACGACCTTGACCGCGAACTCCGGATCCCAGCGCAACTTCCAGCTCTCGCGAAACGTTCCGAGGGACCGAACCTCGTCGTCGGCGCTCGTCGCCCAAGGAATATCGAGCAACCGAACGCGATGAATCAGCGCGCTTTTCGCGCGACCGGAGTCCTCGCGCAAGTCGATTTTAAGGAGAATCTCCTCGGGGGAGCGCTTGAGCCGATTCTTCTTGATTTGCGCCGCCAAATCGCGCTCCAAGGGCACGGTCGGCGCGGCGCTCGGAACGGTTCCCAACGCTCGTCCGATCTCCAACTTGCGCAAGACGACCGCGAGGGTTTCCTCCTTGCCGCGGCCCAGGGCGCAGAGGATCGCGTCGCGGGCGTCGACGACGTTCGGAGTCGCGCGGTCGCGCATCGCGGCGAGCGACTCGGCGAGCCGAGCGGCTTCGATCGCGTCGGCGGTCGAGATGGAGTCGAACCCTTCGCGACGCAATAGTCTAGACGCGCGGGTCGTCCACCGAACGATCGCCGAGGAGCTCGCGATTCCCGGCGCGGAGTCCGCGTCGTCGTCTTGAACCGCCGCTTGAACGTTGGCTCCCATCTCGCGCAAAATCTCGATTTCCGGCGCGGCGAGCCATAGCGACTCGAACCAGCCGGGGGACTCGATCGCGGCGCCGTATCCGCTCGAGCGCGCGAGCCGGTCGTAAGTCCACGGGGTCCAAGTCGCGGTCGTCTTGAGTTTTGGCAGATTCTTGAGCCGCTCGTCGTCCTCCTTCTTCGAGGGAATCAACTTTTGGCGCTCCGGGTCTTTCGTTTCCAAGTCCAAGACGGGGGCGTGCCAAGCGCCGCAAACGACCGCGATTCGCTCCGCTCCGCTTTTCATTCCCTCGCGAATCTTGCGCCGCATATGCGCCTCGCGCCTCGCCTCTTCCTCCGACTCCGCGCCCTCTCCCTCGCGAAAGACGATACCCCTAAGGGTCGCGCACGCCTCGGTCAAGGCGTCGAAAATCTCGCCGGGCGACGTCGCCTGCTCGATCGCGCGCTCCTCCCAAGCCTGGGAGTCGGGAACCCCCGCGCGACGCGCCATCGCGCCGAGCGGGTCGCGCAGAATTTCCTCGATCTCGCTCGGCTCGCGCGCCTCGTCGCCGGTCTCCGCCTCCTCGGCGCTCTCCTCTCCCTCCGACGCGTCTTCCTCGTTGCCGGCGCTCGCTTTCGCCGCCTCCTTTTCGAGCGCGGCGGAATTCGCGAACGGAAGATCGATCAACCCGACGCGCGCCCCGAGCGCTTTCGCGCAGTTCAGCGCGATCCACTCCGGCGAAAACGACGCGAAGGGATAGAACCCCGCGGTCGAGGGATCGTCGGCGTCGTAAACGAGCATGGCGACGGGGGGAACGAGCTCGGCGTTCCCGATAAACTCCAGCGCGCTCTCGGCGTCCGGGGGTCCCTCGATCAAAACCAAATCTGGCGAGTATTCCCGAAGCGCCGAAACCAGGGCGCGGGAACATCCGACTCCGTGATGTCTTATTCCGAATATTTTAAGCATTGGTCGCGCAAATAATCTTTATGGCGCCGCGCCGAGGCGCGACAAGAATTGGTCGTCAAACTCGTCCCTCAAATTGTTCCGGTCGCCAAGGAAGAATCTCGTCGAGTTCGTCGGCAAACAACGAGCGATCCAAGCTCTTCCGGTGAAACTCGCCGAAAAGTTGTTCGGCGCAATTGATTTTGCTCGCGTTCTCGCGAGCGACTTCGAGCGGCTCGGCAAAAGCGCGATTTCGGTTCGCGAGCCGTTCCAGTTCCGCGACGATCTTGTCCCGCATCGCGCGAGGAAACGCTTCTATTTGCCACGCGACCCTCTCGGCGTTGTTCAGGGAGGCGGGCTCCTCGAACGCGAGTCGAAAGCGCTCTTTGCACAACTCGTCGCTCCAAGGGTTCGGATTGTATTCCTCGCAAGCGGTCAACTCCGCGAAGTCTTTTTCGCGCGCCCCCGACGCTAAGTCGCGGTTGACGCGAACGTATTTGACCGCCTCCGTTTCCGGCGCCATTTGTCCCGCCCGTTGGGAAAACGCGAACCAAACGGACGTCCCGTACTCGTTGTTGGAGTCGTTAATAAAGGACATTAGGGTTTGATCGGAAAACTCCGTAATCCTTCGTCCCGGACAGGACGCATTAAGCGCGCGAACCCATTCGACTCCGGCGCCGAAATGAACCAAGGCCGCGCGCCAGCCCGCAAAAATAGGCTCTTGTCCGTAATCGTCGGAAAAGCGCTCGACGATCTCCTCCGGCGCGGCTTCAAAGCGCTTTTCCCAATGGGACAAAGGAATCGTTCCGATAATTCTGGCGCCTAGTTCGCGATCGTCGCGCTTGGGAAATCCCAGTTTTTTCAACTCCCGGGAATACGTCGGCGGGACGAACTTCCCGTCGTCGGTTACAAGCGCGTCCGCTAACTCGCGCAATTCTCGATAGTAACGAGATTCGGGGATCGTCGCCAACATTTTGATCGCGACCCGCGCGACCGCCACCGAACTATTTAGGGCTTTTTCCTCTAAGAACGGAACGTCCGCCGCGCTAAGCCCGACCCAAACGGTCGGAATCAACGCCCCCTGAAGCGCCGCCAATTTCTTCGCGTCGATCGTTTCGTTTCCGTCCCAAACGCGCTCGAGAACTCGGCGACTCGCGTCGGGAAAACGACTCGCGAGCGCGCGAAGGGCTTTGGCGCGAACTCTCGGGCTCGCCGAGCTTTCCGCGACGCGCGTCGTTTCGCGAAGGAACGTTTCGTCGTCTAGAGTCGCGTACGGAAACTCGGCGGGCAAAACGCGCTTCCAGACCGCGTTGTTCGAGTAGAGCGCGAGAAGTCGCGCCCCCGCGCCGCCGAGACTCGCGAGCGCCTTTTCCGATAATCGCCGCGACGAATTGAATTCCCAATTCTCGCCGGAAACGCGATCCAAAAACGCCAAAAGTCGGGAGGGTGGAAATCGCTTGCCAGTCGCCGCGCCGAAGGGTAATTGTCGGGTTTTGAGAAGAAAATCGGCTTGCGCTTCGGTCATCGTCTCGCTCGCGTCGGGAGCAAAGAACGCGATCGGTTCGCGCGCCGTCGGCTTCGGACAGCCGTTCGCCGCCTCGCGCAAGACCTCCGCCCCGGCGCGCAACAGCGTTTCCCAAGGGGAGTTCGCGCCCCCGGTCGTCGCGGTTTTCACAAGTTCTCGATTCATCGCTCCAGACCTAGCTCCGCCCTTCGAAATCGCGCCGACGCCAAGGCAGAATATCGTCAAGCGCCCAGTCCAAATGTCTTGGGTTCAAATTGCCTCGAAACTCCCCGAAGAGGCGCTCGCTTTCGTCGACGTTTTTGGCGAGCTCTATCGCGAACGCGAGCGATCTCTTATGTTCCGACGACTGGTTCGCGCTCGCGGTCAGCGTCGCGACGATCCGCTCGCGCATAGCGCGGGGGAACATATCGAGGTCGACCGCGATCGCGCGCTCGAACTCGGGGTAAATCGGACCGTTCTCGAAGACGAATCGATAGTACTCCTCGCAAAAGGCGTCGCTCCAAGGGGTCGGCTCGTAAATCGTTCGGACGAGGAACCGTTGTAGATCCCTTCGCGAGCCTTTATATTCCCGATCGACTTTCGCCAGGGCGCGACGAGTCGCCGTTTCCGGGGACATATTGTCCTCGCGGCGCTCGAAAATACTGGCGTAACTCTCGCCGCACTCGTTGTCCCACTTGTTCATAAACCCTTCGAGGTCCTTGTCGACGACCGTCTCGAGGGCGAGCCGCTCCCCGAACCCGGAGAGGGCGCGAACCCATTCGACCCCGGCGCCGAAATTCGCGAACCCGACGAGCCACCCCGCGTAAATCGGCTCCGTTTCGTCCGATAGGGGAATCCGGTTCGCGAGCTCCTCGGGCGTCGCGGCGAAGCGCTCCTCCCAATGGCGCAACGGAACGGTTCCCAAAATCCGCGCGCCCAAGACGGAGGGCTCGCTCTTTGGAAATCCGATTCTCTTCAATTCGGCGGAATTCTCGGGAGGGGCGAACCGCCCGGCGTCGGTCAGAACCGAATCGGCGACGTCTCGCAACTTGCCGTAGTAAATCGAGTTGGGGAGCGTCGCCAGCATCTTGATCGCGATTCGAACGGTCGCGATCGAGGTTTTTTCGAGCGCGTTTTCGAGAAACGGGACGTCCTCGGGACCGAGCCCGAGCCAAAGCGCGGGGAGGAGCGCCTCGCGAACCGCCGGAAGCTTTTGTTCCCCGACCAATCCCTCGCCGTCCCAAACGCTCTCGAGCAGTTCGCGCCCGGCGGCGGGATCGCGGGCGCGCAGCTCGCTAAGCGCGCCGAACCGCGAGCGATAGGGCGCTTGGCTCCGAACGACTCGCGGGACGAGGCGGGTTAGCGAGGGGTCGTCGAGCCCCTCGTAGGGGAATCGGGGAGGGAGCGCGCGCCGCGTCTCCTCGGGCTCGACGAAAAGGGCGCGGAACCGCCCGGCGGTTCCGGCGAGCGCCTCGAGCTCTTCGTCGGACCAGCGAACCGGCGCCCCGTAAAGGTTGTAAACGTAGCCGATCCGATTCAAGAGCCAGCCCAGGCGGAACTCGGGAAACCGTTTCCCAAACGCCGCCGCGACCCGAAGTTGATAGGTCTCGAGAAGGAAGCGCGCTTGTTCGTCCGGGATCGGCTCGCGGTCGTCGGGGCGAAAGAAGACGAGGACGTCCGCCGCAGCGCCCTCCGGGGTAGGGCAAGTCTTGGCTTGGTCGCGCAGCGACTCCGCCCCGGCGCGCAACAGGGTCTTCCAAGGGCTCGACGAATCGCCAAGCGTCGCGAGTTGAACTAGGTCTCGGTTCATTGCCGTATCTTCGTTTAGATTCTTCGGAGGAGCGCTTCCTCGCAAAAAGGATTCGCGCCTAACTCCTTCGACATTCCTCGATAAATCGCTCCATCTCGTCTAGGAGCTTTACTTTGCGCTCCGCCGCCTTGATCGACGCGGGGCGCCGTTTGGAGGCGTTCGGATTCTTTTTCAATTCGTCGATAATTTTCTTTCTCATAGGAATTGGAAAATTTCTAATATGCAGGACGAGTTCCGATTCCAACTCGTTGGAAATGGGACCATTCTCGAACGAGACGCGAAAGACTTCCTCGCAAAACGCCTCGCTCCAAGGACGCGGTTCTCGCCACATGCGTCGCGGCATTCCTTTGATTTCCCGCTTGCGCTCGTCTTTTATTGAACCGCACTCTATTTCCAACTCTATTTCTAACGCAGTTTGGGAATCGACGTCTTCCATAAGCGACCAGTATCGGTAATTGCCGTCAAAATAGCTCTTGGTTTTTTCGTTCGATCTATAGTCGTCGTAAAACGAGCGAACAAAGGCGGTCAATTCTTTGTCTCGCGCGCAAACGCCATGGATCGCCAGCTCGAACGGTTTCAGCGCGCGAACCCATACGGCTTGCCCGCCGAAATTGGCAAAGGCCGTCGTCCATCCGGCGTAAATCGCGACCGTTTCAAGAGACAACGGAACCCGAAGCGCGATTTCTTCCGGGGAAAGCGCGAATCGCTCTTCCCAGCGCGCCAACGGGATTAAGCTCAGAACGAGCGCTCCTAAAACCGAACTCGAAACTTTGGGAAAACCAAGTTTCTTCAACTCGTCGGAATAGCGCGGGGGAACGAATCGCCCGTCGGGCGCGAGGATCGAGTCTCCGATCGAGCGCAACGTTTGGGCGACGCGGGAATTGGGAATTTGCGCGAGCGCCCGGACGATTATCCGAACGACCTTCGGTTTCTCGTTCTCGAGCGCGTCTTCCAAGAACGAGACGTCCTCGTCTCCGAATAGGTCGACGAGGCTTTCGATCAAATTAAAGCGCAGTTTTTCCCCGTCTTTGCGCGACTTTTCGGCGGAGTTCCAGACTTGCCGAAACAGCGCGCGACCTTTTTCCGGGTCTCGCTCCCAAAGCGCGCGAACGGCGACGGTACGATCCCAAGGGTTCCCGTCGCCCATCGCGACCCGCGACGCCTCGCGCTCGAGCAATTCCGGGGCGAGCGCTTCGTAGAGAAACCGACGGGGCGTCAACGATATCTCGCGCGATACGAGCGCGAGAAACATCCCCCCTTTGCCAAGTATTTGTCGAAAAGTCTCCTCGGCGAAATTAGCACATTTCAAATAGTTCAATAGACGCGGGATTCGCGACGCCGGAAAGCGTTTTCCAACGGTATATCCGATAGTGTGAAATTCTTCCTTAAACGGACCGAGCAAACGATCCGCTTGTTCCTCGGTTAGCGCGTCCCCTTCGTCCGGTTCGCAAAAGAGAACGGAGTTCGGATCGATCGTCGGCTTGGGACATTTCTCGCCAATTCCTCGCAACGCCTCCGCGCCCAACGCCAGGAGGGTTTCCCAAGGGGTCGCGGGGTCGCCGATTGTCGCGCGTTTAACTAGGTCTTTCTTCATCGCGTCACTCGATTGCGGGGCAATTCAACGTTTGCTCAAAATTTTCGCCGGGTCGCCGGGAACGGGGACTCGGGTAAAGGCGTTTTCAGTCCATTAGGCGATAATCGCCAATAATCCGCTCGACTTCCTCGGCGCGACTCGCGTTGCGCTCGGCGGTCGAGATCAGCGCTTTGCTCCGTTTCGAATCGTCCGAGTTTTTCCTTAGTTCGGCGAGTATCTTTTCGCGCTTTGGGCGGGGAAATTCGCCAATGTTCCCGGCGAATCGCAACTTGAAGTCGTAGGGAACGGAGCCGTTCTCGAGCGCCATGCGATAATACTCGTCGCAGAACTCGTCGCTCCACGGTTTAGGGTAATATCGAACGCGAAACGTAAATTTCTCGAATTCTCTTTTGCGCGCGCTTTTTACCGTTCGTTCCAATCTTTTAAATTTGAGTTCTAGAAACGCGTCCAAAGCGTAACGTCCCGACCGCCCGTCAAATACGTCCGTCGGAGTGCAAGGAGCCCCGGCGCGCTCTTTTAAAAAATCCTCTAATTCCCGATCGGCGAGTCCGTCGAATTCCAAGGCGATCAACAGCGTTGTCAGGACAATCCCCCACTCGGAGAATCTGGGGACATTGTGAAAGAGAAAATGACTGAACGAGCAAAACCACCCCGCGTATATCGGTTCCGTCTCGGGCGAAAACGGGATCTTTTCGGCGATTTTTCTAGGCTCGATTCCAAATCGCTCCTCCCAATAGTCCAAAGGAATCTGCCCAATAACCTCGACTCCTAATAAGACGCCTTCGCGTTTTGGAAAACCAAGTTTCTCCAATTCTTTGGAATAAACGGGGGGCGTAAAACCCCCATCGCGAGTTAGTATCGCGTCTCCGAGCGCTCGAATTTGTCGACCAACGGCGGATTTTGGAAGTTGGACGAGAAACCCGACCGCGGCGCGAACAATTTCTTCGTCCTCGGTTCGAAGCGCTCTTTCGAGAAACGGAAGATCCGCGTCGTCAAGTTCAACTTCCAAACTGTTGACGAGTCCCAGCCGCGTTCTCTCCTCTTTCTTCCGCGAATTCTCCGGCTCGTTCCAAAGTTGCTCGAAGACGTCGCGACCCTTGTCGGGATCTCGTTTCCTGAGCGCTCTTAGCGCTTCCCAACTACGCTTCGGGTTATTGAGCGCGTCTTGCCTCGCCACTCGCGAGAACGTTTCGAAATCGAGCGAATCGTAGATTAATTCGCGATTCGGCAAGTAGAACGGCCAACACTCCCTGTTTGAGAGAAACGCGAGAAACAAACCCGAGTTTCCACAAAACCTTCGCATCTCCTCGTCCGTTCGAGAATGGAAAGACGCCCATTCGTTGATTTCTTTTAAGAGACGCCGGATCCGCGAGGCGGGAAAACGTTTCCCGGTCGCGATTCCAACGGAATACAACCATGTCTTTAACAAGAAGTCCGCCTGCTCTTCCGTGAGCTCTTCTCCCTCGTCTGGTTTGCAAAAGAGGATTTGCTCGGGTTCGGTCGAAGGCTTCGGACAACTCGTCCCCGCTTTGCGCAACGCCTCGGCTCCAACCGCCAGGAGGGTTTCCCAAGGGGTCGCGGGGTCGCCGATTGTCGCGCGTTTAACTAGGTCTTTCTTCATCGCGTCCCTCGATTGCGGGGCAATTCAACGTTTGTTCAAAATTTTCGTCGGGTCGCCGGGAACGGGGACTCGGGCGAATTCGGTTAGTCAACCAGTCGATAATCGCCGATAATCCGCTCGACGTCGTCGGCGCGGCTCGCTTGGTACTCCGCGATCGAAATCGACGATTTGCGCCGTTTCGACGCGTCCGGGTTCTTCTTTAATTCCGCCAGAATCTTTTCGCGCACGGGGCGCGAGAAGTTTCTTATGTTACCCGCGAACGTCGACTCAAATTCATGGGGAACCGGTCCGCTCTCGAGCGCGATTCGGTAGTACTCGTCGCAAAACTCGTCGCTCCACGGCTTTGGCTCGTACGTAACGCGAAGCGAAAACATCTCGAGTTCCCTCTTGCGAGGGTTCTTTATCGTTCGCTCCGTTTTTTTCAGTTTAAATTCCAATTCGGCTTTAGGCGCGAGGTTCAACGCGTAAAGATGAAACAAATCGGCGCGCGACGAATAGCCGTCCGCGAGTTCCTTCATAAATTTTTCTAGGACCTTGTCCTCGAGTTCCTCGAACTCCAGCGCCAGACCGATCGGTTCCAACGCGCGCGCCCAACTTTCGGATCCGCCGAACGCGCCGAATTTCGCGAACGCGAGCACCCAACCCGAGTAAATCGGTTCCGTCTCCGGCAAAAACGGGATCGATTCGGCGATCTTTTCGGGGGTCGCGCCAAATCGCTCCTCCCAGTAGTCCGTCGGAATCGCGCCCAGGACTTCGACGCCCAATAAAACCCCGTCGCGCTTCGGGATCCCAAGTCGCGCCATTTCTTGGGAATAAAGGGGCGGAACGAAACGCCCGTCGCGAGTTAGCGTCGCGTCGCCGAGGGCTCGCAGTTCTCGACCAACGCGCGACGTCGGAAGTCGAGCGAGGAGTCGAATCGCGTCTCGAAAAATGTCGACGTCCTCGGTTTGGACCGCCCTTTCAAGGAACGGAACGTCCTCGTCGCAAAGACCGACTCTTAGAGTCGCGAGCGCTTTCGTTCGCAGTTCCGTTAGCTTCAACTTCGATTTCGCCCCGGCGGTCCAGAGAGACTCGATCTTTTCGCGCGCTTTGTTGGGATCTCGTTTTCGGAGCGCGCCGATCGCGCCCAATCGAACGTCGAGATTGCGGTCGTCGTCCGCGGCCCGCGACGTTTCTCGAAGAAAAACGTCGGGCGCGAGGGAGTCCCACATTAGCTCGCCGTAAAATAAACCTAGTTTCCAAGCGTCGTTATTGGACGCGAGCGCGAGAAAGAGTCCGGCGTTGCCGCAAATCGCGCGCGCTTCGTTTCTCGAGATGAAACAGCAAGAAATCCATTCGACCATATAGTTCAACAAACGCTCGAGTCGCGAATAGGGGAATCGCTTGCCGGTCGGTATTCCCGTCGCCAATAAATGGTTATCGAGCAAGAAGTCCGCTTGTTCCTCGGTTAGCGCGTCCCCTTCGTCCGGTTCGCAGAACAGGATCGAATCGGGATTCGCCTTTGGCTTCGGGAGTTTCGTCCCGATCTCGCGCAGCGCCTCGGTTCCCGCCGCCAGGAGGGTTTCCCAAGGGGTCGCGGGGTCGCCGATTGTCGCGCGTTTAACTAGGTCTTTCTTCATCGCGTCCCTCGATTGCGGGGCAATTCAACGTTTGCTCAAAATTTTCGCCGGGTCGCCGGGAACGGGGACTCGGGCGAATTCGGTTAGTCGACCAGTCGATAATCGCCGATAATCCGCTCGACGTCGTCGGCGCGGCTCGCTTGGTACTCCGCGATCGAAATCGAGGATTTGCGCCGTTTCGACGCGTCCGGGTTCTTCTTTAATTCCGCCAGAATCTTTTCGCGCATAGGACGCGAGAAGAAACCTATGTTCCCCGCGAACGTCGACTCAAATTCATGGGGAACCGGTCCGCTTTCGAGCGCGATTCGGTAGTACTCGTCGCAAAACTCGTCGCTCCACGGCTTTGGCTCGCGTTCGACGCGAAGCGAAAACATCTCGAGCTCCCTCTTGCGAGGGTTCTTTATCGTTCGCTCCGTTTTTTTCAGCTCAAATTCCAATTCGGCTCTCGAGGCGACGTGCAACGCGTAATAGTGGAAGGTCTCGGTTCGCGAGTCATCATTGTCTTTTGGATCCGTCAGGAACGCTTCTAGCGTCTTATCGGCAAGTTCGCCGTATTCCAACGCCAAGAGCGCCGGTTCCAAAACACGAGCCCATTTCACCGGGGTGGACGCGGCGTCAAAATTATAATAAGCGAGAAAGGAATCGGATTCTATCGTATAATTTATGAAAGAAAGAATCCACCCCGCGTATATCGCCTCCGTTTCGGGCGAGAACGGAATCGACTCCGCGATTTTTTCGGGGGACGCGTCGAATAATTCTTCCCAGCAGCATAGAGGCGTCGCCTCTAAAAGGGCGACTCCGGTCGAAACGCCCTCGGCTTTGTAATTGGCGACGCCCAGTCGCTCGAGCGCTTTAGAATAGGCGGGCGAAACGAGGCGTCCGTCGAGAGTTAGCGCGTCCTTTCCGAGCGCGAGAAGGTCTCGGTAAACGCGCGACGAGGGGATCGTCGCGAGACGGTGGGTCGCAAGTTGAACAAGAGCCTTGTCCTCGCTCTCGAGCGCTTTTTCAAGGAGCGGTATATCCTCCGCGCCAATCCCTTTGTCAAGGACGTCGATCATTCCCCGGCGCAGATCGGATCGTTTCTTTTTGGAAATAGACTCGTCGTCCCAAAGACGCTCGAATATCTCGCGCCCTCGATTCGGACCTCGATTTCTGATCGCCTTGAGCGCGCCGTAACGAAATTCGTATTCCGCGTTGCCGGTCGCGACGCGCGTCGTTTCTCGAACGAACGTTTCCGGGTCGAGCGAATAGTACATAAGTTCGTAGCGAGACAAACTACGCTTCCATTCGTCGTTTCGAGAGACGAGCGCGAGAAAAAGCCCCGCGTTGCCGCAAAGACGGCGCAATTTGTCGGGCATAAAAAAGTTGACGAGCGACCAGTAACTCATATAGTTCATTAGTCGCTCGATTCGAGACGCGGGAAACCGCTTTCCGGTCGCTATAGTCGCGGATTCATGATGTTCGGCGAGAAAGAAGTCCGCTTGTTCCTCGGTTAGCGCGTCCCCTTCGTCCGGCTCGCAGAACAGGATCGAATCGGGATTCGCCTTTGGCTTCGGGAGTTTCGTCCCGATCTCGCGCAGCGCCTCGGTTCCCGCCGCCAGGAGGGTTTCCCAAGGGGTCGACGAATCGCCGAGCGTCGCGCGTTTAACTAGTTCTTTCTTCACGTCCGCGTTAGACCTCCGGCGCGCTCGGCGCTCTTTATTGTTCGCGAGCCCAAGACTCGGGTTAAAAACGCGCGCAGGAACCCGCGTTTCGACGGCGCGGGCTTGGGCTCCTCAAAGAGGACAACACCTTCTCCGACGGTCGGTTCCGGGCAATCGCGCTCGACCGCGCGCAAATAGCTCGCGCCCGCCGAAAGGAGGGTTCGCCAAGGGGAATCGGGATCCCCGACGATCGCGCGCCGGATCGTTTCTTTCTCGCTCGAATCTCGCAAGTTATTCGTCTCGCTTCCTTTGAGGTCGCGCCCAACGAAGCTCGTTGATTCGCTTGTGCGATCGGCGCTCCGGATAGAGATTCCGGCGAAAATCGCCGAATCGGCGCTCGCCCTCGGCGACGTTTTTCGCGTTGCTCTCGCCCTCGAGCGCCGCGAGGCGACGAAGATGAGAATCTCCGGCGACCTCCTTCAATCGAGCGACGACCCGATCGCGCGCCTTCGGGGGGAACAGGTCGACGTAGTTCGCGAGTTCGCGCAGCCGGCGGTCGAAATGCGATTCGCTATCGCAAGGCGCGTCGAGGGACCCGCGCTCGAACTCGTCGCAAAACGCGTCGCTCCACGGCATGGGCTCGTAGTTCGCGCGAACGAGCAGTTGGGCGTAATCGCGACCGGCGGGGGTATTTGTCTCCAACTCCGCGCGGCGAAGATCGACCGCTTTCGCCAGTTCGAGCCGCAGTTCCCGCGCGCGATTCTCAAAAATCCAGCCGTAGCCCCATTCGTACTCGTTGTTGGAGCCGACCAATAGCCATTTGATCTCCTCGTCGGCGAGGGCGCGCTCGTTAAGGGGTCCGATCATCGGAAACGCCGCCTCGAGCCAGGCGCGGTCCGCGCCGAAATTGACGTAAGAGATTACCCAACCGGCGTATATCGGCTCGGTCGCGGGGGAGAACGGAACCCGCTCGGCGATTTCCGCCGGGGACTCGCCGAAGCGCTCCTCCCAATATTCGAGGGGAATCGCGCCCAAAATTCGGGCGGCGAGGACCGAGCCTTTGTCTTTCGCGAACCCTAGCGATTTCAATTCTTTGGAGTACTCCGGCTCGACGACCGATCCGTCGTCGGCGAAGATCGCGTCCCCGAGCTCGCGGAGTCTCGCGCCAATTCGGGTATCGGGCAAGGTTCCGAGAGCCATAAGGGCCTCGCGCGCGACGGCGAGTTTCTCGCGCGCGACCGTTTCCTCGAGGAACGGGGCGTCCGCATTTCCAAGCCCGGTCCAAAGCGCGGGCAAGAGCCCTTTAAGAACCTTCTCGCGCGTCTTTTCGTCCCCGGACTCGCGCTCGACGACTCGCTCCAGTAGCTCGCGCCCCAAGCGGGGGTCGCGACTTCGCAGGGCTTGAATCGCGCTCCGTCGAACTGGGAGAACCGCGTCGCTCGTCGCGACCCGGGTCGTCTCGCGAAGGAGGATCGCGTCGTCGAGCGGCTCGTAAGGAAAGAGCGGCGGCGTCTTGCGCAAGAGAGCGTCGTTTCGGGAAAAGAGCGCGAGGGCTCGCCCGGCGTTTCCGCAGAGAGACGCCTTCTCCTCGTCGGTCAAATAGGGGGACTCGGGCAAGTCGAAACAGCGGATCAGCTTTTCGAGCCGGGTCTCGGGAAACCGTTTTCCAGCCGCGGCGCCGACGCGCAATTGGCGCAACCGGGCTTTGTCGAGCAGGAAATCGGCGTTGTCCTCGGAAAAGACCTCTTGGTCGTCCGGGGGATAGAACCAAATCGATTCCGCCGCGCTCGGCGCCGGAGGGCGGCTCGAGGCGTCGTTGAGGGACTCGGCGCCCGACTTTAAGAGGGTTCGCCACGGGGAGTTCGCGTCCCCGGTCGTCGCGGTTTGAAATAATTGGCGATCCATTTCGGCGTCCTTTCGCTAGCGCGCGGTCGATTTCGCCCAAACGCGGATCCAGTGGGGGAGATCTTCGAGATTGCGATCGACGACAAGGTCTCTATCGCGCAAGCCGAGATGATACTCGCCAAATCGTCTCTCTCCTTCGTCGATCTTTTTCGCAATCGTCGCCGCTTCGCGCCCCGAGCGCTCGTAGCTCTTGGGAATCTCCCAGCGCGCTCGATATTCCGCGACGATTTTTGCCCTCGTTTGTCGAGGGAACATATCGGGATTGCCGAGCGCCCCTTGCGCTTTCGAATAAGCGCTTTCTTCGTCGGGATCTTCGAACGCCCATTGGTAATATTCTTGACAAAACTTGTCGCTCCAAGGAGTTGGCTCGCACATTATTCTCGGACCGAAGTTGTCGGGGTCGCGACGTCCTAAGAATCCCATTCCGTTCGAGGTCCACAGATAGCAAATCCGAGCGGCTTCGGGATCGACGATTCGAGCGATCGCCAAGAAAAAAGCGCTATAATTATCCGCCGTCTCGTTGTTTGAAAAACCGACCTCGTTATGAACGAGTAGTCGCTTAATCGTAGGTCCGCATATCTTCGCGCTCCAACTCGCGGCGCAAACCGGGGCGATCGCGCGGAACCAGTCGGAGTTCGCGCCGAACTCGACGATCGAAATGAGCCGACCCGCGTAAATCGGCGCCGTTTTCGGGGAGAACGGCATAAGCTCGACGAATTTCTTAGCCGATTTTCCAAATCGCTTTTCCCAATAGTCGTTTGGGATCGCGCCGAGGATTCTGATTCCCAGCTCCTCGCCCTCGCATTTCGGAAAGCCGAGTTTCTTCAACTCCTTGGAGTACTCCGGGGGCGCGAACTCCCCTTCCGGGGTCAAGACCCCGTCCCCGAGCGCGCGCAACGTTTTCCACACGGAAGAGTTTCGCAACAGCGCGAGCGCTTTGACTGCTTCGCGAACCGCCGCGACGTTGCCCGTCGCCAGCGCATCCTCGAGAAATGGCTCGTCCTCCTTCCCAAGCCCGAACCGCATCGCGGGCAATAGTTCGGCGCGACGCGCTTGAAGTTTTTTCGGATCGTCGTTCTCGCTCCCCTTCCAAACGGTTTTCATTAACTCGCGTCCCTTCGCGGGATCTCGATCTCTAAGCGCTTCGAGCGCGCCCCTGCGCAAAACGGGCGACGGAACGGTTTTGACGGCACGCGTCGTTTCTCGGACAAGAGTCTCGTCGTTCATAGGCTCGTACTGGAAAAACGGCGGAAAACCGCGTTTCCAGTCGTCGTTTCGCGAAACGAAAACCAAGAGACGCCCCGCGTTTCCACAGAAAACGTCGAGCTCTTCGTCGGAAAGATCGCGAGAAACACATTCCGTCATAAGGTTATTGAGGAGTCGTTTGACTCGCGCCGCGGGAAATCGCTTTCCGGTTCCCAAGGCGAAGCGAAAATACTTGGTTTTGAGCAAATAATCGGCGTCGGCGAGCGAAAGGGACTCTCGCTCGTCGGGGGGAAAGAAAACTCGCTCGTCTCGCCCCGTCTCTTTCGGGCAGTTGAGCGAGGCGTCTCGAAGCGCGTCCGCTCCCAAGCCCAAGAGGGTTTTCCAAGGGGTTTTCGGATCGCCGACGACCGCGTTTTTCAAAAGTTCTTGTCTCATCGCGATTATTTGCTCGCTTTCGCCTTGTTTTTCGCCCAAACGCGGATCCACAGAAAACGGTTCTCGACGACGCGCTCGAGTAGCGTCGGATGCAAGTTGCGGCGGTAATCCCCGAAGCGTTTCTCGCCTTCGTTGACGGAGTTCGCGATGAATTCGGCGTTGCGACCGGCGTAGCCGAATCCGCTGGGTTTGTCCCCGCGCGCCTTAAACTCCGCGACGATTTCGTCGCGCATTTTTCGCGGAAACATATCGAGGTTGGTCGCGAGGGACAGGGCGCGGACGTAGGCGCGGTCGCCGGTCGGGTTCTCGAAGATCCAGCGATAGAACGCCTTGCAAAAGTCTTCGCTCCACGGGGTCGGTTCGTATTTCGAGCGCATTTCGAACTCGGCGAAGTCGCGGTCGCGGGTTCGGGAACCGTTATTGACGCGATCGCGCGCCTCTAGGTCGCAATATTTCGCGACCTCGGGGGCGACGATTCGGGCGCACTTTATAAAGGAACTAGACCAACCCCAGAAGCGAACGAGATCCGAAAGAACGAGGAGATTGTAAATCGTTTCGCCGACTTTCTTTTTATGCCAACTCGCCAAATAGATCGGAACGACCGCGCGGAACCATTCGGGGGTCGCGCCAAACTCGACGATCGAAATAAGCCGAGCCGCGTAGAGAGCCCTCGTCTTGGCGGAAAACGGGAATATTTCCTCGAACGCCTTCGCGGAGCCGAATCGCTCGTCCCAGTAGTCGCTCGGAAGCGCGGCGAGGAATCGAATCGCCAATTCCTCCCCCTCGCATTTTGGAAAACCGAATTTCTTCAAGTCCTTGGAAAAAGTCGCGGGCTCGAGAGAACCGTCCGGCTTCAACACGGAGTCGGCGAGCTCGCGCAACCTCGCGCGAGTCGGCGAGTTCGGCAACCGCGCGAGCAATCGGATCGCGATTTGAACCGTCTCGAAATTTCCGTCGAGACGCGCGCGCTCGAGAAACGGCGCGTCGTCCTCGCCAAGCCCGAACAACGCCGCTGGCAAGAGTTCCGAGCGCGCGCTCCTCCGGCTCTTCGGTTCCCTCTCCTCCGACTCGTTCCAAATTGTCGTCAACGCTTCGCGACCTTTCTCGGGGTCGCGCGCGCGCAGGGCGAGCAGAGCGTTAAATCGCGTTCCGGGAGACGCGTCGCCCGTCGCGACGCGGGTCGTTTCGCGAACGAGCGCCTCGTCGTCGAGGACTTCGTAGGGCAACTCGGGGGGCAGACAGCGCTTGCGATTGTCGTCGCGGGAAACGAAGACGAGGAAACGCCCGGGGTTACCGCAAAGGTTTCCGATTTGCTCGTCGGTAAGCTCGCGCTTATGATAGTCTCTCGCGAAACTGTCGACGAGCCGAACGACGCGGGACTCGGGAAATCGCTTGCCGCTCTCGGCGACGAACCGGAAATGCCCGGAGTCGAGCAGGTAGTCGGCGTCGTCGAGGGAGAGGGTCTCGCGCTCGTCGGAGGGGAAGAAAACGATCGCGCTCGCCCCCGGGTCGGGAGCGAGGGGGATCGAGGCGTCGCGAAGAGACTCCGCCCCGGCGCGCAGGAGGGTTTGCCAAGGGGCGCTCGGATCGCCGAGGGTCGCGTTTTGGAGAAGGTCTTGTTTCATTATTGCGCTCGTTTGGCTAGGGCCTCTTTTCGCTCGTTGATTCGAATCCAGGGGAGAGCGTCTTGATACTTATAGGAAATCCCTAGCGGCTTCAACGCCTTACGATAATCGCCGAATCGGTCTTCGGCTTCGTTCGCCTTTTGGATATTGCGCGAAGCGTCGTCCAACGCGATGCGATAAACGCCCGGTTCCTTACCGAGGTCTTGTAAGATCGTTAGGATTTTATCGCGCCAAATTCTAGGGAACATATGTACTTGCGTCATAAGCATAAACGCTCTCAAATAAGCTTTTTCGATCGTTAGATCGTCGAAGACGAATTTAAAATATCTCTCGCAAAACTCGTCGCTCCAGGGAGTTGGTTCGTAATCCGCCGTTGCCTCGAATTGGCGATAGTCGCTATGATCCGCCGTGTCTCCAAAGATTTCGCAGAGATATTTGAGATAGGTCGACTCGCAATCTCTCGCCGCTTCGGGAGCTATTGTCGAAGCGACTTTTTTGAATAAGTTATCGTAATCGTCTTGACGCTCGCCGGTCTCGTCGTTTAGCAATTTTGACAAGGACTCCTCGACGAATATGGGTCTTTTAGTTCCGGCGCGAGACAATTGGCAAATGGACGCGACAACGCGAACCCATTCGGGACCCGCTCCGAAAGAGACGACGGAGATCATCCAGCCGGCGTAAACCGGTTCCGTTTCTTGGGCCGCTGGAAAAATTTTCGCGATCTTCTCGGGGGTCGCGGCGAAGCGGTTTTCCCAATGGCTCAACGGGACCGAGCCGATAATTCGCGCGGCTAATTCCGCGCCTTCGCATTTGGGGATCCCGAACTTTTTCAGGTCCTTGGAATACGCGGGAGGAACGAGTTTTCCGTCGCTCGTTAGGACCGAGTCGGCTAGTTCGCGGAGGACTTTTCCGACTCGCGAGCTCGGAAGCTGAACGAGGAGTTTGACCGCGGTTCGGACCGTCGCGGCGTTTCCGGTCGCCAGGGCGTCTTCGAGGAACGGCTCGTCCTCCTCGCTAAGTCCGTACCACATCGAAAGCAAGAGATCGGCGCGAAGTTTCGGGGCTTTCTTCGGATCGTCGCTCTCCGCCTTTTGGCAAATCTCCGCCAAAAGCTCGCGCCCTTTGGCGGGATCCAGCTCGCGGAGGGTCATGAGCGCGTTGAGGCGGAGCCGGGTCGAGGGGGAGTCGAGGGCGACCCGGGTCGTCTCGCGGATTTGCGTCTCGCGATCGAGGGTTTCGTACTGAAATTGGGGCGGGAAATTGCGCTTCAAATACTCGTTCTTCGAGATAAAGACCAGAAAGCGCCCGGCGTTGCCGCAAAGGCGCCCGATCTCCTCGTCCGAAAGAACGCGCTGGGAATATTTTCCCGCCAGCATTTCGACGAGTTTGTCGACGCGGGAGGCGGGGAAGCGTTTCCCGGTCCCGATTCCGAACTCCGGGGAGCGCGCTCGGAGTAGGAAATCGGCGTCGTCGACGGAAAACGCCTCCCTCTCGTCGGGCGGGAAGAAGACGAGCTCGCTCGGTCCCGTCGCCGGCGGCTTCGAGCTCGACGTCTCGCGAAGTCGCTCGGCGCCGACCTTTAAGAGAAGATCCCAAGGGGAGCCGGAGCCCCCCGTTATCGCGTTTTGAAGAAGCGCGGAGTCCATTTTTCCTCCGATATCGTTAAACGAGCTCGTTCGTCGCGTTGGCGACCCGATTACGAGAGTTGCGGAAAGACGAGTTTTCCGTCGACCCACGCGGAGAGGGGCGCGAAAGTCCGCCCGTTCCACTCCCCGAAAAGGTCGACCGGGCGAGACGCGGAAACGACCGCGAACGTCGCGCCGCTGATCTCGGGGTCCTCGAGCGCGAGGGGCAAGACGCGCCCCTCGCCGTCGATCGCGCTCCAGTCGTCTTTGTCGGAGCCGGGGGCGGGGCGAACCGCGATCCCCTTCAAGACGACGGGGAACTGCTCTTGCCAGGGGAACTTGGCGAGGGAGGCGGCGTAGTTCTTAAAGAGCTCCGGCATTGTGGAAACCGCGTCGCTCGGAAGTTCCGCTTTCTCCATCGGTTGGTCGATCGTCTCGTTCGCCTCCCAGAGGGCTCTGAGTTTTACGACGCCGGGGTAGAACCGCGCGGCGGTCTCTCGGCGGGCGAACCCTTCCGGATAATGCTCGGCGAAGGAGGCGCCTCGACCGGCGGCGAATTGGAGATAGAGGGCCCAGCGCTTCGATTTCGCGCCTCGGAACCAGGTTCGAAGCGCTTTGATTTTGCCGGTTTGAACGATTCGGCGCCCGACGCAGAGCCATTGGTCGTCGACGCGCTCGCCGGATTCCAAAACGTCGGCTTGGGAGACGGTCCACCCGATCGTCTGGCGCAGCTCGCTGGCGAAATCCTCGGGGGCTTTGTCGATTTTGCCGCACGCCTCGACAAGGAGGGCGAGCCTGCCCATTTTGCCCAAGAGGGCCTCGCGCTCGTTCGGGAAAGCCGCGGCGAACTCGCCGATGCTCGAGACAATCCCCGCGAGCCCGGGCGCTTGGGCGTCGACGAGCCGCTTCGCCTCCTCGTCCCAGACCTTCGACTTCGGATCGAGGGAGCCGAGCCCGACTCGAATTAGGTCGGAGAGCCAGGTCTTAAGTTGTTCGACGCCCTCGGCGACGCGCGCCTCGCGCTTCGCGGCGTTCTTCTCGGAGCTTTTCGAGGGGGTTTTGGGGGCTTTTTTAACGGTCTTCTTCGGCTTGTCCTCTTCGGCTTCGCCCGCCTCTTTCGCCTCTTTCGCCTTTTTCTTTTCGGCGCGCTCGTCGCGCTTGTCGAGCCAATCGGAGACCCATTGGGGCTCGGGGCCATCTTGTTTCGGATTGGAGTCGAGCGCGGTCAAGAGCAATCCCAGGACGTGCTTGCAAGGTATCTTACGGCTAGGACAGGAACACTTGAACCCCATATTGCGCAGATCGACCTCCACTTGGTAGGGATTCTTGCCGCTTCCGGCGAATTCTCCCCAAAGGGCGCGCTCGGAGGCTCCGAAGGACGCCCAGGTCGAGGACGCGATTTTCTTGCCGGCGGTTAGGGAAGCCGCGTCCGGCGCCATTGCGTTGACTTGTTCTCGCGAGAAATTCATAGAAATAGTTCTCCATTGGCGGACGAGTCCGGGGAAGCTCGGGCGGGTTGGGTCGCGCCAAAGTCGCCCCGATTGGGTTTCGATCGTTCATTATGACCGGACGAACCGGCGGCGTCAAGTTTTTTTCGACCTTGCGCCGGGGGAAAAAAGTCGGTAGTATTCAACCGCGCTTTTTCGCGCGAAAGAGCTTTTGAAGGAACTTTTGCCCCATGTCCGAACCGACCTTAAAATTCGCCGATTTCGTATCCCGCGCCGACTCCGCCCCTCGCTCTCGCGGGTCGCTGGCGCTCGCGTCGGAGCCGCGCGAGCGCTCGGAGCGCGCCCTGGAGTTCGCGCGCGCGGCGCTTCGGTCCGAAAGCGACGCGATTCTGGCGCAAATCGACCGACTCGACGAGGAATTTTGCGAGGCGGTCTCGCTGGTTCTCGACTGCGCGGGGTCGCTGGTCGTCACCGGGATGGGGAAAGCGGGGCTGATCGGTCGAAAACTCTCGGCGACGTTCTCGTCGACGGGGACCCCGAGCCACTTTATGCACCCCGGCGAGGCGTTCCACGGCGATTTGGGAACGGTTCGTCAAGGGGACGTCGTTCTGGCGCTTTCTTATAGCGGCGAGACGGAGGAGATCAAGAAAATCTTGGCTCCGCTGAGCGCGCGGGGCGTACCGATCGTCGCGATCGTCTCGACGCGCTCGAGCGCGCTGGGTCGAGCGGCGGACGTCGTTCTCGAACTAGGGCGGATCGAAGAGGCGGACGCGCTCAAATTGGCGCCGAGCTCGAGCGCGGCGGCGATGCTCGCGGTCGGTGACGCGCTGGCGCTAACGGTCAGTCGGGAAAAGGGTTTTCGCTCGGAGGATTTCGCGCGATTCCACCCGGGGGGCTCGCTCGGACGGCAATTGAGCCTCGCGGAGGACTGCGCGCGCCCGATCGAGCGGTGCCGGGTCGCGAGGGATACCGAGACGATACGCGAGGTCTTTACCTCGTGCCGGAAGCCGGGTCGTCGGTCGGGGGCGGTGTTGCTCGTCGACGAGCGAGGGCTGCTGTCGGGGATTTTTACCGACTCCGATTTGGCGAAGCTCTTCGAGTCGGGGGAGACCGACTTCGAGCGTCCGATTAGCCGCGTTATGACCAAAAACCCGACGGTCGCGCGGGTCGGGACCCTCTTGAAAGAGGCGGTCACCGCGATGAGCGCCAAGAAAATCAGCGAGCTGCCGGTCGTCGACGCCAACGGGGCGCCGGTCGGACTGATCGACGTCACGGACCTCGGGGACTTCTTTCCGCCGGTCGCGGCGTAAAACGCGCGGGGTTTATTCGACGTCTTTTAGCGCTTTATGCATATCGGGCCATCTGCCTTTGACGATCGTCTCGGTATATTCTTTCCAGATCGGGCGGTCGGACTCCTCTTTGACGACCGCGCCGACGATTCCCGGGGCTAGATCGGTCGCGCGGAGAACGCCGTCTCCGAAATAGCCCGCCATCGCGACCCCGTTGTTCACCACGGAAATCGCCTCGCCGGGAGAGAGAATCGACGAGGGCTTCTTTAGCTGGGTTTTGCCGTCGAGGGTAGCGCCGGCGCGGAGCTCGCGGAAGATCGTTACGACGCGCTGGATTTCCTCCATGGCGGTCGCGACGGGGGGCGCCTCGAGGGCTCGGCCCAATTTCTCGACGCGCGAGGCCACGATCTTGACCTCTTCTTCGAGGGAGTTCGGGGCGGGCAGAACCACGAACGCGAATCGGCGCTCGAGGGCCTTGGAGAGCTCGTTCACGCCGCGGTCGCGGTCGTTGGCGGTCGCGATGATATTAAATCCCTTTTGAGCTTGGACTTCGGTCGTGAGCTCGGGAATCGGGAGGGTCTTTTCCGAGAGGATCGTGATCAGGGCGTCCTGGACGTCGCCGGCGGCGCGGGTGAGCTCCTCGATTCGCACGAGGCTCCCTTCGCGCATGCCGCGCATCGTGGGGCTTTCGACGATCGCGTCGAGGGTCTGCCCCTCGGCGATGAGCTTCGCGTAGTTCCATCCGTATCGCAGGGCGGCCTCGTCGGTTCCGGCGGTCGCTTGGATCAGGAGGGTCGACTTTCCGCTAATCGCCGCCGCCAAATTCTCGCTCAACCAAGACTTGCCGGTCCCGGGCATGCCGTAGAGCAGCAGGGCGCGGTCGGTCGCGAGGGATCCGATCGCCAGCTCGATTAGCCGCTCCGGTCCGAAATACTTGGGAGAAATCTCCTTTCCCTTCGGGGTCTTTCCCCCGAGAATAAACAACTTAACCGACTTCGGGGAGAGTTTCCAATTGCTCGGCTTATATCCCTCGTCCTCTTCGACAAGGGCGGCGAGCTCTTCGGCGAACTCCTCCTCGGCGTGTCGTCGAACGACGTTTTTGATTTCTTCGCTCTTGGTTTCGTCTTTGGGCGCTTGCGTTTTTTTGGCCATAGTTTCGACGCCTTTCTCCGGGACGCGAGTCGCGGTCGTTGGGGGACAATAAAAAACGACGATCGTTTGCGCGAACGCGCTACTTATGAAGCGAGTTCTGAAATTCTTGGAATGTCGCGCAGCGAGCGCTCAAGACCAAGAGTCGCTCCAATTGCGAGAGGTCTTTGAGGGCCAAGCCTCCCTTCCAAGCCGCCGCCATCGCGGTTTCGTTCGGAAAACGTTTTGTCACCGTATTTCCGATCGCGAGCAAGAGGGCGGCCTTGTCCATTTTTCCTAGTTTACCCTTGTCGGAACCGCCTAGATTGAGGGGCATTCGATTCTCCTTATCTCGACGAAAAGCGCCAATTTACTTAAACGCGAACGTCGCCCAGAGGGACGGGTCGTCCTCGCAGGGAGTCGGCTCGGCGTATTGCAGGACGAATCCTCCGTGATACGAGTCGCGAACGACGTAGTGGATCCCGATTCGCCTCATATCGTAGGCGTCGTAGCCGGTGAGGGAGGATCCGGGAATAAACGCCGAGAAGGCGTACCCGTCCGGGCGCTTTTCGGCGCTTAGTTTGAAGTCGGCGACGTCGACGGAGTTCGGGGTCGATTTGGCGCGCTCGATCGGGACCCATTGCGCGCCGGGCTCGATCGCGTTGGGGGACTCGCCGACGAAGGGATAGAAGACGAACTTGTGGCAGTATTTATTGGCGCGGCGCGCGTCTTTGACGTCTCTGCAGTCGAGGCAGAGCCTGACGCAGTCGGCGGACCGAAGCTCCCCGCGGCGCCAGAAGGGTCGCTGGTTCTTCTTTTTCGCGACAACGATCGTAAAGAGGATTCCCTCCGATGCCCAACCGAAGCGGAAATCGAAAATATCCCGATTTTCCGGGCCTCGCGGAGTTAGGAGGCCCGGCTCGCCGACCCTTTTCTCGAACCCGTCGGGGGGCTGATGACGGGACCAGAAGGGAACGCCGAACGACGCGTCGAGGGCCTCGGGCCTCAACTGTCCGCGAAACGCCTCTTTCGGGGCTTTTTCGACGGGAAAGCGAAAGCGAAATAAGAAGTTCTGAGGGATTTCCGCCATGGGTTACAGACGTTGAGTTGTCAATTTCGCGCTAAAGGTTTTGAGGGATTTCCGCCATGAGTTAGTTTGTCGATTCGTTTTCCTCGGCTTCGGCGAGTTTTTTCGCCTCGTCCAACTCTTTTAGACTTTGCTCTTGGAACCGCCTCATTTTGTAGTCGAGGGCGAGTTTTTCGGCGCGGCGCTTATCGAGCTCCGCGCCGAAATGAAGCCGAATCGAAAGGGCGTCGACGAGGGTCAGAATCCCGCCCCACGCGAGGAACAAAAGCGCCAAGGTCCAAACGATTCCCCAGGCGGAGGGTCGGGCCTCGGGGGAGACGTAAAGCCCCAAGAGCATGCAGACGCCGAACAACCCCGCCAGAACCGCGATTTGCGTTCGTCGAAACGCCTGGCGCTTGTGAAAGCGGCGCTCTCGATCCGTGTCGTTCGCGAAATAGAAGTCGGGGCGAAGGACTTTGTCCAACTGAATCCGGAACTGCCAAATCGAAAAAGCGATCGCGATTCCGGCGATTCCGAGCGCGAGCAGCCCGGGGTCGTCGGTTCCGCCAAGTATTCGCGATTTCATCTAATCGACTCCCGTCGGCTCGGCGTTTCGCGCGCTTGACAAAAAGAATTCGTCCGTTAGAATGGTTTGAGGTAAGGATCGTTAGCTCAGTTTGGTTAGAGCGTCTGGTTTACACCCAGAAGGTCGCCGGTTCGAATCCAACACGATCCACTAAGCCGCGCCGTCGTTAGTCGAGGGCGCGGCTTTCTTTTTAGGCGCGACTATCGCAGGACGTCATGGTCCTGCTCGGCCAATTTTTGCTTCGCGACCAAGTTGACGTCGGTGAGCAAGTCGACGCGCTCGAATTGGTCGGCGACGGCGGGGGAGTGGGTGACCAGAATCAGGGCGACGTTTTCGTCGCGGCAGGTGTTGCGGAGCATGTCGACGACGAGCTGCTGGTTCCCGACGTCGACGTTCGCGGTCGGCTCGTCGGCGAGGACGAGCTTGGGCTTATTGGCGAGGGCTCGGGCCACGGAGACGCGCTGCTGTTCCCCGACGCTCATCTGTCCGGGCTTGTGGTGGAGTCGATGCCCGAGCCCGACGCGCTCCAGAAGGTCGATCGCGCGCTTGCGGTCGTGGCCTCGGCCCGCGAACGCCATGCCGAGCTGCACGTTCTCTAGGGCCGAGAAACTCGGGAGAAGATTGAACGTCTGGAAAACGTACCCGATGCGCCGCGCGCGGAATTGGTCGCGCTCCGACTCGTTGAGGAGGGCGGTGTTCCATCCGTCGATCAGGACTTGCCCCGAGGTGGGTCGGAGAATTCCCGCGATGATGTGCAAGAGGGTCGTTTTGCCGCAACCGCTCGGTCCGACCACGACGACCTGTTCCCCCGCGTCCACGCTCCAGCGCGGAACGTCCAAAATGGGCAATTCGCCCCCGTCCGGCTCTTTGTACGATTTCTTTAAATTCTTAAGTTCAAGCATCTCGTCTTTTCTCGCCTATTCAAAGTCGCGTCCAAGATTCCGCGAGGAATCGTTGGCATATTCGACGCGTTTGCACGCGATTTTATCTTAAATTGGGGGTTTTTTCAAGCGTTTTTTAAAATTTGAACCTTTTGAGACCAAGTTTTTTTCGATTTTAGCCGAATAGTTAAATACATTTTATCTATTTTGCCTATAATAAAGAGCGGTAAGATAGAGGCGTTTCAACGCGTCGTTGAAACTTTGACGGGGACGGCGAGTCTAAATTAGGCGGGGCGCGCTTCTCTCCGTCGGTCGGTCGCGCGAGCGAATCGCTATTGATAACTTGGGCGAGATTCGCCAATATAGCGAAAAAGCGGGACGCTTTTGAAATAGACAGTAAGCGCAAGCCGCGCAAGCGAGCGAACGCTTTCGTCAGCGGCGAGGAACGGGACCTAGAGGTCGAGTCCTCGCGATAAGGAATGAAAAAATGAGTTTTTCGGCCAAAAAGAATCAATCGAGCTCCATTAAGTCCATCTTCTCCAAGATTCGCGCCGCCGGTTCGCGCAAGCCGGTTGGAAATCGCCGCCGAGTCGTCTTCGAAGCGTTGGAAGAGCGCCAAATGCTCGACGCGGCGGGTTTCGAGACCTTGCCGGAAGTTATCACGATCGCCAATCCGGACTCTTACCACTACGCCTACGAAGGGACGCCCCTCGATTTCGTCGATCAAAGCTCGGTCGACGGGTTGACCGCGTCGTTCGTTAGCGGCGACCAAGTCGCGATCGAAATCCATAAGACCAACGCGACCAGCGGCGCCGTTTCCAATCTCGGCGAGATAGTGATCCAGCTGTTCAACAACGAGGCGCCCAATTCGGTCTCGCATTTTGAGCAGCTCGTCTTCAACGACTACTACGAGGGTAAGACGTTCCACCGCATTTACCCGGGCTTTATGTTCCAGGGCGGGTCAAGCGACGGTCACGGATATTACGGTTCCGATCTTGGACCGATCGCCGACGAACACTCGGACGTCTTGACGCACAGCGGGCGCGGGATGGTCGCCTACGCGAACAGCGGGCCCAACACCAGCGACGCTCAGTTCTACGTCCTGTTCGACGCCGCCAATTGGCTCGACGGAGGATACAACGTCTTTGGATTCGTCGTCGACGGGTACGACGTTATCGACCAAATGGAAGCCGCCGAGGTCGTGGCGAACGAAAAAGGCGAAGTTAGTAGCCCGGTCGATCTCTATACGATCGAAGGCGTTCGTTTCGTCGAGAATCCAACGCAAAGCGCGTTGCGAATCGTCTCCGACGAAAACGCCAACGGGGTAACCTCGATTTCCTTCTCGTCGTCCGTTTCCGACGACGCGCTCGCGTTCCAAGAGACGACCGTTTACGTCGGGGAAGACGGATTCGAGGCTTACGTCCAACGCGCGCTCGCCGAGACCAACTTTGACGTTGTCGCGGGCTCCGCGCTCGAATTCTCCCTTCCGACCGAGTTTGGCGGAAACAAGATTACTTATACGATTACCGCCGACGAGGAGGTCGAGGGATTCTCGATCGTCAAGTCCCCCGCGTCCGACGGAGACTACACGATCAACACCGAAGTTTACGCGGGTCAATTCTCGATTCTCAACGTCGTCGCGTCGACAACCGGGTATTCCAAGACCTTCTCGCAAACATTGAATATCGTCCCGTCGCAGCCGACGGTCGAGCTTACCAGCTCTTCGTCGACGAAAGTCGGTGATCTCGAAGGGGGCGTCAAGCTAATCAATAGCGATCTGTCGGAATCGGCGCTCTCTTTCACGGTCAATTGTTCCTCGCTGGCGGACGAAGGCGCGACCACGTCGACCCCGATTCGCGTTCGCGTCGACGGAACCGAGTACACCGCGACTTCCGTTTCGAAAACTTACGACCCCGGGACCCGCGTCGCGACCTACAATTTGTCGCTCCAACTCCGAGGGGCCGACAAGCTTTCGAACGGGCTGCACGAACTCGGCGTTTCGCAATATGTTCCGACCCTCGACGGGGAGGGATACGCCAATATGTACAGCGCCGAGGCGAAGGTCGGTCTCTACGTCGACACGGAGGGGCTCTCGTTCGCGGAAGCGACCAAGACGCTCGATCTTAACGTCGGGGACGCCGGAACGATCCAGCTCCACACCAACAAGGCGGACTCCGAGGGAGTCGAGCGCTCCGACATAACGTTCCACCTAGTCAATCCGGACGCGGGACCGCGATTTATAAGCCTAACCGAAGCGGGGGCGCTCTCTTGGGATAATATCGTCGCCGACGACGCGGGGCAGTACCAAGTCGCCGTCGCGGCGACCGACGCGCTTGGAAACGTCGCCACCGCGAACATTACGATCAACGTGGGCTCCGCCCCCATTTTCGCGGAGGATTATTCGTTCGAGGCGACGACCGGGCAACTCCTCGAGAAAACGGTCGTCGCGACCTCTCCCGCGTCCGCCGAAGCGACCATCGTCTACGAACTCGTCGGGACGGTTCCGGAGGGAATGCAAATCGACGCCGAGACCGGCGTTCTGACTTGGCCCGCGCCCGCGAACTACTTCTCCGGCGCGATCGCGAAATTCCGCGAAACCGAGATTTCCATCAAAGCGACCGCGACAACCGTCGACGAGAACGGGGTCTCGGTTCCTGGCGAATCGACGACTAAATCGTTCCCGCTGATCGTCAACAACGCGAACTACGACGAGGCGAAGGGCGTCGTTCCCGAATGGGAGGACGTCGCGGATCATGAAACCGAGCCGGGCGCGACCTTTACCGTTACATTGAAGGCGACCGCCGAAATTAAAGGCTCGGGATCCGAATCGGGTTCCGGGGAGTCCGGCGAGATCGATCCGGGCTCCGAAGCCTCGCAAGAGGATCTCGAGTTCGAGGTCGTTTACGCGCTGGTCGGCGACTATCCGACGGGCATGACGATCGGCGAGGAGTCGGGAACGATCGCTTGGAGCGTTCCAAGCGACTACTTCGGCGGCGAGAACGTCGAGTCGAAAGAGCTGACGATCACCGCTAAGGCGACGACCGTTTACGCCAAGACGGACGACTCCGTCGACTACAGCGGCTCCTCGACGAAGTCGTTCAAATTGACCGTTAACAATCCCGCTTACGTCGACAACGCGCCCGTCTTTGGCGCGATGAAGATTCTCGACGCCGACGGGAACGAAGTCGACGCGACGATCACCGGAAGAGATTATACCGTCGAGATTTCCGCGACCGACCCCGAGGGCGTCGCCGAGATCGTTTACGAACTGGTCGGAACCAATTATCCCGATATCTTCTCGTTCGACCCGGCGACCGGAACCGCGACGCTGTCGATTCCGGAAGACCATATTCCGAGCGATCGCTCCGCCGAGCTCTTCAAATTCACGGTCAAAGCGACCGAGCGCAAAAAGATTGAAGACAACGTTTACGAGAACGGCAAGTCGACCGAAAAGACGTTCGAGATCATGATCGCGAACGCGGCGGTCGACACGGAGGAGCTGATCGACCCGACGTTCGAAACGATTCCGGCGCAAACGGTTCGCGCCGGAGAGACGCTGACCGTTACCGCCGTCGCCAAGGCGTCCAAGCAAGTTACGACCGCGGAGACCGACGAAAACGGCGAGTTGATCTACAAAGTCGAGACGGTCGACCTCGCCGTGGAGTACTCGCTTGGCGAGGGCGCGCCCGCGGGCATGACGATCGACTCCGAAACGGGAACGATTACTTGGGACGTTCCGGAAGACTATATCGCCGACGAAACGGTCAAGTCGCAAACTCTGACGGTCAAAGTCGGCGCGAAAACGGTCGTCGACAAGACCGATTACGAGGTCCAGTACGGCGGATCCGCCGAAACCTCTTTCGAGGTAACGGTTACGAATCCGAACTATCATCGAACCGAGTACGACTCTTGGCGCGATTGGTTCGACGGTTGGACCGAGGCGGCGAAGACTCGCGCGGAAGAACATCAGGACAACCTGCAATCGTACTTGACCGCCTATCTCGAAGCGGTCAAGGCGCGTCGAGACGCCCTCGCGGAAGCGAAAGCCGACTACGTCTCCGGCGAAACGACGATGACCGAGTACCTCGTCGCGCGCCAAGAGGCGAACGCGACCTACGACCAAACGGTGGCGGCCGCGCGAATCGCGCTCGCGCAAGCGGACGCCAAGACCGACGCGGATTACCTCGACAAGGTCGAGGATCTCGGAACCGCCTACGAATCGCTCGCCGCGGAATCCGAGCGCGAAGTCCCGAGCGACCTCATGGCGCGCGCGGAATCTCGCGCCAATCGTCTGGCGAGCAAGTTCGTCGAGCGCGAAACGTCCGACGCTTCGTTCCGTCTCTGCAGCCGCTCGACCGGGGCTAAAGTGGCGACCGATCTGGCGACGGTTCTCGCGGTTTGGCGCGACGCGTATTCCCGCGACACGATTTACGACGCGCTCTACGCGGATCCCAACTTCGCCGCCGACGCGGGCGAGGAAACCGGCGTCGATTCCGGCTCGACTTCGACCGATACGACCGACGAATCCGGCTCGACCGAAACGATCGACGACGGGGAGGTCGTTGTCGTCGAGACCTGAGACGCGCGATAAGCGAGATTAGAATTCTCGAAACAAAAAACCCGCGGCGCTTTTCGCGAGCGCCGCGGTTTTTTTATTAATTGATACAAACGAAGGACTTAGAACCAGCTCGCGGTGAATCCGCCGTCGACGTAGAAGAGGGATCCGGTGATATAGCTGCCCGCCTTCTTCGAGAGGAGCAGAATCGCGGCGCCGACCAGCTCGCTCGGATCGCCGTAGCGGCGCATCGGGGTGCCGTTCATAATGTTCTCAACGCGCTTGGCGTCGAGGAGTTTGCGGTTTTGCTCGGCGGGGAAGAAGCCGGGGCAAATGGCGTTGCAGCGGATCCCTTGGGTTCCGAACTCTTGAGCGATATTGCGAGTAAGATTGACGACGCCCGCCTTGCTGGCGGCGTAGGCGAAGACGCGGGACAAGGGTCGCGCGGAGTTGACGCTTCCGATATTGAGGATCGATCCGCCGTCTTTGTTTTTGAGCATGCCCTCGATAAAGACTTGGCAAGAGAGCATCGTTCCTTTGAGGTTGACGGCGAGGATCTTGTCCCATTGGTTTTCGTCGACTTCGAGGAAGTTGTTGCCGACGTTGATCCCGGCGCAGTTGACGAGCATGTCGACCTGGCCGGTCAGTTTGGTCGCGAAGTCGCGCAACTCGACTAGGGAGGCCTTGTCGGTAACGTTTACGGTCTTGTAGGTCGCCTCGATTCCCTCGGCGGCGAGTTTCTCGACGGCGGTTTTGCAGGCGTCCTCGTTCATATCGGCGACGACGATTTTCGCTCCGTTTTTGCCGAGCCCGGTCGAGAGTTGGAGCCCCAAGGCCCCGGCGCCGCCGATCACGACCGCGACTTGTCCTTCCATACCGAAGAGTTCTTGCAAGTATTTAGCGTTGTCCATATGCGCGTCCTCTGTTCTAACTAATGAAAAATCGCGGTTAAGATCGTTTGATTCGGTTTTGCGCGTCGACCTTGACGACGGTCGCGGCGTAGTTGGCCAACTCCGTCTCCTCGTACTCGGCGTAGGTGATGATCACGAGCAAATCGCCCTTGTATCCCTCGCGCGCGGCGGGCCCGTTGAGCATGATCGTCCCGGAGCCGGAGGGGGCTTCGATCGCGTAGGTGATCAACCTCGCGCCGGTGCTAACGTTCAGGACGTGAACGAGTTCTCCGGGGAGAATGTCGGCGGCACTGAGAAGATCGGCGTCGATCGCGATACTGCCCTCGTACTCGAGATTGCAGTCGGTTAAGACGGCGCGGTGGATCTTCGATTTCATCATCGTTCGTTTCATAAAAACGCCTTTCGCGCGAATAGGGTCGCGACTCGTCGGAGTCGTCAAACTATTCCGCATATTATAGCGACTCGTCCCTTTCCGAAAAGAGGCGCGGGGCGATCGGCGGGAAAAACGGCGAAAATCCCCTTCCCTTCCTCGAAAAAAAGGCAAAAATTTCGGTTCGCGCTTGAATTGGTCGCGCCGGTCGGCTACAATACACGGAGTCGCTTTTCGCGGTTTTTTCGGTCACTAGGGAGAACGCAACGCTATGGCAAAAATCGACGTCTACAAAGAATGGTTAAAAATCGACGTTCCGACTCGTCCGCTCAACTACTATCAACTCTTGAAATTTAACAAGTTCGAGGACGATCCCAAAGTCATTCGGGAGCGCTATCGCGAATTGAACGCGCACGTTCGCAAATTCGCGACGGGGGACTACATCGAAGAGTCGCAAGCGCTCCTAAACGAGCTGGCCAAGGCGATGCTCTGCCTCACCGACGCCGAGCGCAAAGCGGACTACGACCGCTCTCTGGGTCGAAAATACGAGGGGAAAACGGAGACGGACGCCCACGGTAGGCGGACGCTCGAAACGATCCTCCTCGAGGACGGGCTTTGCTCCCAAGAGCAGATCAAAAAGGCGAAGAATCTCGCCGAGGCGATCGGGGTCGAGCTGCACCAGGCGCTTTTGCAACAAAAAGCGGTCGACGCCGAAAAGGTGACGATCGCGTACGCGGAGTCGGTCGGGCTTCCGTTCGTCAATCTCGACGACACGCCGGTCGACGAGTACTTCGTCCCGTTCATCAACCCGGTCATGGCGCGTCAGAATTCGTTCGTCCCGGTCATGGCGGACATGGGCAAGCTGATCCTCGCCTCCCCGGAGCCGGTCGGTCTCGACGTCGAGGACGAATTGCGAACGATTTTCGACATGCCGGTGCGCTGCGCGATTTGCACGGTCAACCAAGTGAACTACGCGATCGCGAAATACTACCCTCGCGACGCGGTGCAGAAGCGCTACGTTCGCCCCGACGAGGAAGAGGAAGCCCCGAAAAAGGCAAAGAAAGAAAAGCCCGCGAAGGCGAAGAAGAGCGCCGAGCCGGAAGAGCCGCGCGAGGAGCTCTCCGACGAGGCCAAGAAAAACCGGTTCAAGCTAACGCTCGTCGGTTTCAATTTCGGGGTGATGATCGGGGCGTTCGGAACCTATTTTGGAATGAAACACGCGTCGCTAGCGACGATTATCGGAGCGGCGGTCGTCGCGGGCGCGCTCGGAGCCGCCGCGTGCTGGTTCTTCGCCCCAAAGGACGAGTAATCCTACTCGCCCCCTTGGAAAAACTCGGGCATTTCTCCGTTGCGGGCGACCATGAGCGCCAAAAAGACGCAGGCGACCGCCAGGAGAATTCCTAGGCCGACCACTAGCGCGATTCGCGTTCGCTTCAGCGAGCGCGAGGCGTCGTCGCAGTCCCCCTCCGCGATATGATCGAAGACCCGCTTGAAGAAGTAGGCGGCGAAGATCCCGGCGGGGGGACACGCGATTATTTCCAGAATAACGAGCGCTAGCCACAGTCGCTTGCGGCCTCCGGCGAAGACCAATCGCGCCTCGCCGGAATCGAGGATTCTGCGGAATCGCCGGGTCGATCTGGCCAGATTCCGCTCTCGCGGGCTTTCCGGTCGCTGGAACTTTGGAATCGGAATTTCGGCGGGCTCGGCGACGTTGCGATTCTCAAGCTTGTCGAGGTCGGGAATCGAGACGACGCGCTCGTCCGGTTTCAACTCGCTCGTTCGTTTCGGGTTCAAATCGAGGGCTCCGACGCTTTTCGCGAGATTCGAAGCGAGCTCGTCGACTCTATTTCTATCTAAGGTCGCGTTTCCCAAGTCATTGGGCGCGCTCGCCCAAAACTCTCCCTCTTGGGCGCCGCTAGGACTCGCCAAATCGTCCTCGTCGAGATTCGTTTTGTCGAGATTTGGGAGCGGGACAGAGCTCGGATTGGGATTCTTTTTCTTCTTGCTCATTTTGATTACGCAAAGATAGTGAGTTTAAGAACCGAATAAATAACGCCGGCGCACAAGTCGAAGAGTAGCCAATTCTTGGCGCTCTCGGCGCGGGTTCGGGCGAGTTCGAGATCACCCTCTTCCTTCGCGACGTTCGCGAGGGTCGCGAAGACGATCCCGACGACCCCGAACGGAAGTCGGAACACGAGAAACTGAATCAAACCCCAGTAGAGAAAATTCGGAGGTCTGCGGGGATCCCAATTTCGAGGCGGCGCGACCGCCTTGGCGAACAAATCGCGGGCGGCGCGCCACGCCAATCTTCCCGCGGGGGCGGCGATCTTTCGCAAAATCGCGAAGAGCCCGACAAGGGCGCTCCAAAGCCCCGCCCCAAGCTTCGCCGCCGCTTCGTTCAGGCGCGCGGAATCGGAATCGAAGGTCGCCCCGTCGCTCTCGCCCGTCTTGTTCAAGGAGAGGGTCGGTTTCGCGTCGACGATCCGAAACCCCGCGCCGCAACTAGAGCAAAACTTGGCGCGCGTCGCGTTTTTCGCCCCGCATTGGTCGCAAATCTTCATAAGGCGTCGTCTTTACTTTTTTTGTTTTTTGGCGGGCAATTCGATGAGGAAATTGTCGTCGCGATTGATCTTTTGATAAAGGGGCATATGTCGATAGTAGACTTCCAAACACATGCAGTTCAACGAGGTAACGTACAAGCGCCCTCCGCTCGCGCAGTGTCCGCCGGGACTGTCGGGATACCAACTTCCGCGCTCGTGACCGTCTTGACATTGCGTCTTAATGAGATCGTCTCTTACTCTAGCGTTCCATTTTGTCCATTGCTCGCCGCCAACGTTGTACATTAGCTGCATCGCGTAGTAGGTGTAGTACGGGGTGTTGAGTTTTGGCCCCGAGTCGAACAGCGCTTTCGAGCCCTTGATAATTCTGTCGTCCTCTATGCCCCAATCCATATAGAGTCTGCAAAGGAGCCCGATGCTGTCGGTCGCCAAAGAACCGGGGGCGGCGCCGGTGTATCCGTAATGAGTTCCGTCCTCGTACCCCACAATGTCTCGCAGGAAGTTTCTCGCGGCGAAAACCGTTTCCGGTTGGATATTTAACCCCGCCATTTGCCCGGATTTAAGGGCCATGATTTGCCAACCGGCGACGGAAGTGTCGCCGGCTTGTTTGGGCTCGTATCGCCAGCCGCCGTTGTCCGCCTGGGCGTATTCGATGTAGTTGATCGCTCCTTGCGCGATATAGCCCAACTCGCGATACCTCTTTCTTTCTTTGGGGCTTAACATTGCGTACGTTTCGCAAATCGCGATGGTCGCGAGCCCGTGGGAGTACATCGTGCCGCCCTGTTCTCGGAAGGAAACGAGATCGGAACGTCTTTGGCAATTGGACGTTAGGAAGTTGATCGCGGAGGCGACAACTTTTTTGTATTTTCCTTGGGTCGGGGTATGACCGGCGGCGAGGAACGGGAGAACACCCATCGCCGTGGCGGCCAAGGGCGCGTTTGTCGAACCGGAATTACGGCATAGACCGCACGATTCGTTGTTGTTGAAGGACCAGGAGCCGTCTCGCAATTGGTGTTCCGCGAGCCAGGAGAGGGCTAGGGCGACCGATTTTTCGCTTCCCTCGTTTCCGCCTCCGGCTAGGATCATCGCGCCTTTGTTTTTACCGCGACCGGAAAGATCGTCGCCGTTGAAGGTTCCGATGAGGTTTTCATAAGCGTCGAACGGGGCGCCCTCGGCGCCGTACGAGGCGGGAATAATCGAGAGGGACTCGGCGGTATCTTCGTTGAAAGCGGAGACGTCCGGAACGTCGGAGGGAACGTCGGTCGCGACTTCAAAATTCGACGGATCGTCAAAAAGATTCTCTTCGATTTCGACGGAGGCGCTCGGGTCGAAAACTTCGTCCACAACAATATCATCGCCAAAACCCGGTTCCGAGACGATTTCCGCAAGATTTTTAATCTTCCCCTGGACCGCGATCAGAGCTAGGATCACGACGAGGGCGAGGTGGACGCACAGGCTCGCGAGCCACATGGGGGCGTCGTTCGCGGCTTTTTCTAGGGCGGTTTGGTCTTGGACAAGTTCGAGGGCGTCGGCGGTCACTTTTTGTTCGTCGACTTCGTCTTCGAGCTCCGCTAGGAGGCCTTTGGAGTCTAAGGAATCGGAGTCGGGAACGGAGACGGAAAGTTGGCTTAGGGTGGTTCCTAGGTCGGGGGCGTCGCCTAGGGCGATCGACGCGGAGGCGAGGAATTCCTCGGGTCGCGGGTCGAAGACGGGAGAGGCGACGACGGACGCCAAGGCGCTTAGACCGGCTTCGTCGGGTAGGTCGTCGAGGGAACGGAAATCGCGCCGACCCGATTTGAAACCGCGAACACTCTGGGATCGCTCCGGTTTCGGGGGAACGATCGCCGCAGAGAGGGATCCTTTTTTCTCGGACTTTCCCTTCTTCGATTCCCGTTTGGCGCGCTTTTCTTTTTTCGGTTTCGGGGACTCTTCCGGGAAATCGGCGACGGGAGGCGGCGCGAGGGGGGGCGCTTCGATCGGCGGGGGCGCTTTGATCGGCGGGGGCGCGGACGCCGAAGATTCTTCGATCGGATAGACTCCCGACTGGGAGGAGACGACGACGAGATCCGATTCGCGTTGGATCGGCTCCTCGGGGGGTTCCGGGAGTTTGCCGACTTGGCGGAGCACGCGGGCGATCGCGTCGCTACGCGAGGCGTCGGTCGAGGCCGCCGGGGCTCGATCTTCGCGGGCTTTTTGCAGAAGTCGCCTCACGAGGTCGGAGGTTCGGTCGGCGTTTCGGTTTTCGTCGTTCGGGGTCATGGCGCGAAGTTCGACTTGGGCACAAGGATTTCGCTCGTCGCCTTCGGCGGCGAGGAGCGTCGCAAATATTGTAGCGCTTTCCCAACGATTTAGATATAGTTTCGGGACGGAAAAAAGGGATTTTTTCCTTTTTCGAGCCTCGCGACAATCGCGCGACGCTCGGCAAATTCGTTATATTCGAGATTTTTTACAAAGCTTCGCTCCTTTTACAAAGAAAGGCCCGAGGGGAAAATTAGAAAAAAATCGGGGGAGGGGCGTTGAAGTAATCGGGATTTCGCGTATAATAACCCGGCTGGACGCGTCGACGAAATCGAACCGCTCGCGGGAGAGTCCGTCGTCGGCTTGGTTCGACGCGGATTTTTTAGATCGCGTTCGCGTATTGTACGGACGAGCGACGCCCCGCGCGGCGTTTGAAAAGATAAATTTGAGGACGAAACAATGGCAGGGAAAAGTAAGAAGAAGGCCGAGACGGTCTACCTCGTTTGCGAAGAAACCGGCGAGTACAACTACATCGTTCGTCGCAAGCCCGGCGGCGAGAAACTTAAGTTGATGAAGTACTGCCCGAAGCTCCGCAAGCACACGATGCACAACGAAAAGAAAAAGTAGTCTTTTCGCGCTCGAGCACATCAAGCGCGCTCGGTTCGCAACGACCGAGCGCGCTTTTTTTCTAGGCTCTATTCGGCGGAACTAGCGTGTCTCGTTGAAGTCGCGCCAGAGGTTGTCTTTTTTCAGCTCGAAGGTCTCGATATTTCGCTTCCAGGCGCTCGTATCTTTGAGTCTCGGGTCGAAATTATTGGATCCGAAGGAGAATTTTGCTCCCATTTCGAGCGCGAGTTTGACGAATTTCGGCTTGGGGAATTCGGACTCGGCTTGTATTTCTAGGGCGACGCCGTTGTCTATGGCGGCTTGGATCAGGGCGGTCATGCGCTCGTTCGTCCATAGCTCGTCGTAGCGATCGGCGATAAACTCGGGCAAATAGGTAACGTTGGCAAGGATATCGATCGGCTCGTTGACAACGGTCATACAGTGGTTGAAATAGCGCTCGAACCACTCGTCTTGATCGACGTCGTAATCTTTCGGAAGCTGCCAGAGTCGTTCGGCGGAACCGTCGGGACGGACGCCCATAATCATCGTGTCGGCGAGAACGTAGTCGAGTCGACGGTAGATTTTCGGGTCGATTACTTTGAACCAGTCGCGGTCGTTGACTTGGATCCCGATTTTGAGGCGGTCTTCCTCGGGCAAGGTCGCGTTGACGCGCTCGACGTCGGCGACGAATTTATCGAGGATTTCGTTGGTCGAGAGGGGCCATTCGCGTCCGACGTTTTCTAGGACGCCCGATTTGACGCCGGTTTTTCGCGCGCGCTCGACCGCCATTTCTGGGGTCATTCCTCCTCTAATGTGGATATGGTAGTCGCGCAGATCGAGGGCGGAGTCGAGCCACGGGGCGTACTCGTCGAAGGAGCGCTCCTTTTCTTGGGGGTTCGGCTCTTGGGCGGAGCCGGAGGAGACGACGAGCGCCAGGAGGGCGGCGAGGGCGAGGGAGAGGAAGCGGCGCATCTTGCGGGGTCCTTAATTTCGCGGGGATCGAGTTATTGGGAAACGCGCCAGTCGACGAGCTTTAGCTCGATGCGACCGGAGAAGTCGTTGAAGGAGATTTGGAAAGCGATATCGAAGCGCGCGGCGGGGTCACGGTCGAGGATTTCGTTCATAATGTCGGCCCAGTCGCCGCGTTTAAAGGCGACTGCGCGGTACTCGGTCGAGCGCTGTTTGAATCGCGCGGTAAAGTGCGGCGGAGGCGGCGGGAGTTTCCCAGGGGCGGTTCGGAAATTCTTGCCGCCCATGCGCTTTGCTCGCTCGCAGAGTTGGACTTCACAAGCGGCGAAAATGGGCCTTGGGTTCTCGGCGCCGAAAGGCGCGAGGCGCTCCAAATCGACGTAGGTCTGGAAGTTGACAAAGGAGAGGGGGCACTCTCCGTCGAGCTTGAGTTTGGGAACGCGGTCGCTCGGAGAGATCGTCTCGGCGACGAGGGCGCAGAAGGCGTCGCGAAAGGCGTCGACGTTCGCCTCTTTGATGCCGAGCCCGGCGGCGGCGGAGTGGCCTCCGAATCGAACGAGATAGTCGGAGCAACGACTCAGGGCGTCGTACATATTGAACTCGGAGTCGGGGGCGGTTCTCGCGGATCCGGTTCCGGCGGCGGCTTCGCGCAGGGCGATCATGATCGTCGGCCGACGGAATCGCTCGGCGACGCGGCCGGCGGCGATCCCAATGACGCCGGGATGCCAGTCTCGACTGGCGAGGACGAAGGCGGGGGCGTCGAGGTATTTTTCCTCGATCGTTTTGAGGGCCTCGGAGACGATTTTGCGCTCGAGTTTTTGCCTGGTGGCGTTGAGGTTGTTGACGAACGGGGCGAGCTCGTTGGCGCGCTCTTGGCTTTCGGTAACGAGTAGCTCGACGCCGAGCCCGGCGAGCCCCATTTGGCCGGCGCCGGCGAGCCCGGAGGGGGAGTTGAGGAGGGACTTGGCGTAGAGCCAGTTCTCGCGGTCCTCTTGGTCGGTCAGATTGTTTTCGTTGAGGACTTCTCGCCCGGCGGCGTTTAGCCTCGGAGCAAGGGCGAACCCGAGATCCTCGCTGGTGATGCGCTTATTGGGGTCGCCAATGGAGAGCTCGACGAGGCGTCTTAATCCGACGGGCATATTGCGAGCGAAACCGTTTTCCAAGGCGTATCGCACGAGGACGCGGTTTTCGTCGCGCAAGGGGACGACGTCGGCGACGGCGCCGAGAGCGGCGAGCCCGATCGCTTGGAGTAGGAAGGCGCGCATTTCGGCGGAGGTTTTTTTTGCGCCCTCGATTTCGGTTCCGATCGCCCAGGCCAATTTGAAAGCGACGAACGCGCCGCAGATCTCGGGGAAGGGACAGGGCTCCTCGCCCTCGATTACGCGTTTGGGATGAACGACGGCTCGGGCGTCGGGGAGGATTTGCTTTCCGGTTTTTTCGTCGACGACGGGGGTGTGGTGGTCGGTAACGACGAGGTCGAGGCCGATTTGTTTGGCGAAATCCGCCTCCTTGAGACTGGCGATTCCGCAGTCGACGGTAACGACGACGTCGGCCTTTTCGTCCTCGCGGAGGCGCTCGAGGGCCTCGCAGTTTAGGCCGTATCCTTCTTCGAGCCGGTTTGGGACGTAGTATCCGCAGCGTCCGCCGACGGTTCTGAGGGCCTTGAGGAGGATCGCGGTCGCGGTCATACCGTCGACGTCGTAATCCCCGTAGACGACGATTTTTTTGTCGGCGCGAACGGCGTCGGCGAGGAATTTTGCGGCTTCTCGACAACCGGGCAGCCGGTCGGGGGGATAGAGTCCTTTCGCGAGATTCGGGGGCGCGAGGAATTTTGCGACTTCTTCCGGGTCGACGATATTTCTTCCGACGAGGGTTTGAGCAACAACGAACGGGACGCCGGCGCTCGAGGCGAGCCGACTAACGAACTCGGGGTCTTGCGGACGGGTCGTCCATATGAGTTTTTCTTTTCGCAGGGTCATTTTGGCGTTTCCAGTCGGGGGACGTTCGCGCTCTTATTGTACAACCGTTTTCGGGCTCGCGTCAAGAGGTCGAAAAAAAAGGGGGATAATTTTACGGGGACGGGTTGGGCTAACTTTCCAAATTGTGATTTTGTGGTAAACTTGACGGGGGAGCGGGGAAGGCGACGAGCGCGAAAGACCGCGCGGCGCCCCGTCTTCAGACTCGGCGCAGGGAAATTATATGTCGCAAAGGAGAAACGATGCGCGTTTTATTTGTCTCAAGCGAAGCGACCCCCTATTCGAAGACGGGCGGTTTGGCGGACGTTTGCGGAGCGCTTCCGAAAGCGCTGGCGGCGCTGGGAAATCAAACGGCTTTGGTCACTCCGTTCTATAAATGCGCTCGGGAATATTTCGAGCGAACGGGGGCGCCGTTGGAGCGAATCTACGGGGCGACGATCGAGGCTCCGATCGGCGGACGAGCGAAACAAGCCGGGGTATTGCGAACCAAGCTCGAAGGGGTGGACGTTTATTTCATCGAGCACAACGACTATTTCGATCGGGACGGGCTCTACAATAACCAAGGCGTGGACCACGCGGACAACTGCGAGCGGTTCTCGTTCTTCAGCAGGGCGGCGCTTGAATTGATCAACGTTCTCGATTTGGACTTCGATATCGTCCACGCGAACGACTGGCAAACGGCGTTGGTATCGGTCTATTTGGACGCGGTCTACAAGTCGCGCTCGCGTTTTTCCGGCGACGGTCCCTTTTTGGGGAGCGTTCGCCCGCATTTGGGGGGCGGGAGGAATTCGGAAAAATTCGATAAAATGAAGTCGATTCTGACGATTCACAACCTCCGGCACCAGGGTCGGTTCTGGCGCGGGGCGATGGATCTTACGGGGCTCGACTGGAGCTTGTTCACCTACGATAAAATGGAGTTCTACGGGCAGTTGAACTTACTGAAGTCCGGGGTCGTTTTTAGCGACGCGATCACGACGGTCAGCCCTCAGTACGCGCGCGAAATTCAGACCGAAGGGTTCGGCGAGAAGTTGCAGGGGGTTCTGCAAATGCGCTCGGCGGATCTTTACGGGGTGCTGAACGGGATCGACGTCGACGAGTGGAATCCGGCGACGGACAAGGCGATTCCGGCAAACTACGACGTCGACTCGTTCGAGGTCGGGAAAGCGAAGTGCAAAGAGGAATTGCAAAGGCAGTTGGGGCTCTCGGTCGATCCGAACGCGCCGCTACTCGGGGTGGTGAGCCGATTCGACGTCCAGAAAGGGCTCGATTTGGTTTCCGCTTGCGCGCCGGAGTTTATCGAGCGCGCTGGGGTTCAGTTCGCGATCCTCGGGTCGGGCGACATGGAGATCGCGGAGCGATTCGGGGAGCTCGCCTGGCGGTATCCTCGGAACTTCGCGGTTCAGAATCGGTTCTCGGTGGAGCTGTCGCATCAGATCGAGGCGGGGGCGGACTTGTTTCTTATGCCAAGTCGCTACGAGCCTTGCGGCTTGAATCAGATGTACAGTTTGCGGTACGGGACGCTTCCGTTGGTTCGGGACGTCGGGGGACTGCACGACTCGGTGGTCAACGGCTCGGACGAAAATATCGCGAACGGGACGGCGGACGGGTTCCTGTTCTACTGGGAAAGCGTCGACGATATTCGCAAGGCGATCGATTGGGCGCTCTATTTGTACCGGTGTCGGCGCGACGATTGGAAGCGTATGATTCGCGCGGCGATGACGAAGGATCTCTCGTGGAACGAGAGCGCGCGGAAGTACCAGGAGATCTACGAGAAGGTTCTCGCGGGAGCGCGCTAGCGGCTCTGGCGACGCGGCGACGGGCCAATAGGCGTCGGCGCGTCGCGACCTCGTTCGGAACGACCGATTATGCCCGATTTTATCTATAAAGCGAAAACGCGAGACGGCAAAGACGTCTCCGGTCAGATGACCGCCAATACGAAGAAGGAAGTCCTTGATCGTTTGGCGGCCCAGAGACTGTTTCCGTTGCTGGTCGAGGACGCGCACAAGAACGACGTCGACGTCGGGAAGTGGTTTAAAGGGAAGCCCCCGATCTCGGCGGTTTCGGCGTTTTTGAATCAGTTGGCGGAGCTTCTGGAAAACGGAGTTCCGGTGCTGACGGCGTTTCAGGCGCTGGGGAAGCAGACTCCGAACGCGGCCTTGCGCGAAGTGGTGGTCGATATTGGGGATCAGGTCGCGGACGGTCAAAGCGTCGACGCGGCGTTCGCGGCGCACGGGAAAGTCTTTGACGATCTGACGCTTAGCGTGATTAAAGCGGGGAACGAGGGCGCCTTTCTCGAGTCGGCGCTCAAGCGGACCGCGAAGTTTATGGACGATCAGGCGGAACTTCGCTCTAAAATCGTCGGGGCGATGATCTATCCGTCGGTGCTGTGCATAGTCGGAACGCTCGTGGTGGCGACGCTTTTGATCGCGTTCGTACCGAAATTCGAGCCGATGTTCGAATCACTGGTCGCGGCGGGGAAACCGCTGCCAATCTGCACGGTCTGGCTGCTCGCGTTTCGCTCGTTCTGCGGCAAGTACGGACTTTACGCGCTCGGGTTCGTCGTCGCGACGGTCGTCGGGCTGAGGATTTGGGCGCGCGCGAAGTCGGGTCGACGCGCGATCGATAAGTGGAAACTGAAGCTGCCGATCTTTGGACCGGTCGCGCAAGCGTCGTGCGTCTCGAAACTCTGTCGCGTACTCGGAACCCTTTTGCAGAACGGGGTTCCAATTCTGCGCGCGCTCGAAATTAGCTCGCGGTCGACGGGAAATTCGCTACTGCAGGACGCGGTCGAGAACGCGGTCGACGCGGTCGCCGCCGGAGAGCCGCTCTCCCGACCGCTCGCCGAAAGCAAGTTGATTCCGCCCAACGCGATGACGATGATCACGATTTCCGAGGAGTCCAATACGCTCGAGAAAGTGCTCGTCAATCTCGCCGACTCGCTCGAACGGCAGTTGTCCAAACGCGTCGACGTGATGACTCGGCTGCTCGAGCCCGCGATGCTGCTCGCGCTCGCCGGGGCGGTGTTCTATATTATTATCGCGCTGTTACTTCCGGTCTTTATGATGACCGAGGCCGCGTAGTCCGCCCGCCGAGGGCGCCCGCCGAGGGCGGGTTTTGTTCGCGCTACCGCGCGGCTGGGTAAACTAGTAGAGCCCCCGTTGGGGGCTCTACTGCGTTAGAAGCGCTCTAGAGGACGCCGCTTTTGTTCGCGGCGCCGCGCGGCCGGGTCGTCGTTTTCTCTCGCATTTCCGCCCGGGATTGGTCGGTCTTCGCTTGTCGGGATTTTTGAAAAAGAGCAAGAGGGCGGGGAAAAGCGCGCGTTTTTAATTATTTCTCAATTTGGGTTCGCGCAATCGCGCTCCCTCGGTCATGTTATCGAACCGAGTTCTTTAACCCGTCAACCTCTCTCTTTCTCGAAAAAAATTTCCAAAAAATTTTTTGATTTCTCTTGACCTCGCTCGCGGGGGGCGATAGAATTTCCAACGGTGGAAGCGCGACCGGGGCTTTTGCAACGCTCTTTTTGCTCGCGCCGTTTTATTAGCGAGGCTGCAGAGATGGCGTTACAAACGTTACCAAGAGCGTACCCCCCCCCATTCGGTCTATCCGTAAAAGTCGGGTTTTCGTCTCGCTATCTCTCGCTCCGTTCGGTTCTTGACTCGCGCCGCGCTTTCTCGTCGCGCGCTCGCTTTTTCTCGTTCGGCTCGGCGCTTCGCGTCTTTCTTTTCGATCGTCCTCGCGCTTAATTTCTTCCGTTTCGGCGCGGTAAATCGGTCTGTGTTCGCTTGGGGAAAGAAAAAAATCATCGTTTTGGAGAAACGGAAGCCATGACTCGCGGAAAACTCGTCGGGAATAATTCAAACGCAACTCGCAACGGCAATTTATTGGAGCGCGCGACTCGGGGATTATTGAGCGCGCTCGGAACAAAACGGGATAAGAGCAAGCCAACGAAGGCGCGGAAAACCGGGCTCGAAGCGCTCGAAGAGCGGCAGTTGCTCTCGGTAACGACCGCCGAGTACGCGTCGATTCGCCAAACCTATCCTGAATTCGGGCTTCCGGAGACGCAATCCGGGGTCAATCTTATCGAGATCAAGGCGAGCGAGCTGAGCGTCGACAAGCTGAAATCGGCGATCGCGAGCGCCGCCAATTCCGCGAAAAGCGATTTGGTCGTGTTGCGAACGACCGACTCCGCCAATACGATTACCTATCAAACCGCGCTCGACGAGATCTCGATTCAGATTCCGAGCGACAAAGGGTCGCTCTCGATCGTCGCGTTCGGGACCAAGCCGGTTACGATCGACGCGAACCAAACGGCGCGCGCCATGTCGATCGTCGGGGACGCGACGGTCGTCAATCTCGGCGGGTTCGTTTTGACCAACGGGTTCGTCCAAAGTTCGAGAACCGAAAAAGCGCTGGGCGGAGGGCTTTTCGTCGACTCCGCGACCGTCGCGCTCGCCAACTCCAAAATCGAGGGGAACGACGCCAAAGGGCTTTGGTTCGTCGACGCCAACGGGGTTCGCGAAACGAACGTTTTGAAGGAGTATTTTTACTTCAATCAATCGCTGCGAAACGCGAGCGACGCGGGATTCGCGGGGCTTGCCGCGAACGGGACCCGCGCCGACTTGTTCTCCGGCTTTACCGTTTCCGCGACGACTTATCGGCAAAGCGAGCTTCTTCAAGCCGCGAACTCCGGCGATTACTACGCTTATCTTTGGACGGGGCGCTTTACCGCGTCTCAAACGGGCGAGTACCAATTCAAATCGAACACGGACGATATTGGGCAAATCTATATCGATCTCAACCAAAACGGGGTTTTTGAGTCGAACGAGCGAATCGTTAAATCGAACGTCTCGACCGCGACCGGCAAGGCGGAATTAGTCGCCGGAGAGTCTTACGCCGTCGCAATTTCTACGGAAGAAGGATCGGGCGACGACTTCCACCATTTCAAGATTACCCCGCCCGACAGCGAGGAAGTCTACATTCTAAGCTCCGGCGACCAAGGGGGCGTTTGGGACGCCTACGAGTACTCCCCCGCGATCGGGACGCAGGTTTGCGTCAAGGGCGGGTCGGTCTCGCTGAGCGACGTCGACGTCGCGATCGACGCGCTCTCTTTCGACTTCGTTCAGGGCTCGGTGCCGACGATCGTCGTTACGACAACCGAGGACGTCTCCGAACCGGACGACGGAAAACTCTCGCTGCGCGAGGCGATCGCGCTGGCTCCGAACGGGGCGACGATTACCTTCTCCGAGACGCTGGAACAAGCGACACTTCCCCTCGAGGAAACGCTGAGCGTCGCCAAGACGATAACGATCGACGGGGACGAGCGCGTCGTCCTGGACGGGCAGAACAAGGTTCGCGTCCTCTATAACTCCGGCGATTTGACCCTTAAGAACCTAACGATCGCGAACGGGAATATTTCCTCGAACTACGGCGCCGCCGTAAAGAACGAAAACGGAACGCTGACCGTTGACAACGTTCGATTCGAGAACAATCTCTCGAATTACGGCGGCGCCATTTGGAGCAACTCGACCGCGACGATCGCGAACTCCGAGTTTTTCGGGAACAGTTCGAACGTTCACGGGGGCGCGATTTACGTCAACAACGGAAACTTCTCCGTCTCTCGATCGGTTCTTCGCGGGAACAATGCGGGAAACGCCGGGGGCGCGGTCTTTGTCGACGGGGGAACCGCGACGGTCGTCGAGACCGAAATTTCCGGGAACTCCGCGCAAAACGGGGGCGGGCTCTTCCACGACGGCGGAACGACGACCCTGCGCAACGTTACCGTCGCGGGGAACAAGGCGAAAAACTATGGGGGCGGGATTTACAATAACACCGCCAAAGGTCTAACGGTAGCGCGCTCGATTATCGCGGCGAACTACGCCAACTCGGGGAGCAATCTCTATGGGGCGCTCTCGGACGAAAGCGCCAATAATCTGGTCGGATCGAACCCCGGGTTCGTCGCAACGCCCCTCTTCGACGCTTCCGGAGCTTTGACGAACGCCGACTCGTTCGACTTGCGTCTCGCGGCAACGAGCCCTTACGCGGACGCGACCGCCGAAAGCTATCTCGGCGCCTATCGTTTCGAGGGAACTCCGACGCCCTCGACGCTCGACTACTCCGTCGTTACGACGAGCGCCGACGAGCTCGACTTCTCCAATAGCGCCGTCTCGCTGCGCGAGGCGATTCTGATGGCGTACGCCGAGGGCGCGACGATTACGTTCGCGAGCACTCTCGGCAATCAAACGCTCGCGCTCGACTCGCAACTCTATATCGACCGCGCGATTACGATTGACGGCGGCGGGTCGATTACCCTCGACGGGCAGGAGAAAACGCGAATTATCTATAACGCGGCGAATTTGACGCTCATAGGACTGACTCTTACGACGGGGAACGTTTCCGGATACGGCGGCGCGATTTACAACGCGGAAAACGCGGTTCTCACGGTCGCCGACTGCGAGTTTTCGTTCAACGTCGCGACCAATAACGGGGGCGCGATCTACAACTACGCCGGAACCGTCTCCGTTACCGGGTCGACGTTCGACACGAACTCCGCGAACGGCAACGGGGGCGCGATCGATTCTCGGACCGGAACCCTTTCGGTCGTCGATAGTTACTTCGTCGACAACTCGTCCAACGGCGACGGGGGCGCGATCGGAGCCGGCGGAACGCTAACCGTTTCGCGCTCGACGTTTGAAACGAACGGCGCGAAATACGGGGGCGCGATTTACGGCAATAGCTCGTCGACCGTAACGCTAGACAACTCGGCGATTTTCGGCTCGTCGGCAACGAACCGGGGCGGGGCTTTTTACGCCGAGGGGAATCTAACGCTAATCCACTGCTCCGTCGCCGGAAACAAGGCGGAAAACTCCGGCGGAGGCGTTTACCTTACCAACGACTCCAATACGCTTCGCCTCGTCAACTCCATCGTTTCGGTAAACTACGCGCCGACTTCCCCGGATCTCGTCGGAACGCTCGACGAGACGACCAACTCCGTCGTCGAAGTCGACCCCGGGTTCGTCCAACCCCCGATCTGGAAGAACGGCTCCCTCGCCAACACCAAGCGCAATCCGATCGACTTGCATCTAACCTCCGACGCGTTCGTTATCAATCGCGGGCGCGACGCGGCCGGGGACTACGCGCTCGACCTCGACGGGAACGCGCGAAAGCAAGCAAATCGCGTCGACGTCGGCGCTTACGAATACCAAAGCGCGTCTAATTCGAGCTTCTCCTTCGTCGTCAACACGGACGAGGACGTCGTCGACTACGACTTCTCGACCCTCTCGCTGCGCGAAGCGCTAATTTGGGCGAACGACGGGGACTCGATTACGTTTAGCTCCTCGCTCAACGGTAAGACGCTCGCGTTCGAGACGCAACTTACCAATACTAAGACGATTACTATCGACGGCAAAGGAAAGATTACCCTCGACGGACAACAGAAGACGCGGCTGATCTATAACGAGGGGAATTTGACGGTTAAGGGGTTGACGTTCGTCAACGGTAACTCTAGCGGAGACGGCGGCGCGATTTACAATAGCGGGGCTTCGAGCGCGCTTAGCGCTTCGAATTCAACGTTCCGGAACAACAAAACGTCGGGCTCCGGCGGCGCGATTAATACCGGATCGGGAGCTCTCGTCATCGTCGATTCCATCTTTGAAGACAATTTCACAACCGGTTCGAACGGGGGAGCGATCGCCGGTGGCGGTAGCGGAACAATCTCCGTTGTCAACACAAGATTTACAGGCAATAAAACGCGCGACGGATATAGCGGCGGAGCAATCTCCGGGCATAATATAACCGTCTCGCAATCATTCTTTGAGAATAACTGGTCCTCGCACGGAGGCGCGATCGCCATCTATTCTAACTCTTCCATCGACAACTCGGTCTTCGTCCGCAATACGAGCAACAACGTGGGAGGCGCGATTCATCACGACGGCGGCTCGCTGACAATCAATTGTTCGACGATCTCCGGAAACAAAGCGACGCGTTACGGGGGCGGAATATACGGTTCGGTAACCCTCAACAATACGATCGTTTCGACTAACTACGCTCAAAACGCAAATTACGCCAATATAGACGGTTCGACGAGCGGTCGCTACAACCTAGTCGGAACCGACCCCGGGTTCGTCGTCGCGCCGGTTTGGGAAGACGGCGCGCTGACCAATCCCGACGCGATCGATCTCCACCTCGCGGCGACGTCCCCGGCGATCGACGCCGGGTATCTGGCGGCTGGCGCCTACTATGCGACCGACGCGGAGGGTAAACCGCGGGTCGTCGGCGCCAAGGGGGCGGCGCGCGTCGATATCGGGGCTTACGAATACCAGCAACAAATCGAGAGCGAAGACGAGACCCGCTCGCTCGTCGTTACGACAACCGCGGACGTCGCGGACGCGAGCGACGGGCTCGTCTCTTTGCGCGAGGCGATTTCCTACGCCGGGAACGGGGCGACGATTACGTTCGCCGAGTCGCTGGGAACCGCGACGGTTTTGCTCGACTCCGTTTTGACGGTCGATCGCGATTTGGTTATCGAGGGCGCGGGGCGAATAACGATTAGCGGGCAGGACAAGACCCAAATCTTTAAGAACTACGGACGTCTAACGCTCCGCGATTTGACGATTACCGCCGGGGAATCAAGCGGATTGAACGAAGCAGGAGCGGTTTATAACGACTACAACGAAGCGACGGTAATCGTTGAAAATTGCGTCTTTGAAAACAATTCCGGCGATGTTGGCGCGATTCACTCTCGCGGTATATTATCTGTCGTCGGAAGCGTCTTTAGGAACAATAGCGCTAAAAGTGGCGGCGCGATCGACAGTATGGGCTCCGTCGAAGTCGTCAACTCAAAGTTCATTGGCAACAAGGCGACGAACTATGGAGGCGCGTTCTATCTCTGGGACGGAACGCTAACGATCGAAGGATCCGAGATTTCCGGAAACGAGGCCCAAAACGGCGGCGGGATCTACGAGCGAATCGGAACGACGACGCTAACTCATTCGACGATAGCCGGAAACAAGGCGACGAGCTACGGCGGGGGAGTCTATTGCTCGACCGACGCGGCGCTTACCGTCGACCGCTCGATCGTCGCCGCGAACTACGCGCCGACGACGGCGAATCTCTGGGGCGAGCTCGCCGAAACGAGCGCGAACTATTGCGTCAACTACAACCCCGGATTCGTCGTTTCCCCGACGTTCGACGCGAGCGGAGCGCTCGCGAATCCGGGGGCTTACGATCTCCGCCTCGCGGCGACCAGTCCGCTGGCGAAGCCGAGCGGGGTCGATTATATTGGCGCCTATAAGTTTACGGGAACGCCCGCGACGACGACGGTCGACTACTCGGTCGTTACGACGCTCACCGACGAGTTCGATTTCTCCAACAATCTCGTCTCCTTGCGGGAGGCGATCTTTATGGCGACTTCCGAGGACGCCTCGATTACGTTCGCCTCGTCCCTCTCGGGCGGGACGATCTATCTCGACTCGCAGCTGCATATCTATCAGCCGGTAACGATCGACGGCGGCGGGGAAATAACGCTCGACGGGCAGGAGAAGACTCGGTTCTTCTACAACGCCTCGGATCTGACCCTTATCGGGCTAACGCTCACGACTGGAAAAGACTCCGGGAACGGAGGCGCCGTTTACAACGCGCAGTACGCCGCGCTAACCGTCGAGCATTGCGAATTTTCGTTCAACGTCGCGCAAAACGGCGCCGCGATCTACAACGACCGAGGAACCGTCTCCGTTTCCAACTCGGTTTTCGACACGAACTCCGCGACGAACTACGGGGGCGCGATTTGGAGCCGGAGCGGGCTTGGCGTCGCCGATTCCTATTTCGTCGAAAATAAAGCGGTCGGCGACGGGGGCGCGATTTACTTCTACGAAGGAACCGCGAACGTTTCTCGATCCGAGTTCGAGAGCAATTCGAGCGCCTACGGGGGCGCGATTCTCTTCTACGCGAACTCGGTCGCGACGGTCGACAACTCCGCCTTCTGGGGGAACGAGGCGTCGACGCGCGGCGGCGCGCTCTACACAACCGACAACGGCGGAATTTCGCTCGATTTAATCAACTGCACGATCTCGGGGAACAAATCGAACGTCGGCGGCGCGCTCTATCAGGCGAGTAGCTCGACGAAACTGCGCCTGATCGACTCGATCGTCGCGCTGAACTACGCCCCGACCTCGCCCGATCTGAGCGTCAATATCTACAGCTTCTACGAAAACTCCGGCAGCGTTATTAGTTGCGATCCCGGTTTCGTTCAGGCCCCGATTTGGAAAAACGGCGCGCTCGCCAACACCAAGCGCAATCCGATCGATCTCCAACTGACCGCAAAAAGCTGGGCTGTCAACGCCGGAACGGGAACCGCGAACGACTCGGCGCTCGACGTCGACTGGAATCCGCGCGTCCTCGACGGCGCTCTCGACGTCGGCGCCTACGAATATGACGGCTCGATCGCCGGGCGAGACGCTAAGTCGCTCGTCGTTACGACGCTAGACGACTCGTTCGACGCGCGAGACGGTGTTACATCGCTCCGCGAGGCGGTTTACAACGCGGCGCCGGGCGAGACGATAACGTTCGCGCCGGGTCTGTCCGGAGGAACGATAACGCTAGCTTCCGGAACGTTCAAACTCTATCGCGACGTCGTAATCGACGCCTCGGCCCTCCCCGAGGGCGTCGCGATCGACGCGAACCAAACCGGGCGCGTCTTTGAGATTGCCGACTCGGTCCAGAGCGTCCGGCTCGTCAATTTAACCCTAACGAACGGAAAGACCTCCGAATACGGCGGCGCGATGAGAATCGCGGGCGGCTCGGTCGTTCTCGAGAACTGCGTCCTCTCCGATAGCTCGGCGGAATACGGCGGCGGGATCTACTTCAAGTCCGGATCGCTAACGCTCTCCGGGACGACGATTTCCGGGAACAAATCGACCCGCAACGGCGGCGGAATCTATCTCGAAAATGGTTCCACCTCGCTAACTATCGACGGGTCCGTTATTTCCGGAAACGTCGCGAACGGCTCCGGAGGCGGGGTTTTCTCCTACGGGAACAATCTCGGGAATTCGTTTGTTAGTTCCGCGATCGTCAATAACAAGGCGGGCGACTACGGTGGGGGGATCTACGCCAACTGGCTCTCGATGGTCAACTGCACCGTCGCGGGGAACGTTGGGAACTATTACGGGGGCGTCTATATAAATTCCGCCGTCGAAAGTCGTTTCGACAATTCGATTATCTCTCTAAATCGTTCCATTACCGGCGGCGATTACTCCATCGGATATAGTTCGGGACACGGGTTGATTAATCGTTCCAATATTCTCGCTTACGATCCGGGCTTCGTTACGACGCCCCGTTTTGACGAGAACGAGAACCTTCTCAACGCCGACGAAACCGACTATCGCCTCAAGGGGTCGAGTTGGGCGATCGACGCGAGCGCTCCCGTCGGGGTCGGCGTCGCGGACGCGTCCGGCAGAGCTCGGCGCGTCGGAACCGCCGTCGACCTCGGAGCCTACGAATACTCTGGCGTCGACCAACGCGTCGACGCCAGACTTAATCGAACGGTCGTTACAACGCTCGCAGATTCATTCGACGGATCGGACGGCGTTATTTCGTTGCGCGAGGCGCTCTTCTTGGCGGAAGACGGGGACGTTATTACGTTCGCTCCGCACCTTAGAGGAACAATTACTCTCACGGCGTCTTTGCGAGTTACTAGCGAAGTTACTATAGACGGCGACGGAAAGATTACTCTCGACGCCGATGGACTTCTTAGGATTCTAGAAGTAAAGAACCGCGATACTACAGTGCGCGGACTCGAACTGATCAACGCCGCGAATCGCGCCATCAATATGTTCCAAAGTAGTTTAACGGTAGAGGACTGCGTTTTCAGCGGGAACGGGTCAACAACGGGAAACAACGGAGGAGCGATCAACGCGGATTACGGAACGCTAGTCGTTCGAAGAAGCGTCTTCACGGGAAATAACGCTTACAAAGGCGGGGCGATTTCCAGCGTTTATAGTTCCGTAACCGTCGACGCCAGCCAGTTCTTCGACAATAAGACCGGATCCTACTCCGACTCGGGCGGCGGAGCGATTATGGTGTGGCAAACCACCGATTTTACCGTTTCCAACTCGCTCTTCGTCGGCAATAGTAGCCCGCGACTGGGCGGGGCGATCTACGCGCATCCCAAGAGCCTCTCCGTCAACAACACGTTTGTGGACAACTACGCGAACAACTCCGCGTCGGCTTACTATAGTGACGGAACCGCGACCCTCTACAACAATGTCGTGATCCGCAACGGTTCCAACGATCTTTACGGAACGTTTAACGGAACGAACAACCTCGTTTCCGCCTCGCAGTCTTTCGCGACCAAAACCGGCAACTACGCCTGGGATGCGGAGATGGAACTGTTCGTCAACGAAGGTCGCGGGGACTATCGGCTCTCGGCGACTTCGTTCGCGCAGAACCTCGGGGACAACGCGCGGGTCGTCGGGGAGTTCGACTTGGCGGGGATGCGCCGCATTATGAACGAAACGGTCGACCTCGGGGCCTACGAGGCGGACTCTCGCGTTCTACTCTCTCAATCGGCGGTCTTCCAAGGGACGGTCGATCTTTCGTTCCAATTCGCGAACGTCGACGGGCAAGTCGCGTTCTACTGGATTAGCGGCGCTGAAAAGACTTTGCTCGGAACGAGCGATAGCGAGGGAACGTTCCATTGGGACACGACCGCGCTCGCGGACGGTTCCGGACGGTTCTCTATGGAGTATAAGACGACCGACGGGGAAAGCCTCGCGCCGGGGTTCGACGGGGTTATTATCAATAGCGCCTCGGTCGTCGTAAAGCGCGGCGCGATTAACGAATCGGAGACGTGGACGAGCGACAAGGTTTACGTCGTTTCCGGCTTAACGACGATCGCGGCGAACGCGTCGCTGACGATCGCGGAGGGAACGGTCGTTAAATTCGTCAAGGGCGGTTATTTGTACTGCCAAGAGGGCGCGGTCGTCTCGGTCGAGTCCGGCGCGACGCTGACTCGATTCGAGGACGACTCGGTCGGGGGGGACACAAATTTGGACGGCGAGAATAGTTCGCCCAAGTTTGGAGCGTCCTACTTCAAGGGAAATCTCTCCAACGTCGATATTAGCTCCTCCGCGAATTTGAAGTTTATCGCGACGAGCAAAGGCGGAACGCTAACGACCGACGAAATGTGGCTCGGCGGACAGGTTTACGAGATAAACTCCGATATCGTCGTGCCGTCCGGGGTTTCGCTCACGATTCTGCCCGGCGCGATCCTGAAGTTCGCCAAGGGGAAAGCGCTGATCGTCAACGCGGGCGGGTCGCTTTACGCCCAAGGGAACACCGCGCAACCGATCGTCTTTACCTCGATATACGACGACGAGTACGGCGGGGACACGAACGACGACGAAGACCAAACCGCCCCCGCGCCCGGAAACTGGAAGCACATTCTCGTTAAGGGAACCGCCGAGTTCAACTGCGCGATCGTTCGCTACGCGGGCTCTCCGACCGACAACTCTAGTGACGGCGCGATCTTCGCGCAGTCGGGCGGTTCGGTCGTCTTCAATAACGGAACCATTTACGGCTCTCAACTCGCCGCGACGCACGCCGACTCGTCCTCGTCGCTAAGAGTAGTCAACTCTATTATTTCCGACGCGATCTACGCGACCCACGACGGCGATTATATTAACTGCGTTATCGACAACGTCAACTACCTGTGCAATACGAACTATTCGTACTATAAGAACGGAAGTTTCGTCAATTGCGCTATTTATCGCGTGTCCAAGAAGTATTTCTCCAGCTCGAATCCAAACTACGCGTTCAAGAACAACTTGTTCTATAACCCGGAAGGGTACGCGGTTCAGAACTTTAATTTGGTCGGGCAGAACGGGAACATTTGGGCGAACCCGCTCTTCCGCGATCCGGACGGTGGGGACTACCGGCTTTGCGCGGGATCGCCGTGCATCGACGCGGGGGACGGGGCGCTCGCGCCAAAACTCGACGCCGAGGGGGCTTCGCGACAAACCGACGATTATTCCGATCTAATCGGAACGCCCAATTCGGACGGAAAATACGTCGATATTGGCGCCTACGAGTTCGCCGAAACCAACGGGGCGAGCGTCGATCTCGAACCGATCGCTCTCGACGCCCCAAGCGAGGTTTCCAGCGGCGAGATCGTCTCGCTACAATGGACGACGCGCAACAACGGAACGGTTCCGGCGAACGGCGTTTGGAACAGCAAGATCTACCTCGTCTCCGCCTCGGGTCAGGAAACGTTGATCGCGACCGTCAAACGAGACGCGCCCATTTCTGTCGGCGACGCGAAGACCCAGCGCGCGCAAGTGGAAATTCCCAAGACGCTTAAAGACGGCGATTATACTTTCCTCGTTCGCGTTAATCCGGATCGAGGTCTTTACGAGGGATCGCGCGTCGACAACAATACGATTCGCGCGTCCGGCGCCACGACGGTTTCCGCGCGTTTGTTGACGCTTCCGGTCGCGGAGCTCACTATCTCGCCTCAGCTCGAGCATTACAAGCTTCGCGTCCCGGCGGGAACCGAATATTATCTTTACTACGCGTCCCATTCCGACCAAACGAATCAAAACGCGTTCGAGACAAACGACGCTCGAATATACTTGGGCGAAGGCTACGCTCCAACGGCGGAAAGGAACGACGGCGTTTCCTCCTCGCTCGTCAAAACGACGACCAACGGAGGAACGAGCTATCGATACCTATTCCTGCAAGTGCCCGCATCGAGCGAAGCGCGAGACGTCTACGTCGGACTTTGCGCCTCCAACGCGACGGAAACCGGCTCGCTAACGCTCAAAGACGCCAAGTTCTCGTTCGAGGGATTCGCGGGCGCGAGCGGAATGTCGACGTCCGACGAGCTCGAAACGGCATCGGTCGTTCTTGGGGACAAGATGTTCTCCGTAGCCATTGTCGGAACCGGTTTCCGCGAGGGAATGACGGCACGAATCGAGCCGCAGTTCTTCAGCTCCGGGTCCTCGGACGCGGATCGTATCAAGTACGAGCAAGCGGGGTATCTATCGAGTTACGAAGCCGAAGTCCAAGTCGTTTCGGCGACCGAAGCGATTCTGACCTTCCGAGGCGATATTTCGGATCGCTCCTACGTCTCCTCCGGAGTCGACCGTTTCCGTAACTATAAATTGTTCGTAGAGGACGAACTTTGCGGTCGCGTCAAAGTCAATTCCGGATCCGAGGGCTGGCAATTCTCCGACGTGGAATTGATTCTTCCAGAAAGCGTTCGTTCCGGTCGCGCGTACTCGGCAACGCTGAAATACAAGACTTCGAGCGATAGAATCGCCCCAATGTACTTTATTTACGCGAACGAGGGAACACTACTCTCTCTAACGGACGATTTTACTTACGCGACGAACGACGTCCAAGCGCTCGGAATCGGCGCGCGCAATAACGCGGGCGTCTTGCGCAATTCGGAATCCGGCGAGATAACGTTCTATTTCAAGGCGGGAGAACGGGTCGAAATTGGAGTCAGAGAGTTATTCTACGAAGAAAACGAAGAAAACCCTCACTCGGAATACTTCGACACTTGGAAAGAATACCACGAAGCGCTGACGAACGCGGCTACTCGTCTAAATTTGCGTGGTAAAACAAATTATAGCGTTTCAGACGCGTATCAATTTGCAGTTCGGGTCAAAACCGGCAAGGACGTCGCGGCGGTTAGCGGAACGCTCATCGATTACCGCGATATGGAACCGATCGCGAACGTCGAACTCGGCGCGTCTTGGACGGACGCGGACGGCGTCGAGCGAACCGTTTACGCGTCAACCGACGAAAACGGTTGGTTCTCGCTTAAGAATATCCCCGCCAACGCGGAAGTCGAGTTGTTCTCGTTGGACGTCGTCGGACTATCTCAAAAGGAGTTTACCCTCAACGGAGGCGACCTAAACGGCGTCAAATTGACCGCCGAACTCAATTACGAGACCGCTATTCCGGATCTCATCTTCGAAGGATACGAATACGAGGGCGAAGGTGAAACCGCTTTGTCGCAAGAAGACTTGCTTTTCTTGAACGAAATATTGAACAGCGAGGCTTCCGAACATATCGTCGACGGGTCTCAATCGAGCAAGCGCGTAATTAAGAACAACGGTCTTTGGGGGTGCATTGTCTGGAATCCGACCGAACTCGCCGTTAATTATGAAGGGGGAGCGACCCTTTACGTCGCGAACAAAACTCAAAATCCGATCGATCCGTTGCTAATCAACATCACCGCCGTAAACGGCAGAGGGAAGAAGAACGCGATTCTCACGTTGGATCCCGAAAAACGTCAACGCTTTTCAACAAAAGTTATGCCCGAAGGTTACGCGTCGGCGCAAAAAGCGCTCGTAACGGGAAACGACGGCGCCGCCCTTCAACCGGGCGAGTGGATCGCCATTCCCGTTTACTGGTGCGGGTGGGTCAAACCGGTCAAAGACACCAACTTTGAATTTAAAATCAACTTTGTCAAACGCGAGGCGGGTCAGGAGTTGGCGCTCGACAAGATGGAGGCGGAACTGCGCTCCTATATGAACGAGTCGAGCGATTTCGCCGATCTTAGCGACGAGCAATGGTCGTATCTCTGGTCGAGGCTTTCTTCGCAATTTGGAGACGACTACGAATCCTATGTCGCTAGACTGGCGGAAGTCGCGCACGAATACAAAACGATAAAACCGTCAATAGGAACCGGCGGTAGTAGTTCCGGCAGTAGTTGGGCAGGAGCGAGTGGGAGCGCGATATCGCCTCGCCAGCAGGATCCCGACGCCGAACCTCATTATCAATACAACGTAATTCGCGACGTGGAGCGGCTCAACAAACTCTCCATCGTCAGCGCGTTGAAGTCGAACGCCGCAGCTTCGGATCCTTCGGAAGCGGTCGATAATTACGTTGGTTCGACAACGTTTGGTTTGACGTTTTCGCGCTATTACTTAGGCGGAACCTTTATTGGTCGGTACGCGTTCTCGTCGCTGGGAATGGGTTGGAAACACAACTGGGACTTCCGGTTGGAAACGACCGACGAAGTCGCGACTCTTTACTATCCGTTCGGCGAACAACGCTCGTTCCAAATGACCCGCGAAGCGGGCGAGACGACGATTTATAGCTCGCTCGGAGCGTTAGATCAAGCGACGCTCGTTAAGGACGCCCAAGGCGTCTTCGAAATGAAAGAGGCGACAGGGGTCGTCTATCGATTCTCGGCGTCCGGCAAACTTCTGTCGATTACCGACGCGAATGGAAACGTCGTTTCTCTCGCCTACGACGAGCGCGAGCGATTGACCACCGTCTCGGACGATTGGGGACATTCGATAGCGCTCGCTTACGACGCGCAAGGCAAATTGATCTCCGTTACCGACTCGAACGGCGACAGGACAATCTACGACTACGACCCGCTCGGGCTCTTCTTAGTCAAGACGACTTGGCAAGACGGAAAGTTTGTTAAGTACTCCTATAACAACGGAAACACGGACTCGTCCTACGCGACGATAACCAGAATCGAATACGCCGACGGGACGTATCAAACGTTTACTTACGACGAACAAGAGCGACTCGTTGGCGTTAATAATTCGGACGGTTCGTCGACTCGGGTCGAGTGGGTTGGCAACAATTCCTGCAAAGAGTACGTCAACAACGAGTATCAAAGAACCGTTTGGTTCGACGCCAACGGCAACGTCGTCAAATCGACCGACGCGTTCGGGCGCTCCATCTCTTACGACTACGATCAGTACGGTCGACCAGTCGCTATTACCAACTCCAAGGGTTGCGTCTCTTACGCAAGTTACGATCAAGCCGGTAATATCGCGAGTTGGATCGACAGTAACGGCAACGAGACGACTTATGAACACGACTTGAAATACGCGCTAAGGAAAATAACTGACACCAACGGCGCTTCCTCTTATTTCGAGTACGACAACAATGGAAATCGAGTTCTCTGGCGACGCGCCGACAACACCGCTTCGGCGGTCGTTCGCAACGATAACGGCAACGTCGCGCGAACAGTCGATCGCGAGGGTAACGTCGTTCGATACGGCTACGACTCGGTCGGCAACCTTGTGTCGACGGCGTACTCGACCGAAGCCGGGGCGATTTCGTATTCGTACGACGCGCGAGGCAATTTGGTTCGCGTCGTCGACGCCGACGGGGCGGTTACCGCGATGACCTACGACGCGAACGACCAAATGACCAAAGTCGTCTATCCCAACGGCAAAAAACTCGAGTACGCTTACGATTCGCTCGGACGAACGATCTCTGTCTCGGACGGAGGGAGCTATTACGTTGGCTACGTTTACGACGGACAAAGTCGCTTGTCCAAAGTCGTCGACGCGTCCGGGGCCGCGACGGCAACTTATACTTACGACTCCGTTGGGCGACTCTCGAGAGAGACTTCGGCGAACGGCGTTTACACCGTCTACGCTTACGACGAATTGAATCGCGTCGCGTCCAAGAAGACGCTAAGCGCCTCGGGCGCCGCGCTTAACTCGTTCGCCTACACCTACGATCTCAGCGATTTGTTATTAACGACGACAACGCTCGACGGCAAGTGGACTTATACGCACGACGCGCTGGGGCAGATCGTAAAATCGGTCTTCGTCGCGAACTCCGGCTCGTCGATCGCGAGCCGTTCTTACGAATTCGAGTACGACGCGGTCGGCAATAGAACGCGCGCGAAGATAGACGGAGTCGAGCGCTCGTATCGATACGACAATATGAACCATATGCTCTCGGACGGCGAGTTCGACTACGAGTACGACGCGAACGGCAACTTGACGCTCAAAAAGAACTTGTCGACCGGCGAAACGACAACTTATTCGTGGAACCAGCGAGGAAAACTCGTTTCAGCAGTTTCCTCGACGGGAGTTCGTTGGTCCTACGAGTACGACGTCTTTGGGAACCGAACGAGCGCGACGCGCGACGACGGCGCGGGGAACGTCGAGAAGACGGAATACCTAGTGGACGTCAACGGTTCGCTGTCGAACGTTGTGGCTAGCTACGATACGTCCGGCGCGCTGAAAGCGAACTTTATCTACGGATTATCTCTCGTCGCGCAAGCGGACGCATCGGGAAACAAAGCGTACTACGCCTCCGATATCTTGGGCTCCACGACCCTCGTTACCGACCAAAACGCCGCAACGTTGAACAAGTACGCCTATGACCAAAATGGAAACGTTGTTTTGTCTCAAGAGACGATTCAAACGCCGTTCCAATTCGTGGGAACTTATGGGGTTGTCTCGGACGATTCGGAGGAATTTGTTCAGATGAGGGCAAGGTGGTACGATCCCAACTCAGGGCGATTTATTTCCGAGGATCCCTTAGGATACGATGGCGGGGATATTAACTTGTATCGGTATTGCAAAAACGACGGCACTATCGTTATAGATTACACTGGGGAAGATAGTAGATATATCGGTATTTGTCCAAATTTGCACGCTGGTATTTTGTCAACAGAAGTGTGTTGCGGACTCGTCTTTACGGGAAAAGATTCCGGCGTCTATTGCACACCCTACTTAGGAATCTCCACCCCCGGAGCGGGGGGAAGCGCCACAGGACAATTGGGTCATGGACAAGCCAATAGCGTAGAAAGCTTTAAAGGACCATCGATTTCGACAGGTGCTTCGGGCGGTGAACTAGGTCGATTTGGAGGCGTTGCAAATTTGGATCCCAAAACGGGAAAACCAACTTCAGTAGAAGGACGAGTGGGACTGGGAGGCGATCTAGTTCCCGCGCAAGCAGATCTAGGATTCGGGTACACGGCGGCGGCTTCTTGGGGAGATATCTGGAACGGAATCAAAAAAGGTTTCAATGGTCTCACCGATTGGGGAAGTGGTCTTGGGAACAGACTTAATAAATGGTGGAACGGCAACGAGGGTGGAAACGGCAACGAGGGTGGAAACGGCAACGAGGGTGGAAACGGCAACGAGGGTGGAAACGGCAACGAGGGTGGAAACGGTGGTAAAAATGGCGGCAAAAATGGGGGAGGCGGAGGAAACGGAGGTTCTAACGGAACTCACTCCACCGATCCCAACGAGATTGTCGGACCAATTGGCTGGGATTTCGAAATGGTCGACCAAAACGAAGGCATCGAGGACGCGGATCCTTACTTCGTTATAACGACGCCGAACTGGACGACCGCATCGACGGAAACGGAGCGCAACTACACGATTTACTTTGAAAACAAAGCGACGGCGACCGCCTCGGCGCAAGAGGTTTTCGTTTCGACGGCGCTCCCCGTCGAGTTGGACTGGTCGACGTTCGAACTTCGCGCGGTCGGCGCGGGGGACGAGGTCTATACCGTTATGAACGGCGAGACCGACGGGACTTGGATCGTCGCGCAGAAATCGACGGGCGATTCGATTCAAATCTCGGTCGAATACGATCCGCGAACGGGCGAAGTCAATTGGTATCTGCGCTCCTACGTCGCCTCGACGGAAGACCATTTCCCGACCGATCCTTACGACGGGTTCCTGCCCCCGAACGACGAGTCCGGCGCGGGCGAGGGGTACGTCTCGTTCGCGATCAAGTACGCGAAGGGACTCTCGACGGGAACGCGAGCCTACGTCGCGGCGGACATTGTCTTCGACGAGAACGAGACGATAACGACGAACGTTTGGCACACGACGATCGACGCGAGCGCGCCGACGTCCCACATCGTTTCGACTCGGTACGACAACGAGACGCGAACGATCAACGTCCAATGGACGGGCGAGGACGCGGACTCGGGAATCGCCTCGTACGACGTCTATTACTCGGTCGACGGCGGCGGGGAATACGAGCTCTGGCTCGAGCGAACAACGCTGACCGAGGCGGACTTTAACGTCGCCGCCATCGGGGAGAATTACTCGTTCAAGGTCGTCGCTTACGACGGGGCGGGAAATTGCAATTCCGGGGTAACCGCGTCAATTCGCGTCGAGGCGGACGCGCTCGTTCGACTCGACGAGTCGACGTTCGTCGTTCAAGAGGGTTGCGACGTCCTCGTTTCCGCGATAACGAGCGGCGCTTCCGACGAGTACTCCTATTACTGGAACATAACGGGCGAAGGGTACGCGCTGGCAAACGATTACGTCGAACTCGGCGAGTCGTTCTGGTTCTCCGCGCGCGAAAGCGCGCTTCCTAGCGGCGAGTACGTCGTTTCGCTCAGAGTTCGCGACGCCTCCGGCGTTTACAGCGCCCCTACGTCCGCGACGCTGCGCGTGGTCGAGGTCGATCCGACCTTCGAGATCGACGCGCGCGGGCTGATGGGCGATCAAGCGCTGTCCCTCGCGATCAAGGCGCAAACCCCGAACGACGTCCCGATTTCGCAATGGCGAATCGACTGGGGCGACGGCGAAACATCGATCGTCGACAAACTCGGCGACGCGATCGTCGCGAGCCACTACTACCCGGAGACGGCGGGCGAAACGTCATACTCGGTAACCCTCGAAGCGATCGACGTGCGCGGCAAGGGCGCGGGAACTTACTACGCGATCGCGACGCATAGCGTCCCCGGAACCGGGGTTTCGACGGCGGTCGTCGAGGAGCAAGCGGACACGCCGCAAATCGCCGAACCGCTCGCGGCGCCGATCGTTCTCGCGACTCGCGTCGAGCTCTCGCCCGAACACGTCGCGACGCCGGAGGTTTCGACCGACGCCGCGCCGCATGGCTCGGGATTGGCGGTCGTTCTGACGACGGAGACGGAGTCGTTCTCGCGCGCTTCGTCGGGCGAGTGGTCGCTGGCGCTCCCGGAGGCGGCGGACGACGCAACGCTCGCGGCTGCGGTTCTGCGCGAGGAGCGCTTCGCCGCGCTCGACGACGAGGACGACGCGCTAGGGTTCGAGACCGACGCGACGCTTGACGAGGCGGAGGAATCGGCGCTCGACGAGGCGCTACTCGACGTTTTGGTCGAGATGGAGTTCTAGGGCTCGGGCGCCTCGGGGGCGCTAGGGTCGGAAGACAGGGCGAGCGGGAGGGTTTTCCGCTCGCCTTTTTTATCGCGTCTTTGCGAGGAGGTCGGTTTTACGGGGAACAAGTTGACCTTGCGGGCGATTTCTGGCACAATGACGGCGCGAGCGAATTTTGCGGTCGGGTTCAAGGAGACGAACGATGACGGAGTCGGATTATAGACCATTTGGTTACTTTTCGTTTGACTACGCGCTAACGCGAACCTACTAGGCGAACGTTTTCACCCACCCGTTTTCGATCCCAAAGCGCCTTTTTCGGCTATACAAGGCCCTCCATCCGGAGGACGAGGAGACGAAAGAAGAGGATCTGACAATCTCGACGCTTTGTCGGGTTCTCGCCAACCGCGTTTAAAACGACCTGGGATTCTGGGCGGGGGATCGTTTATTGATCCTAATGGAAGCCCAGACAAACTGGATCTACAATATAGTCCCGCGTTTGCTTTTGTACGTTCTCGAGGCGCTCAAATTCCACTACGCGCGAATCCGCGCCAATCCGTACGGGGAGAAGGAAAACCCTTTTCCGCAAATCGAACGCTACGTTCTATGCCCCAACGCGGGGAAAGACGTTCCGGACGTTGCGTCGATCAAGAAAGACTTGCGCAAAGGGTTTCCCTCCGGAATCGACTGCGAGGTTCGGGTGTTGCGCGACGGCGCCCCGGAGGACATGATCAATCTGTACGTTCGATTCACCAAAGTCGGCGACGAACAGGTCAAGAAATGCGGTCGAACCCAGCGGGCGGTCGTTGAGATTATCGACAACTGCGTCAAAAAGGATATTTTAGCCGAATATTTAATCGAAACGAGGGTCGAGGCTATGGACGCGATTACTTTGCCGTTTAACGACGAAATTGCGATCGAAGAAATGAAAAAAGAGGAGTACGACAAGGGTCGCGACGAAGGTCGCAACGAAGAGCGAGAGAACAGCCGCAAGCGCTCGCTCTCTTATCTGCGCGACGTTTTGAAATATCGATTTAGCGTCGAACCCGAAGAAACGACGCGTCCGCTCGGGGATAAAAGCTTAGAAAAACTCGACGAGTTGACCTCTCGCGTTTTTGAACGCGCGGACTACGACGACTTCCTTTCGGGGATCTAGCGCGGGCGCTTCGGGTCGGGGGCGAGGGTTTTGAGGACCGCGTCGTCGAGGGAGAGGATTCCGAGGGACGCGGCGAGGAGTTTGAGGGCGTGGACGACCGGAGCCCCGCCTCCTTGCGCGAGTTGCAAATTGCAGTAGCAGCACTCGGAGGAGCGATAGTCGAACTCAGGGTTTCGCGTCGCGAGGAGGAGTCTGCCTCCGATGCGCAAACTCTCGCGGGATCGGGTTTTGGTAAATCCAAGAAAGCCGGACAAGCCGCAGCAGCCGAGCTCGACGCGGCGGAGGTCGAGCCGCGGGATTTTGGCGAGCAGTTCTTGCGCGCGAGTCGGCGCGTTCGAGGCGGCGCCGGACAGGGCGATCGAACGGCACGGGGCGCAGTAGGCGACGACCAGGCGGCGCTCGGGGTCGAGGGGGCGAAGCTCGGCGAGGTCGGCGGCGCCATCTTTAACTAGGCGCGCGAGATAGGAGCAGGCGTCGGTCGTTTGGGCGAGCGCGGCGAGAGATTCCTCGTCGTCGATAAAGTAGGGGTACTCGCGGCGAACGCACAGGGCGGCATGGGGCTCCAAGGCGACGACTTCGGTTCCGTCGCGGGTCAACTCTCTCAGTTCGGAGACGTTTCGGTTCGCGAGCTCCTCGGCGCGGTCGAGGTCCCCGAGCGCAAACGCGACGGCGCCCGACTCTTCCAGGCGGGTCGCGACCCTCGCCGAGACGCCGAATCGCTCAAATATGCGAATCGTCGCGTCGACGAGCGCGGCGTCGAAGAAATTGGCGCAGGAGTCGATAAAGAGGGCGACTTTGCGGCGCGTTTTCGACTCCGTTTGAACGTCCGGGAACTCTAGCGATTCGAAGGGGCTCTTTTCGGAGCGCTTTCTCTCTCTTTTGGCGCGGCGCAAATAGGGCTCTTTTTCGAGAAGGGGCAATTTTCTCTCGCTCGCGATTCCGAGGGTTTTTTCGAGAATCCAACGCAACGCCGGGCTTTGAGCGGACTTAGCGAAAAGAGTCGGGAAGTAGGTCGCGAGCTTCAGCGAGAGAGTCGCGCGCGAGGCGAGGAGTTCGGTAAATCGAGCGCCGTTCGCGGCGCGATATGCGCTCTTAAGGCGGAACGTCAACTTCGGGACGTCGACTTGCGCCGGGCACTCCGTCTCGCAACAATGGCAACGAACGCACCGGTTCGCCAGTTCCAGCGCGGAATCGCGAGTCGTCTCCGCGAGCTCGAGGTCGCCGTCGAGAACCCCGCGCAATAGATTCGCCTTCGCGCGGCAGGAACTCCGCTCGTCGGGGAAGTTGCGAAACGCCGGGCACATGCGGGTCTCGTCGGTGCGGATTCGGCAATGCCCGCAACTATTGCACTGATAGACGGGGGCGTAGATTTGGGCGGGATCCCACGAGATTTGAAACTCCAACTGGGATCGTTTCGGAAGATTGAAGCGATCGATCTTTTTTAGGGCGTCGTATCGCTCCAAATCGAACTGGGTTCGCTCGACGATCGATCGTCCTCGCAGGGCGCTCTCGCGCAAGGCGGCGTCGGTCTCGGGGGCGAGGTAGTCTCCGAACTCGTCGTCGGAGGCGTTGGATTTATGGGCGGGAAAGCGGCGCGACGGCTCGATTTCCGCGAGTCGTCGCATATCGGGGGAGACGACGCAGTCGGGATTGAGGGCGTTTTGGGGATCGAAGGCGTCTTTGATTTTGACGAACGCCGGGAAGAGATTCGGATAGCGCTTGGTCAGCGAGGCGGCGCGAACTCGCCCGTTGCCACGCGCGACGCCGATTTCGCCGCCTCGGGAAAGAACAAGGTCCTCGACTTGGTCGGACAGGGCGAAGGCGCGGCGGGCCTCCTCGTCGGAGTAGGGCAAAATCGGCTGGATCGCGAGTTGCCCGACGCCGACGTTTCCCCAAATCGAATAGACGATTCGCTCGCGCTGGAGCAACTCTCGCAAGGCGTTGAGGAAATCGGGGATCGCCTCGACCGGAACGCGAACGTCGTCCCAGAACGGGAAAGGTCTGAACGACGGGGCCATTCGAGCTCGCGCGCAACTCGATTTTCGGAGCAGGTCGCGAAAGAGGGCGCGCTCCTCGAACGAGAGGGCGGTCCATCCTCCGAGGGAGTCGAAGCGGGCGCGGGCCTCGCGAAAGAGACCGTTTGTTCGGGCGCGGAGATCCTCCTCGGAGTCGGCGTCGATTTCGACGACTAGGGCGGCTTGAGAAGTCGCGGGGAAGAGGGGCTCGAACCGCGCGTCCCAGTCTCTCGCAAGGGCGAGAACGCGGCCGTCGAGGAGGTCGCAGAGGGTCGGGTCGTACTCCAGAACGGTCGGGACGGCGAGGGCGGCGCGCTCGAGGGACTCGAAAAAGAGGACGACGGAACTATTCGCTTTGGAGACGGGAAAAGTGGAGAGTTTCGCCTCGACGATCGCGCCTAGAGCGCCCTCGGTTCCGATAAAGAGGCGCATAGGGTTGAAGCCGTCGCGAAAGAGGTCGCGGAGCGGGAACCCGCAGCGAACGGGGGCGGATTTCGGCTGTTCGCGGTCGAGGAACGGCTCGACGTCGCGAATCGCGCGCAGGGCGCTCGTCCACGGCTCTTTTGCGACGAGCTCGCGAACGGCGCGGGCGCTCTCGCCAAACGCGCGTCTGAAGAACTCCTCGCGGGCGAAATCGGAACGGAAGGATCGAACGCCGTATCCGTCGGCGAAATCCAGTCCGAAGTGAACGGCGTCGGGCGTTCCGACCGAGGCGGTGGTTTCGGCGTCGAATTTCGCGTCGAAACGGGCGTCGTCGGCGTAGGCGTCGGCATTGGCCTCGGCGAGGGCGGCGTTTAGGAACCGACGTCGAAAGGTCGACCCGTCGCGCTCGCAGACGGCGAAGATCTCGCGAGAGGCGACGAAGGGTCGCAGTTTCCAGAGCTCGCCCGAGGAAACGACGACGTCGAGTTCCCGGGCGCTTTCGCAGGGGGCGCCGTAGCGAAGCCAGCGCGGCCCGATATTGTCGACGGCGAGAATGCCGCCGATCGAACCGGTCGGGACGTGGCCGGAACTCGGCGCGAAGAACCGCCCTTGGGAGTCGCGCAGTTTCTTATTGACGCGCTCGCGAATCGCGCCCGGCTGAACGCGAACGAAATCGTCGCCGACCTCGAGGGCGCGGCGCATATGGCGGGTAAAATCGAGCACGATCCCGGAGCCGATCGATCCTCCGACGGCGCTCGTCCCGGCGCCGCGAAAGTGAACGGAAAGGCCTTTTTCGACGGCGTATCGGACGACGGCGGCGACGTCGGCGCTCGTTTTGGGCCAAACGACGCCCATAGGAAGCTCTTGGTAAGGGCTTCCGTCGGAGGAAAAGAGCCGTAAGGTAAGGTCGTCGCAACTCGCCTCTCCGCGAACGAGTCCGCGAAGATCTTCTTGCAGTCGAGAGCGACGCGCCGATAGCGTTTCGGACATAGTAACTCGCTCGCCAATCGCGCCGCTCGAGGCGCCGGGGACATTATACCCTCCAAAGCGCTCGCGTCAAGAAAAACGCCCGCGACTCGCTAGCAACGCACTACGGGAAACGGGGAAAGGAACAAAAACCGGAGAAAAGATATTTTTGTAAGTTATTATTTTGCAACACTTCAAAAAAAAAAAAAAAAAAAAACGGCAATGGGCGTGCGAAGCCGGCGAGAACGGCTATAATAACCCAACGGATTTGCGGGGCGTTGATGTGAATTATTTTTTGGCGATACGAAATAACAAGGGAGACTTTTTAAGGATAAAAATCTCTTAATTGCGACCCCAGCCTCCTCGAGCGCGATCGGGAGTTGCTCTTAATCTCGAACTTTGTCGGTCAGCCCTGCTTCCACCATATGGCCGGCTTAGGGAAGGACCAAGGCGCGCACACCTCATCCTTGGTTGAGTAACGAACGTCCCGCGCTCGAGGAGCGTCTTTTTAGGCTCCGAGTTTCTCTCCAGCGTTTTCCCGTTCTTAATCTTGAGCGTTGTCGGTCAGGGCGGTTTCCGAATCGTTTCCATCGGTCTCTTTTCGCTTCGCGCCCCGAAGGGCGGTTTCCGACTCAACGAACTCGAACGCGGCGGGTCGATGCGAGACGACGATCAGGGTTCGTCCGGACTCGTTCGATAGTCTTTCGAGGACGATTCGCTCGGTTCTCGCGTCGAGGGCGGAGGTCGCCTCGTCGAGCAGAAGAATCGGGGCTTCGGACGCGGCGGCGCGGGCGATCGCGAGGCGCTGGATCTGGCCTTCGGACAACCCCGCGCCTTTTTCGCCGAGGATCGAGTCTCGCCCTTCGGGCAGTTCGGCGACGAACTCGGCGTCGGCGAGTCGAAGAGCCTCGTCGAGTCGGTCCGGGGGGACGCCCTGGCGAAAGAGGGCGAGGTTCTCCGCGATCGAGCCGCTAAAGAGCATATTCCCCTGGGGGGCGAGGGCGAAGAGTTTGCGGGTTCTCCGATCGACGGGTATCTCGCCCGATTTCGTTCTGAGATAGATCCGCCCCGAGGTCGGGCGAACGACGCCGGTTAAGAGCTTGAAGAGGGTGCTCTTGCCGATTCCGGATCGCCCGCTCACGGCGACGCTTTGCCCCTTTTTCCATTCGAAGGAATCGTTTTTAAAGACCTCGACTTCCTTGTCGTCGCGACGATAGGAGAAGGAGACGTTTTCGAAAACGATGGCCTCTAGCTCGTCGTAGAGCGCGGCGCCGTCGAGTTGAGGGACGTCGGCGCCCGGCTCGTCGGGTAGATCTTCGATTTCGCGGAGACGCTCGGCGGAGGCGATCGCGTTGTAGTATTTCGGGAGAAGCCCCGAAAGGCCCGAGAAAGGCCCCTGCACGTTTCCGATCAACTCGAGCACGGCGACGGTCGCGCCAAAAGTCGTCTCTCCTTTGAGGATCCGATACGCCTGCCAGACGAGGGCTCCGAAGTAGCTCGCGGTAAAGACCAAATGCAGCCCGCCCCCGGCGATTAGCCCAAAGTTGCGGCGGCGCATCGTGGCGGCGTAATGGTCGGCGAGGAGGGCGTCGGATCGAGCGCGCGCGGAGTCCTCGAAGGCGAGGGCTTTAACGACCCAGAGATTTCCGAGGGCTTCCTGCCAGAAGGAGCGCTTCTTTCCCTCGGCGACCTGCATCGCTTTGTGCAACTCTTTTGCGCGTTTGCGAAAGACGAAGGTGGCGGCAAAGACGCCGGCGCCGAGGACGAGAAAGGTCAGGGCGAGCGCGTAGTCGAAGTAGCAGAGGGCGACAAACGCGAAGAGGAGACGCGTGGAGAACGCGGCGAGGGAGGGAACGATCGAGGAGACGCCGGTCGCGACGACTTTGACGTCGCTCGTGAGACGATTGAGGGCGTCCCCGGAATGTCGCGCGGTCGTCGCCTCGTAGTCTTTCGAGAGGAGGGTGGCGAAGGTTCGCTTTTGCAAGGCGACGCCGGCGCGGGCGCGAAGCCGCTCTGCGATCGCCTGATTGAAGATCGACGCGAAGATCGCGAAGAGAAAGGCGCCGAGGAGGGTCGCGGCGGCGCGCCAAAAGAGGGGTCGGTCGCCGGAGGTCGCGGCGTCGATCACGTCGCGAGAGCAGAAGGCGCCGTAGACGCCGACGCCGGAGAGGAACGTCTGCCCCAGGGACGCGATAACGAGCAGGACGAGGGTCGAGCGAAATTGGAGGGCGAGCCAGGCGAGGATTTCGCGCTCTTTGGTTCGTCGCTCCGCTTTCGAGGGGGGCAAGGATTCGGATTCTTTTGGACTTGGCATTGGTTCTCCTTGGGAACGCCGCCCAACGCCGGGCGCGATCGGAATTCTATGATAAACGAAACGGGCGCGGCGTCAATTTCCCCGATTCCAAGGGATTGAGAAACAGCCCGGAATAATATATCGCGCGAGCGCTCCGGCCGGAGGCGCGCTTTTTATTTCGGTCCGGCGCTTGACGACGGAGCGGAAACTATGTATAACGAATCGAGACGGAGGCGATTCAATATGGCAAAACAAAACCCGACCTCGGCGGACGCGAAATAACGAGGCTCGGCTTGGCAAAAGGAACGCGATGAGACCGCAACCATACACTCCGGAAGATTTTCCTAAAAATCCGTTGATGTTCTATTACGAGGTAACGCGCGCTTGCGACTTGGTCTGCAAGCATTGCCGAGCCTCGGCGCAGGAGGACCCGGCTCCGGACGAGATGTCGACGGAAACCGCGCTCGCGTTAATCGAGGACGTCGCGAGATTTCCGCGCAAGCCGACGATCTGCTTTACCGGCGGGGATCCGCTGAAACGGGCGGACTTGTTCGAGATCATTCGGCGCGCGACCGATTTGGGGATCGGCTCGGCGCTCACGCCCTCGGCGACGCCGCTCGCGACGTTCGAGGCGTTTAAGAAGGCGAAAGAGGCGGGGGTCTCCGCGATCGGGCTCAGTATCGACGGTCCGAACGCGGAAGTCCACGACGCGTTTCGCGGTTTCGACGGCAGCTTCGCCAAGGCGATGGAAATGTTGCGCTACGCGCGGGACTTGGAGTTGCCGGTCCAAGTCAACACGTCGATTACGCGCCGGAACGCCCATTTGGTCGACGAGATCGCCGAGGTGTTGGCGGATCAAGGGATTATGATGTGGTCGGTCTTCTTTTTGGTCCCGGTCGGACGCGGGGTCGAGGAGATTCGCATTACCCCGGCGGAATATCGGCAAGTCTTCGCGCGGCTCTACGAGCGCTCGCAAACCATGCCGTACTCGGTGCGAACGACCGAGGCGCCTCATTACCGGCGGTACGTTCTGGAACAAGGGGGCAACCCGACGGCGGCGCCGAAGAATCGCCCGAGCTTTCCGAACTCGGCGTTCGCGGCGGCGATGAAGACGGAGCGCCCGGGCGGTTCGGCGGGCGGGCATGGTCGCGCGCCGCTCGGGGTTACCGACGGGCGCGGGATTATGTTCGTCGGGCACAACGGGGAGATCTACCCGGCGGGGTTCTTGCCGGTCTTGTGCGGGAAATTCCCAACCGATTCGGTCGTCGACGTTTACCAGAACAGCCCCGTCTTTAAGGCGCTCCAGAACCCCGACAATTACAAAGGGATCTGCGGCAAATGCGAGTATCGACATATCTGCGGAGGGAGTCGCTCGCGCGCCTACGCGCTGACGGGGGACTACCTGGCGGCGGAGCCGGACTGCGATTTCGAGAAGTAGCGCGAAGCGCTATTGTTTCAAGGATTTGGCGGACTCGCGTCGCTCGGGCGCGGGTCCGTATTTATTTGGGCCGGATTGACCGGGACGAGACGCCCAAATCAAGAACCCGCAACCCAGAAGGACGAACCCGGCGCTCCAAGCGAGCGGGTTTGAGCCAAAGAATATTTGATCGTCGCGCAGGGCGCAAACGAGCGCGATCCAAGGAATCGCGGCAAAAGGGAGAACCCAAGCGCCGCGCCGTCCGAGATCGCGAAAACGACGAACGGAAACGCAATAATTAGAGATCGTTCCAACAACGATCGCGAGAAGCGCGGCATAGGCGAGCAGGAATCCCCATATGGAGTCCGGATCGTCCGAAGTCCACACGATCGCGGCGACGAGAACCAGAGCGCCCCCGATCGGAAAAGCGAGAAAAGCCCCGATCGCGACGGGAACGAGAAGAAGGAATACGAAGGAACCCCCGCGGCGCTCGAAAATTTCTCGCGCGAAGAACGCGAAGGCGAATCCAAAGGCGCCGATAAACCGCGCCAGCCAGAAATACCAGAACTCGGAACGACTCGCGCGCCCCTTAATCGAAAAGGTTTTGCGAAAGCATAGATAGACCGCGCGCCAGAACCCGCTCGGGATTTCCGGGGGCTCGCCCCACTCTCCGGCGCGGGTCGTTTGCGAACCGGAGGCGTAGGGGTTGACGTCGTCGACGTCGGGCGCGACGCAATCCTCGACCAAGGCGCCGCACAGCGGGCAGCCTATGGCGTCGGCTATTTCGGCGCCGCAGTTGGGGCAGCGTTTCATCGTTAAGACTCCGTCGTTTCCATTGTTTCGGGATCGCGCGCCTCGTCGTTGCTCGGTCGCGCGACGATTCGCCAAAAGAACGCGGCGGCGACGATAAAGGGAGTCGCGACGAAGGTTAGCTCGAGTCGCGAGAGCGCGGGGGACGCGCCGAGAACGAAGAGCGCGAAGACGGGGACGAGCAAAAAGAGGGCGAACCGACGCCCCGTCGATCCCGCGTCGCGAAAGCGGCGAACTGAAATCGCGATACTGAACCAGGTTCCAACCATAATCGCGATGATCAGAACGAGCCAAGACCAATGTTCTACGCATTTTGCGTCGGTCGCGGCGGTCGCGACGCAAAACGCGTAGATCGAGCCGCCGACCGGAAGTAGCGCCAGGAGACTCGCCGAGAGCGCCAACCACGGCGCCAATTGGGACGCGTCGCCGGTCCATCCGACGCGCCGCGCCGCCCAAACGGCGATCGCGAGGGCGATTAGGGTCGCGAGGCAGCGCGCGGTTTGGAAGCGCCAATATACTCGGCGACTCGCGCGACCTCGAAGGGAGTTTCGCATCGCGCTAAAGAGCGCGAAACGAGGGCGCAAGTAAACGACGATCGGAGGGGGCGCTTGGGTTCCGATCGCGTAGGGGTTGTTCTCGGCGGGGTCGAGGTTCGGGTTATCGTCCATCGGCTTGGATTCGTAAACGCGAAGAGAGGAGCGCTTATCGCGCGGGGGGCGGACCGTATCGGTTCGAACCTGAGGTTCCGGGAACGACGCCGACGAGCGAGTTGAATAGAAGAGCGACAAAGCAGGCGATTCCAAAACCTGCGGCCGCCGTTTTATAGCGCTCTTCCTCTTCGGGACTTACGGTCATTGATTCTTTGACGAGGGCGCTCAAAAGGGCGCGACCTTCTTCGGTCAAATCTCCCCCGCTTTCGCCTCGAAACTTTTGAATCAGACGATCGGGGCTCGCGAGTCGAGCGCGATAAGCGCATTTCATCGAAAGAACCCCGCAAACGACCATTATCGCGAAAGAAACGACGGCAAGCCAAGTCGGCATATTTATATCGTGAAAACGTCGAGTTAAAACCGCGCAACCCGAAGCCGCAACGCAGATAAGAAGGACTTTGGCAAGATATACGGGGACTTGAAACGCCCAGCTCAGCTCGTTGCGCGCGATGGGAGAGGATCGCTCGAAGAAATAGTCGGACGCGGGACCGACGAACGAAAGCGCGATCGCAAAGAGGATCGCGGCGGCAACGATTCCCCAAAACAGTCCGCGTCGCGCCCTGCCCTTAAACGAAAAGAAATTGCGCGATTCGCTCGATTTTGTCTTTTTCGGAGCGGACGCAAGGGGTTCGGCAAACGTCCCTCGGGTCAACGGAACGTTCGCGGAGCCCCCCGAAAACCCGGAACCGGGGGCGATTCGCGACCCGCAAGCGGAGCAGAACGCGAAGCGCTCGTCGTTTTCGACGCCGCATTTCGGGCATTTCGTCATTGATTTCTACTTCAAAGATTCGCTTTAACGAAAAACTTACGTCGTCGTCGGAAGTCAAAATCGTCTCTCGACCGGGGGCAAGCCGTATTTGTTCGGCTCTCGCGAGCCGGGAATCACGGAAACGACGAAATTGACGAGGGCGAAGAAGAAAAAGACTCCGACCGCGACGAATATCGGCGCAAGGTCGGACAGCATAACGTTGTCCGCGGGGCGAGGACCGACCGCCTTCGAAAGAACGAGGGTAACGGTAAGAATTGGAATGGCGATCAACGCGAGATTCTGCGCGATAAAGGAGAACACCGCGGTCCACGTCGGCAAGTTGACGTCGTGGAATCGCCGAACCAAAAGGGCTAACGAGGGCAGAAGAACGTAAAGTCCGAACGGAGCTTTCAAAACGTTCGCGACCATATTGGCGCTAGAGGCGCTCAGGGCGCCGGACGCGCTCAAGATACCTCCCAAAACCCCGGCGACCATACTAATCGCAAAGTTGATGATGAAACACCATAAGACGAAGAACCAGTACTCGCGTCGACACGCCCTGCCTTGGAACGAGCAGAACTTCTTGACGCAGCACAGTTTGAAGGTTTCGCCAAAGGTCGGCTTTAGGGGCGCGCCTTCGTAAAAATGCGCGTCGGAATTATACGCGTCGGTCTGAGCGCCGACGGCGTAGGGATTGCTCTCTTGGTCGAGCGTCGCGTCGTAACTCGGCGCGGAAAGTTGTGTTCCGCAAACGCCGCAAAAGGCGGCTCCTTCGGGGGCTTCCGCCCCGCATTGGGGACAATAGCTCATTTCGCTTCCCTTTTCAATAGTTCTACGTTAGAAGACTTGCTCCGCGGCGCTTTTTTTGCGCGTCGAGCGTTGAATCGCCGCTCCTCTTATTTTCTCTTCGGGGACGTCGTCGGTTTAAGTCGTTAATAATAACGTCGTTGACGATTCGCCGGAGGCAAACCGTAATTATTCGGTTTCTTGCTTCCGGGAATTAAGGCGACGACAAAGATCAAGAGCGCGACGATCGTTCCAGCCCAGTCAAGCCAAACGGGCACAGTCGTTTCAAGGCTGGAAAACAGTTTTGGAAAGGTTTCGATCGCGTTGGACGCGTAGTTAATCATCAAAACCACAACGGCGCTCCAAGTGGGCAAACCAATGTCGTGGAACCTCCGAGTTACTACGGAGCAGTTTGGAATGACGAGATAAAGACCAAAAAGAAGTCCTATGACCACTCCAATCGGTCTCGCCATCTCCGCGTCCCCTAGCGTAGAAACGACGAGCATCGCCCCAACCGCGACCGTCATCGCTAAGACGATCAACAAAATGACGTTCCAAACGATGAAAAACCAATACTCGCGCCGACTCGCCCGTCCGCTAAAGTCGGCGTACTTTTTGCCAAAGCAGCGCTTCAGCGTCTCGCCGAAGGTCGGTTTCGGTTCGCCCCCTTGGTATTGATCGACGGACATATCGGCTTGCGCTCCGACGGCGTAGGGATTGCTCTCTTGGTCGAGCGTCGCGTCGCAACTCGGCGCGGAAAGTTGGGTTCCGCAAACGCCGCAAAAGGCGGCTCCTTCGGGCGTTTGCGCCCCGCATTGGGGACAATAGCTCATTTTGCTTCCTTTTTAACGATTTGCGCGTTATCGCGCGTTTTTTACGGCGTCGAATCGACGCTCGTCCCAACTCTCCATAGGTTTTAACCGATTGAAACGCTCAATAAGAACGATATTTCCGATCTGCGGGAGGCAACCCGTATTTGTTCGGCTCGGGCTTTCCCCCCACACACGCGACGATAAGAATGAAAACCGAAAGAACGAGACCAATGGACGAACAAACAAGGCTCGCCGACGCGTCCTCTAGGAAATTCCTTCCCCAATTGAGAACGTTCAAGACAATAAACGTCGTAACGGCGAGCCAGGTTGGCAGCCCGACGTCGTGAAAACGCCTCGTCAAAACGGCGCATCCCGGAACGAATATATAAAGAGCCCAAACGAGCATAATGCCGCCGACAACGAGCCCCGTCAGCACCGGACCGCCGCTCGCGCCGACAATTCCCCCTAGAACGCCCGCGACCATAATGAGCGGAATAATAAGGAGCAACATCCAAAGCCCGTAATACCAGTACTCGCGTCGGCTCGCGCGTCCGCTAAAATCGGCGTATTTTTTACCCAGACAGCGCTTCAGCGTTTCGCCAAAGGTCGGTTTCAACTCGCCTCCTTGGCACGGCGAGGACGCGGGAGCGGCTTGCGCGCCAACGGCGTAGGGATTGCTCTCCTGGTCGAGCGTCGCGTCGTATCTCGGCGCGGTAATAGGGGTTCCGCAAACGCCGCAAAATGCGGCTCCTTCTGGCGTTTCCGCCCCGCATTGGGGACAATAGCTCATTTTGTTTCCCTTTCAACGAAAAAGAATCTATTAAAACCCCCGCTCTCTCGGCGCGGGTTTAAGCCCGTATTTATTATCGCCTTCGGACGGAGGCAAAAGCCCGGCGACCAACGCGAGGGCGCCGACGGCGAACAGCTCCAACTGGGCGCGAGCCAACCATAAGGCGTCGCTCATTTCGCGCTCTTCCATGACGGCGAGGTAGTCTTTTCTCGCGAAAAAGGCGAACCAAACGAACGGGGCGATCCCGAGAAGCGCGAGCCATCCGGTCAAATTCGCGTCGCGAAGTCGGCGAACGAGGAGGGTCAGCGCGGGAATCGCGGCGATCGCTAGGTAGACGAAATAGGTCCAAAACCAAAGTTTCAAAGCGAGGAGGAACAACCAGCTGAAATCGCCCCCCAAGTAAAAGACGAGAGCGATCGCCATATGCGCCAAGGTAACGAGCGCCATTTGCGCGACGGCGAACCAGAACTCGGTTCGACTCGCGCGACCGCGGAGGCGATACCCGTTGTCCCAGAAGAGTCGCCAGGAGCGCGAAAAAGTCGGAACCTCCGGCTCGACCGGGTCGACTTCGCCGATAAAGGTCGAGGTCGAGCCGAGTTCGAAGGGATTGAACGCGCCCGAGGCGTAGTCGAACTCGTCGATCGTTTCGTTTTGTTCCGGTTCGCCCATCGCTATCACTCTTCGCTCTTCAAATCGCCTTCCGATATTTCTTCGTCTCGCTTCGAGGGGACCAATCCCAGCGCGACGAGCTCGATTATATTGATCGGAAAGACGAAAGCAAGACAAAGGAAGGGTTTCCAAGGAAAATCGACGAAACCGGCGTCGTTGAGGCGCCGCTTCACCAAGCATATCAACGATGGCGCCGACGCCAGTAGCCACAGCGCCGCCAAAACGCACCAGCGAACTCGCCAACGAAAGTCGTCCGAGGATTCGGCGTCGCCGGAACCGAAGAGCAAGGGCGCGAATCCGACGAAAAGAAGGGCCCCGACGATTAGCGCCTCCCAGAAAAGCGCGAACCAGTACTCGCGTCGGCTCGCGCGGGATTTGTAATCGAAGGCGCGTTTCCAGAAGCGGGAAAAGGATTCGAGGTTATCCGCGGGGATCGGGGCGCCGCAATTTGGGCAGAAAGACTCGATCGTCTCGGTTCCGCATTTTACGCAACGTTTCATCGTCTTTCCCTATATAGCGTCGAGAAAGAGTTGTTAAAATCCCCAAATCTCGCGTTTCCCACCCCGAGAAAGCGCGAGTTATCGCGATCGTTCGAGCGACTTAAAAACCTTCGTATCCCTCGAGCGTCCTTCTCGGCTCGGGTCCAAACTCGTTGTCCCCGGGGGTTCCGGGCAAGGCGCAAAGGATCAAAACGACGAGCGGTCCCACGTAGGGAATAAGCCACAAGAGCGCGAAAAGTCCCGATTTATTCGTATCGTGCAACCTGCGAATCACGACCGCGATATTGGGGCAAATGGTCGCGAGACCGTACAAAACCGCCGCTAGTAAGAGAAATCCTCCAAAACCGGCGAATATCCCGCTTTCCAATTCTCCGGCGATCGCCAAACAGGCAATTCCCGCGATCCCGACAAAAAATTGGAGAATAAAGTTCCAAAGGAACGCGAACCAAAATTCCGGACGGCTCGCGCGCCCGTTGAACTCGGCGTACTTCTTCCAAAACATCTTGTACGCGCCGAGGAAACCGGGAACCTCGACCGGCTCGCTCCAATAAGTGGATCGTCTCGAATATCCTTGGGAGCCGACGGCGTACGGGTTCGCGGCGAACGGGTCGAATCCGGGACCGGGATTAACGGGGGTTCCGCACTGGGCGCAAAACGCGCCGGTTACCTCGGCGCCGCATTTCTGACAAAAAGGCATTTTCTGACTCCGCTGTTCGTTGGCGCCCCGTCCGGAGCCGCGCGAAGGCGCGGCGAACGAGGACGAATCGAGTTATATCGTATTTCGCGGGTTTGTAAACGGGGACTCCGCGCTCGCGACTCGACGCGCGTCGCGAATTCCTTTCGCTTGCAATATAGTAAGGGAACGGGAAAAAATAACAAAGAGAAAGCGGGGAAACCGGGTCCGATTTTGGCGAAAAACCGCACCGGAAAATAAAAGGGCCGGAATCGCTCGCGAAAAAGCGATTCCGGCGCGTTTTGCAAGGGAGCGCGCGAAGCGAATTTAGAGCTTCTTACAGATCGCTTCCGCCATCTCTTGAGTGCCGACGGCGGTGGGGTCGTCGCGATTGGGCTTGAGGTCGTAGGTAACGTCCTTGCCCTCGCGAATGACTTCGGCGACGGCGTTTTCAAGCCGGTCGGCGGCGGCGGTTTCTTTGAGGTAGCGGAGCATCATGACGCCGGAAAGGACGAGCGCGACCGGATTGACCTTGTTCATGCCCTTGTACTTGGGAGCGCTTCCATGGGTCGCCTCGAAGACGGCGGCGTCTTTTCCGATATTGGCGCCCGGCGCGACGCCAAGCCCTCCGACCAGACCGGCGCAAAGGTCGCTCAGAATGTCGCCGTAGAGGTTCGGCAGCGCCACGACGTCGTACAACTCGGGCTTTTGCACGAGTTGCATGCACATGTTGTCGACGATGCGATCCTCGAACTCGATCTCGGGGAAGTCTTGGGCGACTTGGCGGGCGGTCTCGAGGAAGAGACCGTCGGAGAACTTCATAATGTTCGCTTTGTGGACGGCGGTAACCTTCTTGCGGCCGTTCTCTCGCGCGTACTCGAAGGCGGCGCGAACGAGGCGATCGGTTCGAGAAATACTGATCGGCTTAATGGAGACGCCGGTCTCTTCGTAACCGGTGTCGATTTTGCGACCGACGGCGAGGCGGTTGATCGCGTCGATCGCCTCTTTGGTCGCCTCGGAGCCCTTCTCAAACTCGACGCCGGCGTAGAGGTCCTCGGTGTTCTCGCGGAAGATGACCAAATCGACGGGAACGGAGCTAAAGAAGGAGCGCACGCCGGGATAGTACTTGCAGGGTCGAACGCACGCGAAGAGGTCGAGCTCATGGCGAAGGTGGACGTTCAGACTGCGGAACCCCTTCCCGACCGGCGTTGTGATGGGGGCCTTGAGCGCGACGCGGTTTTTACGGACGCTCTCCAAGACGGACGGGGGCAACGGGTTGCCACCGTTGCGCTCCATAATGTCGACGCCCGCCTCTTGGACGTCCCAATTAATGGCGACGCCGGTCGCGTCGATACATTTCTTAGCCGCCTCGGCGAGCTCGGGTCCCACGCCGTCGCCGGTGATTAACGTAACGTTATAAGCCATTGCACAACCTTTCGCGCGCTCGGCGCATTGAACGATCCGGTTTTTCGCCGCGTTGGCGCCGACGAAAAACGCACTTTCTTTCTCGCGTATTCTATCGAGGGTCGAATTTCCGACAAGGCGTCGGAAAACGGAAACGCTCGGAGTTACCTAAAGATACCCGCTTTCATGGAATAGGGAATCGCGCCGGACTGATCTCGGAAATTTGGGTCGACCGAAAGGACGCCGCCGACCGCGACCAATTTATTGGCGCGGTATTTGACTTCCTTTCCGCGCTCCATCTGAACGGCGATCATATCGGCGGGGTTCGTGCCCGGGGAACAGAACTGGCAGTGCCCGACGGTGCGCACGAGGGTGAAACTGTCGATGCCCGCGTGGCGCTTGGTCGGGTACATGTACCCTTCGATATAGACTTTGTGCCCGTCGAGGGCGAGGATTTCTTCGGGAACCTTGCCGTTTTTGTCGAGGGCCATGTTGTCGAACGGGAGAACCGCGTATCCCGGAGGGGCGGAGTACATCGCCGCGTAAACTTGCCATCCGATCGAGCCTAGGAAGAGCAAGACGCTCGCAACGAGCCCGACGGTCGTTATGGCGCCTCCGGAGATTTCGTCGGGGGCCTTCATAATCTTGCGCTTCGCGAGAACGCCGAGCACGATTCCCAGTAACGACGCGATAATAAAGGGCTTCCAGAAGAATCCGAGGATCCCGAAGACCGCGGCGACGAGCGACTCGACGCCGAGGGTCGCGACCTGTTTGTAGTCGACCGTTTCCTCGACCTGATTGGCGACTTCGATATCGGTGTACGCGCCTTTTAACGCGTCGTCAAAGATAACGTCTTTCATCGATAATCCTTTCGCGTCTATCAGGACTGGAGCGCCTGCGCCACGTCGGTGCGGTAGGCGACGACGGCGGGGAGATACCCGACGATCGAGGCCAGCGCGATCAAGCAGGGGATTAAGATCAGCTCGACCCACTGGAAGTCCCAAGGTCGAACCATGACGTTGGCGTACGACATAATGAAGGGGGCGAGCCCGCCGATAGCGAGGTGCCCGATGAGCGCGCCGAGCGCGCCGCCTCCTAGCGAGAGAAGAATCGACTCGAACAGCACGATCGCCATTACGGTTCCGCGTCGAGCGCCCAGGGCGCGCATAATCGCGATCTCTTGGCGCCGCTCGTTCATCGAGTTGTAGATGCTGACCATCATTCCGACGCCGGCGACGATCACGACTTGGATCGCGAAGATAATCAAGACTTTCTGAATATTTCCGATCACGTCTTGGAAGAAGGCGGAAATCTCTTGAACGGGCGCGACGGCTTGGGCTTCGAGCAACTCGCCCTCGATCTTTGCGGGAAGCGCGGTCACCGCGGTGTCGATCACGGCGCGCCGCTCGGGGGTAACGAGCTCGCTCTCGGAAATCTCGACGCCCGGTCGGGAGGTCGCCGCCTCGACTTGCTCGACGGTTCCGCCGACGGCGACTTCTTGGTCTTTCGTAATGAGCAGTATCGCGGTCAATCGTCGGCCATGGTCGTGGTCGGCGTCCTCATGGTCGTGGTCATGGTCGTCGTCCCCTTCGGCATGGTCATGGTCGTCGGCCTCGGTTTCTTCGGGGGCGGCGGTCGGATCGTCGAGCCCTAGTTCGGCGCGCTTCTTCGCGACCTCTCGCTCGCGCAGGGAATAGTCGACGGTCTCGGTTCCCTCGTTGTGCTCGTGCTGTTTGTAGAACCCTTCCAAGTTCACGAAGACGGCGCGGTCGTTCGGGCTGCCGGTATGGGCGAGGATCCCGGTAATTTTGAACGGCTCGTGCAAGTCGCGATCCTCTTGGGAATTGTTGTGCCCAAATCGAATTTCGTCCCCGATTTGCAACTTGTGCTTTTTGGCGACGGCGTATCCGATCACGGCGCCGGTATAGTCGACGTTTTTAAAGAACTCGCCCTTTTGGAGCGCGTACGGCTTGCCGTCGGAGGTCGTAACCGATTGGAAATACTCGGGGACGGTGGCGACGACGGGAGACCCTTGGTAGTTGTCGCCGCGGGCGATCGGAATCGCGGTCTTGACCTCGGCGCTGTATCGAGAAGAGCGCATAAGGTCGTAGTACTCGTAGGGAATGAGCCCGATCGGATCTTGGTTGTAGAAGACCGTGCTCAGCACGAGTTGCAATTTGCTCCCCTTCGCGCCGACAATGAGATCGTATCCTTGCGCGCCTTGCTGGAAGGACTTTCCAACGACGCCGTTGACGACGAGCACCGACACGACGAGCGCGACGCCGAGCGCCATCGAAAGAGCCGTTAGCGACGAGGCCAACGAACGATGTTCAATACTTTTCCAAGCGATTTTCCAAAGACTCATAACACTCGCCTCGAGGTCGAAAATTTCGCGCGAGGGCGCTTTTCGCCGCTCGCGATTCCTCTAATTGTACGAAGGCGCGCCGGGGAAAAAAGCCCCCGGCGGCGCCAAAGCGCGGATTATTCTTGGTCGTTGGCGTCCGCGTCGTCGTTATCGTTAAAGTTTACCTCGTCGGTTTCCGCGTCGACGCGCTCTTCGTCGGGAGGCGCGATCGGTTCGGACGCGACGCCGACCATATTTTTCGGCTCTTCGATCTCTTGGTCGGGCGGCACGACTTTTACCGCCACGATCGAATCGTCCTCGCCTTTGCGGAACTTCATAACGATGACGCCTTGTGTGTTGCGCCCGGTGCAACGAATCGAGTCGACCGACAGGCGCTTGATTTGTCCGTTCGCGGTAACGACCACAACGTCGTCCCCGTCGCGCGCGCGCAGGGCCGCCGCGACTTTTCCGTTGCGCGCGTTCGTCTTAATGTCCAAGACGCCTTGCCCTCCTCGGCGCATCGTGCGGTACGTTGCGTTGGACGCGGCGTTTTCCCCGTCGGTTCCCTCCGATGCGTCCTCCGCTTGGGAATCGAGCTCCGACTCTTGGTCGGTTCCGTCGTCGACGGCGAGCGGATCGGCGTTCGGTCCCATTTTGGTGCGCTTGCCGTACCCGTTCTCGCATACGGAGAGCAAGTACGCGTCCTCGTCGGCGATCGACATGCCGACGACGTAGTCTCCGGTTCGCAGCCTAACGCCGCGCACGCCGGTCGCGGTTCGCCCCATCGAGCGAACGTCCGACTGACGGAACCGAATCGTTCGCCCGTTCGCGGTCGAGAGGAAGATTTCGTCCCCTTCGCAAACGACGGCGACCGCGACGAGGGAATCGCGATCGCCGGAGTCGACCGCGACTTCTTGCGGCTCGGGGGCGTCGTCCCCGTTTTCGTCTTGGGTCGCCGGATCGACCCCGCCGCGAAGCTTGATCGCGATCAGACCGTTCTTGTTCGTCTTCGCGAAGGCGGAAAGAGGCGTTTTCTTAACGATTCCCTCGCGAGTCGCCATAAAGAGATAGGCGCTCTCCGTCTCGAAACTCCGAACGGGCAGGAAGTTGACGACTTTTTCGTCCTCGCCGAGACGCGCCTCGAGCAGTTTGACCATCGACTGCCCCTTGGCGGTTCGCGACGACGCTTGAATTTCGTAAACCTTGCGGCGATATAGCCTTCCCTTATTAGTAAAGAAGAGCAAGAAATCGCGAGCGCGGGCGACGCACATATCGCTGACGGAGACGTCCTCGTCGGTTTGAGCGCCCTTGTTTCCGGTGGCGGAGCGCCCTTGCGCCTTGTACTCGGTCACGGGGGTACGCTTGATGTACCCGTCGGTCGTCATAGTAACGACCATGGTCTCGTCGGGAACGAGCTCCTCGTCGAGAATGTCGACGATTTCCTCTTGGTCGATTTCGGTGCGGCGCTTGTCGGCGTGCTTGGCTTTGACTTCGAGCAATTCCTCGCGGACGATGCCGAGAATATTGCGCTCGTCGGAAAGGATATGGCGATACTTGGCAATGTCGTCGAGGAGCGCGTTGTACTCGTTCGCGAGCTTTTCTTGCTCGAGATTGACCAACTGCCCGAGAGTCATTTTCAGAATCGCGTCGGCTTGGACCGGGGTGAGAGTATAGCTTTCTTTAACGCCGCGCGTCTCTTGGAACGACTCGAATCCGGAACCGAGGGCCCTCTCCAAAAGGGCGCTCGGGCACTCGATCGTCATCAATCGCCGCTTCGCCTCCGCTTGGTCGCGGGAGGTTCGTATGACGCGTATGACCTCGTCGATATTGGCGTGGGCGATGAGGAGCCCCTCGACGGTGTGTTGGCGCTTGATCGCCTTATTGAGGAGGAAGGTCGTTCTTCGGCGAACGACGGAGCGCCTGTGCCGCAGGAACTCGACGATCAGCTCCTTGAACGTCATCACGCGCGGCTTGCCGTCGACCAACGCGAGCAAGATGATCGAGAACGTGTCTTGGAGGGGCGTGTATTGATAGAGTTGGTTCAAGACGACGCGCGGGTCGGTTCCCTGCTTCAATTCGAGAACCAAGCGGACCGGCTCTTTCAAGTCGGACTCGTTGCGAATCGTCGAAACGCCGCCGATCTTACCTTCGGAGATCATTTCGGCGATCTTTTCCTCGATTCGGTCGCGCGCCTGTTGGTACGGAATCTCGGAAATGATAATGCGGTGGCGGCTCGGACCGCTCTTCTTTTTGATTTCCTCGATGCGAGCGCGCGCGCGAACGACCACGCTTCCGCGCCCCGTGATATAGGCGCGACGAATCCCTTGGGTTCCGCAAATCACGCCGCCGGTCGGGAAGTCGGGCCCGGGGCACAGACGCAATAGCTCGAACGGGGAAATATCGGGATTGTCGATCGTCGCGACCGCGGCGTCGCAGACCTCGCCCAAGTTGTGCGGAGGAATGCTCGTCATCATGCCGACGGCGATACCGTTGGCGCCGTTAACGAGCAAATTGGGGACCTTGGCGGGCAGAACGGTGGGCTCGAGGCGAGTTTCGTCGTAAGTCGGGACAAAGTCGACGGTGTCGAGATTGAGGTCCTCGAGCATCGACATGGCCATGCTCGACAGCCGCGCTTCGGTGTAACGCATGGCGGCGGGGGGAAGCCCGGCGATCGAGCCGAAGTTGCCCTGCTTGTCGACCAGAACGTGGCGCATGTTCCAGTCTTGCGCCATGCGAACGAGGGTCGGGTAAATAATCGCCTCGCCGTGGGGGTGGTAATTTCCGCTGGCGTCGCCGGAAATTTTGGCGCACTTGACGCGCTGGCTGTGAGGACCGATTCCCAAATCGTTCATCGCGACCAAGATGCGGCGCTGGGACGGTTTGAGCCCGTCGCGGACGTCGGGGATCGCGCGACTCACGATCACGCTCATCGCGTAGGTGAGGTAGCTGCCTTTAAGCTCCTCGTCGATCGGCATTTGGACCAACTTCGACCCGTCGGGCAGAATCATTTGCCCGTATTGATTGATCGTCGGTCGCAAGGGCTTGTCGCTAGCGGGCTTGATTCGCTCCTCGTCGCTCTCGTCGAAGTCGTCGAGGTTTTCGCTCGAGTCGCTCGCGCCGTTCGCCTCGTTTTCGAGGTTTTCGCCGTCGCGCTCGAATTCGTCGCCCTTTTGGTTCTCGTTCTCGTCGTTTCGTTCGTTGTCGTCCGCCATAAGAAATCTCCAGCGCTAATAGTTGAGAGCGCTCGCGCGATCGGCAAGCCGGAAACGCGGAAAAGCCTCCGAGAAGCCCCTAGGCGCGCGAAGCGCTTTCATTATACCTCAAAACGGAAATTTTTCAAGGCGAAGAGGCCCTTTAAAGCCCCAAAAACAGCCGAATTTCGCGACTTTTTCTTTTCTCCGACAAGAGGTCGGACATTTTTGACGAGTCGGATCCGCGCCGCGAAAAAACCCCGTCCGACGCCGCGCGCCAAACGGGGTTCTTTTTACTCGCTAAAGAGCTAAAAATCAGTTCTTACCGCAGCAGTTCTTGTACTTCTTGCCGCTGCCGCACGGGCACGGCTCGTTGCGACCGACTTTTCGCTCCTTGTTGCGGTACGTTTGGACCTTATTGTCCTTGCTCGCCTCGATCGCCGCCTCCTGTTGCTCTTGGGTCTTTTGGACCTCGGGCGAAACGGCTTGCTGAGGACGTTGCGCGGCGCTCGGATTGTTCGCGGACTCCCAAGTGCGCCCGATGAAGTTCTCGTCGAGCTGCTCGACGCGATAGATGTAGTCGGTAACGCGCTCAAAGACGCCGTCCCACATATCGTCGAAGATCCGCATGCCCTCGCGCTTGTACTCGACTTTCGGGTCGACCTGGGCGTAGCCGCGGAACCCGACGCTCGACTTCAAGTGGTCCATTACGAGCAAATGGCTCTTCCACGCCTCGTCCAAAATGCCCAAAATCAAAGAGCGCTCGACTTTGCGCATCTCCGGATTGAAAGCGTTCTCGATAATCGCCTCGATCCGGTTCTCCAAGAGGAGCACGTCCCAATCGGCGAGCTCTTCGATCGTCAACCGCTGACTGAACTCGGCGTTGAGCCATTCGCAAAGGCTCTTCAATTCCTCGGAGTTTTTCGCGATCTTGCGAATGTCGCGGGAGGTGATTCGCTCGTTGCGATTGATCTTCTCGGTTCGCGCGGCTCGGATCGCGTCTATGTCGACGTTCTCGGCCGCGAACAGTCTGTCGAGCCGGCCTCGCATTTCTTCGTAATAGGGCTCGGCGCGTTTCGCCGCGGCGCGACTGACCTCGAACAAGCGCTCTTCGATCTCGCGGCGCTGCATGTTCTTCAGATCGTCGACGCTAAAATCGACGCCGAATCGTCGCGCCGCCCAATCGGCGACGCCCTCGCGGTCGTAGCGCCGACCGTTCTGGTCGCGAATCGTAAAGTGAACCAGTCCGGCTTGAACCGGGAATCGCGCCTCGCGCTCGGCGTATCCGTCGAGGGTCATTTGACGCGCGACTCGTTCGAACTCCTCCGGCTCCATTTTAATCGCCTCGTTTTCGTCGAGAACGACGCCGAATTTGTCGCGAAGCCAGCGCAGGGCGACCTTGACCCCGTAATTCGCCTCCAAGAGCGGGGCGCCTTGGCTTAGGTCGGCGGACTCGCAGAAATGTTTCGCCTTTTCGAGCAGGAATTCGGCGACGTTGTCGCGCCCGAGCTTTTTCAGATCGACGTCGCGCAAGTTCGTCTGCCATCGGGCGTTGGCGGTCTTTGCGAGGGCTCCCCAGTTCCATTCGTCCTCGGGCGCGTCGTCGGAGAGGTTCTCGTCGACGGCGTCCAAGACGCCGGCCTCGGACAAACGGAGGGCGCGATCTTTCGCGAACTCCGCCGCCTCGCCGGCGTTCATGCCGCGGAAATTCTTCGGTTCGAAGTCGACGCGCAGCCGACTCTTGGCGAACGCGGCGTACGCCTCGGTTCCGTAGGTCGGGGAGAGGATTTCGGTCAGACGGCGATCGAGTTGGGACTCGATCATCTCGCGGACGAACGCTTTCGTGTTGCCGCCGTCCAAGATGCGCTGACGATAGGAGTAGACGCGCTTGCGCTGCATGTCCATGACTTCGTCGTATTCCAGCAAGTTCTTGCGGATATCGAAGTTGAACTCCTCGCGCTTCTTCTGCGCGCCCTCGATGCGGCGGGTCACCATCTTGCTCTCGATCGCCTGCCCGTCCTCCATGCCGAGGCGGGTCAGGAGGTTTTTGACCCAATCGCCGGCGAAAATGCGAACGAGATCGTCCTCGAGGGAGAGGAAGAATCGCGCGTCGCCGGGGTCGCCTTGACGACCGCACCGCCCGATCAACTGCAGGTCGATGCGTCGGGCCTCGTGTCGCTCGGTGCCGATGATGTAGAGCCCTCCGAGCCCTCGAACGATCTCGCCCTCCTCCTTCATATGCTCGCGCCGCTCGATATCCTCGACTTGTTGCTTCCACTCGTCTTGCGGGACGTCGAGACGGGTCGGGTATTTCGTTTGAAAGATCGACCACGCCAAAGTTTCGGGGTTGCCCCCGAGGATGATGTCGGTACCGCGCCCCGCCATATTCGTGGCGATGGTCACGGCGTTGAGGCGCCCGGCTTGGGCGACGATCTCCGACTCGCGGCCGACGTTTTCGGGCTTCGCGTTGAGGAGCTGGTGCTTAATTCCGCGCTGCGTCAGCTTGGAGGAGATCAATTCGCTCTTTTGAATCGAGACGGTTCCGACGAGGATTGGACGACCTTTTCTGCGAATCGAAGTCAATCTATTCTTCGGAACGCGCTTGACGTCGGTCTTCTTCGCCCCCTTCTCGACGAACTCGATTTCGTCGTCGGTCTCTTTGATAATTTCGCCGTAGAAGGCGACGTCTTTGTCGTCGACCAACTCGTCCCATTTGTGGACGCGCTCGATCTCGTCGACGACCGCGTCGTATTTTTCTTTTTCGGTGCGGTAAATCGCGTCGGGCCAGGTTTTGCGCTGAACCGGTCGGTTCGGCGGAATCGCGAGCACGTCGAGTTTGTAGATCTTCCAAAACTCGCTCGCCTCGGTCATCGCCGTACCGGTCATGCCGCCGATCTTGTCGTAGAGTTTAAAGAAGTTCTGGAGCGTGATCGTCGCGAGCGTTTGGTTCTCCTGCTTGACTTTGACGTTCTCTTTCGCCTCGACCGCCTGGTGCAGCCCGTCGCTCCACGTTCGCCCTTCCATCAGACGCCCGGTGAAGTCGTCGACGATCACGATCTCGCCGTTTTTGATCACGTAGTTGACGTCGCGCTTGTAGAGGTGCCTCGCTTTCAGCGCGTTGTCGATTAGGTGCGGCCAGTGCATATTGCCGACGGTGTAGAAGCTTTCCACGCCCGCGAGATGTTCCGCGCGACGAACCCCCTCGTCGGTGAGATTGGTGGTGTGGTCTTTTTCGTCGACTTTGAAATCGACGTCCTTAACGAGCTGGGCGGCGATCGCGTCGGCGGCGCGATACTTCGAGACGTCGTCGTTCGCCGGGCCGGCGATAATCAACGGGGTTCGCGCCTCGTCGATGAGGATGTTGTCGACCTCGTCGATGATCGCGTAGTGAAGCCGACCTTGCGACTGCTGGGCGTCGGAGGGATAGGTTTCGTCGCCTCGGCGCGCGTAGCGCATGTTGTCGCGCAGATAGTCGAAGCCGTACTCGTTGTTCGTTCCGTAGGTAATGTCGCAAGAATAAGCGTATTGGCGATCGGCCGTCGACATATTGCTCTGAATCGACCCGACGGTCATGCCGAGGGCCATGTAGATCGGCCCCATCCACTCCATATCGCGCCGCGCCAAGTAGTCGTTGACGGTAACGACGTGCACGCCCTTGCCCTCGAGGGCGTTGAGGTACGCCGGAAGGGTCGCGACGAGGGTCTTTCCCTCGCCGGTCATCATTTCGGCGATCTTTCCCTCGTGAAGGGCCATTCCGCCGATGAGCTGAACGTCGTAGTGCCGCAAACCGATCGTCCGGCGACTCGCTTCGCGACAGACCGCGAACGCTTCTTCTAGAATGTCGTCGAGCGTCTCCCCGACCGCGAGCCGTTTTCGGAAGAGCGCGGTCTGCTCGCGCAATTCCTCGTCGCTCATCCGTTGGTAAGTCGGCTCGAGAGCGTTAATCCTCGCGACGCGCGGCTCGATGCGCTTCAGTTCGCGCTCGTTCGAGGATCCGAACATCGAGGTGATCGCGTTCTCCATCCACCGGGAAATCGAGCCAAAAAAATCGCCGACTCCGTCTAGGGATTCTTGTATGTCCATCGTATTTATCGGTTTCCGCTTTGTGTTTCGTTAAGCGTCTCGTCGCTCGCCGAGGCGCGTCGATCGTCGTCTTCGTCTTCTCTCGGGAACCAAGTTCCTCGCGTCGCGATTCTCGGGGCAAATTCGGCGCCATTTTTCGCAAAGAAAATGGCGCCGTCTTCGTCTCAAATCTATTAAATGAGAAAAAACTGATATTATTCTACTATTTCTACCCCAAAAGGTCAATAGCCGATAAAAAAAAGCCCCTCGAGTCTCCTCGAGGGGCTTTCGGTTAGGCTAAACTAGCGCGCGAGGCGCGCGGGGCTTAGTTGTCCCAGTTGTCGATATCGAACGCGAATTCGAGCGAATCGCCCTCGAAGAGGGTATCGTCGCCCTTGGCGATCTCGCGCTTGACGTTGACGCGATTGGCGGCGACGATCGCGAAGACCGCCTCGCCGTCGACGTCCATCGTCGCCGTGTCGCCGTAAGCCGCGAAGGCGTCGTCGAGCGCGGTGTCGCGCAGGGTCGCGGTCAGGGTCGACTTCTCCGCGTCCTTATTCCCGAACACGTCGACCTTGGAGAAGTTGGAGAGCGCGCGAGAGTACGAGCCGTTGGTCAGGGTCGCTTTTCCGAGGGCTCCGTCGAAGACGTTGGCGCCCGCGCCGGAGAGCATGACGGCGGAGTCGTTTCCGCCGCGACCGTCGATCGCGACGTCGGAGAAACCGCCGAGGCTCAGGCTCGCGCCCGTGCCGTAGTTGACTTGAACCGTCTCGGAGTTGGAGACGACCGAGTCGCTCTTGCGCGTTCCGTAGAGCTTCGCGGAGGCGGCGCCGGTTCCGCGGGCGTCGACGCTTTCGAATCCGGTGGCGACGATCGTTTGCGAAGCGGCGGTAGCGATGATCGCGGAGTCGGTTCCGGTCAGGGCCTTGACGCCGGTCAAGGTCGCGACGTCGGCGCCCAAGCCTCCGTCGACGATCGCGCTCGCGAACGACTTGGCTTGGAAGGAGTATCCGTTTCCGGTCAGGGCGACCGAGTCGGCGGTCGCGAGCAGCGAATCGATCCCGTCGGTTCCGCTCATGGAGACGCTCGCCTTGCCATTGCCGTTTCCGACGAATTCGGCGACGCCGGTCGCGTCGAACTTGAATCCAGTCGAGGAGACCGCCGCGACGCGCCCAACGGCGACGTCGATCGAGTCGTTGGCGGCGCTCGCGTCGACGGCGACCGCGCCAACGAGCTTCGCGTCGACGCTCTCGACGTTCTCGGCGACAAACGCTTGCTCGCCGACGATCAGGGTCTTGCCGGTCTTGAGATCGACACTCGCCGACTCTTTGAGCGAACCGTTGTAAACGACCTTGTCTTTTCCGGCGAGCCCGTCGAAGTAGATCGCCTCGATTTTGGAGGAAACGGAAGTCGTTTGTCCGTTGACGGTAACCGAAACGATCTTACCATTTCGAGTCGAGACGACAACCGCGTCGTCGCCGTTCGTTCCCCCGATCTTGAGGACGGCGGGATCGACCTTGTCGGCGTCGGACTTAACGGCGGCGACCGTTTCGACGAAGGAGTCGATCGGACGATAGAAGCCGTTTCCGGTCGAATTTTCCGGCGAAGTCGAATATCGAGACGCGAGGGCGGAAACGATAACGTCGTCGGAACCGGTCGAAGTGGACGCGGCGGCGATGTACTTGTAGAAGACCATATTCGGTCCAATATAGCCGGTCGTCGTCGTCGCGTTCGTATTGTTGTTATTTCCGTTGTTATTTCCGTTGTTGCCGGAGTTGTTGGAGTCGTCCTCGTCCTCGATTTCGACGCCCGCGTTCGGATTGGGGCCGGCCCAAGCGACGACGAATCTCGGAATGGCGTATTCGGAAATCGCGGCGTTGGAATCCCAGTTGCAGATCGAGACGGACGGATGAACCTGGTTCCCGGCGGTGGTGGAGTTGATAATGAACTCGCCCTCGTCGAGATTGAGTTGCTGACCGTACTGACGCGGCACGACCTGGCGGATACCGTTGATTTCCTCGTAGACGTAACCGTCGATGTAGACGGGCATTCCGTTGGCGTTGAAGACGCGAACCGCGATACCGTAGTCGTGGGCCTCTTGCTTGACGCCGGACGTGGAGTCGTAATTGAACTCCTCGGCGTCGTAAGATTGCCACGCGAAGACGACGCCGTTGGAGTTGCAGGAGACGTCGGGCAAACCTTGGACGTTCTTCACAATGGAGTTGACGATCGTCTCGTTGGTCGTTCCCATAAACGACTTCGAACTTCCGTCGGCGTTGTAGCGCCTAGCGTAAATGTCGGCGCCGTTCGCGCTAACGTGGTCGGAAACCCAGACGATGTAGTACTCGCCGTTCGCTTGGTTGGTGGCGATTTGCGGGTCGTACTGTCCGCGGTACGTCGACTGGTTGACTTGCGAGACGGTTCCGTCGATCACGGAGTAGAACCCTTGGTTCGCGACCGCGGTAACGGTCTTCTGGAAGAGTTCGAAGGACTTCGTTTCCTCGACGTAAGCCTCGTAGACAATGACGTACTCGATCGCGCCGTCGACGGTCATCGATGCGACGTCGAATTTTTCGATCGACTTGCCGTTGTGCTCCGTAACGAGTTTGAAGGCGGCGCCCTTGGCGTTTCCGGCCAAATCGTAGAATCGACCGTAGACCTCGTCGGACTGGTTCGGATTGTCTTTCGACCCTTGGAGCCAAGTGATGAAGACGAGACCGGACGACTCGTTAATACAAACGTCGGGAGCCCAGCAACGGGTTCCGTGCTCGCCCGCGATTTGTACTTGCTCTTTTTGTCCTTGTCCGCCGGGGTAGAAACGGGCGCAGACGCCGTTGAGCGCGTCCTCGCTCTCGCCGACCCACACGACGACGCTACTGCCGCTTTCGGTCATCGCGACGTCGGGATCGATTTGGTTGCCCTCGGTGAAGCGGTTGACCACCGTCTCGACGCCGACCGCGCTACCGTCCGAGCTGAACCGACGAAGGATAATGTCGGACTCGATGCGGTACGTCGTTCCGTCGACCACCACCGTGTTGTAGTAGCCGCCGGTGTAGTCGTCGGTCGTATTGTTG
>JAFRXD010000076.1 GCA_017441605.1 Thermoguttaceae bacterium | reverse complement strand
TGGTCGGGATCGACGCGACGCGCCAGGGTCTCGCGCAGCAGGGCGGGCGTCGGGTCGGAAGAGTCGAAAACGCGCGAACTCGCCAGCCTCGACGCGCGAGCGCAGAAGGGTCTCGCGCGTCGTTATCGCGGCGCCGCTCGCGACGTCGAGGTAGTTGTGGAGCGAGGAGAAGAGGACGCGGTTGGGCGAGGTCAGTACTGGATCCATCGCAGACCGAGCTCCTCCTCGTATTGGGCGCGCTTCTTTTGCAGCTCGGGGCATTTGTCTATACCCATAAACTTATGGAGGGTTCGGACGACGCGCTGGAGGAAGTAGGCGCGGACGTATTCGTTTTCATTTTTAAGACGCTCTTCAAGCGCTTTCAGCCGCTTCAACGCGTTGTCTTCGTTCGCGTCTAACAAATGGAACCGGAACAATCTAAGATCGACTAGAAGTCTTCCGAAAGTCGCTCTTTGTTTTGCGAGTTCGGTCGCGACTTCTTCAAGTTCGGTGTTCGGGGGTTCTACGGTCAGTTCTTGCGAGAGGACTTCGACGACGCGACTCGCGCCGTCGAACAACGTCGCTTTAATTTGAAATTTTAACGGGAGTTTTTTATCGGAATTCCTTGTCCTTCGCGTATTTGCAAAATTAGGGGAAATCAATTCGACGGCGTAGCGCGATCGTAAACGAAAGTAATTTGGAAGCCCGTCCTCTGAAAAAAGCGCCCAGTATCGAGGAACCATGCCGGTTTCGGAAATAGGCTCGCGATAAGCAATTTCCTCGCCATTGGATAGTAATCCGATTCTAAAACGCGCTCCGCATTGCCGTAGCTTTTCCATTATTTCCATTTGCTTTTCGGCCTCTATGTTCTCCGAAAAGCATAGTTTGAAGTTAATATCTTCTCCGCAGTGAAAAGACGACTTTGAAGTCTCCATTTTGAAAACGTCGCGGCGGCTCTCTAAGAACGACCGAATATCGACTTCCAAACGCGCTATCGCGACGCGCCCCGGCTTCGTGGAAAGCGTAGCTAAACGAGGGGGCGCGTCCAACGCGTTCTCTTCGACTTCCCACAAGTTCTCCTTCGCGCTCAAAATCGGCTCGTCGGCGAGCGCGACGCCGGACGAAATCGCCAAAAGCAACGACGCCAATAAAGCGATCGCTCGATTCAGAACGGCGCGATTTGGATCGACGTCTTGTTTCTTCATCTTTGCGTCTCCAGATCGAAACCAAGGAACAAACGCGCAATATGCGCGTTGATCTAACCGTTTAAAACGAAAGCGCTAGTACTGGATCCCAATCAGCCCGAGCTCTTCCTCGTATTGCCCGAGCTTCTTTTGAAGTTCCGGGCATTTATCGAGCCCCATAAACTTATGGAGAGTGCGGACAACGCGCTGAATGAAGAAACCGCGAGCGAACTTGTCCTCAACGAGACTATCCGAAAGACGGTACAATTCGTTCAATGCCGGTTCCTCTCTATTGTTGAGCAAACTAATCCTAAACCTTCTAAGATTGGCTTCTTGGCTTTTAAACAAACTTCGTTTGTTCGCCAACTCGTCTTTAACGACTCGGTCGTAATCTTGAAACGGAGAATCTACGGTAATTTCCGACGACGCGAAGGTCGCGATTCGACCGCCGCGACCGACGAGTTCCAGTTCGATTTGAACGGTCATTGGCTCCGTATTGTCGAAGTCGGTTTCATCGCCGCGGCGTCGAGCGCTCGACGCCGCGGAATGGTAAACGTTTTCGGACGGCATGCGGAAGTAGTTTGGAATCCCGTCCTGCATATGCAATCCCCACTCGCGGACGATATCCGCCCATCTGGGAAGGGGACCGTTGTAATCTATTTGATTGTCCTTGAAACGCAACCAGATTTTCAAAAACGAACCGCATTGCAAGAGCTTTTCCATTATTTCCTTTCGCTCCGCCAATTCGATATCGTCCGCGAAACACAGCTTGAAGTAAATATCTTCTCCGTAACGGAACGACGAATTCGACGTCTCGATTTTGAGAACCTCGCGATCACTCGAGAAGAGCTCTCTAAGCTCTCCGACCGCGCTTGCTAACGAAGTTCTTTCGGACGCCGGGGGACGAGTCGCGAATTCGGGGATTTGCTCCAAAATCTCGTCCTCAAAATCGTACTCGATAATTTTATAGGTATCAGACGGTTCGTCGGCGCGAGTCGGGAACGACGCGGCGGGAAACAACGTTAGAATCAATAGGGCGCAAAAAGGCGATTTCATCTTCTTTTTATGATACTCCGTTAATACTGGATCCATTGCAACCCAAGCTCCTCTTCGTATTGGGCGCGCTTCTTTTGCAATTCGGGGCATTTGTCGATCCCTATAAAATTATGAAGGATTCGAACAACGCGCTGGAGGAAGTAGCCGCGCTCGTATTCGTCGGTTTTTTGAAGTCGATTCTCAAGCTCGTTCAGTTTAAGCGTCGCTTCTTCCTCGGTCTCCTCGAGCAAACTCTCTCTGAAAAGTTGAAAAAGCTCGTCGCGCGCGGAGAATCCCGTTTTCCGCTCCTTGTACTCCGAAAGGCTCTCCGAAAGGACGCGCCTTTCGGGTTCTATCGTCAATTCTTGCGACAAGAAATCGACCGAAAGACCTCTCCAGTTGCGCAGCTTCAGTTTGATCCTGAATTTCAAAGGAATCGTTGCTTTAAAATCTCTTTCATTCCTTACGCTCGCGCTATGCGGCGCGATTGAACGATAAACGCAATCGGATCGCATTCGAAAATAGCTGGGAAAACCGTCGTTGGGGAAAAGAGCCCACTCTATAAACGTAAGTTTATAACCGGGACGAGGTTCCCAGTATTCGTGTTCGCTTCCGTCAAATTCAAAAGCGACAATAAATCTTGAATCGGTTTGACAAAGCTTTTTCGTTAGTTCCTTTCGTTTATCGGGCTCTATTCCGTCGCCGAAGGCGAGTCGAAAAATAATATTGTCGCCGTATTGATAAAACGGTTTTGTCTCTATAACAAACGCGTCCGGCGCGTCCGAAAAAAACGATTTCAAATCTTCGTTTAAACTCGTCGAATTCGTTTCGTCGGACTGGGAGCGAAAGAAAACGTAAGCGTAGGCGCCGTTCAACGCGCTCTTTTCCAAATCGCTTGGACGCGTCGGGAGCGTTGGAATCGGATCGTTCGCAAACGATAAACGCTCGTTTGTCGTTAGTTCGACCGATAGCGCCAACGCGATCCAGAAGACGAAAAACGCTCGCGAAAGGATCGCGAGAAAACTGCTTCTTATTATCATCGCAATTTGCCCCCGGACAACGTTTTCAACGAACTATTGCTTTGAGCGCCCGACGCGCGCGAGTCGAAAGACGCGTCGGTTCGCTCTAGCGATTCAAATTGATTCTCGCCGCAATTCAAATATCATTACCGATCGGACGCGCGGTCTCGCGGAGCTTCGTAGCGTCGCAAACCGATTCGCTCGTCGATCCGCTCGATTCGACGCG
>JAFRXD010000075.1 GCA_017441605.1 Thermoguttaceae bacterium | reverse complement strand
GAGTAGGCGCATCATCACGGTTAGCGCCGCCTCGTAGAGCTCGCGGGCGTCGACGCCTTTGAGGAGCTCGCGCCCTCGGTCGGCGTCGGCGCGATCCAAGCCTTGGAGGAGGACTTCGACGGCGCGGCGGACTTGGAGCCCGAGGACGGTCGTTACCGCGTTTTGATTTTCGTAGGAGTCGACGAAGAGTTGGTCGAGGTCGCGACCGCGAAGATTACGGACGTTGAACAGCGTGGCGAACGCTTGGAAGGTTTTGGGCTCAAGATCCCAGTATCGGGCGCGCCAGGTTCCGTAGCCGGAGGGGAGGTCGCGAGGGACGCTGACGATCGTCCAGTCTTCGCCGTTGGTAACGAGGGCTAAGTTGACTTCGTAGGTTTTGCAGAGGCGGATCGTTTTGTCGATGGGGGACTCGATCCACGCGTCGTCTTGGGAGGGTTTTTCGAGGTTTTCGTCCCAATCGCGGGCGACGACGAAGAAGACGGGTTTGCCGTCGCCGTCGATTAAGACGTAGTCGGGGTAGAATTTGCAGTTGGAGTCGTCGGACTCGGCGGGGTATTCCTCGCGAGGCTTTAGGGAGACGTCGTGTAGCTCCAAGACTTCGCGCAGAACGAACTTAATCCATTCTTGTTGGAAGAGGGAGATTCTTTCGTCGTTTCGGTCGACGATTTCCGTTAGCTCTTTATAGGCGAGTTTGGCGCGGTTTTCCGCCAATTTCATCGGGATCGTCCATTCGAGCCCGTCGGGATATTTCTTGGCGAGGGCTTCCGCGGACAGAAAGGCGCCTTTTCGCTCGTCGAGCAAGTCGAGCCATTCGCCGTGTTTGGCTTTTGCGTTCATTTTGGCGCTCCTTTCATTTACGGGCGGACTCAGGGACGACGAAGACGACGGCGACGGGGAAGGTTCGCTGTTGGGGATCGTCGTAACGCTCTTGGATCGCTTTTTCCTCGAGGTCGCGCTCCTCGGGGATTCTCGCCAAGCGCTTTTCGATGGCGCCGCGGTCGGCTTTGATACTCTCGAAGCGCTCGTACTCTTTGACGAAATCGAAGGAGGCTTGGGTCGCGTCGGGAATTTCCACGTTGAGTTTCGTTTTTAGCTCGTTTTCCAAGTCGTCGAGAATCGCTTTGACGTCGGCGATTTCGCGTTGTTCTCGCTTCTCGATTTGAGGTCTCAGGGCGTTGAAGCGCTCGTTCGAACGGGCGACGACGCTCGCGTAGATCGCTTTTTCGTTGGTTTCGAAGAGATTCTTCGCGATCTCAAAGGTCGTCGTATCGACGTTTTCATAGGGTTTTGAGTCTTCAAGGAGCGATTTTAGCTCGCCTTGGGTATCGATACGCCGGAAGGAACCGCTCGACACAACTTCGCCGGAGGTAATGATTTCCTCGTGGATTCGCCGGGCGTCGCCGCCGACGATCACGAGTCTGGAGAGGACGAGGACGGCGATTTGCCCGGGTTTGACAAGGGGCGAATATCTAAACGCGACACGGTGGAGTCGGTCGCGGCGCTCGTCATCTTTTCTCCAAATTTCCTCGCGGAGGAGTCTTAGGGACATTTGGACGAGGGGGTGGTTCAGGTGGGCGAGGACGAGATCCTCTCGATTTTCGACGTATTGGTCGTCGAAGACGATCGGTCGGCGCTCTCCGGTAAGGGGATCGGCGAGCCCGGCGAGGGCGCGGCCCCAAGAGCCGGGGAGGTCGGGGACGCGGAAGGCTTGCCCGTAGGGGACTTCGCGAAAAACGGAGCCGACTTTGGCGGAGGGAACGGCCGCGGGCTCGAGGGGAGGAAACTTGGCGAGCTCGAGGGCGGTATTAACGGCGCGAGCGATATTTCCGGGGGCGAGCCGGAAGGCGGCGCGGGACTCCTCGGCGCGCTCTCGGAGGCGCTTGATTTTGGCGTCGACGTCCTTTTCGATTTTGAGCTGCTCG
>JAFRXD010000074.1 GCA_017441605.1 Thermoguttaceae bacterium | reverse complement strand
TTTTAAAAAAGGTCGATTCAATTGGTTCGCGCTGTGATTTCTCTTTACTACGATATATAAAAAACCGGTCGAGCTTTCGAGTTCGACCGGTTTTTTTGTCCGTAGCCGGACTGGCGGAAGCGCGAACCAAAAACCTCGGCGGGCCTTTGCTTGACGGGGCGATTTCGTTTCGGTATAATGGGCGAGTCGTTACTGTTTTTTCGGAGTAACCGATATGACAAAGAAGCCGAACAAAAACGCCTCGTCCGAGAAAGAAGAGGAAAAGCGCGACGAAGAACTCGACGAAAAATCGAGCTCCGCGAGCGACCATTTTTCGCTCTCCGATCCCGATCTGACGTTCGAGGAGATATTGAAACAATATGACTTGGCGTCGTCGAACGAGCGCGCCGGATTGGTCGGCTCGGTCGACGACGCTTTTTTTAAGTCGACGATAAGCAATTCGAAGGTTGGCGGCGCTTTTATGACGAGCGTTTTGCCGCAATTTAATAAGTTTTACGACTTTCGGAGAGCGGTTGAGAGACCGAACGAGTTCGTTCTTCCGTCGCAACGCCAGGCCCGCGCCGACGTTACTTTTTGGGTTCCCCATCGGAACGCGCCCGTCCCGTTCGACCGACCAATGACCGAAAGGGAGCTCCTAGAAGCTTGCGTTCCGGTTACCTTCATTTTAGAACACAAGGCGCAGAGCGGGCGCTATGAAAACGCCCACACCGTCGCGCAAGCCGGACTTTATACCCACATAGTGGGTTATCAACAGGTAATCGAGCGCCGTCGACCGTTTCGACAACCGATACCGGTGGTCGTGTTCAATGGTTCGGACGTCAACGTTGGCCCTTTTCTTTACGGGGATTACTTCCCCATCGACGAGGAACTAGCGGAATGGGGGATCCATTGGAAGATTAATTGCGTTAATTTAACTCGACTCTTCGTTGAGGGGAATTTGCCGGACGAACCGATCGCAAGGTCGTTGGGAATCGCGATGGGCGCGTCCGGCGCGGGGACGTTGCATAAAGATTATCCTCTCGCGTTTGAAGCGTTGAGCGAGATTCAAGAATGGGACGATCCGTTCAACGAGAATTATACGAGGTCGCTTTCGGTCTACTCAGAGTAGAATTGCGAAAAAAGAGAGTCTTTTTAGCCTGGCAAAAAATAGTCGACGCAATGACTCGCGCCGTTCCGGAAAGAGTGAGGACAAATATGAAAACGCTTTTGCAAGAATTAAAAGACGAAGGGTTTGAGCAAGGGATTGAGCAAGGGATCGTCAAAGGCGAACTCAGAAAGCAACTTGACGCCATCGCCAAACTTCTTTCTTACAAATACGGCGACGAAACCGGCGCGGCGCTGCGAAAAATCGGTTCCATAACGAACGTTGACCTTTTGGAATCGATTTACGACCTTTCGCTTCGTTCGGAGGGGCTTGAACAAATCGAACGATACGTCGACGAAATCCTCGCGACCAATCCCAACGCGACGCGTCCTCTCGAGGAAATCCTGAAGGAGCGCGGGATAGGGCGATAGCCGCGAATCCAAACGTCTTCCGTTGCGTCCTAACGCTCGCCGGTTTCGAACCGAGCGGGGACTCCCGTGTGACGAAATGTCGCGAAAATCGGCTTTGAAACGGCCCGCGACCAAGACGACCGCAAACGGGACAAGTTGAATAGCGCGAGCCAAGCGTCGCCGGTTCCGCGGTCGGACGAGCGTTTCGCGGTCCCGAAGGCGATTTTGTTCGCGCTGCCGCGCGGTTGAATAAACGACTCGAGCCCCGTTGGGGTTCCGCTTGGTTAAAACCACTCTAGGGGTTGATAGGTTGTTTGAGAACCAAAAGAGGAAGTTAAGACCAACCAAGTCCGACGACCGATTGGAGCGGGTAGTTTCCCTCGATCGCGGCGGCAAAACAATGTCCGCCCCCGGCGCTCGCGCGAGTTTTTGGATCGACGGGCTCTCTTACGCGCTTCTTGGTTCCCTCCTTGGACTTCTAACCATTGGCGGCGGCGCTTGGAGCTGGCGTTTCTTCGTTAAGTCGAGCGCGACCGTTTCCACCGCTCCGGAACGACCGCGAGATCGCGCGAGCGAGGAAACCGCCGAGCCGTCGTCCGACCCCGACTCCGTCCCCGAATCGGAGGAACCCGAGCGCGAGCTCGTGAGCGCGGAGAACGAGGTCTCGGAAAACGACGAACCGCATTACGTCGACGACTACGATTTCGGCGTTATCGAGGAAGACGAGTACGAGCTCGACTTCGAGCCGAAGAGCGCTCCGGAAGACGAGACCGAAATCGAATTGAAAATCGAGTCCGTCGAGCCGAAAAAGACCGCCAAAACCGAAGAAGTTTTTGTGCCCGACGACTACGAGACCCTCGCGGACGCGCTCGCGCATATCGGACCGGGGGGCGTCGTCGTTCTGCTCCCTCAAAAGAAGGGGCTCGAATTGGGGACGAGCGAGGAGCCGTTCCCCGACGGGCGCGCCGGGGTCTTCGTTCGATTTCCCGTCGTCGTTCGAGGCGAAACCGGACGTCCCGAAGACGTCGTTCTTAACGTTCCTCGCGACGGCGGGATATGGGTCGACCTTGGCGATTCGAAGACTCCCGTTCTATTCGAGGGCGTTTCGTTTCGGTTTAAGACCTCCCGAAAACTCGGAGGCGCCTCGGTTTCGCGCGTCGCGATCGAGCGAGGGGGCGCCGAGTTCGTCCGATGCGCTTTTCGCGGCGCGCCGCGCGACAATAGAGTCGGCGTTTCTCTAACCGGAGCGCGCGCGTCGGTTAAGTGCGCGAATTGCGAATTCGCCGATTTTGGGGGCGACGCGCTTTTCGTCGGCGAGAGCGCCGCCGCTAGCGTCGCTCAATGCCGGTTTTTTGACGGCAATGGCGCCGCGATTTGGGCCGACCGTCAAAGCAAGATTAACGTCGTCGATTCCGTCTTTGAGCGAAACGAGATCGCCGTTCGCGGAGGAACCGGCGTCGCGGGGGCGATTCGGAACTGCGAGTTTTACGGCAATCGCGAAACCTGGGTTTTCGACGAGCAATTAAACGCGATAAAACTAGCGCTCGTTGGAAATAAAGAAGAGACGAAACGAAAACGAACCGGTTCCGACTCGTCAAAGGAGTCCGAGTAAATGGCGGCGAAACGACGAAGACGCGCGCGAAAACGATTTTCGTTTAAGACGTTGGGACTCGCTCTATTATTTGTTCCGCTCGCCTTAATCGGTTTTGCGGCGGCTCTTTGCGTCGAAACGGGAAGGGCGATTTCTCGCGCGACGATGCGACTCTCGCCCCCTTTGTGGCGCGCGACCTTAGGGCGTTGGAAAGCGCCGCGAGGAAATCGGTTTGAGGACTATTCCGAGCGCCGCGTCTTTAAAGACGAATCTCAACTTTTGCCCAAAGACGCGTTGGGGCTCGCGGGAGAGCGCCTCGTGTTCGATCGGCTTCGCGCCGACCCCGGCGCTCGAATCGTCGCTTGCAACGTCGAGAACTACTACTGCGAGCTCGACGTAATTTATCGCGATTTGCGATCGCGCGAAATCGCGTTCGTCGAAGTCAAGACGCGACGGCGCGAAAGCGAGCTTCGTCCGACCGTCGAGGCGGTCGACGCTCGGCGCCGAAAAAAAATCGCGCTCGCGGCGAGGCGCTTCGTTCGCGAGCGCGGTTTCGCCGATTTGAAAAGACGTTACGATATTGCGGTTGTCCTTTGGTCCGAGAGCGCGCCCCCCGAGATCGCCTTTTATAAAGGCGCGTTTAGGGAAGAGGACGCGCTTAGCGACTATCGCGACGACGACTTTGGAAAAAATCGCTTCGCCCAAACCGAGTAGTCGCTTCGTTTGGAAAAGAAAAACGCGGCTCGCCGCCGAAGCGACGAACCGCGCGCTAGTCGAGTCGACTCTCGCCGCTCGCGTTAATCGAGGAGATCGTCCTCTTCGCCTTCTTCGGACTCGTTGTCGTCTTCGCCTTCTTTCGGCGCGTCGGCTTTGGGATCGACGTCTTCTTTTTCGATCGCGAGAGGCTTTAAGGGGCTCTCCAATTCGGTTTCATCGGCCTGGGCTCTCGCCGCTTTTTCGGCTTCGAGCCTCGCGAGTTCTTCTTCGCGTTCCGCCGCGAGTCTCGCCTCGCGCTCCGCCTTCTGCCTCGCCTTGCGCTCTCGCTCGGCCAGCGCTTCCGGCGCCGGGCGACCGTGCAGAAGTCGGTACGTGCCCTCGCGCGTCTTTTCGCAAAGCGCGTAAAGAGCCGGGACGAAAACGATTCCGACAAGCGTCGCCAGGAGCATTCCGGAGAAGGTCGTGATACCGATCGCGCGACGGCTGCCCGCCCCCGCCCCGGTCGCCACGACCAATGGGAAGACGCCGAACAGGAACGAGATCGCCGTCATCAAAACCGCGCGGAATCGCTGGCTCGCGCCGTTCTTCGCCGCTTCGTTGATCGGGACGCCTTGCTCGCGCTCGACTTTCGAGAACTCGACCATAAGAATCGCGTTCTTGCTCGCGAGCCCGATGAGCATAATCAAGCCCAACTGCGCGTAGATGCTCATCGTTGTCTGTTGACCGTTGAGCAACCCGATGAACATGCCGACCAGCGCGCCGAGCGTCGCGACGAAGACCGTGAGAATAACCGAGACCGGCGTCGTCCAGCTTTCGTACTGCGCGACGAGGAAGAGGTACGCGAAGATAAACGCGAGGGCCAGCAATAAGCCGATTCGTCCCTCGTTTTGTCGCTGCTGGTAACTCATCCCCGTCCATTGGACTTTATATCCAGGCGGAAGGTCTTGCGCGTGTCGTTCGATCGTCTTAATGTACTCGCCGGAACTAACCCCCATCGTAATGGCGTTAATGCTCGCGGAGCTCCATTGATTAAATCGTTGAATCGTTTGCGGACCAACGACGCGCGTAACCGTGCCGACCGAACTGAACGGCACCATTTCGCCGTAGCGGTTCGGAACGTTCAGGTTGTAGATGTCGTCGATCGCGTTTCGATCGTCTTTTTCCGCTTGGACTTTGACCTTAAAGACGTACCCCATCAAGTTGAAGTCGTTGACGTAGAACGACGCCAGCTTGTTCTGGAGGGTCGTAAAGATCGTCGCGATCGGAACGCCCATTAGCTCCGCCTTTTCGCGGTCGATTTCCAGCTTGAGCTGCGGTGTGTTCGCGTTGTACGCGGAACTGGCGAAAAGGGTTCCCGGCTCGCGCATTAGCGCGTCCGACATATTCGCCACCTCTTGCGACAACTCCTGAGGCGTCGCCGTGTTGGAGCTGAGCACGAACTGAATTCCCATGCCCAATCCCATCATTGCCGGCGGGCGCATGCAGTTGATCTTCGCCTCCGGAATCTCGTTGCCCGCCGCTTGGACGTTCTTGAGAATGCTGTCGAGCGACAATTCCGGCGTTTTGCGCTGGCCCCAGTCGGTCAACTTGACGATCGCCATGCCGACGTTCTCGTTCGCGCCCCCGGTGAAGCTAAAGCCGCTCACGAGCATGACCGTGTCGACGCCCTCGATTTCGGAGAGACGGTCGCTGAAGTTTTTGACCACTTTGTCGGTGCGCGGAATCGAAGCTCCCGGAGGAAGCTCGAGCGTGCACATAATCGTGCCTTTGTCCTCGTCCGGAATGAACGAAGTCGGCATCATTGTGTACAGTTTATAGTTGGCGAACAGAATCCCCGCGAAAAGGATTAGCGTGATGAAACCTCGGCGAACGAGGAGACGGACCGCCGTCATATAAACTTTTCGCGAGATGTTCAGCGGAATATTGAACCAGAAGAACAAATCGATCTTCGATTTCTTCGTCGGTTTGATCAAAATCGAGCAGAGCGCGGGGCTCAACGTGAGCGCGTTGACCGTCGAGAGGATCAGCGCGATGCACATCGTGACGCCGAACTGCATATAGATCTGACCGACCATGCCGCCGTAGAAGCAGACCGGGACGTAAATCGCGACCGTAACGAGCGTCGTCGCGATAATCGCGCCGGTGATTTGGCGCATGCCGACGCGCGTCGCCTCTTTCGGATCGAGCCCTTTTTCCACGTTCGTCATCACGTTCTCGACGACGACGATCGCGTCGTCGACCAGCGAGCCGATAACGAGGATCAACCCGAACATCGTCAGTAGGTTAATGCTATAACCAAAAATGAAGAAGAACGGGAACGTTCCAAGGAGCGAAACCGGAATCGCGATCGCCGGAATGAGCGTCGCGCGCCAGTTCTGAAGAAAGAGGTACGTTACCAAAATAACGAGCCCCAGCGCGATAACGAGCGTCTCGATCGTCTCGATGAGGGTCAAGTTAATAAAGAGCGTCGGGTCGTAGGCGATTTTGTAGGTAATGCCGTCGGGCAGTCGCAAATTCCCGAGCTCCTCTTTGACCAACTCGATCGTTTTCAACGCGTTCGCTTCGGTCGTTCGATAGATGCCCAGACCCGCGCACTCGCCGCCGTCGGACATCGCGTGCGCCGAGTACGTTTCCGAGCCCAATTCGACTCGCGCGACGTCCCCGAGTTTGGTGACGTCCCCTTCGGAGTCGGTTCGAACGACGATGTTCTCGAACTCTTCTTTCGTCTTCAAGCGCCCGAGAACGTTGATCTTGAACTGAATGTAATCGCTACTTCCCTCGGTTCCGACCGCGCCCGCCGCCGCTTGGATATTTTGCGACATAATCGCCGACTGAATATCGGAGGCGGAAATGCCCATCGCGGACATGCGCATCGGGTCGAGCCACACGCGCATACTGTAAACCGAGCCGCCCATAAGGTCGGCGGAGCTGACTCCGTCGATACGACCGATTTCGTCTTTTACGTTGACGCGCAAATAGTTGTTCAAATCGCTCGGCGTCATTCCGCTTTTCGCCTCGTCCGTAAAGAACGTGACCATGCAGAGAATATCGCTGGAGCGCTTCGAAACCTCGACGCCCGCTTGCTTTACTTCGGACGGCAATCGCGCCTCGGCGCGCTTGACCGCGTTTTGAACGTTGACCTGCGCGATATCGGAGTTGATGCCGTACTGAAACGTGATCGTGCACTGGTACATGCCGCTGTTGTCGCTGCTCGACGAATAGTAGAGCAGGTGCTCGAGTCCGTTGAACTCCGCCTCCAACGGCGCCGCGATCGTCTCGGTAATAACCTCCGCGCTCGCCCCGGGGTACATCGTCATAACGCGAACTTCGGGGGGCGAGATTTCGGGATATTCCGCGATCGGTAGCTGCGGAATGCTAATGGCGCCCGCGATCATCATTACCAAACTGATAACGATGGCGAGCTTAGGTCGTCTAATAAAAATATCGGAAATCATGCGGCGGCTTCTCCCCCGTTATGCGCGCGGAAGGCGACCTTCTTTTTGGCGTCGACGCGCTTGGCTTCTTCTTTGCCGTCGATCTTCTTGGTTTTTCCGATCGCTCGAGAATCGGTTTCTCGAGTTTTGGCGCGAGCTTGCTCCGCCGCCTTTTGCGTCTTTTGATCGCGATAAACCGGGACGACCAAATCGAACGGTCGGCATTTGTGCCCGCCGTCCATAACGACCTCCGCGTTCGGTTCGAGCCCGGAAACGATCGATTCGGTATTGGGGCCCGCCGCGCCGAGCGCGACTTTGCGACGAAGAACCATCTTGTATTTCCCGTCGACTTTATTGTCGGCGAAATCGTTTTGGTCGCCAAAAACGTATCGCGACGCCTTGAAATTGGCGAGATACTCGCTCGTCCACGCGTCGAGACCTTCGCTCTTAATTCGCGCGACGATTTCGGGGGCGCTCTCTTCGTTGATCGGCGCTCCGCCAAATTGCTTCATTTGCCCGAGCGCGGCGCAGAGCTCGACGATCGCCGTTTGATTCGCCGCGAGCGCGTTTTTCGCATCTTCCACCTTTTGTGGATCCCTTGCGTCGTATTCGGCGGAAGTCGTTTGCAGCGCGTTCTTCACGAAAATATTGTCGAAATGGTCGTCGAGGAATTTACGAACCGCCTCTTGACCTTGGGCGACGGCGGTAAGCCCGTCTTCCATCGCGGCGACGTTTCGAGAGAATCGCGCGTCGCCCTTAATCTCTTGATAGAGATCCTCGTCGCTTATCGAGTCGACCAATATATAGACGTAGTTGTCTTGACCGTCGAACATCACCGCGGCGGGCTCAACGGTCGTCGCTTGTTCGGTCGCTCGCTTGTAGAGATGAACGGTAACGACCCCTCCGGGACTGAGCGTTTCGGAGGGATTGGAGAACTTCGCCCAGACTTTGATCGTGTCGGTCGTCGATTTGACCGTGTTGTCGATAAAGGCGATTTCTCCGTCGAGCGCCTCGCCGTCGGCCGAGTAGGTCTCGTCGTTCGGAAGCGTGATTTGGATTTTCGAGAGTTGTTTTAGCTCGTCGACGTTTTTGTACATCGAGAGATAGTCGCGCTCGCTCATCGTGAAACGAACGTAAATCGGGTCGGTTTGCACGACCTTGACGAGCGGTTTGCTTTGCAACGAGACGTAATTGCCCGTCGAATAAGCGCGACGACCCGCGCGACCGTCGATTTCCGATTTCACTTGCGTGTAACCGAGGTCTTCCTCCGCCAAGACGAGTTGCGCTTGAGCCGCCAGAAGTTGCGCTTTCAGACTCAAAAGGGAACTTTCCGCGCTTTCCATATCGTTCTTGGAACCCGCGTTGCGAGAGTAAAGATCGTTGACGCGGTCGAAGTTCTTTTGCGCGTAGTCGATTTGCGCCTCGAGCTGCTGAATCGACGCCTTCGCGGCGTCGACTTTCGCTTGATACGGAACCGGATCGATCGTGAAGAGGAGTTGCCCCTTTGACACGCGCGAGCCCTCCTCGAATCCCGGCGCGACGGTCAAAATCCCGGAAACGCGCGCGACGGAATCGACTTCGTTGATCGCTTCGACGTTTCCGACGTATTTCTTATGGGTGACGGGAATCGCCTCGCCGCTGATCCCGGCGACCACGGTGGAGCGAACCGGCGCCCCCGCCCCCGGAAACTGCGCCCGGGCGCTGGCGACTAGGCAAGCGACCGCGAGCGGCGCGACCGCAAATGTTCCTATTCTGAGTAACGTTTTTCGCGACACTTTTTCTCCTCTGGCGTCGTTCCCAGGGGGAGAGCGACGTCCGAACCGAACGAATCGCTCGGTTTCTAACGATGATTATGCCCGACCTCTCCGAGCGCTCGCGCCCATAAGACGTCGGCGAGGGCGAAAGCCCGCGCTTTCGCGATCTCTACGATTCGAGCCGGTTGACGACTCGCGATTTTTCCGTGCGGGGCGCGGTCTCGCGCCACAAAACGATCGGGGAACAAACCAACCGAACGTTCGTTCGATTCGACTACGACCCCATTCTCCGCTATAGAATAGCGTGAAACGTTTTTTTTTCAAGGCTAGACCGGCGAGACGCCCCCGTTTTTCTAGGCGTTTTTTCTATGCGAACTCAGCGCGTTATAGCGCGGGACTCTCATTTCGTCGCGATTCTTCGTCGAGACGTCTTTAGAAATTGTCGCTAAATTTTATCTATGCTAACAAAATCGCCCTTTTTGTTTGTTTTTGCCAATCGGGACAACAGGAAAAAGCGGTTTTTTTGATAAAACAAAAAGAAACGTTTAAAGCGATGCGTTTAGTTTGAACGATAAAGACTATGCCAGTGGATTTGTAGGCGTTTTTGCGCTCCCCCGCTCGCGCCTCGCTTGTTCAAAAGACAAGCGTTTCACCGGGGATTTGGGAACGTTGAAAGAGAATTAAGGCGTCGTTTCGGTCGTTATCGTTCGGCGGAAAGCGGAGCGACTCGACGAAGAAATGGACGATTTAAAGAGGCGAACAAGGATGAAACCTTCTATTTTTCGCGGATTGGCGCTCGGCGCGCTCGCGTCGCTTGCGATATGCGGCGGTTGTAAGGTGGGCGAAGACTATCGCGCCCCTCAAGCGACGGTGAATTCCTCGTACCTAGCGATGGACGAGTCCCAAGGCGTTCGGCAACAAGCGGGCGCCGACGTCTCGAGCTGGTGGAGTCAAATGCAGGATCCCGTCTTGGCGCAATTGACGCGCGAGGCGGTCTCCGAAAACCTGACCCTCCGCGAGGCGATGTACCGCGTCCAATCGGCGCGCGCCATGCTCGGCGCCACCGAGGCGGGCGCTTGGCCGCAAGTCGCCGAAACCGGCGGTTATACCCACGGGCGTTCGAACGGACGAAGTTTCAGCAATTTCGACTGGGCGACCTCGATGAACTGGGAGCTCGACTTCTTCGGGCGCCTGGCGCGGCAGACCGAGGCGGCGACCGCCGATATGGAGGCCCTCCGCGAAATGTACCGCAACGCCTACGTGATTCTTTGCGCCGACGTCGCCCAATCGTACATTAACGCCAGATGTTTCCAAGAGCAGATTCGCATTTCTGAAGAGAACATTCAAATTCAGCGCCAGACCCTCGAGATCGCTAGAGCCAAAACCGAAGCCGGTTCGACCAGCCGAATCGACGAAAGCCAAGCGCTCGGCGTTTGCCGAGGCACCGAGGCGAACGTCCTCGTTCTGCAAACGCAATATCAAGCCACGTTGAATCGTCTGAGCGTCTTGCTCGGCAAGACCCCCGGCTATGTTGACGCGCTACTGCAAGACTCCGCGCCGATTCCCGCCGCGCCGGAAGAGATTCTTGTCGGGATTCCCGCCGACCTGTTGCGCCGTCGACCCGATATTCGCGCCGCCGAGCAACAGATCGTCGCTCAAAACGCGCGAGTTGGCGTCGCGATCGGGAATTTGTACCCCATCGTGTCCCTCAACGGCTCTTTCGGGCTGAGCGGCAACTCCTTGACCCATATGTGGGACGAAGAGGGAATTACCGCCGCCGTCGGTCCGTCCTTCTCTTGGAACGTCTTGAATTTCGGCAAGTTCCGTTTCAACGTCCAAGCTCAGGAATTCGCCCGCGAAGAACTGATCGCCGCCTATCGCGAGGCGGTGCTCGAGGCGGCGAAAGACGTCGACGACTGCTTGGGAACTTACGTCAACGAGCGCGATCGATTGACGACCCTCGACGAAGCCGTCAACGCTTACACCGACGCGTACAATTTGTCGAACGAGCGGTATCAAAGCGGGCAAATCGATTTCCAACGCCTTTTGGATTCCCAAGCGGGAAAACTTTCCTACGAACTGCAGTACGTCCAATGCCGCGCCAGTATGGCGAACTCCGTCGTCCAGCTCTACCGCGCTCTTGGCGGCGATTGGGTCTCGATGGAAGCGAACGGCTTGGCCTCTACTTCGACCGTCGGGTATTTTAGCGGCGCCGTCGCCCAAACCCCGAACGGAGGGCAGCGATACACGACCCTTTCCAATCCGGAATTCGTCCCCGCGGACGGGCAAATCGTCGGGCCGGTCGTCTACGCGAGCGCCGACGAAAACTCCGACGCCTCTCCTAAGAAAAAGTACAATCCCGAGACCGAATGGGCGGAGCGACAAGCCAAGAGCCGTCAACGGCTTCAAGAAGATTTAGCGACCGATCCGATGACCGCTCCGAGCGTCGTTGGATACGAAATTAGCCCCTCTCCCGGACTGATTTCCAGGATGTAACAAAGAGCTTGGCTCGGTTCTAATCCCAAACAAAAACGCGCGCTTGAGCGATTTTTCAAGCGCGCGTTTTTGTTTGTTTTCTATTAATGTAAATATTTTTTGCATTTTAACGATTTTTCCCTTTTTGTTTTGTTGATTTATTCTATAATATTGATAAACTCAACGCAGTTTTCCTTGCTCGCTTTTTGGCGATTTCGTCGAAACCAAGGAAAACCGAGTTTGATTTAGTCGACGCGTTTTCGCGCGTTGAAACTTTTCCACCCACAGGAGTCTATGTAATGCGACGATCTTTGCCGACGGCGACCCTCGCGATTCTCGCGTTCTCGTCGCTCTTCGCGGTCGTTTCCTCGAGCGCTTTCGCCGAGGGGGACGGCGCGGCGCCGGAGCCGACGAAACTGCTGCGATATCCCGACGTCTTTGAGAATCAAGTCGTCTTCTGTTACGCGGGCGATATTTGGAAGAGCGATTTCGACGGAAACGGCGTCGTTCGCTTGACCGCGCATCAGGGTCAAGAGGAATTCCCCAAGTTCTCTCCCGACGGGTCAATGATCGCGTTCACCGGTCAGTACGACGGCGACGATCAAGTCTACGTTATGCCCGCCAACGGCGGCGTTCCCAAGCGCTTGACCTACTATCCCACGCCGTTCTCGAAGGCCCCGCGGCGCGGCGTCGACGCTCAGGTTCTCGGTTGGACTCCCGACGGCAAGCAAGTAATGTTCCGCTCAAAGCGCGATTCCGACGAGGTCGATTCCCTCACGAATATCTACCTCGTCTCCGTCGACGGAGGTTTGCCCGAGCGAATCGGCGCGCCCGTCGCCGGCGCCGGCGATCTTTCTCCCGACGGAAAGAAATTGCTCTATTCCCCATTGTTCCGAGATTTCCGGCACTGGAAGCGCTACGAGGGCGGCTGGGCTCAGTACCTCGTTCTCTTCGATAGAGAATCGAACGAGTTTACTCGCTTGAACACGACCCCTCGAACCGATCGCGACCCGATGTGGTGCGGCGAGCGCGCCTTCTTCGTCTCCGATCGCGACGGCACGATGAACCTCTACGAGTACAACTTCGAGAACGGAGAAGCGATTAAAAAGACCGATTCCAAAGATTGGGACGTCCGTTGGGCTTCGTCCGACGGAAGAAATCAAATCGTCTACGAACTCGGAGGTTCCCTTTTCGTTCGCAACGTCGAGTCGGACGAAACCCGCGAATTGGCGATTACCGTTCCGAGCGACGACCTCGCCGCTCGTCCGCGTCGCGTTCTCGCCTCCAAAAATATGGAGTCTTACGGCGTTAGTCCCGAAGGAAAGCGCGCCCTGTTCGTCGCGCGCGGCGACGTCTTTACCGTCCCGCTCGAAAACGGGCAAACTCGCAACTTAACGAACACCTCGGGCGCCCACGAGCGCTCCCCGATTTGGTCCGCCGACGGGCGCTGGATCGCCTTCTTCTCCGACGAGTCGGGCGAAGACCAGGTTTACGTTATCGATCAAAAGGGCGAAAACCCGAAAGTTCAGTTGACCAATTCGCTTCGAGCCAAGCTCGATACCCTCCGCTGGGCTCCCGACGGAAAAGCGCTCTCCTTCCGCGACTCGATGAATCGCCTCTGGATCCTGAAATTGAAGGTCGACGATCCGACCAAGGCTCCGGAAGCCGAAGAGCTGGTCGAAGTCGCCCGCGATAAATTCGGCGGGTTCCCGAACGGCGCTTGGTCTCCCGACGGCGCGTATTTCGCTTACGAACTCGGCGAGTCCTCCGAGTACGACGCAATCTATATCTGGTCCAAAGAGACCGGAGAGTCGAAGCGCGTTACCGACCCGATGTACAATAATTTCTCACCCGCGTTCTCTAGCGATGGGAATTGGCTCTTCTTCTTGGGGCAGCGCGAATTCTATCCGCAATTTAGCTCCGTCGAGTGGAACTTCGCGGGCGACCGTTTCGACGGCGTCTTCGCGATGGCGCTTCGCAAGGACGTCGAAAACGTCTTTACCGGCAAGAGCGACGAAGCCCCCGAAGCCGAGGCGAATAAAGACGAAAACAAAGACGAGAAAGAGGACGGCGAGAACAAAGAAGCCGAGGAAAAGAAAGACGACGCGAAGAAAATCGACTTCGACGGGATCGAGTCGCGCGTCGTTCGCCTGCCGATCGATTCGGAGAATTACGCCGAGCTCAACGTCGCCGGCGATTACCTCTATTTCATTAAAATGCCCGAGGAATACTACGGGCGCAATGAAAACGGAGTTCCCGTCCTCAAGTCGTTCGATCTCAAAAAACTTGAGTTAAAAACCTTTATGGAGGACTTTAGCGGATACGTTGTTTCCAGCGACGGCAAGAAGATTCTGACCCATAAAGCCGGGTATCGCTTGTACGACGTCGGAGCGACCGCCGGAGATTCCAAGACGTTCAACACCGGCGAAATGTGGTCCGATTTGAATCCGAAGGAAGAGTGGAACGAGGTCTTTGAAGAAGTCTGGCGCCGATTCCGCGACTACTTCTATGTGAAGAATATGCACGGGGTCGATTGGGACGCCGTCGGGGCTCAATACCGCTCGCTACTTCCGCACGTCGCGCATCGCTCCGACCTGACCTATATCCTCACCGAGATGATCGCCGAACTGAACATCGGTCACACCTACGTCGAGGGCGGGGACTACGTCGTTCCCGATCGCCCCGTCGTCGGTTTGCCCGGCGCGACTTTCGAGCTCGATCGCGAAAAGAACCTCTATAAAATCGCCAAGATTTACCCCGGGCAGAACGAAGAGCCCAAGTATCGCTCGCCCCTTACCGAAGTCGGCGTCAACGCTTCGGAAGGCGACTACGTTCTCGCGATCGACGGTCAAAAACTCGAAGGTTCCGACAACCCCTATCGCTTGCTCCAAAACAAGAAAGATCGCGTCGAACTGACCCTGAGCAAGGACGGCGCCGAAGAAGGCTCCTGGAAGACCGCGTACAAACCGGTCGACGACGAGTCGAACTTGCGCTACTTGAACTTTGTGCTCGATCGTCAACGTCGCGTCGCCGAAGCGAGCGACGGGCGGCTCGGATATATTCACATCCCCGATATGGGCGCCAACGGCTCCTACGAGTTCATTAAGTGGTACTATCCTCAACGCGGAAAAGAAGGGCTCGTGATCGACGAGCGCTCCAACGGCGGCGGGAATATTTCCCCGTGGATCATTATGCGCCTTAACCAGCGCGTCCTCGGCACTCGGTACGGTCGCGTTCGCGAAACCCCCACGACCTATCCGACGATCGCCACGAGCGCCAAACTGGTCTGCCTCCTCAACGAGACGAGCGCCAGCGACGGCGACATCTTCCCGTACTACTTCCGCAAGTCCGGGCTCGGCAAACTGATCGGCAAGCGCAGCTGGGGCGGTGTGGTCGGGATTTCCGGGCGCGGTCCCCTGACCGACGGAGGCGCCGTCTCCGTGCCTCTGAGCGCCACCAATAGCGAGACCGGCGAGTACGTCATTGAAGGACACGGCGTCGATCCCGATATCGAAGTCTGGCAAGATCCGAAAGCCGTTCTCGAGGGGCGCGACCCGCAACTCGAGCGCGGTATCGAAGAGCTCCTTAAAGAAATCGAAGAGAATCCGGCGCCCAAACCCCAGCGCCCGGACGACCCGATGAAAGATAAGGCGAGCGTCGAGGACTACGCCAAATAAAACAGAAACAAGTCGTCGCCCTTGTTTGAAAAAACGCCCGAGCGAGATAATTTTCCCGCTCGGGCGTTTCCTTATTTCAAGTTCCGCGACAATTCGCGAAAATTTGCGTTAAACCTTATTTCTTATCCTGCTTGACTTCCGCTTTCGTCGAGGCGCCAAGATCGAATTCTTGCGCGTTTTTGCCCGCTTGAATCGTGATCGACAGCGGAGTGTCCGCCATATTCGTGTACTTGGCGTCGACCGGAGAGTAGCGCTTCCACTTGTTAGGATCCGATTTTCGACTCCAATCCTCGTAAGCCTGCGCGTCGTCTTGAGAAGGCGGGGGACCGTCTTCGCCGTAGTCGATTTCTTCGTTCGCCGAAATGACGATCTTGTACTCGCCGACCGGAGCCCCTTTGAACGGACCGCCGGTTTGCAGTTCCACTTTGCCCGAAGCGTCCGTCTTGCCCGACGGAACCCACTTGTTCGACTTGTTGTCGACCGGTTGAAGGCTAATATTGGCGTCCGCCAGCCCCTTGCCGTCGACGGTGAACGTTAGCGTCGTCGGTTCGAGACTCGGCAAGCCCTCGGGCTTCTTCTTTCCGCCGCAGCCGGACAGCGGCGCCAATAAGGCGATCGCCAGTCCGAGCGCGAGCGCGCATTTGAGTTGTTTCATTTCATCATCCTTTAAAAAAGCCGGGGGAATCGCCTAAATTCCCCCGGCGCGAGAACGGCGTCGTCTAAACGCTTACTTATCGATTACTATCAGTTGGACGAGGTGGTTTCGCCGCCGGCGGGGGTGCTCATCGCGCCCCAGACGCCGAAGAGGCTCTTCGCGCGAGTCGCGTTTTGCGTCGAGGTCAGGTAGCCGCCGCAGTCGATCGTGTCGGAAACAAAACGAACCGAACCGTCGAGCATCGCCGCGTTCACGCCGCCGGAGTGGTTCGAAGACGGCGGGAAAATGCCCCAGTTGTTGTCCGCCGTGCCGTGCGTGCAGCAAGGCGCGTTCGGCGGGAAGACGCAGTTGAATCCGCCGTTGCAGATGCGTCCGTCGGCCCACCAGTTCCCGCGGTAAGCCGCCGCCGGAGCGTAACCGTCGCCGAACGACGATTGGTCTTCCGGATCGCGCGCGTTCCAGCAGTTGTTGCGCGAGGTCAGGTTGCTGTCCATGCTGTTGACCGCCTTGGAACTGCCCGTTCCAACGACGCCGCCCTTAATGCGGGAGGAGTTTTGAGAAGCCGCCGAAACGGTTTCCGAGCAGCAGAGCGTATTGCTCGTGCCGTCGACCGCTTGCGCCATGCTCTTCCACGCGAACGGGCTGAACAGCTCGCGATTGCGCATGTCTTTGTTCGTGCTCCAGCCCGTCAGGCACTCGCTGTCCCACATCGAATCGCCGCGCGCCATAACGACGTTGGAGCGCCAGATGTAGGTGTTGTTGTTCGCCGGTTGGCTCGACATACCGTCGGAGGGGCAGAGGAACGTCGAAACGCGAACGTCCAAATACCCGTCTTTGCCGCCTACCCAAGGAGCGGGCGTGTCGGTCGAGGAGACGATCCGCTGATAAGCCGCGTTCTGCTCGATGAACGGAAGAATCGCGTAGTTGAGGCTGTAACCCGAGTTGCCGCCGCTATTGTTCAGCTGCGAGCGATCCTCGCCGAAGTAGCCGTAAGAACCGGCTTGGCAACGCGACGCCGGCATCATGTTCTGATGCGCGTCGACGTAGTTCTGAATCGCCAGCGCCCATTGCTTCATATTGTTGGTGCACTGCATGCGGCGAGCCGCCTCGCGCGCCGCTTGAACGGCCGGAAGAAGCAAACCGATCAAAATGCCGATGATCGCGATGACGACCAGCAACTCGACGAGGGTAAAACCCTTGGACCTTGTTTTCATAAACCAACTCCAAACCTTTGCGCCAAGTTTTCGAGAGCTCGGCGCGATAACGATGAGACCGCCGTTTCGCGACGCGAAAAGCGGTTCCTCTTCCTTGAAAGCGATTTCCAAGTCGAAGAAAGAAAAAAACGATAACGCTCGCAATCGGTCGGCGTTTCCCTATGACGGACGCCAAGTTGCGACTAAAATATGGTCGCAAGCTAAAGCGCGACGCCAACCTACGCGAGTTCAATTATAGACCGCAACGCCTTAGAAGTCAACTCGACTCCATAATTTCAAAAATTTTTTTGGAATTAGAAAGACTTCTCGTTCAGGTCGCGCTTGTCGCGCAAGAGATTAGGATTTCGTAGAAAAAGAAAAATAGAGAAAAAGAGGGCGGTTCTTAGGCGTTCCCGAGATCGTCGCCCTCGACGTCAAAATCCAGATACTTGTTCCACTTTTCGTCGTCCCAGCCGTTGGAATTGACCGAGGAGCCGACGGTCGTTTCGTCGACTTCCTCTTCGTCGTATTCTTCGAGCGCGTCCGTTTCGGCAAATTCGACTTCGTCCTCCTCCGCTTCGGACTCGTCGAACTCGTCCCAATTTCGCTCGTCCCGAGCCGGGCTCGGCGATAGATCGTACTCCTCGAACTCCGATTCCGCGTCGTCCGACGCCGAATCGTTAGCTCGCGAAGAAAGACCGACGCTCTCCGGGGTCGTTATAACCGATTTCGGGCGCTCCCAAGACGCGACCGCCGCCGAGTCGCCGTCCGAACCGGGAACCGGAGGCGCCGCGAAAGGAACCGCCGCGTTGGGACGTCCGGAGCCGGGCCCGTAGACGTCGGCGTAGTCCTCGCGCGAGTCGTTCGAAGCGCTCGAGCGAACCGAAGGAGTCTCGCTCGCGCTTTGCTTGCCGCGCCACTGATCCATCGTTATGAGAATTTGGCGCGCCAGGGACGGTTTGGCGGGGTTGAACGGCGTAATGATTCCGTCCGCCGCCATCGTGTCGATAATTCGCGAGGCGCGTCCGTAACCGATGCTAAATTTGCGCTGGAGCAGGGAGGTGCTCGCGCGCCCCTCGCCGATCACAAACTCCACCGCGTCGACGTAGTACTCGTCGAATTCCGGCTTGTCGAACGACGCTTCCTCCGGGGTCGGGTCGGGGTCGATCACGATTTCGTAAGTGGGCTCTTCGACTCCCACGTACTCGATCACCGAGTCGATTTCCCGATCGGAAACGTAGGCGCATTGACCGCGTATCGTCTGACTCGTGCCGGGCAAGAGGAAAAGCATGTCCCCTTTCCCGAGCAGTTGTTCCGCCCCGTTGCAGTCGAGCACGACCCGGCTGTCGCTTTGCGTCGCCACGCCGAACGAAACCCGCGCCGGCAAGTTCGATTTGATCAACCCGGTGATGACGTCGACCGTCGGTTTTTGCGTCGCCAAAACCAGGTGAATTCCGACCGCGCGGCTCTTTTGCGCGAGACGCGTTATGTGGTTTTCGACCTCTTTTCCCGCCGTCATAATGAGATCCGCCATCTCGTCGGCGACGATGACGATGCTCGGCATCGACTTGGGAAATTCGAGCCACTCCGCCTCGCTTTTCGGATTGAGGCGCTTGCGCATAAGATCCAGCGGCATCGAGTTGAACTCGCTCAACTTTCTCGCGCCTACCTTCGCGAAGAGACGATAACGACTCTCCATCTTTTCGGTCGCCCATTCGAGGATCGCCGCCGCCTTGTCCATCTCGACGACCACCGGGTGCATTAGGTGCGGAATCGTTCGATACGGATAGAATTCGACCATCTTGGGATCGATCAAAATGAGCTTGCACCGCTTCGGTCCGCGCGTCATTAGGATCGACATAATAATCGAATTGAGGCAGACCGACTTGCCCGTCCCCGTGCGACCCGCGACCAGAAGATGCGGAAGTTCCGAAAGGTCCGCGATCATTGGAGAACCGACCACGTCCTTCCCGAGGAAAATCGGGATTTCCATGTCGTCGATTTGATCCGCGCAGGCTTCGAGCGTCTCTCGCAAACGCACCGTGCGACGCGATCGATTCGGCAGTTCGATTCCGACCGCCTTCTTGTTCGGCAAAGGCGAAACGATGCGAACTCGCTCCGCGCGAAGACCTATTTCGAGGTCTTTTTCCAACGCGAGCAAATTCTTGATTCGAAGTCCCGCTTTAAGCTCGACTTCGTACATCGTCAAAACCGGACCCGTGCGAACCGCGACGACCTTGACCTCGACCCCGTAAGAAAGGCAAACTCGCTCCAGTTCCTCGCCGCGCTCGAGTATTTCCGCCTGAAATTGCGCGTCGTCGAACTCGTCCGCCGGCTCCAAAAGATCGAGCGGCGGGTACTCGTAATCGTCGACTCGCTCGTAAGGAGGATTATTGAGCGAGTTATAGCGCGCGTCGTCGAACTCGTTCGCCCCGTCGGAGAACCCGGAGCGCTCGGCGACCTCGCCTTCCGCGAACTCTCGCGGATCGAGCGGAAGGGGCGCTTCATCGCTCGTTACCTCGAAATGTCGAGCCTCTTTAACTTTGGGACCGAACGTTTCCCGGAGCAGCGGTTCCTTTTCTTTGTCGTAGACAACGCCTTTGCCAAAATCCGCGGGGTTGACTTCGACGTCGCGACGGCGCTCTGCGGAACCGACCGAAACGCTCGCGGCGGAATTCCCGTAAGGACGAACCGATTCCGTTTTGTAGACCGGTCGAGGCGAACCGTAGTTGGGCGCGACCCCGGGGCGCGCATAGCGCCGCTCTTCTCGCGACGTATTGCGTTCTAGTTCCGGGGCGCGATCCGACTCCGACGCGCTATTAACTCGGTTTTTCGCTATCGGTCGCGCTTCGTTGATTCTTCTTTGGTACGGCGCGACGATTCGGACGACGGCGCGCGCCAAACCCGTCGACCAAAAAAGAAAGCGGAGGGCTCCGTCGGGCAAGACGAGCAAAAGCCCCGAGAAAAAAAGACCGAAAAGCGCGATGTACGCCCCCGACGGCTTGAGCGCGCCGTCGAAGAAAAATTTAATCATCGCCCCGACGCAACCGCCCGGGCCAATCGGCGAGCCGCTCGACGACTCGAACGCGTACGCCGAGAAGCCCGACGCCGCCGCGAGCATAACGAACCCGCCGATCGTTTTGAGCGTTAGTTCCTTGATCTCGTCGAGCCAATAGAAAAGCGCGGCGATTCCGAGCTCCAGCACGAGAAAGTAACTCGCCGCCCCGAAACAACACGAGCAAACCCCGGCGCACCAAGCCCCGAGCAAGCCGGCGACGTTGCCGATTCGCTCCGTTTCTTGGTACGCGAACTTTGTTGGAAGATCCCAAGGCGAATAGCTTAGGACGGAAACGCACAGGAAAAGCCACAGGAGCGTGAAGAGCGCTCCGAACGCGACTTTACCGCGATCTTCCATTAAGCGTTCGGAAGTTTTGGACAATGGTTCGAGGGGAGGTTAGGGGGGTGGTTCGAGGGGGGATTGAAGCGCGGTTTTCCGCGCCGACTATTATTTTGGAGCGGCCGTTTGCAAACGCGCGGCGTTGAGCGCGTTGAGCAAAAGCATCGTTACGGTGAGCGGGCCGACGCCGCCCGGCACGGGGGTGATCCAACCGGCGACCTCTTTGACCGCGTCGAAATCGACGTCGCCGACCAGCTTGTTGACGAGTTTCTTTTCGCCGTTTTCGTCGGTCGTCTCTTTCGCGATTCGGTTCATTCCGACGTCGACGACGACCGCCCCCGGCTTAACCATGTCGGCCTTAACGAATTCCGCTTTGCCGATCGCCGCGACGAGGATATCCGCTTGGCGGGTTATTTCGGGGAGGTTTTCGGTGCGACTGTGGCAAATCGTAACGGTGGCGTCGCCTCCCTCTCCCTTTTGCAGGAAAAGAAGCCCCATCGGTTTGCCGACAATGTCGCTGCGACCGACGACGACGACTCGCTTGCCCTTCGTTTCGATTTCGTATCGTCGAAGGAGGCGCTGAATTCCGTAGGGCGTGCACGGCAAAAAGCGCGGGCGACCTTGCGAAAGGAGCCCGACGTTCTCCGGATGAAACGCGTCGACGTCTTTTTGGGGATCGATCGCGTCGAGAACTTTCTTTTCGTCGATTCCCTTGGGGAGGGGGAGTTGGACGAGGATTCCGTGAACCGAATTGTCGGCGTTGAGCTTCGCGATCAGCGCCAGCAACTCCTCGCTCGGCGTCTCTTGGGGCAAGCGATACATCAGGCTCTTGACGCCAACCTTCTCGCAAGCCAGCTCCTTATTGCGAACGTACACTTGACTCGCCGGGTCTTCGCCGACCAAGACGACCGCCAGCGCAGGTTGAATCTTCGTTTCGGCGACGAATTTCGCCACTTCCTCTTTGATTTCCGCGCGGATTTGTTCCGCCGTCCCTTTGCCGTCGAGTATGTTCGCGGACATAAACGCTCCCTAGGGCGAGCCTCGTCTCCGAAAAACGAGCGCCTTTAATCGATTTCCAATTGCGGGGCGAGGTCGAGCCTTTCGCCGAACGACGCGCTCGGACGATAAAGACCTCTCCGTAGGGGCGATTTTACCCCCGAAAAGCTAGAATAACAAACCGATATTTAGCGTTTTTTCAAATCTTTTAACAAATTGTCGCTTCGATTTTCTCTACTTTCGTTGAATTGAATCAAATTCCCCTTTTGACGTTTTTTATTTTTTGCGAAAAAAGGCCCCAAAAGCGCCCTGTTTAGTTAACCGTCAATCTTTATAACGCGCTCCGCATTGAGCGCGACGACGAGCGCTCGAAGATCCCGGCGCGTTTGCTCGTCTTTTTGAAGCGCGTCTTCAAATTCTCGAATCGAGTGAAGTATCGTCGAGTGGTCGCGCGACGAAAATTGCTCCCCGATTTCCTTGAGCGTCGCGTTCGTGAGGCGCCGCGCCAAATACGCGACGCATTGGCGAGCCCGAACGAGCGTCTTTTGGCGCTTCTTACCCCGCGTTTCGACGATCGAGACTCCGTAATGCTTGGCGACCGTTTTGACGATCGTTTCCAGCGTCCATTCCGCTTTGGGCGCCCGGCCGTCGAGGTACTCGAGCATATTTTCGTAGGTCGCCGGAACGCGAAAAGTCGCGAATTCTCGCGCCGCTTGAACTAGCGCCCCGCAAAACCCCCCCATTGGAGACGGAAGACGCTCCAAGCAGAGCGCTCTCGTTTCCGCGTCGAGGCGAAGGCCGAGTTTGGGCGCGACGATATCGAGCGCTCGAGCGCGCGTTTCCGCGCCCGGAAGTTTGGTCGGCGCAAGAAGTCCGGAAGAAAGACGCGCGACGAGATCCGGCAGAAGACCGGGAATCGCGCTCGGCAATTTGGAAAAGGAAAGAATCGCGGGCTTGCCCAACTTAATAAACGAGTCGAGCATCGGCAAAAATTCGTTTTGCGCCGCTTCTTTGGTCGCCAAGACGTCGGCGTTTTCAATGGCGACGCATTGCGCTTGCTCGAAAAGTCGGCGGAAAAGCTCCGTTTGCCCGCGTCGAATCGCGTCCGTTAGCGCTCTCGCGAATTCGGTCGCCGAGAGGTAATAGAGCGTCTTGCTCGGTTCCGCCAATCGTCTTCGCTGGCAAATCCCCTCGATAAGCGCCGTTTTACCCGAGCCGCTCGGTCCGTAGAAAACCAAGGGCGAGAGAAACGGGAGCTCGTCGAAGCGGCGATACCCGACGATCAACGGTTCCCCGAGCGCTTTCGCGCGCGCGTTGCGAGTCTCTCGGTCGTACAAAAGGTCGATTCCGGAGAGCCCTCGCTCGTCTCCCGCGTCGTCGACCGCGCTCATTAGATATTCGACGTCGGCTCGCGACGGTTCGCGCCCTCCGCTCTTCGCGCGTCCGTTCCGCGGCGCTCCGAGCGGGCGATCGAAGACCGGGACTCCGTCGAGAACGAATCGAACCGCGAGTTCCGCCAGTCGATTCTCCGGACCGACGAGAAAGCCTCCCAATAGTTCGCGAGGCGCGTAGGGATCCCTCGCGACCGGTTCCGTTCCGTCCTCCGACGAGGGCGGGAACGTTGGAAGAGAAAGAACGCGAAAAAGATTGGAATTCATTCGAGCGCCCTCTAGTCTCGAACCGTGTACTCGACGTCGATGACGTCGTCGTCGCTCGACTCCGCGTCGCGGTTCGCGTCGTAATATTCCTCGTCGAAAAATTCCGCGTCGAGCGTTTCCTCGTCGTCTCGCGAATTTCGAGCCTCGGAATTGAGCCCGTAGACCTTGAGAATGGAAAACGGTCCGAGATTGCGACCGCGGACGTCGAATCGCGCGAGTCGAAGAATCGCCGCGAGAAGTCGGCGCGTCCAGGGAAAGATCAGCGCCAAACCGAGCGCGTCGGATAGAAAACCGGGCAAAACGAGCGCGAGCGCTCCCAAATTGCCGAAAAGATAGTTCTCAAACGAGCGCGCCGTCAGCTCCCCGGTTCCGAAAATCTGTCGACGCCGACCGAGTCGCATAACGAGAAGACCGAGCGCCGAAGTCGCTACGGTCAACAAAACCGCGTTTCCCCAGCCGAGCGCTTTTCCGACCAAGACGAAAACGTATATCTCCGCCAACGGCCACAGCAAAAACAACCAGTACATCGCTCTATCTCTTTCGCTTTCTCGTCGCGCCTTAAAAGCCTTCCTTCTTAGAGACGTTTTCCGCGACGTTTGAAAATTATATCAAATCGACGCGGTTTGCAAAGAGCCGCGCGACGACCGTTGAATAAGGACAATCGTTAAACTTTAATTAATTAGTAAAAAAATTAAAAAACCTTTATGCGTTAAATAGCCCCGGACGATATAGACGTTAAGGGCTTTGCCCTTTAGTAGGGATTTACGGATCGTAAGAATTTACTAAAACCCGAAAACAAAGAAGTCGCACAAATGAACGCATACTTGAAACTAAGACGGATCGCGCGAATCGCCGCCTTTTCGGCGCTGGCGCTGATCGCGCTCGCGGACTCGGGAACCGCGCGCGCTCAGGTCGCCGGTTTCGCCTCTTCCCGCGTCGAAAGCGCCGGAACGGCCGAAAGCGGTTCGAAGCGAAGTCTCAATTTGAACCCGTTTAAAAGGGCGGTTCCCGATTTCGTCGACCAAGATTCGAAGGTCGTCCAACCGATCGCCGCGTCGAGAACCGCGACGACCTCGCGCTCTCGCCAACTCGCCGCCGAGTCGGAGACTCCTCTGAAATCCCGACCGGGCGTCGTCTCGAGTCCCAAACCTCGCGCTCGCTCCGTAGATCGCCCCGCGAAATCCCGACCTCGAGTCGCCGCGTCTTTGCTCGACGAGCTGGAAGAGGATCTCGACGGCGCCCCGAGCGCGCGCGAGGCCGCCTCCGAATCGGCCGGTTCGCGCCGCAGCCTGCGCGACAATCGCGGAGTCGACGATCTCGAGCTTCTCGCCGACGAAGAGACCGAAATCGCGACCGACGCCGACGAGCCGGTGGTTTCTTCCGTCGAAGTCTTGGACGACGACTCTTTCCCGTCCGACGATTCGAGCGCTCTGGTCGCCGACGTTTTGTCGACCGAGGAAGTCGCGACGGAAGACGATTCCATCGAGTCCCTCGACTCGCGTTTCGAAGCCTACCGCGACGGGGGCGACGCGAGCGTTTCGGAAACGATCGATCTCGCCGGTTCGTCGAAATCCGCGCCGACCGAAGAGGTCCGCGAAGAAGTCCGCGGGCGCGCTCCGATCGTCGCGATCGAAACGATCGGGTCGAAGAAACTCGTCGTCGGGCAAGAGTCGATCTACAAAGTCGTCGTTCGCAACGAGGGCGCCGAATCGGCGCGAAAACTGGTCGTTACGACTATTTTGCCCGATTCCGTCGAGGTTTCGAGCGTCGAGGCGGAAGTCGGTTCCGCGAAAATTCAAGCGATCGACGATCGTCCCGGCGAAAGACGTTGCGCGTGGCAAGTGGGAACCTTGGAACCGAAGCGCGAGCGAGTGCTGGAAATCAAATTGACTCCCGTCAAACGCGCCGCGTTCGAGCTGGTCAGCGACTTTGAATTCGAGCGCCAATCCGCTCGCGCCGACGTCGAAGTGCAAGAGCCGATCCTCGAAGCGCTCGTCGAAGGACGCGATTCGATCGAGTGGGGAGTCGAGGACAAGTTCAGAATTCGTCTCCGCAACGTCGGCAACGGCGACGCCGAAAACGTCGAGCTCTTCGTCTCGACCGGCGAAAACCAAGCGACCCAAAAGCTCGGCGTCTTAAAAGCGGGCGAGGAAAAGACGATCGAAACCTCCGTCAAAACCGTCTCCGACGACTTCATGACGATCGCCGTCGAAGCGACCGCCGCCTACGGAGCCAAAGCCGCCGCGTCCAAGAAGATCGGCGTCTTGCGAGGCAAGCTCGACGTCGAAGTCGAAGCCCCCGAGTTGCAATTTGTAGACGGCGAGTTCGACGCGACGATTCGCGTCCGCAATTTGGGCGACGCCACCCTTCGCGGCGTCGATATCGTCGCCCAAATTCCCGAGGGCGTCGAGCCGGTCTTCGTCTCCAATCAAGCTCGGCGCAATCCGCAAAAACGTCGCGTTTACTGGTCGTCGCCCTTCCTGCGCCCGAACGAGGAAAACGTCTTCCGCGTTACCTGCCGCGTCAATAAGACGGGGGACGCTCGGTTCGAGGTCGTCGGCGTCGATCAAACCGGCGTCGCCGTTCGCGCCGAGTCGACCACTTCCGTCGAGTCGATCGCCGTCCTGACGATGCGGCTCAACGCGCCGAAGTCTCCGGTCGCCGTCGGTAAGCGCTGCGTTTACGAGCTAGTCGTCGAAAACAAAGGCGCCAAAGACGCGCGCGATATCGACTCCGGGGTCTTCCTCGGTTCCGGACTGCGCCCGATCGCCGTCGAGGACGGAAAAGGCGTCGTTTATCGCGAACAGTCCAAAGCGCTCTTCGAGAAAATCGCGCTGCTCAAAGCGGGGGAATCCGTTTCCTTCCGCGTCGAAGCCGAAGCGATCGCCTCGGGCAATCAGAAGGTTCAAGCGATGCTGCGCTCCGACGCCGAGGACTCGACCCTAATGAGCGAAGAGACCACCTACTGCTACTCGCGAGCTAAAAAGGAAGCTCCGGTTCTCCGAGACTCGAGCGCCCGAGAGCCCGCGACGATGACCGCCGATCGCCTCGACGACGGCGTCGTTAGAAAATAAAACTTCGATTTTTCCCGACTTCTTTTGGGACGAGCCGTTCGAATCGCGACTTCTCGAGCGGCTCGTCTTTTTTCTTTCTTGGCGACCGCCCCTTTTGCCTCGCGACTTTTACTGTATAATATTGCGCGGTTTTATTTGCAAGGCTTTCGGAGCGTCGCGCCCGCTCGCGGCGCTTCCCGTCGGCGACCCCGCGTCGCCGAGAAAGGACGGAAACTATGGCGTTGATCGTACAGAAATTTGGCGGAACCAGCGTCGCCGACACGACCAAAATCCTCGCCGCCGCGCGAAAAGCGATTCGCGAAACCCGCGCGGGCAATCGCGTCGTTATGGTCGTCAGCGCGATGGGGAAACAAACCGATCGACTCATCGATCTAGCGAAAGAAATTAGCCCCCGTCCCGCCGCGCGCGAAATGGACATGCTCATGTCCACCGGCGAGCAAGTTACTATCGCCCTAATGGCGATCGCGCTCGAATCGCTAGGGCACAAGGCCGTCAGTTTCACCGCCGCCCAAATCGGCATTCGCACCGACGCCAGCTTCAGCA
>JAFRXD010000073.1 GCA_017441605.1 Thermoguttaceae bacterium | reverse complement strand
ATGGGAGATAGCGAGACGTGAAAGAAACTGACTTTCAAAGGGATTTGGATCGGATCGACTCCGACGTCCTCGACGTCTCGGAGCGGGTCGACGAGCTCGAAGAGCGCGTCGACTATATCGCCGACGCGATCGAATGCTTGCGCGAGCGAGCGGAGAAGAAAGACGCGACCGGAAAAGGCGACGGCTGGAAGGAGTTCGGCGCGTTCCTTTGGGGGCTCGCCGTCGGCGCGCTTCTCGTTTTGTCAGGAGTCGGGTTTTGGCTGGATCGATAGGAGGGCGCGACGATGGGGCTTCCCCCGCTTTGCAATCAGACTTATTGGGACGTTTTCAAAGAGGTTCAGAAGTACGACGCGGAGAGCGCGGCGCGATTGCGCGACGTCAAACGAGCGTTCGAGCCGAAAGGCGACTATACGATCCACAACGCGCTTCGCGTCTTGCGCGGGCGCGGTCTGATCAGTTGGGAATACCGCTACAAGCAGGACGGCGAACACGGCGTTTATTACTGGCGCCGAGACGTTCCGGAACGAGATATAGAATTGGCTTTTGATTGGAAGATGATTAAACGATGAACAATAGCGCTAAATTTAGACTGCAAGGAGCTTCCGCGAGACTCTTCGCGGATCGTTTTAAGAGGGCTCTCGAATTGCGCCCTTACTGGAAACCGGTCTTTTATTTGAAGTACTACGAGGAAATGACGGTCGCGGAAATCGCCGTCGCGCTCGATCTTAGCGAGACGGTCGTCGAGGCGATCGCTCGGGACGTCTCCAAGATCGCGGAGACGTTGAAAACGGATTGCGCGGAAGTCTAAACAACGAAAAAGGAGAGGGGGCGGGCGCGATCGGCTTGCTCGTCGCGGAGGCGTGTCCGCGACCGATTCCCGTTCTAACTGATCTTGCGGGTTTTATTCCCCCGCCCCCTCTCCGATCCACAAGCAAAACCAAGGATAGGAGCCACTAATGAGCGAAATGAACTTTGCGGAGCGCGCGCTGATCGGCGTCGGGAAATTCACTCTTGGGATCGTCGCGACGGCGACGGTCGGAACGACGCTCGGCGCGTCCTGCGTCTTTGGCGTCTACGCCGCGACGAACGCCCTTAAAGGGATCGAGGAGGAGCCGAAGACGAGCGAGACGGAGACGGAAACGCGGACTTACGCGACCTTTTGCGTTCCGGGATTGGAGCCGATCGAGCGCGAAGACGATCCGGCGCCGAGATCGGTTCGCTTTCGGGATCGAGTCAAGTATCGAACGGAAAACGAGTCGAGAGCCTTAGCCGACGATCGAGACGTCGGCGGTTCTCGCTAACGGTATTGTCGAGCGGAGGGGGGCGAAAAATGAACCTCGGGGACATTGGTTCGCCGCGTTTCGGTTTGCGCGGCGTCCCCTTTCCGCTTCCTAACCCACGAACAGGAACGAGGAACAGATGATCGACGAAAGAGATCGAGAGAAACGCGACGCCGCCGTCGCCGCGACGAGAGACCAGTTTATCAAGAGTTGCGTCGAACGATATTTGAAAGTGATCGGAGCCCTTTTAAAGGAGTTTGTTTCGCTAATCGAGGACGTCGAGAAGGAGTCCAAAGAAACGGTTATGAACGACGAAGAACCGCGCGAGCGCCGTTTGAGCGCAATGGTCGCGGAGTACGCCGCTTCTGACTTGCTCTCCGCCGTTGCGAGAGCGAAAGTCGTCAACGCCGCCGATTGCATGAAACTCGGGGCGCAACGCGCCGTTTTGTTCTATTTGCAAGCGGAGTCCAAAACCTACGAGGAATATCTCGCGCGAGCGAAGGATCTAACGGATCGTTGGGATAAGGGCGAGGCGACCGACGAATATCAGAAATACGCCGACGCGTTTCAAATCGCCGTCGATCAAATGCTAAAAATCGACGAGGACTTGGAGAAAGAGTCCGCGCAAGAGCCCTCGCGTCCCGAAAAAGACTCGGAATAAAGGCGCGACGTCCGCCGCCCGCCGACTCGGACGATAAACGCGACAAAGCGCGTCGCGAGCTTCAGACCACCTCGAAGCGATAAGCCGGGCGCGTTTCATTAGTGTTCCCGGGGTCTCGTCGCCGCTTCGGCGGCGGCGAGCCCTTGGACGCGACGGAAACGACTCATTAACTCCCGGGGCTCGCCGCTTTCCGACGGCGGCGGGAATACCGTAAACCCCAGAGGAAGGAAGAAAAGATGATCGAGACCCAAGACGGAATCCAGACGCGCGGCAAGGCGTTTTTCGCGTTGCTTTACGCGGCGACGGACTACCAAGTGGACGAGACGGCGTTT
>JAFRXD010000072.1 GCA_017441605.1 Thermoguttaceae bacterium | reverse complement strand
CTATTTTTGAAATAAAGACCTCGAAGCGATCTTATCGATACGGCGAGGACGTCTTTTTCAAGATCGATTTTAAAGAGGGCGTCGAACTAGGAAAAAGGAAAGAAGTTATCGATCGGTTGCAAACGAGCGGTCTCGCGTTTATGATCGCGCTTCGCGATAACGGAACGCGCGTTAGTTTTCGGGATCTGGCGTTGTTTGAAAAGTATATGTGTTATAATTACGATTCGTGGCTCTTGCCTAAAGACGGGTTCCCAAGTTATGAGCGAGCGCGATCCGAGGATATTGTCGGTTCCCTGGCGTCGACCCTTTATCGATCGACGCGCGACAAAGAGAGCGAGAAAGATTTTGTCTATAAGTTCCTAATAGAACTTGTGTTGGCGGAAAACTCGAAAAGACCGTTCGATAGGGTCGCGTCGGAGGAGATCGCAATCGAGCCGGTCGGAGACGTCGGGACGGAATCGAGCGCGACCGATCAAAAAGCGCTTCAAAAACTTAGGGACGAGAGAGGATTGTTTGAAACGCGGGGTCGGATGTTTGAAAAATTTCGACTTGGTCTCCTCGAACCGGACGAAAACGAAGCGCTCCGACGTCTCGGCGATCTTGAAATATACCTCAAAAACAGCGAGGAATACCAACGCGCCTACTTCCTCCAACGCGTCGTCGTAACCCTCCGCAAGTTTATGGGTATCGACAAATGCCCCGAGTTACAAAAGAAACGCGCGCAATACGAGGAAGAGCTCGGTTTGCAATGGATCCAGTACTAACGGAGTATCGTAAGATGAAATCGCGTATTCGCGCCCTATTTGTATTTGCGTATCTCGTCGCCGCGTCGTTCCCGACTCGCGCCGACGAATCCGTCGCGCCATCGAACTACAATCAGTCGGACTACTTCCAACTCGAAGTTTCCGGCGACGAGTTTCAATGCGCCGATTGGGTTTACCTAAAACTCGATTTTAATCCGAACCTCGACGAGGAAACGCGCCGCGCGCTCGCGAAAGAGGCGCGCGAGAAGGATTTGGCTTTTACCCTCTGGTTCCGCTCGGACGACCGCGAGTTTTATTACCGAAGGTTTTCCGGGGGTATGATCGGCGGTTTCGTGGGGGTTCTTTTAGAACCGAACGGCGCTTTTCCGGTTTACAAGCGTTTGTGGCTTGGAAGGATTGGCGATACGTTGGTCGGCGAAGCCAAAAAGCGCGGAGATTTTGATCGAAAGACGGCGAAGGGGTCGTTTCAATTGATCGTTCGCGCGATAAAACGCTCCGAGATCAAACTTACGGGCGAAATTCCGCGATTCGATTCCGAGGCCGAAAAAACGTTTTCCGCCCTTTCTCGCGAGCTCGTTCTCAAATTGGACGATTACCAGATGGGGCAAGTTCCAGCCGATCCCGACTTAGAGCGCGCGACTCTCGATTTCGAAGGAGCGACTCGGTGGCAAGAACCCGAGTCCGAAGAAAGACTTGTCGCGCTTCTGGACAAATTGGAAAAGCTCGCCGAATCGAGAAACGAAATTGTCGCCGGATTTTTCCTTCGCCGAGCGAGCGTCGCATATTTTGCCGTCCGCTCGAAACGCCCGTCCGACGGCGAATTGGCGCGTCGAATCGAGCGGATCGACGAGCGAATCGGTTTGCGACGCTACGAAGCTCCGCGAGACCGCGCGTCCGATCGGTAATGATATTTGAATTG
>JAFRXD010000071.1 GCA_017441605.1 Thermoguttaceae bacterium | reverse complement strand
CTATCGCAACTCGACGCGATCACCGCGACCAGCGCGACGCACACGAGCGCGGTTTTGACGAGCTCCAATCGCTCTTTAAGTTCGCTTCGGGTCATCTTCGCTCCTTTTGGCGCGTCTTAGCGTCTCCTCGTAGTCGGGAACCCCCTCGGGGCGCTCGCCGTCCGGGAGAAAGTTAGCGACGGCGCGCTCCCCTTGCTCGCGCAAGCAGAGATCGTCGAAGCGCTTAATGCTCTTTATTTCGTCGGTGGTAAAACACTTGTCCGGAATGAATTGCATATAATCGCCGTAGGGACCCGCCTTAACCCATAGTGAGCGCGAGGCGCATAAAGTTCCAAGTTTCACCACGGCGGGGTCAAACGTTGTCATTTCGCTAACTCCCTAAAAAGATCCACAACTTTGATCGCGAGCGGGTTTTGGTCGCCGTTCATTACGGACGCGAAACATTCGGCGAAAAACTCTTTAACTGACTCGGCTCCATAGTCGGAAACACGGTCCTTATCTCGGAAGTCGCGATTAGTTCGATTCCGTAGCCACTGCTCGCGCAACTTGTTCTCTCGCGCTTGAGAAACGCCCTTCTGTCGTTTCGTCGAGCGAGCTCGTAAACGGCGAGCTCCAAGCGCTCTTTAAGTTCGCTTCGGGTCATCTTCGCTCCTTTTGGCGCGTCTTAGCGTCTCCTCGTAGTCGGGAACGCCCTCGGGGCGCTCGCCGTCGGAGAGAAAGTTCGCGATTATGTGCGATTCGTTCTCTCTAAGTTCAATCTCGTCGATTTCCCTAAGTTCCTCTAATTCCGAAACGGTAAAAATCCCGTCGGGAACGATATGCCAACAGTAATCGTCCGATATAACGGGACGTTCCGTCCTTAATAATTTGAACAACGCGCGACTATTGTACATTCAAAGCCTCTCAAATAGGACGCTAATAACTTCTTTAGCAAACGGCGTCGGCGCTCCTACCCATCGCTTGAACTATGCGTTCGGCGATCATTTCTTCCTCGCTTGTTTTAGCGTGCTCCAACAAGCAAGTCTCTTCTCTTGTTCTTTCTCGTAGATCGCGACGCGGCCCGTTCACCTTGCGCTTCTTGCTTTTGTAATAAAAATTGGGGTCAAGTTTTATTAAAGCTAATATCGCGCGTTCTAATTTTACCATAGCGAGAATCCCCCGCAAGCCATAGTTTGCCGAAAGACGTCGGCGCGTTCAAGGTCGTCGGGGAATAAGCGAAAGCCGCGGGGATTGGAAGAATCCTCGCCTCTTTTTCTTTCGAGCAAAACTCCAACTCGTCGATAACGTCTTTCAGGTAAAAGGCGCCGAAAAGCGCTCGGGAAAACGCGGGGGCTCCGCGATTCGCTTTAAAAAGTTTTCATTTTTTAGACAATTTTTCTTTCGATTTTGACCTCCGGCGCTTAGTGGACAAAATGACCGAAACGAGGCTCCCCGCTCGAGCCTCTCGTCGACTCGTCGCAGGGGCGGGTCGGCGCCCAATAGGAGCGGAATCCAACCAAAGGAAAAATAATGGGAAGCAGTTTTTTTTCGCAAGGACTCTTTGGCAATTTCTCTTCCAACGGCGCGTCCAAGTCGCGCGACAAGTCCAAGCGCTCGCTCAAAACTAGGTCGCTTCGCGCCGAGCCGCTCGAGGATCGCCAGCTCCTTAGCGCGACGCCTTACGAAACGGGCTCCGAGCTCGTCGAGGCGCCGATTGTCGCGGAGGCTTTCGTCGCCGAGGAAGACGCGATCGATTTGTCCTCGCTTTCGGAGGCGGAGACGCCTTTGATCACCGAAGCCGCGACGACTTTCACGGTAACCTCGACCGGCGATAGCGCGACGACTTCCGGGACGCTGCGATACGCGCTCGCCAACGCGGCGGACGGGGCGAAGATCTACTTCGATCCGTCTCTCGACGGGAAAACGATTTCCGTCGGCTCCACGCTGACGATCGACAAGTCCGTTACGATCGACGCGAGCGCGCTCTCCAATGGAATCACCCTCGACGGAGGCGGCGCGATCGGAATTATGAGCGCTTCGGCGAACGTCGCGACGCTCAAAATCGCGAACGTTACCTTCGCCAACGGAACCGGTTCCGGGGGCGCGATTCTCTTTAACGGCGACCAGCTGGAAGTAAGCTCGTGCGAGTTCGTCTCGAACGCCAATTCCTCCGGAACGACTACCGGAGGAGCTATCTACGTCCCGAACGGCGATTTGGGGGTTCTCGATTCTTCGTTCTCCGACAACTCCGCTACGACCGGCGGCGCGATCCACATTGAAAACGGCGATTTGCGAATCCTCAATTCGACTTTCGAGGGCAATTCCTCGATCGGAAACCTCGGCGGCGCCGTTTACTCTAGACTTGGAAATATTTTCGTCGATAATTCCTCGTTTGTGAACAATTCAACTCCAAACGGCAATGTTAACGCCTACGGCGGCGCGATCTATCACTACGGGTACTCTTCGTCCAATTACGAAATCCTCGTGATCGGTTCTTCTTTTAAAAGCAACGGCGCCTACCACGGCGGCGCGATCGCCACCGCGAACAACGGTTCCACCCTTAAAATTTATAACTCCGCGTTCAATAAAAACAATGGTCAATATTCGGGCGGCGCGCTTCATGTGAACGGTTCGTTAATCGTCGACGCAAACTGTTCGTTCACCGAAAACACCGCGCAAAGAGCCGGCGCCATATCGGCTTCCGGCGCGACGATCGCCAACGCGACTTTTACGAACAATAAGGCGACGAATTATTACGGCGGGGCGATAGAAGGCACAAATAATTCCATAGCCAATTCCACCTTTAAAAACAATTCCGCCGCTCGAGGCGGGGCTATCGATGGAAGCGGAAGTATTGACGATTCGTCGTTTATAGGCAATAGCACGACGACTTCCGGCGGCGCGGCAAATTTTACCGGCCGCGTTTATAACTCAATTTTCAAGAACAATACGGCCCGAAGTTACGGTGGCGCGCTATATTGCTATTCGAACGACGATCTACAAAACAACCTTTTTGTTTCCAACTCCGCGGATAGTAGGGGCGGCGCGGTATATTATAACGCGACGACTTCTTCCAATAAAATGGAAATTCGCAATAGCTCCTTCGTCGACAATGCCTCGAACGACGCGAGCGATCTCTACGTTTCCGGAGGAACGAGCAACGTTTACAACTCGATTCTCGGTCTCGAATCTTCCGCCGTTTCCAAAAATCCAAACGTTACCAATCTCTACGGTTACAACAACCTAACGTCCTTTACCGATTGGACGTCCGGGTCGGGAAATAAGACCTATTCCTCCTCCAAATCCCTCTTTACCAACGCGTCCGGCGGCAATTATTCTCTTCCGAGCGGCTCGCAGGCGGTCAACGCGGGAAACAACGACTACGTTTCGCAAGATTACGACCTTGCGGGGAACAGTCGGATTTACGGTTCCGCGGTCGATATTGGCGCTTACGAGTACGTCGCCTCGTCTAGCCAAACGACGCTCTCGACCCCGACCCTTACGAGCGGAACGCTCGCGGAGAACTATGTCGTCGTCAAGATTGGCGCCGTCTCGAACGCGTCTCAATACGTCGTCGAGTACTCGGAAAGCTCTTCGTTTACCAATAGTTCCGTCCAGAAATACGACACGTCCGGGTCGAAGACGATCAACGGGCTCAAGTCGGGAACGAAGTATTATTTCCGAGTCAAGGCGGAAGCGCCGGGCTACAACGACTCGGCTTGGAAATCGATCAACGCGACGACTAAAACGAACTACGCGAAACTCGCGACCCCGAACGTCTCGAACGCGCCTTCGACCAATTCGATCGCTTTGACGATCGGCTCGGTCGCCAACGCGAATTTGTACGTCGTCGAATACTCGACAAGCTCGAGCTTCTCGACTTCGACCACGAAAGCCTATTCAAGTTCCGGCTCGAAAACGATTTCCGGATTGACCGCCAATAAGACCTACTATTTCCGGGTTAAAGCGGTCGCCGCCGGATATCGCGACTCCGATTGGACTTCTTTTAGCGCGACGACCGGATCTTCGACGCAGCAGCTCGCGACCCCGACGTTGACCAAGGGAGCGATAACGTCCTCTTCCGTTACGGTTACGATCGGGTCGGTCGCCAACGCGACGGGCTATACGCTCCAATACTCGACGAGCTCGACGTTCTCGACCAAAACGGAGAAGCCCTATACCTCGGCGGGCGCCAAGACGATCGACGGTTTGAGCGCTTCGACGACCTACTACTTCCGAGTCATGGCGACCGCGTCCGGCTATACCGATTCCGACTGGTCGACAAAGGTTACCGCCACGACTCTCGACGACGTCGTCGTTCAAGATCTCGACGCTCCGGATATTGTCGGCTCGACGACCAATACGGCGATCGTCGTCAATATCGCCGCGGTTTCCGGCGCGACCGGATATTCGCTCCAATACGCGACCAATTCGAGCTTTACCAACGCGACGACCAAGACCTACTCGAGTTCCGGGGCGAAGACGATTTCCGGCTTGACGACCGGAACGACTTACTACGTCCGCGTTAAGGCGACCGCGACCGGTTCCGAATCGCCTTACTCCGAGACGCTTCGCATGATTCCCGGCGCGTCCAAACTCGCCGCCCCGACCGTCTCGACGACTTCGTATTCGACCCAGATCGTCGTCGGTATCGCGGCGGTCGACAACGCGTCGACTTACGTTCTCGAATACGCGGACAACGCGGCGTTCGCGAACAAAACGCGAAAGACTTATACGACTTCGGGCGCGAAGACTTTTTCGGGGTTGGCCTCCGGAACGACTTATTACTTCCGCGTTAAAGCGCAAGGGACGGGGTACAACGACTCCGCGTGGAACGCGTTCGACGCCGCGACCAACAACTCCTCCTCCAACAAGCTCTCCACCCCGACCCTCTCGGTCTCCTCGAAGACCGCGAACTCGGTGACTCTCGCGATTGGCTCGGTCGCGAACGCGACGAACTATACGGTCCAATACTCGACGAGCTCGTCGTTTGCTTCGACGACCTCGAAATCGTACTCGACCGCCGGGAGCAAGACGATTACCGGGCTAACCCCCGCGACGACCTACTACTTCCGCGTCAAGGCGACCGCGAGCGGCTATACCGAGTCGAACTGGTCGAGCTTGGTTAGCGCGACGACCAATCTCGCGACCCCGACCCTGACCAAGGGAACGGTAACGTCCAATTCGGCCGTCGTTACGATCGGCGCTGTCGACAAGGCGGAGACCTATACCCTCGAATTCGCGACCAATTCGAGCTTTACCGGCAAGACGACCAAGACTTATACCTCGGCGGGAGCGAAGACGATCGCCGGGCTAAGCCCCGCGACCGACTACTACTTCCGCGTCAAGGCGAGCGCGACCGGGTACGACGCGTCGGCTTGGTCGACGACGCTGAAAGTAACGACGTTGGACGACGATACCGAGACCCTCGCGACCCCGACCCTCGCCAAGGGCGCCGTAACGTCCTCGACCGTCAAAGTTACGATCGGATCGGTCGCGAGCGCGTCGAAATATACCCTCGAATACGCGACGAATTCCAGCTTTACTTCCGGCAAGGGGACGAAGACCTATACCTCGGCGGGAACCAAGACGATCGACGGTTTGAGCCCTTCGACGACCTACTACTTCCGCGTCAAGGCGTCCGCGACCGGGTATAACGATTCCGCCTGGTCCTCGACGGTTTCCGCGAAGACGTCGGCCCAGAATCTCGAGCCGCTCGCGAAACCGACTATCGCGCTTTCCGCGACCCATAGCGCGATCGTCGCGAAGATCGATCCGGTCGACGGGGCGGAGAAGTACGTTCTCGATTACTCGACCGACTCGACGTTCTCGACCTATACCGAGAAGACCTATGCAAGTTCCGGAACCAAGACGATTTCCGGCTTGGCCCAGCACGAGACTTACTACGTTCGCGTCAAGGCGACCGCGACCGATCGCGCGGACTCGGCTTACGCGACCGGGTCGGCGTACACCTGTACCGATATCTGCCCCATGCCCGCGATTAGCGTCGACGCCGTAAAAACGGCGATCGTCGTCAAAATCAACGAGGTCGAGTTCGCCGACAAGTACGTTCTCGAATATAGCGAGAACGAGGACTTCTCCGACGCGAAGACGAAGACCTATTCGACGCCGGGCGCCAAAACGATTTCCGGACTGACGTTTGGAACGAAGTACTATATTCGGGTCAAAGCGACCTCCTCGGTCGCCAATCCGTCTCGCTGGAACGAGATCTCCTATCGCGCCGGACAGCTCCGAACGCCCGCGCATAGTTTTACGACGATCGGAACCGACTCGGTCAAAGTCAAGTGCTGGAACTCGCCAAACGCCTCGGGGTTCGAGGTTCAGTATTCGACGAGCGCCGATTTCTCCAACGCGAGGACGGTTCAAGGGCCAAGTTCCGGAGTCGTCGAGATTACCGGGCTGAGCGCGAACACAAAGTACTACTTCAAGGCTCGCGCGCTCGGGGACAACGTCTCCCGCGTCGAATCGAATTGGACGCCGAGCTTTAGCGCGACGACCAAGGAGGAGATGTTCCCCGCGCCGACCGTTTCGAGTAGCGTTACCGCCAGCGCGGTCGTTCTCAATATAAGCGGCGTCTCTCATTTTACGAGCGTCGAGGTTCAATACGCGAAGAACTCGAGCTTTACGAACGCGACGACCAAAGCGTTTACCTCGCTTGGCGCCAAGACGTTCTCCGGACTCGCCTCCGGAACGACCTACTATTTCCGGGTTCGCGCGAACTATAGCGACGGGACTTCCAACTGGGTCGTTCTTCAGGCGAAGACCAAGACCGCGACCTCCGGCGCGATTAGCGATAAGGAGTCCGCGTTCGAGGACTACTTCGCCGACGAGTTGGACGACGAACTCGCTTCGATTCTCTCCCCCCGTTAACGTTTAAGCGCTTTCGGGACAAAAAGAGCGAGCGGAGTCGCTAAGGGCTCCGCTCGTTTTTATTTGAGGTCGAATCGGGACGTCGGCGCTCGGGGCTCAAAGCTCCGAGAAGTTCTTTAAAATATTGAGCCCGACGTCCTGGCTTTTCTCGGGATGGAACTGGGTCGCGAAGACGTTGTCCCTGGCGATCGAGGAGCAGAAGTCGACGTTGTCGTAGTTCGTGGTCGTGGCGACGAGCTCGGGATCGTCCGGAGCGACGTAGTACGAATGGACGAAGTAGACGTAATCGGAGGGCTTTAGACCCTTGAAGATCGGGACGTCGGCTTGTTTGAAGGTCAGGTCGTTCCAGCCCATTTGGGGGACGACGAACTCGGGGCTCTCGGGGAAGCGCAAGACTTTGCCCTTAAAGATCCCGAGGCACTCGGAGCCTCCGTTTTCCTCGCTCCATTCGAAGAGGGCCTGAAGCCCCAGGCAGATGCCGAGGAACGGCTTGCCGGAGTCGATCGTTTCGCGAACGACTTCGTCCATTCCGGTCCGCTTCAGCTCGGCGATCATATCGGCGATCGCGCCGACGCCCGGGAGAACCGCTTTGTCGGCGGCGCGAACGGCGTCGGGATCGGAGACGATCTTCGCCTCGAATCCGAGCCGCTCGAACGCCTTCTGGACGCTCCGCAAATTCCCCATTCCGTAGTCGATAACGGCGATCATTTCGTTTCTCCAAACGCTCGCTATTCTAACGGTTTAAACAACATGCCGGAAACCGGCTTGGGATAGAAGTAAGTACTTTTGGCGGGCATGCGCTCGCGGACCATCGAGCATTCCTGAATCAGCTCGACGGTGGCGGGCATAACGAGCGCGGCGGCGGGGAAGGTCTCGGGGTCTTTTTGGAGCAGACGGGCGACCTCGCCGACTTCGTGGACGTACTTGGGCTTGTCGCGGCTTCCGAGCTCGAGGAGAGCGTCGACGAGCAGGTAGTGCAGAATCGCGACGCCGAGTTGGCGCCATTCGGGGTGATGGTTCGCGGCGACCTCGTCCATCTTGGCGCGGCCTTTGTCGGTGATCGAGAGAAGGCTCCAGACCTTGTCTTTGCCGGTGAAGAACGCCATCGTTCCCTGGTCGTTCATTCCCTTGATCAAGCCCCAAGCGGCTTGCGCGGAGTTGATTCCGTTTCCGACGGTGGAAATGCGGAAGTATTCCCCGGCGCGATTCATGAGCTCTTGTTGGTCGATTTCGCGAACGTTCGTAAAGAGCCGGTGGGTCGGCATTACGATCAGCCCGGGATCCTCCATCGCGATACAGAGCATGAGGACGTAGTTCGCCGGGTGGTCGAGCGTCAAAACGCCCTGTTGCGCGAGTTGCTTGCGATAGTTGCAGGCGGTCTCGTAGCGATGATGCCCGTCGGCGACGAAGATCGGCTTCGGCCCCATGAGCTTAACGACTTTGCCAATGACCTCGGGGTCGTCGACGACCCACATTCGACTCAAGACGCTGAGGTGGTCGGTCGCCTCGAGCGGGGTCTCGCCCAGAATCGCCTCTTCGAGGACGTTTTGGACTTCGTTCTCGGAGTCGGGATAGATACCGAAGATCTGGCTGAAGTTCGTTTTGCAGGTGGTCGTGAGCATGAGGCGATCCTGTTTGGGACCGCTCATCGTGATCTCGTGGGGGAAGACCATGCCCTCTCCGAACGGAACCGCCTCGCAACCGCACATAAACCCTTTGCGGCAGTACTCTTTTCCGTCGACGGTATAGATTTGATGATAGACGTAGATCGCCGCCTTGGGATCTTTGACGAGGACGCCGGAGGCTTTCCAGTCTTTGAGAATTCTGGCGCTTCGAGTGTAGCGATTGTTCTCGGCGTCGTCTTCGGGGCTCGTCTTATTGAGAATGAGCCTGACGACGTTGTAGTCGCTCTTGGCGTAGAGCTCGTCTTGAAACTCGGGTTCGATAACGTCGTAGGGCGGGGCGATCACGTCGCTCAGCGCCCCGACTTGGGCCAGATTGTAACGCAAACCCTCGAAAGGTTGAATATTGGGCACGATAGCTCCTTTTTCGCGCGCGGCGCGGTTTCGCGACGTTCGTCGCGGTTCGACGAACTAGTAGCGATAAAACTCCGGCTTGAAGGGACCTTCGACGGGAACGCCGAGATAGTCCGCCTGTTTCTGGGTAAGGGTCGTCAGTTTGACGCCGAGTTGCTCCAAGTGCAGTCTCGCGACTTCCTCGTCGAGCTTTTTCGGGAGCAAGTGGACGCCGAGGGGGTACTTTTCCGGCTCGGTCCACAACGCGATTTGCGCGAGCACTTGGTTGGTAAAGGAGTTGGACATAACGAACGACGGATGCCCGGTCGCGCAACCGAGGTTCACGAGCCGTCCTTCGGCGAGCAGTAGGATCGACTTCCCGTCGGGGAAAGTGTAGCGATCGACCAGCGGCTTGATCTGGGTCTTCTTGATTCCGGGATAAGCCTCGAGCCCCGCGACGTCGATTTCGCAGTCGAAGTGTCCGATATTGCAGACGATCGCGTCGTTCTTCATGCGCGCCATTTGGGCGGCGGAGATAATGTCGCAACAGCCGGTGGTGGTGACGAAGATATTTCCGCGCTCGCAGGCGTCGTCCATCGTCGTAACCTCGAACCCCTCCATCGCCGCTTGAAGCGCGCAAATCGGGTCGATTTCGGTAATAAGGACGCGAGCCCCGTAGGAGCGCAGGGATTGCGCGCACCCTTTTCCGACGTCGCCGTACCCCGCCACGACGGCGACTTTACCGGCGAGCATAACGTCGGTGGCGCGCTTGATTCCGTCGACGAGCGACTCGCGGCACCCGTAGAGATTGTCGAACTTGCTCTTGGTCACGCTGTCGTTGACGTTGATCGCGGGGATCTTGAGGGCGCCGCGCGCGAACATTTGGTAGAGGCGGTGCACGCCGGTGGTCGTTTCCTCGGAAATGCCTTTGACCCCCCCGACGATATCGGCGTGTTCGGGCTTGTGAATGCAGAGCGTGAGGTCGCCCCCGTCGTCGACGATCATATTGAGGGGCTCGCCGCTCGGGAAATAGAGGGTTTGCTCGATGCACCAGTCGTACTCTTCGTCGGTCTCGCCCTTCCAAGCGTAGACCGGAACCCCGGTCGCGGCGATCGCGGCGGCGGCGTGGTCTTGGGTCGAGAACTTATTGCAACTCGCCCAGGTAACCTCGGCGCCGAGCTCGCGCAACGTCTCGATGAGAACCGCCGTTTGAATCGTCATGTGAAGACTTCCCGCGATTCGCGCGCCTTTGAGGGGCTTGGTCGGGCCGTATTTGCGGCGGAGGGCCATAAGCCCGGGCATCTCGTTTTCCGCGAGCATAATTTCTTTGCGACCCCAATCGGCGAGGCTCATGTCGGCGACTTTGTAGGGCAATTTCTCCATGGCGACGAACTCCAATAAACGCGGTTGGTCTTTGGCGCGGCGCGCCCGCGGAGCTGGCCCCCGGCGGCGCGTCGACGCGAAAACGTTCGTCCATTATACCGCGATCGCGAAAAACCAACAGGGGCGCTCGGTTGTTTTTCGAGAAGAAGAGAGGCCCGCGGCGCGGATCGGAGTCGAGGGCGGGGCGAAGAGTCGAGAAACGCCGGGTCGGAGGGACGGGAAGGGGTTACTCGTAGACGCTGGAGTGGGCGCCGACCTCGGCGCACCGGTGGTCGTGCCGCACGAGCCGAACGTCGGCGTTGTACAGCTCGCTCACGAGCGCGCCGTTGAACTCCGACGTCGGGTGGATGTGGACGACCTGGTTCACGCACACGACGCTGTCGACCATTTTCGAGACGACCCCGAGATCGTGGGAGGCCATGAGAATCGAGGATTTCTTCGCGATTTCGGCGAGGAGCTCGTAGAAGCGCTCGGCGTTGGCGGGGTCGATGTTGTTCGTCGGCTCGTCCAGCACGAGCAGCTCCGGCTTGGAGCAGAGGGCGCGCGCGATGAGAACGCGCTGGCGCTGACCTCCGGAGAGCTCCCCGAACGACTTGCGCGACAGCTCGGCGACCCCCATGCGCTCGAGCGCCGCGAGCGCCGCCTCTTTGTCGGACTTAGAAAACCGGGGAGAAAAGGGCCCGCGCCGCGACGGCGCGCCGAAGCGACCCGCGAGAACCACGTCGAGGACCCCGATCGGGAAGTTGAAGTCGACCCGAGCCTGCTGAGGCGCGTACCCGGCGCGACAACGGGTCTTCTCGGGGGACTCGCCGAAGAGGAGCGCGCGCCCGGTTCGCGGTTTGAGCAGTCCGAGGATTAGTTTGACGAGCGTCGATTTTCCGCCGCCGTTGGGACCGACGATGGCGACGAACTCGCCTTGGGGAATCGAGAGGGTAACGTCGCGCAACGCCGGCTTGGCGTCGATTCCGTAGGCGTAGGAAACGTTTTCTAGTTGTATCATCGCGTTGACGCCGCCGCGTTGGGTTTGGTAAGCGCGGCGAGTTTTTCTTTGAATTGGGGGCGGAGGCTATCTTGCGGATCGCCGTCGACGCGAACGTTATACCCCTTTTGACGCGCGGCGTCAAGGCGCCGCTGGCGCCGTTTATCGGTAGGGATTGGAGTTTTGGGACTCCGACAAGCGGGCGATAATTTTAACGATGATTCGAAGGATAATAAGGACGGCAACCACAATTCCGCCAATTCCGCCGCCACACCCCACTTCTTCCCCGGTCGACTTTGTCGCGGGGTACTTTCCTCCTCGATCCAAATGGTTCGGTTCGAAGTCGGTCTCGAACTTGAAGTCCATTAAAGACTCTTTTTTCTTGGGAGTCCAACTCGCGGTCTCTTTCGACAAATTCAACTTGTCGCGTCCGGTCGGCTTGTCGTCGTCTTTTAACAATTCGTTGGGATCCATAAGCGCTCGCTCTCAATTCTGATTCGCGCCGTTCGCTCAAGGCGACGCGCGACGGAAAACGGAAAAATGGGGCGTCGGACTTCGGCGCCCCCTCTCTATATATTGGGTTTTTTAAAGACTTTTGCAAGGATCCGGTTCGGAAAAAAGTCCAAATCGAGGGAGGGCGCTTCTCTTATTCTTGGGACGCCGTTCTCGCGCTCGAATCGACGTTTTCTTTTGCTAAGCGGTCGATATTCGCGGGGCGTTTCTTTCCGGGGATCGACTGGTTTCGCCGACGCCCCGGTTTCTAGGTCAAAACGCTCGTTTTGGACAATGGCTTTGGTCGCGTTGGAACGTTGGGATCGGTTTGGTCGAGGCGTCGTCAAACGCTAGTCGAGGCCTTTTCGGACACTTCCTTCGCGGCTCGCTCCATCGTCTTGCGCCATCGCATCGCCTCGTTCGCGTCCGCTTTGACCCCGTTGAGACCGAACAAATAGGTCGCTTCTAGATTTCTCATCGCCTTTCGCGAACCGGCGTCGGCGGCGAGGCGTCGCCAGTGAAGCGCGAAGCTATGGCGATTCTTGGACGCGTAGAAGTCGGCGATCGCGTCCAACGCTCTAGCGTTGCCCGACTCGGCGACTTTTACGAACCACTTGTTCGCCTCCGCCTCGTCTATTTCGAGACGCTCGTAGACGACGCTCGTTTCGTCGGCGAACGTCCCCCCGTCGTTCATATGCGCCAATAGGGCCCCCGATCCCTCTTTGTTGGCTAGCGATTCCCTAAGTTCCCGGCCGGAGCGCGCTTTTGGATAATTACCCCCTTCGGAATAAGCGATCGCGAGTCTTACCATCGCTTCGGCGTCGCCGAGTTCCGCCGCTTTGCGATTCCAATCGATATAGGCGAGCTTATTTTCCCAGGCGTAATAGCTCATCGCCGCCGCGTCCTTGGAGTCCTCCAATATTTGAAGCCACTTCGCCTCCTCCGCCAAGTCCTTTTCGACGCCCGGTTTCCCTTCGGCGTAGATAACCGCGAGATCCGCGGCGGCGACGGTCGAGCCTCGCTCGAACGCTTTGCGAAGCCAAACGATAGCTTCGTCCCACTTTTCCTCGGCGCCTCGAATATGCGCAAAGGCTCGCAACGTCGTCCGATCAAAATCGGGCGCGTCCTCGTCCTCTTCCAAGAGGCGCAGGCATTTTTTCGCCAGCTCTTCGTTTTTAAAGAACCCGTTGATTCCGTCCGCGCAGACGTAAATTAACCAAGCCGAAGTCATTGGCGCGCCTTGGAAAAACGCTTTTTGACACGCCTCCATCGCGCTTCTGATCGTCCCTTCGCTCGCGATTCCCGTTCCGGTCGCGATCGCCGTCAAAATTGTCTTAAGAGCCGCTAGAACCGCAAGATCGTCTTTGCCCGCGTCCAATTTGTCGATCCATTTGATCGCTTCGGCCTCGTCTTTCGAGACGCCCAGCGCCTCGTCGCCCGTCAGATACCCGACCGCCAACGTCGCGATCGCGACGGTTCCACCGCGCCGCGCGAATTTAATCGTCCATTCGAGCTTTTCCGAGGGAGCGGCGTCTTCGAGCGAAAACAAAATCTTAGTTCCCTCGTCGGCGTCGTCCGGAGTTCCCAAGTATCGCGCCAGCAGAAGTCCGAGCGCGGCTTGCCGTTTCGAGTATTCCGCCCTCGCGGCGTCGAATCGCCCGGTTCCGGCGCCGAGGTTTCCGGAGTTCAAGTAATCGACGCTCGAGCTTTCGCGGTTGTAGTCCCCCGCGAGCGCCCTTAAGATCCAGCAGATCGCGCATATAATGAAACCGATTGGAATAATAATTACTTCGCCAAATAGAATAGGCATTTCGCAATCCCCCTTGCGCGCGGTTCGCGCTCAAAATCGTTCAAATCGTCGTTGGTATATTTTCTTGCTTCGCAACCCGAAGTATCGAGATCATTCTAGAAAAGCCTTGGCGCCCTTCGATTCGCCCAGAAAGCGGGGAACGTCGAAACGTCCGCCGTCTCGAGTTGACGCTCCCACTTGTTTCCGGCGGCCACCAAATCGGCCATGCCTTCCCAACGCGCCGCTTCGACATCGTCGGGTTTAACGACGCGTCCTTTCGCGTAGTAGTCGGCGATTTTCCGCATGGCGCTCGGGGAGCCTAGCTCCGCCGCTTTGCGATACCACCGAAACGCGTTTTTGCTCAATTTGTTTTTTTCGTTAAACTCGGCGAACTTGAATATAAGCTCGGGGTCGGCGCTCTCTTCGAGCTCGCGATACCACCTTTCCGCCTCCGCTTTATTCTTCTTCGCATTGGAACCTCGCGAGAGTAGCTCCGCGAGTTTTCTCATCGCTTTGCGCGAGCCTTTTTCGGCGGCTTTGCGATACCAATCGAGCGCTTCCTCCGGTTTGGACTTCGTTTCGCAAGATTGGGCTCGCGCGAACAGTTCGTCTCCGCTCGCCAGTTCCTCAAACTTTCGCGCCCATTTGCGAGCCTCGACCACGTCCGTTTCGATCGTCTCAAGCGCGTAATTGGGTAGCGCTCGCGAGAAGAACCCGACGCATTTCGCCCGCTTGATCGCGGCGCGCATAAGCCTGCTCTTTTCGTCTTTGCCAAGAGTCTCTTCCAGCTCGTCGTCGGTCATTTTTCGAATAAGAGTCGCTCCTTCGGAATAGAGCTTTTCGAGCGCTAGGGCGGCCTCGGCGCTCCCGAGTTCGACCGCCCCGCGGGCTCGCGGAAGGAACTCGTAATCGTTCAACTCGAAGCAGATGGACGCGTAAAGGTTCATCGCGTCGGGGTCGTTGGACTCTTCCAGCTTTCGGAGCCATTTTTCCGCCTCTTCGGCGCTCGGTTCGACGACGCCCTCTTTTCCCCTTTCGTAAAAGAACGCGAGCATAGCCGCGGCCTTCGTCGACCCGAGTTCCGCCGCTTTCCGATACATCGAGATCGCCTCGCTCAATCTGTTGCCGCAAGCGAGACGGTGCGCGTAAAGAAAAATCGGTTCGGCGTCTTTCGCTTCTTCGAGACATTGAAGAGCGCGCCGTCCCTCGTTTTCGTCTTTGAAGGGGCTAAGGGGGTAAAAGTATTGTTCCAGCGCGAAGCTTTTGATCGACGCCGAGCCTTGCTCGAACGCTTTGCGAAGGAACTTTTTCGCCGGTTCCAATTCGCTCTCGTTTCCCGGCGCCCCGAACCCTTTGTTTTGAGCGCGTCGATCGGCCGTCGCGAGGAGTTTTAAAAGAAGAGTAAATGTATTCGCGTCGTCCAATTCTCCCAATTCGTCGAATAGCTTCGCTTCCTCCTCTTCGCGGTTCGATTTATTCTTCCCTCGCCCTCGACCCTCGCCCGATAGCGCTCGAGCCGCCTTGGCGTTGGCGCAACCCAAGTCCGCCAACGCGTTGGTAACTTCTCGTTTGGTTTTGTCGAAGCTATTTTTGTCGTCGGTCGAATCCGACGACTCGCGCGCCTTCTTTTCAACGGCTTCTAGACAATCGTCGAGATCCGAGCGAGAGAACATATACGGCGCCAGACTATTGACGACCGCCGCGACTCGAGCGCGTCGCGCGCGCCAGAAAGCGAATAAGAGAACGACTAACCCAAACGCGACAAAATACAATCCCACCATTTTAACCCCCTTGCGTCGTTTCGTTTTCGCGCCGTCGAGGTCTTGTCGGAAGAGTCGCTTCTTCTCGACGGTTCGACCGCGCTGTTTCTCCGTTACAACGACCCAAGGCGAGGGCGCTCGTTTTGGACAAAAAATTTTTCGATTTTTGCGAAAAAGTTTGGAAAAGCGGAGAAGGGGCGTTTCAAACGCAAACCGCGCCGTCGAGCGAATCGGACTTCCGACCCTCGACGGCGCGAGCGAGTCTCGAGGCGCGCGAGTTCAATTCTTTTTTCGCTCGACCAGCGCCTTTGCGGGAACCAAGTCGGTAATTCGCGCCATAAGTCCTCCGGAGCAATCATCTTCCGCGTTGCGAATGGGGGTCGACTCCAGTTGATTCCGCCATCGTTCCGCTTCCTTTTCGTCTTTCTTAACTCCATTTCCCAACGAGTAGCGAATAACGAGCTCCTTCATCGCGGCGCGCGAGCCGTTTTCGGCGGCTTTAATAAACCATTGGAGCGCTTCCTCGCGATTGTTGAGTGCGTCGACCATATCGGCTCGATCCATCATCGCTTTTCCGTCGCGCGATTTTTCCAACTTGAAAAGCCATTTTTCCGCCTCTTCGGCGCTCGATTCGACGACGCCCTCCTCGCCCTCCTCGTAAACGTCCGCGAGATCCGAGAAAGCGCTCGCGCTTCCGCGCTCCGCCGCTTTGAGAAGCCAGTCGATTCTTTCGCGCCCCTCGAGTTCCGCCGACCAAACGAAGTCGCGCGTCGCCTCGCCGTTTCCCGATTCCTCGAGTTTTTTAAGCCATTTTTCCGCTTCCGCCTTGTCCGCGCGGATTCCTTTCTCTTCGTCTCCTTTCCAGAAAAGCGCGGCGAGCTCGGCGATCGCGCTCGCGCTTCCGCGCTCCGCCGCCTTGCGGCGCCATTCGATTTTATCGTTTCCTTCGGAAGTCGCGGCAAACTGTTCCATCGCCTCGACGTCCCCCGACTCTTCCAATTTTTGGAGCCATTTCGCCGCCTCCGCCTTGTTTTGCGGAACGCCGTCTTCTCCATCGTTATAGAGCGTCGCGAGAAACGCGAGCGCTTGGGCGCTCCCAAGTTCCGCCGTTTTGCGAAGCCATTGAGCCTTTTCCTCGCCCGCGAAAGGACAGTTTCCAACGAGCGTTGGGGAAACGAGCTCCAGCATCGCGTCCGGATCCCGAGACGCCTCCACTTTTTTAATTCAATTCGCTCTTTCTTCCGCGACTTGATCGGCGTTTAAAAGAAGCGCGAGTCGAGCCGCCGCCGTGAGATCGCCAAGTTCCGCCGCCTTGCGATACCATTGAATCGCGACTTCGACGGAAAGGAAGAATTGTTCGATCATCTTGACGGGGAGCGGGGTCAACAACTCTCTAATGTCGGGGTCGCCGTCTTTATCGGGAAACGCGTTCGAGTAAGCGAGTCTCGCCTTTAAGTACGTGGAAAAATGGCACAATTCATAGGCGTTCGCCAAGTCCCTCATTTCCGCGGTCGAGCCTCCAAACAACGACTCGATCAATTCCTTTGCGCGCCGAGTCTTTTTGGCTTGCGCGACTTTGTCGAAAACGATTATCGCGACGACGACAAGGATCGCCGCCAGAATAAATCCCACCATTTTTAACCCTCTTTCATTCGGTTGGTTATTGTCCTCTCGGTTTGTTTAACGTTTTTCCGTCGCGGCGTCTTTTCGGACGGCGCCGCGAGCTTAGCGTATCGTAATCGCAAGGCGATTTCAAGGGGCTCGAGGAGGTTTGTTTCCAAAGCGTCTTGGCTCTCGCTCCCATGGGGGGTAAGAAAAAAGCTCAGTACCATCGTCGTCTGATTTTGGATGACTTTCGACTTTGGGTCTGATTATGTGTCTTCTCCACCATCGGGGTTTATCGTCAGTGAAGTCCGCGTACATAATGAGCGCGCAAAAACCGATTAGTATGATTATCCAAATGATTTTAAGGATTGCTATGGATCCCTTCTTACCGATCAACCGCGGAGCCCAGTGAAGCGCGAGGATAGAAGCCCCGCCTTTATATGAGGACGTTGGCTCCCGTTTCCGAGCCCTTCTCTTTAACGAAAAAACCGAGCGCTATCGCGACCAGTCCGACGACGGTCGCCCCTACGTTGGCGAGGAAGAATCTCGGTCCCATGTTCATTTGTTCCTTAGCGTTTAGAATTCTCCTAAGGAAGTCCGAGCGCTCCCCCGTCGCGAGACCGGTGAAAAAGGCGTAAATACCGAACCAGATAATAGATATTAACGAGACGATCATTCCCGCTTCCCAACCGGGACGCGGGAGGATTTTGCGCGAAAACGTAATAAAGAACCCCGCGATCGTTCCGATCGCGCCCGGCAAACCGATATAGGTCAACAGAGCCCTTCCGCCCCGGGTCGGTTTAACGACGACTTCTCTCGCGTTAATCGCCGCGCGCGCCGCGGTCTTGACTCGTTCGCTTCGCGTTTTCGGAGGCGTTTCCAGCATTTGGTTTCGCTGGCGCTCCGATTCGAAGAGGTCCTTTTTAACGCCCAGCCGACCGCTAGACGAAACGCGACTTCTCGCGCGGCGTCGCGCGAGCCTCTCTCGGCGGCTTTGAGATACCAGGAGTATTTAACCGATTCTCTTTCGCGAGCTTCCGAAGCGTAAATAAACATTGCGTCGCCGTCGTTCGAGTTTTCCAACTCCGTAAGCCAGCGCTCCCTCTCCTCTTCGTAAGTTTGGATCTGTTCCTCTTCCAGTAGGAAATTCCGATTCGAGTAGAAGAGCGCCAGATCCGCGATCGCCTCGCGGTTCCCGTGGGCGACCTCTTTTAGCCACCGCCGAACCTTCTTGACTTCTTCGGACTTGACGATCGCGCTTGGGATTCCTTTTTCGACCGAGTCGCGCGGTCTCTCGTCTCCTTTCTTTTCTTCAACGGAAGGAGAAGGAGTCGAGTTGGAGGCGACGCCCGTTTGGACGATTGCGTCTCTCGGATCGTTCAGTTCGTCGGCTTTGCGACGCGCGTCGTCAGCGAGTTTAAAATAGGGGACGTCGTCGATCGTTCTCGCCTTCCTCTCGTAATAATCCCCGAGATCTCGAAGATCGGAGGAGGAGCCCTCGAATAGCGACAAATAGACGCGCGCGCGTTTGCGACGGATTATTTCCCGAACGATTTCGACGATAACGAAAAAAGCGGCCAGCGCGAGAAGCGCCGCCCCTCTTTGCGATTCCACCATTTTTAACCCTCCGTTGTTCGGTTGGTTATTGTCCTCTCGGTTTGTTCGACGCGCTCGCGTCGCGGCGTCCTGTCGGACGGCGACGCGAGCTTAGCGTATCATAATCGCAAGGCGATTCAAGGGGCTCGCGGCTTTTTAAGGGTTCGTTCAAAGCGAACCGTGTCCGACGCGCGGAAAACGCTCGCCCCGACCGCGGCGTTACTTCGAATACCATTGCTTCCGAACGTCTTTCGCGGTATCGATTAAGATTTGCCGCAATCGCTCCGCCTCGTCGAGGTTTTTCTCGACGTTCTTGCCGATAATGCGCCAAATCGCGAGTTTTCGCGTCGCCCAACGATTCCCGTTCTCGGAGGCTTTGAGATACCAGAAGAGCGCTTCCTCCGGGCGCTTATGGTCGTCGTAAAACTCGGCGAGCTCCTCCATCTCTCGGTTGCGACCCGTCTTAACGAGTCTTTCCGTCCACTTTTCGACGTCCTTATTGTCCAGAATCAACTGCTCCATCGCGTAAGCGCTTCCCGCTTCGGCCGTTCTGAGGAGCCAATCGCGCCCTTCTTCCTCGTCCAAACGTAGAGCGAGGGCTCGCAGTCCCCCTTGGTCGCCCGACTCGTCCAACTTGCGGAACCATTTCTCCGCTTCCGCCGCGTCTTTCGGAGTTCCTTTCTCCCCGCGAAGATATCGGACGACAAGTTTCGCGATCGCCTCGCCATAACCGAGTTCGGCGCTCTTGACGTAATATTCGAGCGCCTTTTGCGGATCTACGCGCGCGTCTCCGACGTCGTAACAAAGACCGAGCTGCCAGAAACCCTCCCCGTTCTTCGTTTCTTCCATCTTCGCGAGCCATTTCTCCGCTTCCGCCTCGTCTTTCTTGGCGCCCGAGGCTCCCTCGGCGTAGGCGTAAACGATTTCCCCCTCCGCCGCCGCGCTACCGCGCTCCGCCGCGAGAAGATACCATTCGATTCTCTTGTCCTCCGCTAATTCCTCTTCCGTGAAGTTGTACAGCGCGGGACCGTCGGCGACTTCCTTAAATTTCCGAAGCCATTTCATCGACTCCTCGTCGAGTTCGTCCTCGTCTTCCTCGTCGTCGTCCTCGTCGTACTCTTCGTCCTCCTCTTCGTCCTCGTCGTCTATCTGTAAACGGCTTTTGAGAAACGCCATTTTTTCCTCGTCGCTTTTATCGGCGAGATCGGCGATCGCTTCCTCGTCCCCCTCTTCCTCGTCGGTTTCGAACGCGAAGCGCTCGATAAGCCCCAGCATATCGTCCTCGTCTTCCTCGTCCTCCTCGTCGTCGTATTCGATAAGCTCCGTCATCGATTCGGGACAACCGGCTTCGGCGGCCTTGACATGCCACTCGCGCGACTTTCTCCATCTGCCGTCGTTGTCGTATTCGATCGCGCGAGCGGTCATGTCCTCGGGGCAAATCTCGTAGAGGGCGTCGATCATCTCTTTTTCGGTTTTGTAGTCCGAGAGCCTTTTCATTTTTGACGTCTCCTTGGGCGTCGTTTTGGGGAATTGGACGGTCCGAGCGCGTCTCGATTCGCGCTTTGCGCGACAAACCGATTAAAATCGAAAAATTTTTCCTCAAATCTTGATTTTCGCGCTCGGTTCCTTTATGATTATACGAGCGCGGGTTTCCGGCGTCAAACGTCGCGTTGGAATTTCCGCGAAATTAACAAGCGCGATTTGATCCGTTTTTATTTCCGTTCGCGGGCGAGGAGCTTCGCGAGCGCAAAGCGAAAGGACGATTTATATGAAATTGACAGAACGGCGCGTCGGTCGGCGCGATTTTCTGAAGGGATGCGCGGCGATCGGCGCGGCGGCTTCGATTCCGACGCTGATTTCCGGCTCGGCGCTCGGTTTGGACGGAGCGGTCGCTCCTAGCGAGAAACTGCGCATGGGCGCGATCGGTATTGGATCGCGCGGCGGGCACGACTTCGGCGTCTTTATCGCGCGACCCGACGTTCGGTTCGTCGCGATCTGCGATATTCGCAAGGAGCGCCGCGACGCGGTCAAAACCCAAGCGGACCAGAAAAACGGCGATACCGCTTGCGATACCTACATCGATATGAACGAGCTCCTGATTCGCGACGATATCGATTTCGTGCTCATCGCGACGGGCGACCGCTGGCACACGATGGCCTCGATCACCGCGGCGAAATACGGAAAAGACGTCTACTGCGAAAAGCCGCTCTCCCTCACGATTCAAGAGAGCCGCGCCCTCGCGAACGCCGTCAATCGCTACGGAATCGTCTATCAGGCGGGAACCCAGCGCCGCAATATCGGCAACTTCCAACTCGCGGCGAAGATCGTTCAAAGCGGCAAGCTCGGGAAGCTGACCGAAGTCCACGCCAACACCCTCTGGCCCGCCACCGACCACAACTGGTATCCGGCGGAACCGGAGCCGTCCCCCGATATCGTCGATTGGGATCGCTGGCTCGGGCCTTGCCCCTGGCGCCCCTACAACAGCGCTTACGTTCGCGGCGACTGGCGCGGCAAGTTCGACTTCCACGGAGGCGGGATCCTCGAATGGGGCTCCCACACCGTCGACCTCTGCCAATGGGCGGCTCAAAAAGACGACACCGCCCCGGTTCGCTACGAGCCTCAATTCAACGACGACGGCACGATCGCCGGGCACGTTTGGGCTTACTACGCCGACGGCGTTAAGCTCGTGATGCGCTCCGACGGGTGGCTCGGGCTCGGCACCTGCTCCGCGCGCTACGTCGGGGAAGAGGGCTGGATCGAGACGGGCGACAGCGGGCGCATGGCGGTCTCCAACGACAAGCTGCGCGGCGAGTTGAAGTACTTCGGCATGCCCGGCACCGACCCCACCACCCACATCGCCGAATTCGTCGAGTGCGTCAAGACCCGACGAACCCCCGCCGCCAACGCGAACGTCGCCGCTCAGTCCCACATCGCCTCCCACTGCGCCTATATCGCCTGGCAGCTCAAGCGACCCCTCGAATTCGACCCCGTCAAGGAAGAGTTCAACGACGAGGAAGCCAACCGCATGCGAACTCGCGCCATGCGCGCTCCCTACACCCTGTAATTTTAGACGCCAATTTGGTCTTTTTGGAGAACGAAACTATGAAGAAACTATTTGCGGCGTCTCTTTGCGCGCTCCTCGCGGTCTGTTTTGCGTCGAACGTTCGCGCCGAAGATTCGCAAGAAGCCCAAGCGCAAAAGGCGCAGGCTCTGAGCGTCGAAACGAGCGAGGACGCCCTGATCGCCGAAATCGCCAAGCCGGGCGACGAACCCCAAGATATTCTGTACAAAAACGTCGCCGTTAAGCGACTCGCGGTCGTCGGAACCGAAAAAGCGATCCCGACGCTCGTCGCGATGCTCCCCAACGAGAAACTGAACTTCAACGCGCGTTTCGCCCTCGAGGCCATGCCGTTCGCGGCGGTCGACGAGGCCCTCGCGAAAGCCGCCAACGAGCTGACCGGCAAGAACTTGGTCGGCGTTATCGATACTATCGGGGTTCGCGGCAAGGTCGAATCGGTCGCCCAACTCAAAGAGCTCGGCGACAAGAACGACGACGAATCGGTCAAGAAGGCGGTCTTCGCCGCGCTCGGCGCGATCGGAACCGACGAGTGCGCCGATTACCTCGTCGCCCAAACCGACAAGGTCCGCGATACCGACGCGAGCGTCAAGCTCCTGAAGCGCGGGCTTGGCGACGCGATTCTCGAAATCGGCAACAAGCGCGAAAAAGCCGGCGATCTCGCGGGCGCGATCAAAATGTACGACGCCGCGACCAACGAGGTTTTCCCGTCGTTCGTTCAAGACGCGGGGTTCTATCGCGCGCTCCTTTGCTCCGGCAAAGACGCCGCCCCGAAAGTCCTCGAAGCCCTGAAGCTCGGCGCCGGCAATTCCAAAGCGGACGTCGCGCTTAAGACGGTTCGCGAGTACGGAGACGAGGCGGGCGCCGCGGTTACGAAGGCCTTGACCGACGCGTTCAACGATTATCCCGAGGCGATGCAAGTCCGAATCGCGCGCGCGATCGGGGATCGCAAAGACGTCGCTTCGAGCGAACTGGCGCGCGCCAAGCTCGGCGTTCTCGCCAAAGCCGGAACCCTCGCGGTTAAAGTCGCCGCCGCGCAAGCCCTCGCCAAGAACGGGCTTCGCCAAGCCGAGGCGTTCGACGGGTTCGCGTCCGACGTCAAGAACTTCGATATGCCCGAGCTGTCCGACGCGATCGTCGCGATGGCCGTTTCCTTCGACTCCGACGATTTCGACGCCGCGTGGAAGAAAGTCGACTTGCTCGGAGTCGTCGAGAAGTCGGAAAACGCCGGAGTCGCTTATCTTAAGATCGCCGAGTTGCGCCGAACCGCCGAATTCGGCGACGCGCTCGTTAAGATCGCCGAGACCAAAAAAGGCGCTCTCCGCGACGGCGCGCTCAACGCGCTTTCGGAAATCGTCGATCTCGACAATCTCGAATTGCTCGTGAAAGCCCTCGACGGCGAGGCGGACGACGCGAAAGTCGACTGGCTCCTTCGCGCCGCCTGCACGCGACTCCCGCGCGAGGACTGCGCCGCAAAGGTCGCCGAGCTCTTTAAAGCCGCCGACCTCGACGCCAAGATCAAGATGCTCCCGTTGCTCAAGCAAATCGGCGGCGGCACGGCTCTTATGGCGGTCGCCGAAGCCTGCAACAATCCCCAAACCCTCGACAAAGCCTCCCAAATCCTCGGCGAATGGAACACCCCGGAAGACGCGACCGCTCTCGCCGAAATCTGCTTGGCGATGGCGAAGCAAGCGACCGACGCGAAATACCACGCTCGCGGAATTCGCGGCTATATTCGCGTCGCGCGCCAATTCGAACTCCCCGTCGCGACCAAGATCGAGATGTGCAAAACCGCGTTCGAGACCGCGAAGCGCGCCGAGGACAAGGCCCTGATTTTCGAGGTCTTTAAGCGCAAGATCGACGCGGAGAACGTCGCCGCCGCCCTCGAGTACGTCAAGTACGACGAGTACAAAGACGCGGCGTGCGAAGCCGCGGTTTTCGTCGCCGAAAAGATTCGCGAAAGCCAGCGCGACTGGGACTGGAAGGCCGCGACCGACGACCAAGCGAAAGCGAAAGCGGGCAAGATCTTAGTCGAAGGCATGCAAAAAGTCGTCGACTCGACGTCCAACGCCGATCTGAAAGCCAGAGCGCAAAAGTTGCTCTAGTTTCGAGAATAGGACGCCGTTCGATATTAAGATAATTTGAAAGGTTACGAAATGAAGAAACTTTTCTTCGCGGCGCTCGCCGCGTGCTTCTGCGCCGTTTCCTTCGCGCAAGAAGGCCAACCGTTGAACCAACTTACCGAACAAGAGAAAGAGCTCGGATTCGAGCTGCTCTTCGACGGAACCGAGCTTTCTCCGGAAATCTGGCAAAGCGGAATCGACGGCTATCCGGTCAAAGACGGCTATTTCGTCTGCGACAAGGGGGGCAACCTCGAGACCAAGAAAGCCTATTCCGACTTTATCCTTCGATTTGAGTTCAAACTCCCGACCGACCGCAGCGGGAACAACGGCGTCGGCATTCGCACCACCGCCGCAAATCTCGACGCCGCATACAACGGCATGGAACTGCAAATCATCAACGAGGACTACCAAGGAATCGCCCCGTGGCAACAACACGGCTCGATCTATGGAATCATTCCCGCCAAGACCGGCGCGCAGAAGCCGAAGGGCGAGTGGAACTACGAGGAAGTGATCGCGATCGGTCCGTACATTAAGGTGATCGTCAACAACGTCCTGATCGTCGACGCCGATATCACCGACGCCAAGCCGATCCACAACGCCGAGCACCCCGGACTCCACAATAAGTCCGGTTTCGTCGGATTCCTCGGACACGGAGACCCGGTTCAATTCCGCAACGTTCGCATTCTTTCCCTCGCGAAATAGCGAATCGTCGGTAATTCGCCTCTGAAAAAGCCGCTCGAGACCCCGCGTTTCGAGCGGTTTTTTCGTCGCCCTTTGACGAACCGCGCGAATCGCGTATAATAGCGAAAGCGCTCGCTCGACCCGCGCGCGCTCGGAGAAAACTTCATGTACCTAGTTTCCAAGATCGTCCCGCAAGTCGCCGACACCGACATGCAGGGGCACGTCAATTTCCTCGCCTATTCCCGCTGGTTCGATCGCGCCAGAACCCCGATCTATCGCGAGCTCGACCCGACCCTCAAATTCCGCCCCAGAGGCATGGTCGTCCTTAAGACCGAAGTGACGTTTCTCAAAGAAGTTTCGATCGCGAGCGACGTCGACGTTCGCTCCTGGGTCAGCATCTTGGGGAACAAGTCGTACGAGTTGACCCAAGACGTTTGGCAAAACGGAGTTCGTTGCGCGATCGGCAAGTCGATCTTTTGCGGTTTCAACTTTGAAACGAAGCAAAGCGAGCCGCTGACCGAGGAGTTTCGCGTCGTGCTGGAAAAGTACCGCTGGGACGAAAGCGCCGGGTGATTATGTACTACGTCCAAACGATTGGCCCCGCCTTCTCCGATACCAACGCCGCTGGGCATATTGACCATCTGGCCTACGCCGACTGGTTCGATCGCGCGAGAACCTATCTCTATCGCGAGATGGATCCGACCCTCGTCTTTCGCCCCCACGGGCTCGCCGTCGTGACCACGACCGTCTACTACGACCAAGAGGCGTCCGTTGTCGAGGACGTCGAAGTCCGAACGTGGACCTCCAAAATCGGTCGCAAGTCGTTCGAGACTCGCCAAGAGGCTTGGCAAAACGGCGAGCGCTTAGCCTCTTGCAAAACCGTCTTTTGCGGGTTCGACTTCGATAAGCGAACCAGCGAGCCCCTCTGCGACGATTACCGCGCCGCCGTCGAAATGTACTACTGGGAGCCCGAGGCCAAATGACTTCCCGGGTCGACGACGCGCCGATTCTCAAAGTCGAACGGCTCGGGCTAAGTCTCGAGGGAGTCGATATTTTGCGCGGCGTTTCGTTCCAAGTCGCGCGCGGGAGCCGGGTCGCGCTCGTCGGAGCCAACGGCGCGGGCAAGACGTCGGCGCTCCGCTGCGTCTCGCGCGTCGTCGAGAACTGGACCGGGCGAATCGAACTCGACGGGGTCGACGTTCGAGCGCTTCCCAGGCGCGAGTTGGCGCGCCGCGTCGCGGTCGTTCGGCAGATCCAAGATTATTGCGAGGCTTACCTCGCGCGACAGATCGTAGAGTTTGGTCGATCGCCCAGGTTGCGCCCCTTGGAGAAACTTTCCGCGCGCGACGACGCGATCGTCCGAGACGCCCTGGAGCGAACCGGCTCCGTCCGCTTCGCCGAGCGGCGATTCGACTCGCTCAGCGGGGGAGAGCGCCAGAAAATCCTCGTCGCCGCCGCGTTCGCCCAAGAGCCCGAGCTACTGCTCCTCGACGAGCCGACGACTTTTCTCGACTATCGCGCCCAGCGCGAGATCTCCGACTCCATCTCCGAATGGCTTCGCGACAAGGGCGCCTCCGCCCTCGAAGCGACCCACGATCTCAATCGCGCGGTTCTCCTCGCGGACGAAATTGTCGCGCTTAACTCGGGGAACGTCGCGTTTTTAGGCTCGCCGAACAAGGCGACCGAGCGCGAGGCGCTTTCGATCGTTTACGGGTTCGCGCCGACGACCGTTCCGCACCCGAGCGTCGGGATTCCGATGATCGTTCCGGATCCCCCCGGGCGGCTCGACCCCGTTTCCGACCCGGAGGCGCCGAAAGAAATCGCGCCGGAACTTCCGCGCCAACGACAAGCGACCGCCCGCGGACTCGCCCTTTTCGCCCTCGTCGCGCTCGCCGTCTTGATCGTTCTGCCTTTGTTGGGGCGAACGACTTACGGGTTCGACGTTTGGGCGCGATTCCCGACCGCAAATCGCCCGATCCTCTCCCTCGACGCGCTCGCGAAAATCTTTTGGGGCGAGCGACTTCCGAAAACTGCCCTCGCCGCGTTGGCGGGCGCCGGCCTGGCGCTCGCGGGGTTGACGATGCAAACCCTCTTTCGCAACGCGCTCGCCACCCCCTACACCCTCGGGGTCGCGGGAGGCGCCTCCCTCGGCGCCACGCTAACCCTCGTCGGCTCGGCGCAAATCGCCGCCCTCGGAATCCCGAGCGCTCTGTTGGGAGCGCCGTTAATCGTCTGGGGTTCGGGGCTTGGCGCGTTCCTCGCGACCGCCCTGGTCTACGGGTTGTCGAAGCGCGCGGTCTCCAACGAGAGAATCCTTCTCTCCGGCGCGGCGGTCGGGTTCTTCTTCTCCAGTCTCGTCCTTTGCGCGCAATATCTCGCCAATCCCGCGAAGACGTTCGTCGCGCTGCGCTGGACGATCGGCGGCTTCGATCTGTGCGAGCCGAGCGCGCTCGCGCTGGTCGGGGCGACCGTTCTCGCGACGGGGCTGTGCCTCTTTTGTTACTCGCGCTCCCTGGACGCGCTGACCCTAGGGGACGAGCGCGCCAAAACCCTGGGCGTCGACGCGGAAAAGACTCGCCGACTCCTCTTCGCGCTCTGCTCGGCCCTCGTGGGCGTCGTCGTCGCGTTCTGCGGCCCGATCGGGTTCGTCGGGCTCGTCGTTCCCCACGTCGCGCGGCTTTTCGTCGGAAACGCGCGCCGCGTCCTCGTTCCCGCGAGCGCGCTCGGAGGCGCGCTCTTTCTCGCGACCTGCCACACCGCCTCGCGAATCGTCGTTTACCCGAGCGTTTTGCCGGTCGGGATCGTCACGAGCCTTCTCGGGGCGCCCTTCTTTCTGTGGCTCCTCTCGCGATCGCGGCGCTAGAGTCGCTCGCGAAATTCCTCGTAACTCGCGCAACCTCTGAGGAACTCGGTCAACTCGTCGAGTTCTTCCAACGACCTATCGCGAAGTAGCGCCGTCGTTTCGTTTGGATCCGCGCCAAAACGAAATTTCAAGACGTCGCGCAAATACGCGAGCTGTCGCTTGTGTCCTTCTTCTTTAACCCCTTCGTCCTTGACCTCTTCGTAACTTCTTCCCGTAAATAACTCGAATATCGCCCTGTCCATTGCGTCCCCGGTTTTCCGCTTGGAGCGCCCGTCGCCAATTCTACGAATTGCGGACGCGTCATATTGTTAAAAATACTGCCCGTCGCGCCGCAATACGCGACCGTCGCCGTCTGCAGACGCCTTCTCGACTCTTTCCCGATTAGCGGATCGCGCGCAAAATCGGAGATCAACTTGAAAAGTTCTTGTCGATCCTCGACAACGCGTCTCATTCCGGCGCAACCGAGAGCCGAACAACCCATTCGAAGTAGGGAACCTCCCTTTATCTGATTTTGGCGATAAAGATCCGTTAAGTTGATAACCTTTATCGGAAAATCGGCTTGATACTTCTCGCAACCCCGTCCGATCGGGAACAGTTCTCGCCACGATTCAAACCGGTAGTTGGGATTGAAACCGGTCAGAATCAAGATCGGGAGCGCTTGGGGAACGCGTTCGGTTTCGCTGCGGCGCAACTCGGCGCTCATTAGGTTCGCAAAGTAGCGGAGGATCTGCAAGTAGATGGCTCCATTGTCCTTGGGACCTATTGTCGCTTTAAATTCAAATAGGATCGGAAGCTAAAGCGGGGCTTTCCCGGGAACATTGCTCGGTATCCGCCAGACCGCGTCGGCGTAAATCTTCGTCAGGGAATCGTCGACAAAGACGCTCGGACAAATCTCAACGCGCTTCGTATCGTAATTATTCGCGACTTCCGGCAATAGCTCGTCGCAGAATTGGCTCGCGAACTCGGGCTCGCTCCAAAGGGTCGCGCAGTGGGCGTCGTGAATCGATAGCGGTCCTTTGCGTCTTTTTCCCGCGAAAAGTTTTGAGGAATTTTCGCTCTCAAAGACGCGCTTGTTCAACAATTCGTTGGTAAGTTTTGCGTCGTTCCACTCCATAGGCGACTCCTCCTCGCCAGACAGTATATCGAAATACCTCTCCGAACGCAACCCTCCCGTTGATTCCCAAAGGGAAGAAGTTTATAGACCGCGCGCGTCTCGCGCCCCGGCGGGGCGAGATTAGTTTGCCTCTTTGGCGAGGGCGAAACCAAACCCGCTCCGACGGACGTCGAAAAAACGCGAGGCGTCTTAGGCTTCTTCCGCGTCCTCCGCGTCGAAATCCAAATTGATCTCAACCGGCGAAACGACGATCCGGAACCCCGTGTCGTCCGTAACCTCGTCGATTAGCATTTGTCCCCGACAAGCGCACCGCTCGTCCCCCGCGTAGCAGTAAAACCCGCCCCCGCGATAACACCGCGCCCCCTCTTCCGTCTCCGGCGACGCCTCCCCAATCGGATCGACCGAAACCTCGTCTCCTTCCGGATAGTACTGATAATAATCTTCCACCCACTCGTTCACGTTCCCGAGCATATCGTAGAGATTCCAAGGATTCGGCGGATACGAACGAACAGGACAGGGACGCAAGACTTCAGGGTCTAGAACGGGAGGTTTGCTTCGCTTCCCGGTATTAACTTTCGCCAGAGTCCCGTCGCTAGTCTTTCCCCAGTAAAACGGCGTCGTAGTCCCCGCGCGACAGGCGTATTCCCACTCCGCCTCGGTCGGAAGCCGGAAATTGTAGCGCTCGTTGGACAATTCGATCAACTTGCGACAGAACTCTTTAGCCACGTTCCAGCAAATACTGTCGACCGGGAAGTCCTTAGTCGCGTCGGTAACTTCGTTTGGCGCTCCGTCGTGATGCCACCCTCGAACCTCGTTCATTACCCGCAAATACATCTCTTGCGTTACCGGGGTTTCCAACATCCAGAGCCCTTGCGAAATCTTGACGCGGTGTTGAGTTTCGTCCTTTTCTCGCCCCTTTTCCGTCTCGGGGCTCCCCATCGGAAACTCCCCGGGCGGAATCCAACGGAAAACGAACGACAAGCCCATTACGGTAAGCTCTCCGCTCTCCCCGGGTTGCGAACCTCGCTTCTTTAAACGACCGCGAAAGCGATCTCGTTTGGGAATCGGTGGAAACTTTGGCGGGTTTAGTTCTTCGTAGGTCTTATAGTAATATTCTGCGCCGTATTCCTTTAGTAACTCTATAATCTCGTCGTATTCCTTAACAACCCTAGGCTCGCGTACTTTTGTATAAAACTCTTTATTCTCTAACGCGTGTCCAAGTGGAGAACAACAGTCGTAGTGGGGGTAATAATGGAAGTTGACTTCGGCTCCAAGTTCCAACAACCTTTTTAAGACGTTGAAATAATGACGAATCCGATCGCCGTAACCAGCCGCCCACGAGAGCGCCCGTCGTTGCGAATCGTCTCGAAACTCCATGTTGAGATCGGCTCCATAATCGTATAATACTTGAACTATATCGCTATTCTCGCTTATAACGGCGTTTAATAATGGAAACCAGTTGTACGGAGTAGTGTCGTCATATTGATTTGGATCGGCTCCTAACGACAACAAATACTTTGTCATTTCATAACTTGCCTCTGCAACAGAAGCTAGGGTTCCAAATTCGAAGATCTTTTCTTTGCCGTATTTATCAACGAGCGTTTTTAGTTCGTCAAGGGTGCAATACTTAACGTTGTCCTTAAAAACTTTAACGTCTTTTGGGACGAAATCTTTGGGTTTTACTTGAATCGAATCTCGATTTTTCGACGACCGCATTTTGTGTCCTTCTTGTTTCTTGAGCAAAACCGAACGAATTCTCGACCGGCGCGGGTCAATTCCCCGGGGCCAGCCCCATTTCGCGCATAAGGAGCTTGAGATCCTCCCAAGCGAGTTTCTTGGCGCTAGGGTTCCGCAGCAGATAGGCGGGGTGGTAAGTGCAGACGACTTTCGCGCCGTTATAGTCGTGGACGATTCCCCGCAGTTTCCCGATCGGCGACTCGACCCCGAGCAGGTTGGTCGCGGAGATCGACCCGAGACAGCAGATATATTTCGGCTTCACGACGTCCAAGGTCGCGTCGAGGAATTTACGACAGGCGCGCGCCTCCTCCTTCTCCGGATTGCGGTTCTGCGGAGGGCGGCACCGAACGATATTGCAAATAAAGACCGACTCGCGCCGGAGTCCCATTCCTTTTTCGATCATATCGGTGAGGAGCTTGCCGCTGCGCCCGACGAACGGTTTGCCCTGCAAGTCTTCCTCCGCGCCCGGGCCCTCCCCGATAAAGCAGAGTTCGGCGTAGGGATCTCCGGTTCCAAAAACCGTTTGGGTTCGATTCGCGACCAGCGCGGGGCATAGCTCGCATTTCGCGACATCGGCGGCGATTTGCGCCAGGCGAATCGCGCGCTCGTCGGTCGACGCGACGGGCGCCGGGGTCGAGACGACGGGAAGGGGGCGCGCTCGGCGCG